>JAFMVD010000077.1 GCA_025499625.1 Carboxylicivirga fragile | reverse complement strand
TCCCCTTCAGGGGATTTAGGGGTAACAAATATTGAAGTTAGTTACAAATTATAAGTTTCAAAGATTCTTTTTTGACTTTTGAGACAGCCTCTTTTTTTGTGGTTTGGTTTTGCTGAATAAGTCTTTTACTGCCGTTTTTAATGCACTTTTTAACAATTAATTAATGCTTTTTAAGTGTTAAATGCACCATTAGTACAGTTCTGCAACGATAGTGCTATTGATGTGTTAAAAGTTCTATTCAAATCAACATCAGTGCAATGCAAGTTTTGTGGCTGAGTGTAGATTTGCTTCCATGAAATTGATTTTTGGTAATAAGGAAAAGCAAAGTAAGATTGAAGAAGAAGCTTCAAAGTACGTTATTATACGTACGGTGTTGGTTATTCTTTTAATACTACTTCTTGTTCTATTACTGCTACTCACATTTATTTAATTTAACTAATTCCAAAATTTAAACTCTTTATGGAAAAAAGAACTAACTGGTTTCAAAGAGGACTAATGGGTGCTGTTATGCTTATCCTATCTTTAGGTGTAACATTTGCTCAAGAGCAAACGCTCACCGGTGTAGTTACCGGAGCTAGTGACGGATTACCAATACCGGGTGTATCTGTTGTAGAAAAAGGAACAACAAATGGAACGATTACCGACATTGACGGAAATTATTCCTTAACTGTAAACAAAGGTGTTATTGTTGCATTTTCATTTGTAGGAATGACAAGCCAAGAAGTTACTGTTGGTGATCAAACAGTAATTAATGTAGCTTTGGATTCTGATGCCATTGATGTGGACGAAGTTGTGGTTACAGCGCTTGGGATTAAGCGAGAGAAAAAATCGCTTGCGTACAGCGCTGCTGAAATAGGAAATGAGGCATTAGCTGAAGCTCGTGAGAGTAATCCTATGAATAGTTTATCAGGTAGAGTTGCAGGTGTTAATGTTAGTCCTTCAGCAACTGGTGAAGGAGGATCAACTCGTGTTACAATTCGAGGTAATAGCTTTATTAGTGGAAATAATCAGCCATTAATAGTAGTAGATGGAGTTCCTATGGATAATTTAGGTACTAATACGGATGATACTTGGGGTAATCGTTCAATTGACTATGGAAATGGCATGTCAGAAATCAACCCTGATGATATTGAAACAATGTCTGTTCTAAAAGGACCAGCTGCATCTGCATTATATGGTTCAAGAGCAGGTAACGGGGTGATTTTGATAACTACTAAAGGAGCTGTAAAAGGTAAAAAATTAGGTATTGCTTTTAATAATAATACGACCTTTAGTACACCTCGTCCTTACCTTGAAATGCAGAATGAATACGGTCAAGGTGTACTTGGTAGCTTTGATGCAGCTTCTGATTTGAGTTGGGGAGAAAAGATGACAGGTCAAAGCTATGTTGATTGGACTGGTAAAGCAAATAGTTATTCAGCTCGTGATAATGATATTAATGATTTTTTACAGAATGGACTTAGTACAACCAGCACATTGGATTTTACATCGCATACTGATAAAAACTCATTTAGAGCATCTGTTTCTTATAACAAAACTAAAGGTACTGTTCCAACCCATGAGTTAGAAAAGTATACTGCTTCTTTAAAATCACTAACTAATCATAGTAAGGTTATTAGTTCTGATTTTTCTGTGCGCTATACTAAAACAAATGGAGAAAATAGACCTAAAATTACTCGTGATCCTGATAATCCATTCTATAGTTATATTATCATGCCAAGGAGTGTTAGTTATACCGATTTAAAAAATAATGTGCGTGACGAAAATACGCTTGCACCTATGCGATGGCATCAGAATAACGGTGTTATCTTAAATCCATACTACAGTACTTTATACAACACAAACGAAGATGAACGTCATCGGATTTCTGGATACGCCAAGTTGAATTTTCAATTGACAAAAGACTTCTCAATCTATGCAAAATACGGTTTAGATTTTTATTCGTTTCGTAATCGCGACCAACTTGGAACAGGTGTTCCTTATTGGTTCCAAACAGGAGATGTACGTCAGACGCAAACACAGGCTAGTGAGTCAAATTTCGAGGCATTGGCTCAGTATAAAAAAGATCAAATCAACGGGTCAAAGTTTTCTGGTCAAATTAGTGTAGGTACGAATTTAATGAGTGCTAATTCCTATTCAACAACTGCTCAGTCAAGAGGGCTAACTGTACCTGATTTCTATTCAATTAATAATTCAGGAAATAGAACAGGTAGTGAATATATCTATAGGAAAAAGATCAACTCTGTATTTGCTTTGGCGCAGGTTTCATATGACAATTTTTTCTACATAGATTTGACATATCGTTCGGATTGGTCATCTACAATAAATATGGATAATAATCCATATTCATACCCTTCTATTGGTACAAGTATAATATTTAGTCAACTTCTTGATATGCCATCTTGGTTTACTTTTGGAAAGATACGAGCTTCATATGCTGAAGTGGGTAACGATACCGATCCATATCAGCTTGAGCTAACTAATACCATTAGTGATACAGGAAATGCTAATGCTCCTAATACAGAACCTAATCCTAATTTGAAATCGGAACGCTTGAAGTCAACAGAATTTGGTTTTGAATTGAAATTTGTGAATAATCGTGTAGGTTTAGACTATACGTATTACGAGAATAACACAGAAGATCAAATTATTCGTATACCATTCCAAACCTTACAATTTAGTCATAAATGGATAAATGCGGGGGAGATTCAGAATAAAGGACATGAGGTTATTTTTTATGCAACACCACTTCAAACTTCTAAGTTCAAATGGGATTTGAGTTTAAATTGGTCGAAGAATAAAAATAAGATTATTTCACTTCATCCAGAATCTAAAACATATGTATTATCAGATCCAAGTTCATTGATGCAGGTTATAGCGGTAGAAGGTGGTAGTTTTGGTGACTTGTATGGATATACGTATATGACGAATGATAAAGGTCAAAGAATAATGAATGGTGAAGGACGCTATCAAAGAAGTGATGAGAGGGTAAAATTAGGTAATTTCAACCCTGATTGGACAGCAGGTTTATCCAATAGTTTTACATATGGAGATAGTCAAATAGGCCAATTTAGTTTAGGTTTCTTATTTGATATGCAAAAAGGAGGAGATATTTATTCTTATACACAGGCACAAGGTGCTCGTTATGGTACATCTAAAATGTCTGTTGAAAATGGACGTGCTGATTATACAATTGAAGGCGTAACATCTGATAATAATCCTGTAGTTTCAACGGTCTCAGCTCAAACTTATTGGCAAGATAAGGCAGGAATTGATTCAGAATGGATTTATGATGCCTCTGAAATCAACTTCAGAGAATTGACTATTGGTTATTCAGTGCCAAGAACATTTGCACAAAAGATTAGTGCAGATCAAATTCGTTTAAGTTTTGTAGCCCGTAATCTAGCAACTTTTGGAAGTGACTTAAATGGCCTTCCAGCAGCTTCTTATACAACATCTAACTCACAGGGTGTTGAGATGTATCCAGCAAGCCGTGTTAGAACGATGGGGTTTAATTTATCAATTAACTTTTAATACAGATTGTATATGAAATCAATGAAATATATTTTACTCGCATTATCAATACTGTCGATTGTATCGTGCGATGATTTTGAGGATATAAATAAGGATCCTAATAATCCTCCCGCAAACATGGTTCCACCTGGTTTAAAGGTGGGAGCAATTCTGCAAGAGGCAACGTTACATGCCCATTTACATCAACGTGTTCATAATTTGTATGTTGATATGTTTTCACAGTATTATACAGGTACTGGATTTGGTACCTATGAATATCAATCTGTAGATGGATGGTCTCAAGACTTTTGGAATGATCATTATAGATGGTTTGGTAACTTAACATCATTAATGTTAGAATATCAAGACAATGACAAGTTTGTAAACGACGTTGGGTTGATTAAAATATGGCGTGCATTTATTATGCATCGAGCAGTGGATTTGTTTGGTGATTTACCTTATTTTGATGTATTAAGTGGCGAATATGATTCAGAAGAGGAGATTTATCTTGACATGTTAGCAAGTCTTAAAGAGGCTGTTGAAAATATGGATGAAGAAAAGTCGATGTTCAACGATATTATTTATCAAGGAGATGTGGTAAAATGGAAAAAGTTTGGTAATTCATTACGTCTTCGACTAGCAATGCGGGTATCGGGAGTAGATGCAACTACTGCTAAGATGCATGCTCAAGAAGCTGTCGCTAGCGGTGTTTTAGAAGATTTTTCAGATATGCCAACAATGCCAGCTAACCAATCAACTTGGGGTGAAGGTTATAGTATGACTTATTATTTCTGGTGGGGAGCTGGTAACGGTGTTGGTTTAACCGAAACATTGTATAATCTTGGAACGGGTATTGGCGGAATGGAATTTCTGAAAGATCATATGGAAAATCCTGATGATTTGGTTGAGTTTCCGGAGTTTGTTGACCCTCGTTTAACACTTTGCTTTGGTTCTTCATCATCTAATGGTGAAGTGGAAGCTGGATATTCAGGGCGTTGGACTGGTATTCCTTTGGGATTATCATCTGATGAGAGACAAGAATCTGAATATAAGGTAGCAAATAACGCTCGTATTAATGTTACTTTAAGAGGTAAGAATGGTGGAGACAATGGAAGATATCGTACTATTATGCCAATTGCTGAAGTGTGGTTTCTCCGTGCTGAAGGTGCTTTGAATGGCTGGAATATGGGTGTAGATACGAAAGATGCATATGAAAATGGTGTTAGAGCATCGTTTGAGTATTGGAAATTAGATGGTGCAGATGCATATTTGACAAGTTCTGCGGTTAATACACATGGTACATCTGCGAACTGGAGTGATGCAAATGGTAGCTCTTTAGAAAAGATTATTACACAGAAATATATTGGAGGTTATCCTGATAATTCATGGGAAGCATGGGCTGATTTACGAAGATTAGAATTACCTAAAATGAATTTTGGGCTTCAATTCAATTCAAATGTTCCCGCAGGAAAGATTATTCAACGTGTAAAATACCCATCTGTTCAAGCTCAAATTAACTCAGAAAATTATGAGAAGGTAAGAGATAAAGATCATGAAGGTACAAAGCATTGGTGGGCAAAGTAATAGTCCATTTCTAACCTAATCGAAAATCTAACTATTTATTCAAGTCAGAAAAGGATGAGTGATAAATGTATCACTCACCTTTTCAATCTTAAAAGCATTTACTGAGAGAGTTTTATAAAGTATTGTTTTTTTGTTCTTGATTCTCATAAAGGCTAATGGGTCTAACATTGAGGATAGAGTGTGTGCTAAGGGCTACCGGGGGGTAGCCCTTTTTGCGTTTATAACACATGTTGTTAATTAATGTTTGTTTTTTAAAAAAAATGTTTATATCTTGAAAATATCACTAGAGAGATAATCTTATTGGCTGGAAACTAATCGGGTATGCACAGTTGCTAAGCTGAAATTTAACAACTGTGTTTTGTATTTCCTGATTGCTCTATCACATCCCTTCATTTTTGTAAGGCCTATATAATACTTCACATATATAATCGGTGTATTCAAATTATTTAAATAAATAATACCGAAATTAATTTAAACTTCTGTTTTATGAAACGAAATGAAAATTGGTTTAAAAGATGTTTGCTGTTTACTGCAGCTCTCATTTTTGGGGCAAGTCTTTCTTTTGCCCAAGATCTAAGTATTCAGGGAACTGTTACAAGTTCTGATGATGGATCTGCCATTCCTGGTGTTTCCGTGGTTCAAAAGGGAACAACTAATGGTACAATAACTGACATTGATGGTGTATACAATTTAAACGTTCCTCAAGGAGCGATTCTTGTATTCTCTTTTGTGGGAATGGATACTCAAGAGGTAAGCGTTACTTCTGCTACCACTTATGATGTGGTGATGGTTCCCGATGTTATTGGAATGGACGAAGTGGTTGTTACAGCACTTGGTATTTCTCGTGAGAAAAAAGCTTTAGGATATGCAGTTAGTGAATTGGGTGGTGAAGAGTTAACCACTGTTAAGGATCCAAATGTTATTAATTCACTTTCTGGTAAAGTTGCCGGGGTTGTTATTACTCAATCAACTTCTGGTCCTGGTGGTGGATCAAGGGTTTTGATTAGAGGTAATAATTCTTTGTCAGGGAATAATCAACCATTATATGTAGTTGATGGTGTACCTATTGATAACTCTGGAGCAGGTTCTGCTTCTGGTAGTGGAACAGGAGAATATGCACGTGCCGATTATGGAACTGGTATTTCAGATATTAATCCAGATGATATTGAGTCAATGACTGTTTTAAAAGGCCCTAATGCTGCAGCACTTTACGGCTCACGAGCAGGTAATGGTGTTATTCTTATTACAACAAAAAAAGGAGTTTCTGGAAAAGGACTTGGTGTAACGGTAAGTTCAAGTTATACATTTGATAATCCGCTACTATTACCACAATTTCAAGATCAATATGGTCAAGGAACTCAGGGGAATGTACCATCTGATCTTGATGCATTAAAAGGATCAGGTTCATGGGGGCCAAAATTTGATGGAACTGATCAGCCATACTGGACTGGTATAAATAAAGCTTATTCTCCTCAAGCTGACAACGTAAAGGATTTCTTTGATACGGGAAGTCAATTTATTAATACAATTGCCTTGGAGGGTGGAAATGAGAAGGCGAATATGCGTTTCTCTTATACCAATAATGCAACTAAAGGTATTCTACCTAATTCACAGTTGGATAGACACAATTTTAATTTACGTTCTTTTGCCAATTTAACAGATAGATTATCTATAGATGCGAAAGTGACGTTTTTTCATCAGGAAATGAAAAATAGAGCTGTGCAAGGTACAGAAGGGTTATTGGCTTATGTGTACCCTATGCCACGTAATATGATATTGGACGACTACAAGGTTTATCAAAATCCTGAAGAGTCCTTAAATGTTTTGACCTACTCTAATTCCGGTGGTAATCCGTATTGGATTCTAAATCATGATCAACGTGAAGATATGCGTCAGAGATGGTCAGGGTTCTTTAAAGCTAATTATGAGTTTACTGATTGGCTTTCTGCCTTTGTGCGTGTAGGAACAGATATGGTTTCAACTAAAATTGAAACGGTGGATATGCCAGGACATCATTTTTATAATACAGGTCGATTTAACTTCTCTACAAGAAAGAACTCTGAGACCAATGCCGACTTCCTTTTTATGATTAATAAGGATTTAACTGATGATTTTAGTTTAAATGTGAATTTAGGTGGTAATCATTCATACAGAACATATGAAATGATTGGTATTGCAGGCGAAAATTTTAAGATTCCTTCTAAAGCTACCGTTGCCAATGCGGTTAAAATTACGCCTGATTATGAACCATTGCAAAGGAAAAAAGTGAATTCATTATATGGTTCTGCTTCTTTATCGTTTAGGGATTTAGCATATCTAGATGTTACTGCAAGAAATGATTGGTCATCGACTCTAAATAAGGATAATTGGTCATATTTTTACCCATCTGTAAGTTTTTCTTTTTTAGCTCATAAAGTTATACCTGGTATTGATGGCATAGTAGATATGGCAAAAGTGAGAATGAGTTGGGCGCAAGTAGGTAATGATACTGATCCATATCAATTGTATGAATATTATAACCTTGCACAAGAAGGTTATTTAGGACGTACCGTTGTGACTCGTCCATCGGTTAGGTTTAATGAGGATTTGCGCTCAGAATCAATTACTTCTACAGAAATAGGTTTGGAGTTTAGTATGTTACGTAATCGTTTGTATGGTGACTTTTCATGGTATAACATAAAAACAGAAGATCTAATATTCGATGTGGAAGTACCAGCATCTACAGGTTATAGTTTTTTTAGAGAAAATGTTGGAGAGTTAAAGAATTCAGGTATTGAATTTATGATAGGAGGTACTCCTGTTAAAACTGGTCGTTTTAGTTGGGATATTGCTTTAAATTATGCTAAAAATAAAAACGAACTGGTTAGTTTAATTGAAGATACCGAAGTCTTTATATTTAGTACAACAAACTCGGGTGATGTTGTTGTTCAAGCTACAGTTGGTGGTGGTTATGGAGATATTTATGGAAAAACATTTAGGCGTAATGATGATGGTCAACTAGTTGTTGATGCTCAAGGACGTCCTCAGGCTTCAACTGAAAATGTTCATTTGGGTAATTATCAACCTGATTGGACCGGAGGTTTAACTAATACAATTACGTATTCTGATTTTTCTCTTCGATTCTTAATTGATGGTCGTTTTGGTGGTGAATTGTATTCAGGTACAGATGCAGCCTTAGATGGATCTGGTGTTTCTGATCGTACTTTACCTTTCAGAGAAGGGGGAATTACAGTTGACGGCGTAATCGATAATGGTGATGGTACATTTACACAGAATACAACTAATATAAGCGCGCAAGATTATTATGGCGCTCTTAGCGGTATTGTTTCTGAATACGTATTTGATGCAACTAATGTACGACTTCGCGAACTTAGTTTAACTTATCGTATGCCAAAGAGTATATTAGGAGATGGTTTTGTTAAAGGTGCTTCCTTAAGCCTTATCGGAAGGAACTTGTTCTTTATTTATAAAAAGATGGACAATTTCGATCCTGAATCAAGCTTCTCGACAAGTAACTTCTCTCAGGGTGTTTTATGGTATAATCTACCTACCACTCGCAGTTTAGGTTTTAATTTAAATGTAAACTTTTAATCTTGAATGTTATGAAATTATATAAAATAATATCAATCCTTTTGTTATTTGTTAGCATAGGGGCTTGTACTGATACCTTTGAGGAAATTAATACACGTCCAGATGTATTCTATTCGGATGAGGTAAGTGGGAAATTTTTCTTGACAGATCCACAATTTAGACTGTTTGGTCCGGATCGTTATCCATATTGGAGAGCGCAGTTGATTCATGCTGATCGTTATGCCGGACACTTTACATTTGGGCACTCAAGTTCATGGTGGAGTGATGAGTTGGGCTATAGCTATAGCGGTGGTTACACTGATGCCGCTTGGGACTGGTTAGCTGGTTATTTAGGTAATCTAGATAATTTTATGAAACTAGTGGACGAAGGAGGAGAGTTTGAAAATGAATACATGTTTGCCATGGGGCTTATTATAAAAGGTCTATATTATCAGACATATACTGATGTTTTTGGAATGGTTCCTTATAGCGAAGCTGCAGATCCGAATATCGTAACCCCAAAGTTTGATACTCAAGCTACTATTTATGCTGGTATCATTGAAGATCTTGATCGCGCCATGCAAATTATTGGTGATGAAGAGCGAACAGGAGTTGGAGTAAATGATGCAGGAGATAATGATATTTACTATGGTGGTGACTTACAGAAGTGGAAGAGATTGGCGAATACGCTTAAATTAAGAATAGCCTTAAGAGCTTATGGTGCTGATGGAAATAGTTTCTCAACAAACGCTATAACTGAAGCAATAGGCAATCCTTTGTTAACCGATGATGGTGATAACTGTTTGATGGAGAAAGATGCTGAAATTAGTCAGTGGGGTAGTGCTTCTTATGGCGATGTATGGCATAATTTTGGAGCCGGTTCTGATTGGACGATAGGTAAAACTTTAATGGATTTATTAAGAGACGAAAATGATCCACGCTTGTCTAAATATGCTAAACCAGCAAAAGGCGGAACTGTTACAATGGAGAAACCGGAAGGTGAAGAAGCTGATTTATTTGAAAAACGTGTTGATTTTATATTAGCTACACTTGATGATGCTGGAGCTGAATATAATAGGGCAGATATTGAAGGAAATGTTATTATTGAATTGGCAGCATCTACTTATTATATTGGGCAACCGACTCGATTAAATGGCAAGATTAAACCATTTGTGGGGTATGATTTATATTCAACACCGGCCGACTATATTATTCAGAAAAAAAATGAAGGTAAGCCAATTGCTCCGGAAATTGTTATGTTAACAGCTGAAGCCTATTTTTTAAGAGCTGAGGCATCTGTTCGGGGTATGGGTGACGATATAGCTAATGAAATGTATCAGGAAGGTATTCGTCAGGCAATGGCTGTTTGGGAGGTTTCTTCAGCTGAGGCAGACAATTACTTATCAAGTTCATCATTAGGTTCCTTAAGTGGTAATGTTGATGAAGATTTGGAGAAAATTGCAACTCAAAGATGGATTGCGGCTTATACCGATGGATTTGAAGCTTGGTCTGTGGTTAGAGATTTTGGACATCCTACAGAATTGGCGGATGGTGTATCAGATGTTGATATCTATGGATTGGGTGATATAAATGGTAAGTACCCGCAACGTTTGCGTTATGGTAGTGATACATATAATAAAAACGGAGATAATACGGATGCGGCTGTTGGAATTCAAGGTCCAGACCAACAGGATACCAAACTATGGTGGGCAAAGTAATAAGGTGTAAATTAATCTTATATTTTTATAGGAGGCTATTCATTTTGAGTAGCCTCCGTTTTAATTCTAAGGGATGATAATTGTCATATGAATTATTCGCTTTGGTTTTGCAACTTTGTTATCTAATAAATGTTTGATATAACACACTTAAATATAAGAAAATGGCAACAATGAGAGCGCTGGTTAAATCAAAGGCCGAAAAAGGTATTTGGTTAGAAGAGATTGCGATTCCTGAAATTGGTCCTAATGATGTTCTTATTAAGGTTAAGAAGTCGGCTATATGTGGAACTGATCTACACATATATAAATGGGATGAATGGGCACAGAAGACAATACCTGTTGGCATGACTATAGGTCATGAATATGTAGGTCATATTGCTAAACTAGGTAGTGAAGTAAAGGCTTTTAAAGAAGGTGATCGAGTTACTGGTGAAGGTCATATTGCATGTGGACATTGTCGTAATTGTCGTCGCGGTCGTCAGCATATTTGTGAAAATACAGTAGGTATTGGTGTTAACATAGATGGTTCTTTTGCTGAATATGTAAAAGTGCCTGCTGATAATGTTATGAAGATTAACAAGCAGATTCCGGATGATATTTTAGCCATTATGGATCCATTCGGGAATGCTACACATACAGCTTTATCTTTTCCGCTAATTGGTGAAGATGTATTAATTACTGGATCTGGTTTGATTGGAAGTATGGCAGTAGCTGTTGCCAAGTTCGCAGGTGCACGTTATGTTGTTGCTACCGAAATGAATGAATATAGAGCTGAGTTAGCTCGCAAAATGGGTGCAACAAAAGTGGTTAATCCAGTTAAAGAGAATCTTACTGATGTAATGAAAAATATCGGGATGATTGGTTTTGATATTGGTTTAGAATGTTCGGGTTCGCCGGTTGCTTTTAACCAATTGGTAGCGCACATGTATAATTCTGGTAAGATATCTTTACTGGGAATATTACCTTCTACTACTCAGGTAGATTGGAATAATATTATATTTAAAGGTTTAACCTTAAAAGGAATTTATGGCCGTGAAATGTATGAAACATGGTACCATATGGAGCAAATGCTCATGTCTGGTTTAGACCTAAGCCCAATTATAACACATCAATTTGGTATTGACGACTTCCAGAAAGGTTTTGATGTGATGGAAGAAGGAAACTGTGGTAAGGTACTATTGAGTTGGGAATAAAAGATAACTCGAAAAATAAATTCTAAAAGAGAGGTAATTGCCTCTCTTTTATTTTATAGTCAGTACGATACCAATTAAACTTCCATACAGAATACTACTTGTAGGATTCGACGTTATTGGGCATGTGCCCGAGTTACAGCCAATAAAATAATAGTAGGCATATCCTCCTGCAGCACCTATTGCTACCCCTATAAAGTTTCTAACTTTTAAATTCCTTTTTATTTTATCCCAAATGTTCATTACTTTCGATTTAGATTTACAAATATATTTAAATATTTAGAAATATAGATATGTATCGATGTTTTTTGATTTTACTTACCTTTCTATTTAGCTTGAACGTTCTAGCTCAGCAGTCTTCATTTATTGATAAAGTTACTCAGTTAGATTCCATAACAGATATAAATCATCGAAAGGTAATTCTTGACGAATCAGCCGAAATGCTGTTGGATGAATGGAAGGCAGAGAATACAATTGATGAAACAATATTGAAGACAGGTAAAATTACTTTAATTCAATCGGACGATAAAGCCATTGAAGTGGCGATGTTGGGCGCAATTACCTATGGAGGGGTATTTCAGCTCAATTGGATAATAAAGGAGTCGGTAAGCGATAATAATGCCTATTGGCTATTTAAGGATGAATTAGACGGTCACTTTGTGCAAGCTGTTAATCAGTTAAACGTTTCGTTTAATAAACGTGATGATGATATTTATAGTTTAAATATTGCGGAAAGTAATGGAAAGAAGGAATATTTAAAAGTAGTTGATGTATTAACAAAATGCTATTTCCAGAAATTGCAGGAACAAGAGACTGATTTAGAAAAAGATTCGATAAACGCTATTCTTTCGTTGAGATTATATAAGTTATGGAATAATGAAGCTCGATTCGATGAAACCTTTGCTCAGTTGAAGAATTTGAAAACCATATATTCGGATGATAGAAATATTAAAATCTGTACATATAATATTCAGAAAAATAATTTTAAGCACGAATTTCATGGCGCTGTTATCAGTAAAATTGACGATCAATTTAAGGTATATCCCTTAAACGATGTTAGCGATGAAATACGCTCACCGGATAGAGCTAGTTTAACCAATAAGAAATGGTATGGAGCCATGTACCTTGATATTGTGCAAACATCTGATCGTAACCGTAATTTTTATACGCTTATTGGTTACAAGGGCAACGATGAATTTTTAAAGACTCGAGTATTAGATGTATTGACAATACAGAATGGAAGAATACGGTTTGGTTGGCCTCTATTTAAAACAGATCGTATTACGCGTCATCGAATTATTTATCAGTATGCATCTGGTGCAGCCATGATGATGCGATATGATCAACGTTCAAAAATGATAGTGTTTGATAATTTAGAACCCGCTCAACCTTTCTACAAAGGGGTATATCGTTATTATGGGCCAGATTTTACTTATAATGGCTTTAAGTTTCAAAAAGGCTATTGGATACTGGAAGAAGATATTGATCTGAGAAATCCAAAGATAAATTAACTTTACTAGTTGTACTTTCTGACCTCGTCTTAATGAATTATTGACACTTTACCTGTCATTCGTGCACCTTCAATAATTTATTACTGTCGCATTGTCATAAAAAATGAAATGGCACATACTTTGATTGGCAAGCTGTGTTAATTTGATTTTGAAAATTTAAAACATTATAAAAATGCAAAAAGGTAATATTGGTGTTACTACCGAGAACATCTTTCCGATAATAAAGAAATATCTTTATTCCGATCATGAAATCTTTTTAAGAGAATTAGTATCAAATGCAGTTGATGCTACTCAAAAGCTTAAAACATTGGCTTCGGTTGGTGAGTTTAAGGGGGAGATAGGCAACGCTGCTGTTCAAATTATCTTAGATGAAGAGAAGAAGACAATAACCATTTCTGATAAGGGTGTTGGTATGACATCTGAAGAAATTGACAAATATATTAATCAGGTTGCTTTTTCTGGTGCCAACGAATTTCTTGAAAAATACAAGAAAGATGCCAATGCAATAATTGGTCATTTTGGATTAGGTTTTTATTCTTCTTTCATGGTTTCTGAGAAAGTTGAAATTGTTACAAAATCATTCAAAGATGGTGCTCAAGCTGTAAAGTGGAGTTGCGATGGTAGCCCTGAGTATACGCTTGAAGAAGTTGAAAAAGAAGAGAGAGGTACTGATATTGTTTTATACATCGACGATGAAAACAAGCAGTATGCAACAAAAGCGGAGGTTGATAAATTATTAAAGAAATATTGTCGTTACCTACCTGTTGAAGTTGTTTTTGGTAAAAAAACAGAATGGAAAGATGGTAAGGATGTAGAGCTGGAAGATGACAACGTGGTAAATGAGACAAAACCACTTTGGACTCGCACACCTTCTGAATTAAAAGATGAGGATTATAACGCTTTCTATCGCGATCTATATCCAATGTCGGAAGATCCATTGTTCAACATCCACTTAAATGTAGATTACCCATTCAATCTAACCGGTGTTCTATATTTTCCTAAATTAAAGAATAACGTTGAAGTTCAGAAGAATAAAATTCAATTATACTGTAACCAAGTATATGTAACCGATTCTGTAGAAGGAATTGTACCTGAATTTTTAACATTATTACATGGAGTTCTTGATTCGCCAGATATTCCGTTAAACGTATCTCGTTCATATTTACAGAGTGATGGTAATGTAAAGAAAATTTCGAGTCATATAACTAAGAAAGTTGCCGATCGACTTGAAGATATTTTCAAAAAAGACCGACCTAGTTTAGAAGCAAAATGGGACGATTTGAAAGTATTTGTTGAGTATGGTATGTTAACCGACGAGAAGTTTTATGATCGTGCAAAGAAATTTTCTCTACTTAAAAATACGGATGGTAAATTCTTTACTTTCGACGAGTATGCTGATATTATCAAAGGTAACCAGACTGATAAGGATAAGCAATTAATCCATTTATATACAACTGATGTTCTGGGTCAGCATAGCTTTATCGAAGCGGCTAAAGCTAAAGGTTATGATGTGCTTGTAATGGACGGTCAGCTTGACAGCCACTTCATTAATACATTAGAAAGTAAGTTGGAAAACTCGAAATTTGTTCGTGTTGATGGTGATGTGGTTGATAAACTTATTCAGAAAGAGGATGCTATGCAGCTTAATCTGACTGAGCCTCAAAAACAAGATTTAACAACCATCTTTAGTTCTCAGATACCAAATATTGATAAGATCAACTTCATTGTTACTTTCGAAGCATTAAGCGAAACCGATGTGCCAGTAATGATTACGCAGCAAGAGTTCATGCGTCGTATGAAAGAAATGAGTGCCATGGGTGGCGGAGGAATGAATTTCTATGGAGAAATGCCGGATAGCTATAATTTGGTAGTGAATGGAAATCACCCTTTGGTAAAGCGTGTATTGGAAGATGAAGAAAAAGAAGTAGGTGAGAAGGTTGCTTCGGTTCGAGGGAAGATTGAGAGCCTTGACAATAAACGTGCAGAGCTTGAAAAAGCAAAAGAAGGTAAGAAAGAAGAAGAAATTGCTCAAGCCGACAAAGATGAGTTAGAAGATTTAAACAAGAAATTAACTGAGTTAAACAGCAAGAAAGACAATGAACTGTCTACTTTTGCTTCTTCAAACAAGATGGTTTCTCAATTGATCGATTTGGCCTTGTTATCCAACAACATGTTGAAAGGTGAGGCACTAACTAAATTTGTTAAGCGAAGCATCGATTTGATATAACAGTATTTTATTTCAATATTTAAGAGGGTGTCCAAAAGGTATTTTTGTGAACAAGCAAACTTACAGTTTGTTATTTTACTTTCGTTTTACCCCTCCAAACCTCCCCTAAAGTGGAGGCTTAAGTCCCCTTCAGGGGATTTAG
>JAFMVD010000076.1 GCA_025499625.1 Carboxylicivirga fragile | reverse complement strand
CCCAATCTATGCATTTGAAATAAAAATTAAGCCCAAATGCATAGCGATATAGTATCTCATCCATTTTGGAGAAAAACCAAAATGGTGATTTTCTATCACGATAATTATCGTGACGGGGTTAGCCCTTGCTAAATGCAGATAGTTCGTCATTTCATGACTCCTACTGCATAACCCGGGTTAAACCTATTATATTGATTAAACCCCTTATTCCAAATACGTATAACCATATAGGCCAGATCGATAATTAGAAAGAAACTCTTTGCCTTCTGATAAGGATATTTTTCCTTTTTTCACCGATGATGTTACCCATGTTTCAACTGCTCTCACCATCTTTTTAGGGCTGTATTGAACATACTCTAATACTTCGGCCACCGTTTCACCATCTATCACCTGATCAATATGGTAACCTTTATCATCAACTGAGATATGTACTGCATTGGTATCGCCAAACAGATTATGCAAATCTCCCAATATCTCCTGGTAAGCCCCAACCAGAAAAACACCAACATAGTACGATTCACCTTTTTTTAAGGGATGCACGGGTAGATGGTGAGAAAAATTACGCGTGGATATAAAACTATCAATCTTACCATCACTATCGCATGTAATATCTTGCAGAGTAGCATTATTAACCGGTTGCTCTGCATGACGGTGAATTGGTATTATCGGAAATATCTGATCAATGGCCCACGAATCGGGCAAAGACTGAAATAAGGAGAAATTACAAAAATACTTGTCGGACAACAGCTTGGATAAATTATTAAACTCATCAGGCACATGCTTTAAGCCTTGAGTCATCTTGTAGATATCGCTTGCAATGGACCAAAACAAACGTTCAATCTGAGCGCGCGTTTTCAGGTCGAGCAAACCAAGGCTGAAGCGATCTAATGCTTCCTCACGCACCGATTGAGCATCGTGCCATACTTCCATCATCTTACTCTGGTTGAGCACCTCCCAACAAGCATGAAGTTCTTTTACCAATTCATGATCTTCTTCACTGAGCTCATCTTCTCCGGGCCATTTTGGAACAGATGTTGATTCCAACACTTCAAAAACGAGTACCGAATGGTGTGCCGTTAGCGAACGACCTGATTCAGTTATAATATTTGGGTGCGGTATATTATTTTTATTGCTTGCATCCACCATGCACCAAATGGCATCGTTCACATATTCTTGTATCGAATAATTGACACTACTTTCGCTGTTGGCCGATTTGGTTCCATCATAATCAACACCTAAGCCACCACCTATATCCACAAAATCAACGCCAAACCCAAGATTATGCATTTGCACATAAAACTGAGCCGCTTCGCGCAGCGCTAGTTTTATTCTTCTGATTTTAGTTACCTGACTACCAATATGAAAATGCACTAGACGAAGACAATCTTTTAATTGATGAGCTTCCATGAAATCTAAGGCCTCAAGCAACTCACTGGCATTTAATCCAAATTTACTGGCATCGCCACCCGAGCTAATCCATTTGCCAGCACCAGAGCTGGCGAGCTTAATTCTAATGCCAATATTGGGTTTTATCTTGAGGCGCTTGGCAATATCATTAATGATACGCAGCTCATTAAGCTTTTCAACAACCAAAAATATATTGCGTCCCATCTTTTGAGCCAATAGTGCCAACTCCACATAATCCTCATCCTTATAGCCATTACAGATGATTAATGAATCGGTATTTACGCTTGTTGCAATCACAGCATGCAGCTCAGGCTTAGATCCCGCCTCAAGTCCAACATTAAATTTCTTACCATGACTAACAATCTCCTCAACAACAGGCCGTATTTGATTGACTTTTATTGGATAAACAACAAAATTCTCCCCTTTGTAATCAAATTCATTTTTAGCCTGCTCAAAGCAATTGGTCATGCTCAGTATTCGATCATTCAAGATATTTGGGAAACGTAACAAGACTGGTGTTGTCACATCACGAAGCTGTAATTCATCAACAACTTCTTTCAGGTCAACTTTAACATCGTCCTTATTGGGACAAACTGTAACATTGCCTTTTTTGTTGATGGAAAAATAATTGATTCCCCATCCTTCTATATTGTACAACTCCTTAGAGTCCTCTACATTCCATTTTCTCATGGCAAAAATTAATCAACAAGCAAAAACACTATTTAAATACCTCACTCAATATCTGATAAATTAGCTTAGCTGCTAAAAAATCAGGCGACCTATTAATCTTATTTGGACACAGTTCAACGATATCGAATCCTACTATTGTATGCCTTTCAGCTACCTTCCTTATCATTGAAAGCACATCGTGGTAAAGTAAACCATCTGGTTCGGGCGTACCTGTCGAGGGCATTATAGATGGATCAAATACATCCAGATCAATGGTAATATACACCTCCTTTGACAATTGATTGAGCACATCGTTTTGCCACAAAGGATTTTGCCGTAATTGATGGCGAAAAAACATGCTCTCTTTATTCACAAAAACACTCTCTTCTTCGCACATGCTTCTGACACCTACCTGAACGATTGGAGCCTGTTCCATTGCCTTGTGCATGGCACAGGCATGATTGTATTCCGATCCCTCATAACTTTGACGTAAATCGGCATGTGCATCGAATTGTAGGATACTAAACTTAGGATAATGCTTTGCAATGGCTTTAAAGGCACCAATACTGACCGAGTGCTCCCCTCCAATCAAAACCGGAAATTTACAATCTCTCAATAAACCACCAATGGCATCTTCAACGGCCTGACTCATTAATTCCGGCGATTGGCTTTCTGTAATTGGATACATGGTAAAAATACCTTTCTTCGAGACATTCGTACCCGTTTCAATATCGAGCATCTCAAGTGTGCCAGATGCTTCAATGATTGCTTCCGGCCCCTTATCAGCCCCTTTTATCCAGGTACTGGTACCATCGTAAGGCACAGGCAATATAGCAATTCTTGCCGCATTATAATCCAGGCAATAACCATCTTCCCCACAAAAGTATTTTGAATAATCCATCATATGCAAGCTGCTATCAAAAACGTTTAATTCTATTAACTCAACCTTCCTTTATAATCTTCATAAGAGAAATGTTTTACCACACGGCATTTCTCAGTTTCTTCGTTATATAAGTATATAGACGGTAAGCACACCCCATTAAAGGTATTGTTCTTAACCATTGTATAATGGGCCATATCACCAAAAATCAAACGATCACCAACTCTCAGTCGCTTACCAAAACTATAATCGCCAATTACATCGCCTGCCAAGCAAGTTACCCCACCCAAACGGTAGGTAAACTCCTTTTTATTCGCTTCATCGGCATTCAGAATATAGGGTCGATAGGGCATCTCCAACACATCGGGCATATGAGCCGTTGCCGAAGTATCTAGTATGGCAATGTCCATATCGTTATGAAAGACATCTTCTACGCTTGAAACCAATACACCCGTATTTAAAGCGATGGCCTCTCCCGGCTCAAGGTATACTTCCAGCTTGTATTTTACTTTGAATGCCTTGATGATTCGAATCAAGGCTTCAACATCATAATCCGAGCGAGTAATGTGATGTCCTCCTCCAAAGTTAATCCATGATATGCGCTTAAAGAGAAACGAAAACTTCTCTTCTACCACTGCTAAAGTTCGCTCTAAAGCATCTGCATTAAGCTCACAGAGGTTATGAAAGTGCAAACCTGTTATTCCCTCAATATCCTCTATATTTTCAAGCAAATTGTTATAGGTTGTACCAAGGCGACTATATTGGCCACTTGGATCATAGATGGCCGTATCTGTTTCGGAATGTTCCGGATTAAGGCGTATCCCCGCTTGAATATTAGGATGATCAGCCAACAGACTTTTAAAACGCTTGTATTGTCCTGGACTATTGAAAACAATGTGATTAGCCATTTTTACATGTTCAGCCATATCAGCATCCGAAAAGGCTGGAGCATACACATGTAACTCGCCTCCGAATTCATTATAACCAAGCATCGCTTCGCTTACCGAACTGGCTGATGTACCACTTAAATACCGCATTACCAAAGGTGCCAAACGCCACATTGCAAAACCTTTAAAAGCAAGTAAAATTTTACACTCAGCTTTTGTTTGCACATCGTTTAGCAACTTGAGGTTGCGTTCAAGTTGCGTTTCATTAACGACGTAACATGGTGTTTTTAAGTTGGCTAATTCATAATGCGAAAGATTTATTCCACCGAACTGCTCCATTCTTCTACTTGCCAAGGTAAGCCATACTTATTTAAATCCTCCATGAAAAGATCCGGATCTAACTGTTCCATATTAAAGACACCTTCTTTTTTCCAATGCCCTTCAAGAATCATTTTAGCACCAATCATCGCTGGCACACCTGTTGTGTATGATACTGCTTGTGAACCAACCTCTTTATACGTTTCGGCATGGTCACATATATTGTAGATGAACTTACGTAGTTTTTTACCGTCTTTAATACCCTCAATAACACAACCAATAGATGTTTTACCGGTGTAGTTTTCAGCCAAAGAACCCGGATCGGGCAAAATGCATTTAAGGAACTCCAAAGGCACTACTTTCTGTCCTTTATAATCTACTTCATCAATTCGTGTTATGCCGATGTTTTGCATAACTCTCAGATGAGTCAGATATTCCTCTCCAAAAGTCATCCAGAAACGAATACGTTTCAAGCCTTTGATATTTAAACAAAGCGACTCCATCTCCTCATGGTACATCAGGTACATTTTACGTGTACCAACACCCGGAAAATCAAAATCTTGTTTTACAGAAAGTGGATCCGTGCTAAGCCATTCGCCTTCTTCCCAATAACGGCCACGTGATGTTATTTCGCGAATATTAATTTCAGGGTTAAAATTCGTTGCAAAGGCTTTACCATGATCGCCACCGTTACAATCAACTATATCAATATTATGAATTTCATCAAACAAATGCTTTTGTGCATAGGCACAAAACATATTGGTAACACCTGGATCGAAACCGCTTCCTAGCAAAGCTGTCAGGCCGGCATCTTTGAATTTATCCTGATAAGCCCACTGCCATTTGTATTCAAACTTTGCAACATCTTTAGGTTCATAATTGGCAGTATCCATATAGTGCACACCCGTTTCGAGGCAAGCATCCATAATTACCAAATCCTGATAAGGTAAAGCAACATTAATGACCAACTGAGGTTTGTGCTTTCGGATTAATGCTACTGTATTTTCCGTTTGATCAGCATCGAGCGCTTCGGTTAGTATAGATTTACCTGTGCGTTCTTTAACCGCTTTAGCGATAGCATCACATTTACTTTTGGTACGAGAGGCCAAAATAATTTCGCCAAATACCTCAGGAAGAGCAGCACATTTGTGAACCACCACATTACTAACTCCACCAGCTCCAATAATAAGTACTTTGTTCATTTTTAAATCAGATTTACTAAAACAAAAAAATCAAGTAAGAGAATCGTTATTCCTACTCAACAAAAACATTACAAAGCATTTTATTTCAGTCACATACAATCACTAAAAGACGATCCTGAAAAAATGTGGACAAATGTAATAAATTAATTAATCGAAAAAAGCACAAGACACTGAAATTTGAAAATAAATTAAGGTGGCTAAAATAGTTCTATTAATATGAGCTTGCACTACTTATCTTCTTCGTTGATTTCCCAGTATGGGTATTCATATTCTTCCTCGGGCCAAACTTTAACAGGCTTCTGTGGCCCTTGTTTTCGATAATATAAAGCCAGTACAGTACCCGCTACAGACCCCCACATATGCGACTCCCATGAATAAGGTACATCCCATTTTAATGGAAAAATACCCCATATCATACTTCCGTATAAAAACACCACAATTAAGGAAATAGCCATCAGCGGAATATAATTACGTAAAAAACCACTAACCAAAAGAAACGCAGCTAAACCATATATGACACCACTTGCTCCTATGTGCCAAGACTCACGTGCGCCCATCCAGACCCAAATACCAGTGAGTAAATAAATAAATACAAATACTTTTATGGAGATACCTCGATAGAAATAAAACAGCGCAACACCCAAGACCAATATAGGCACGGCATTGGCATAAAAATGCTCCCAATCAGAATGTATCAGTGGCGATAATAAAATACCTGGCAAACCTTCAATTGACAAGGGTTTAACACCCCACTCTACAAAACTAAAGCCTTCTAATGTCTCAATTAACTTAATACCAAATGAAACAATTAAAAAGAACAATGGAATTACCAGTGCTGTTTTAACTTTTTTGAGTTCTATATCTGAGGCTTTGGGCATAAATTTATATGAGTATTTAAATATATGCCCTTCATTATCAAATACCAAACCAAGCATCAGTTTGAGCCAATATGGCAGAAATACAACTACAATCATGCCAGAAGGACGCGTGACAGCACTAAAGGAGCGGCTCTTTGTTGGCAACTTACAAAAGAGAGCCGCTCCATAGCCCCCAATCATCTTAAAAGAGAGAGCGGCTCCCTTGAAACTTCCCCAATTATAAATTAACTTGTCTATTATGTCATCAATCAAAACATCAACACCAATTTTGGCAGGTCAATACTACCACCTGTTTAACCGAGGTACTAATCGACAAGATATTTTCTTCTCCACGGATAATTATAAATATTTTCTCAAATTAATGGATAAATTCCTTAGTAAATACATGTCAATACTATCATATTGCTTGCTGCCAAATCATTTTCATATGGTCGTAAAAATTAATGACCGTCAACCACCGAATACGAATGCAAACAAATTAAAAGATTGTGGTCAATTAGCTGTTCGTCAATTGATGAAACTATTTATCACCTATGCTATGAGTATCAACACCAAAGAGAAACGCACAGGCAATCTGTTTGCCCCCAAATACAAACGACTAAACATTAGCTCTGATGAATATTTGAAATACCTCATATTTTACACGCACTATAATCCAGAGAAGCATGGCATAATAAAGAATTTTTCATCTTATACTTTTAGTTCATATAACGCAATTTGCTCAAATAAAGCCACCAAAATTGATCGAGATTTGGTACTAGATATTTACGATGGTCGTGATAACTTTCTGAAATACCATAACGTAGTTCATGAAGAACGTAAAGAGCTTGAACTAGAATAATTTTAAGGAGTACTAAAAGGAGCGGCTCTTTACTGGCAGCTTTTAAAAGAGAGCCGCTCCGTGGAACTGAAGGAGCAACTTTTTTAACCATCTTGAAAGATAGAGCTGCTAAATGTAAACGAATACTCTACCAATGTATTAAAAAAAACTGCCCTATTTCTTTTAATGTCAGAAAGGAGCCGCTCTTTATTGGCAGCTTGCAAAAGAGAGCCGCTCCTTTAATCACTAATCATTAACAACTTATCATTAAGTCCTATTCAGCCATCGCCTTTTTAAGCACTGCTACAAACTCTTGAATATCCTCTTTGGTGGTATCAAACGAAGTCATCCAGCGTACTTCCGAACGCGCTTCATCCCACACATAGAAGAAAAACTCTTCTTGTAGTTTCGGTATAATAGCCTTGGGCACGATTGCAAATACACCATTTGAGTCAACAGGCTGGGTAATTTCAATGCCTTCAATTTCCCATACTTCACCCGCAAGCAATTGAGCCATCTCATTGGCATGCTTTGCATTTTTTAACCAAAGCTCATTCGATAATAAAGCTTCGAATTGTGCAGAGGTATAACGCAATTTAGAGTGTAACTGCGTACTTTGCTTACGAATGTATTTTACATTCTCGGCTAATTCTGCATTGGCAAACACCACAGCTTCGCCAAACATTAGTCCATTTTTAGTACCTCCAAAGGACAAGACATCAACACCAGCATTGAACGATACATCAGCCAAGGAGCACTCCAAAGCAGCAGCAGCATTAGCCAAACGCGCCCCATCCATGTGCAAGTATAAACCCAAGCCATGCACATAATCCGCTATCTTCCGTATCTCTTCAATCGTATAAACCGTCCCAAGCTCCGTTACCTGAGTTATTGAAATCAGTTTTGGTTGAGCATGATGTTCAAAACCGAAACCATGCATAAAAGCGCCTATTTGCTCTACCGTAATCTTTCCATTATCCGTATCGATTGGTAAAAGCTTACAACCCGAAATTTTCTCTGGCGCACCGCATTCGTCCACATTAATATGGGCAGTACGGGCACACACAACCGCATTAAAAGTCCGTGCTAAGGCTTGAATAGAAATAACATTAGCACCTGTGCCATTATAAACAAAAAAAGGCTCCACACTTTCGCCGAAAACCTCTTTGAATAAAAGACGAGTTCGTTCAGTCACAACATCATCGCCATAACCTACAGCATGTCCTTCATTTGCATTTATTAAAGCTTGAATAATATCAGGATGCACACTTGCATTATTATCGCTTGCAAAACCTCTTAATCGTTTCATTTAATATTGTTTAAATCAATAATGGATCTATTTATTTCCCTTTGCCGTCACCAATCTATCTATGGCATTGTGATATACTTTTTCCGAAATACAGCGACAGCCTATTTCAGCTTCATCAATAAAAAAATACTCACCTCCCCAATCATGTTTTACACTAAAATACACTCTACGAACATTGCCTTCATTAATAATGGTTCGTTTCACCGATCGCCCTTTCAATTCAAAATGTTCATCGGTTCTACCTATGGGATAATTCGTTTTTAAAGCAGGAATATCCGTTTCAATTATCTCAGCATCAACTAGCACTTCATTTTCAATGACATCTTGCTCAATCTCCTTGGTAAAGTCCTTCGATCTTGTAACTCTATCATTTTTATTAACACCTGTATTTTTTGTGGTGGTCGAGTTGGTGCTACTCACCTTGGCCTTAGTTCGGTTCAATTGATTTTCATTTGACGGCTTTTCTCCTTTTCGCATTTGCTCCAAACGGTATTTCACATTGAGCGAATAATCTTTATCAGCTGCAAAATCGTTGACATCTAATTCATACCGTATTTTAGCTACAGGGTTTTTAAAAAAAATGGTATCAACCCCATTGAAAACTTTAAATAGACGAACAGGAAGATCGTATGGTTGAATACCTTGCCGATGCACACTATTAGGCACTACAGTAGAAAACTCAATTACCTTGGACACATATCCGGGCTTTTTAAAACTCAGGTGGTAAACCTTATTCCATTCAAGCAAAGTAATGAATTTGCCAAGAGAATTTACCTTTATTTTTTCTTGAGATCCATCGTGTTTTTGCACCACAACAATATCGTGATACACATTATCCACGTCAATAATTTCACCAGTTACTCTATATTGAGCATTCAGCGTAATTATACTTCCCAACAAAGTAATAAGTAAAAAGCCGGCTATTTTTTTGCCGGCTCTAAATCTCTCCATATGGCAATTAATTTGCCATTAAAAGTAGTAAATCAATCGTTAAAAACCAATAAAGGTGTGGTGGAGTGAAAAAGCATTTTTTTGGCAATATTAGGATTAACCAATTTACTAATCAAACCACGTTTTCTGCGTGTGAAAGATAGAACATCCACCCCTTGTTCATGCACATAACTTTCTAAGCCTAAATAAAAGTCTTCATGCTCGATTAGATACGAATCCACATTTTTCTCGTCATAGTACTTCTTAAAATGCTCTTTCAAGCCTTGCAATCGCACAGCATCCCATTGCGAACTGTTTTTTGAACTCACATGAGCACAAATAATAGTTACACCAAGTGGTTTCACTATTTTCTCCAAAATTTCAATGGCTTTGAAGTCACCATCCATAAAATCGGTGGCATACGACAAGTGCTTTAAACTATCGATTCCCTGGTAATTAAAATCTTCAGGCACAGCAAAAACAGGTGATTTGGATCGCTCCATCACCTCAGCGGTTACACTACCTATTAAATCGGCTACTTTTTGATCTTTACCTCGTGTACCCATGATTACAACCGATGGTTGATACTGCTTACTATACTTCACTATTTCATCCTCAGCAATACCTTTAATGAGCTCAGACTTAATTACCAGTTTATTACTGCCTAATTTATCATTCTTTTCATTCAGATAGGCCAACATCTTCTCCATGCCATCCTTTGCCTTATCCTCCAACTCAACCACCAATTCTTCCATATTCATCTCATAGGCAAAAGTATCGGAGAAAGGCATGGTACTGATAATTGGGTTAAAATAAGTATGCATAACCATTAATTCGGCCCTTAAAACATTGGCCCAATCAAAGGCAATATCGGCTGCTTTATTCGAATAAGATGAAAAATCGACAGGTAATAATATTCGTGGCGGAACAGGTGGTGAATCTGGCATGGCAAATTCTTCGTGCATCATACTTTCAAGTACTTCCATTGCTTTCTCGAGAGAAGACTCTTCTATCTTCACCTTAACACCTTGCGATACGGCGCCTTGAATTAGGTTTGCATTCTCAAGAAAACTACTTATGCCTTCGACCTCAAGCATTGTTTTTAATATGTGTGCTTTTTCGAAAGACAAAACGACTAGTGTGACAATTTTTTCTTCCATGGTGCTTTTGTTTAGATATTAGAACACTTTTCTTAAAAGTTAAGACCAAAAATCCAAAAAATCAAGCAACATTGGTGAATTATATGACACCTACCCTCGAAACAGTATAGACCCCTTTTATAGTTTTAATTTTTTTAATCAACAGATTTAGCACCTGCGTATTATCCACATAAATCGTGAAATTCCCTTCAAAAACGCCTTCGTTTGAATCGATGCTCATGGATCGGATTTTCACCTTGAGTTCTTTGGATATATATTGGGAGATATTCGTAACAACTCCTATATCATCAACACCAGTTACTTTTAATGTCGCCTGGTAACTATTGCCTTTAACATTGGTCCATTGTGCTTTAACAATTCGGTATCCGAACCTTGTTTGCATATCCTTGGCATTGGGACATGTTAAACGATGAATTTTAATTCCTCCCATGGATGCCACAAAACCAAATATCTCATCCCCAAAAATTGGATTACAGCACTTAGCCAATGTAAAATCAACATTGGTGAGGCTCTGATCTATCATTAGTACATCGTCGCTTGGCAATTCATCTTCGGATGCTACAAAATTAACCGCACTTCGCTCCTCCTGTTCTTCTTCTGCTATTTCCTTCTTCTCAATATCAAGTATAAAATCCTTAATGCGAGCCATGTCGATTTGCTCCATGGCAATGGCGCGCATAAAATCATGTATATTCTTATAACCAAAAAACTTAACCAGTTGATTTAATAATTGATCATTTAGTTCATATTTCCAGTTTTTTAAACGCCGTACCAATAACTCACGACCTAATTCGGCTTCTTTGTATTGCATCTCGCGCAAAGCCTGCTTTAGCTTACTTTTGGCTTTTGAAGTAACTACAATATTCAGCCAGTCTTGCTTCGGCTCCTGATTGTTACTGGTATGAATCTCAACGTGATCACCATTTTTAAGCTGATGTTTAATGGGTACATTCTTATTATCAATTTTTCCCCCAACACATTTTTTACCTACTTCAGAATGGATCTCAAAGGCAAAATCAAGTATGGTAGCACCTTTTTTCAAACGTCTTAAATCCCCTTTGGGTGTAAATACAAAAACCTCCTTGTCGTACAGGTTTAATCGGAAATCATCAATAAAGTCAACCGCATTCAATTCAGGATTTTCAAGGATATCACGAACATTAGACAACCATTCGTCCATGCCTTTCTCGCCCTTGCCACCTTTGTATTTCCAGTGAGCAGCTAATCCTTTTTCGGCCACCTCATTCATTCGATGGGTACGTATCTGTACTTCAACCCATTTTTTATCAGGTCCCAGCACAGTTGTATGCAACGATTCATAACCATTGGATTTTGGTACCGATATCCAATCGCGCATACGACTTGGGTTAGGTTGATATTTATCGGTAACAACAGAATAAACCTGCCAACACTCCGCTTTTTCGTTTCGTAATTCACTATCTAAAATTACTCGAATGGCAAACAAATCAAATACATGTTCAAATTCCGTATCCTGTTTTTTTATTTTATTCCAAATGGAATGGATAGTTTTTGTTCTTCCTTTAATCTCGAATTGAAGTCCTTGACTTTCCAACTCTTTTTTAAGAGGCTCGATAAAGGCAGCAATGTACTTTTCTCTGGCTCGTTTCGTCTCATTTAACTTTCGGGCGATGTATTGGTACATTTTCTGGTTCGAAAACTTCATCACCAGATCTTCCATTTCCGACTTTATGGCATACAAACCAAGGCGATGAGCCATAGGCGCATATAAAAAACCAACTTCACCACTTATGCGTTGTTGATCTTCGGCACTGTATAATTTTAAGGCTCGCATGGTACGCAAACGATCAGCAATAATAATAAGCACCACGCGAATATCTTCGGCAAAAGTCAATAATAGCTTTCTGAAGTTTTCGTTACGTATTGATGTATTTTTCGCATATAACTCAGCTACTTTCACAAGTCCACCGGTAATACCAGCAACCTGTTCTCCAAAGTGCTGCTTTACCTCTTCCACTGAAATGCTCTTTTCCAGAACCGGGTGATACAATAGGGCACATATGATCGCAGTCCGCCCCAAGCCAATCTCTCGCGTAATTATTAAAGATACTTCTAAGGATTCAAGCACATATAATTCACCCGCACCATTACGACTAAGTTGTCCTTTATCTTCCAACAAAAGATCGAGGGCCTTGCGTACTTGCTGAACATCATCTTTCTCACGAAGAGAATCACTTTCTTTCAACAATTCCCGGTAAGCCTTAGTAATTTGGCTCTTCTCCTCTACACTTATGGTCTCGTTTAAATTCATCCTTAATAAAATGATTACGTCACTTTTTAGCTGTGTAAAGTTATAAATTTATAAAGTCAATTTCGATCTTAAATGAATTTAAGTCGGAAGAATAACATTACACTTGAATGCCCTGTTAGTAAATTTGAAGAATGAACCTGCTTAAATCAGAAGAAGATCATTCCGTTAAGGAATTGCCACAATTAACTTAATCAAAGTTTAATTCCATATTTTTAAGAAATAAAATCAATTGTAATGCGTAAATTCGTTTTTACACGAAAGCCCATAAATGTTAGACCAATAAATTTGACATGCTTATTTGACTTTTGTAACTTATTGACATTAATAATCATTAAATAAATATGCTATGAAAAATACAGGATTATTTCTTGGAGGCATCTTAACAGGTGCCGCATTAGGAGCTTCTTTAGCTTTACTCTATGCTCCACAAAAAGGATCGGATACGCGTGATCAGCTTAAAGCTAAGCTAAAAGAAATGGAAGGAGAATTGGATCACATGCGTGAAAAAATTAAGGTAAAAGGCGGTGAATTAAAGGATGAAATGAAAAAGAAAATGGCCGACTTAGAAACTAAAATTGAGAATTTAATTAAGGAGTACAAAAACACTTTGGAACCAACACATGGTCCTAACTAATATTCTTAATTGTGAAAACACTTAATTTATTACCTAAGTAAGAACCCCAGAGGCACAGCTTTCTGGGTTCTTTCTTTTCTGTTATCCTTGAATTTTCATTATATTTCCAACAATAACCAACAAAACACACATCTATGAAAGATCGCCTAAGCGATGAAGTAAAAGAAGTTAAGGACGACTTTGAAGAATATGTGAAAGCACAGGTTGATTTAATTAAACTACACTCTGCTCAAAGCATTTCACAATTTCTTTCCGGCTTTATCGTAAAAACAGTTCTATTTTACCTTATGTTTTTCGCTCTGCTATTTTTATCTATGGCCGTGGCCTTGTGGCTAGGTCGTGTCTTGGACAGTAATGAATTGGGCTTTGTTATTGTTGCTGGTTTTTACATGTTATGTGGTCTACTATTTTTAAGCGTACGAAAAAAACTAATTGAAAAGCCCATTATTAAATCAGTAATCGAATTGTTTTTCCCTAATTACCAGAACTATGACGAATCCATCAAAAAATAGATATGAGCACATTGAATCGTTTGAGGATTTCGAAAACGAGAAAATGAAACTCTATTACCAAATAAAATTTAGTGAGCGGAAATTGCAACTAAAATACATCGAACTAGGTCTATTACTTAGTCCTGCTCGCCTTATTCCACTTTTGGTTTCGGAATGGGTGAACCCTGTTGTTACCATGATTAAAAATTTTATAGCTCAATTTTTTAGTCGAACTAAGCCTACTTCAGACGAAAAAAACGAAGCTTAGCTAAAGAAAATAAGGCAAATAGTTTCATTATTTTATTGTAATGTACTATTTTTGCATCCGATTTCGCGTAATCTCTTACTGAACGAGGGAGTCATGTAATATTGCGGGGAGCGTATTAATCCTATAAATAAAGGAAAAATGGATTTAATGAAGATTGCCGAAGCGGCATTTGAAGGTGGAACTGAATTACCAGCATTCGGTCCTGGAGACAACATTTCAGTTTCTTACAAAATTCGTGAGGGTAACAAAGAGCGTATCCAGATCTTTAAAGGTGTGGTTATTCAGATTAAAGGACAAGGTGCTAACAAGCGCTTTACTGTTAGAAAGATTTCGAACAACGTTGGTGTTGAGCGTATCTTCCCTTTCAACTCTCCTTTTATCGACAAAGTAGAAGTACTACGCCAAGGTAAAGTTCGTAGAGCTAAGTTGTATTACTTACGTGGACTTACTGGTAAGAAAGCTCGTATCAAAGAGAAAAGAGTTTAAGCCATTATATTTAAATGGTAACTTAAACCCCGCATTAGCGGGGTTTTTTGTTTTATAATCGTTTGATGACTGAGATTAACGCCGAACAATGTGATGAACCGAACAATTTACATGTTTTAAGTGCCACGATAAACGGGGGTGTCCAAAAACTTGGAAAGCATCCGTTCACTGAGTGCTTGCTGAGCTTGCCGAAGCATGTCGAAGTGATTATTGGTTGATAATCAGTGTTAATCAAATTTCATCTCGACTACGATGAACGAGCTTAGATTTTGGACATCCTCGTGTTGATTGGTGTCTATTTATGGGGAAAGCAATGTATTTGTTTTTAACGAAGGAAGGTTAATTAGTAACTTTTTGGAATATTATGGAATACAAAATATTGCCCACGAATAAACACAAATTATACCAATTGTATTTTTAAATGCGCTGAAAGTGCTATTAAAAATTTACAATGGTAAATGCCGATGCATAACCAAAGTGTCTTATTTTTAAGGAGCATCCGATAGCTATCGGATTTGATTAGTAAGCAGTATTACCGTTAATGGAATTTTAAGCTATCTTTCATTTTCATCCCTGCAAACTCAAAAAGTGCTGACTCCTTCTCCATGTGGAGAAGGCCGGGATGAGGAGATAGGGACTAAGGCGAGCTAGTGGCACAAGATTACAAATCTTCGCCAGCTGGGGGACACTAACGCCGAACGATGTATGTTATTTAGTTGCTACGCGCATCTGAGGATTGATGCTGTCACTGCCCAAATCGCATCAGTCAGTTAATTTATTGATGCTGTCACAATCTAAATCGTATCTGTCAGTAAAAGGCCTCTGACTTGATGAAAAAGAAAATACTTAAAGTTGACTATCCCTAGGGCAAGCCTCGAGGAATTCGTTTGATTTAATTTCAATAAAATAAATGCAAATCTAATACAGATTAGACACAATAATTAAACCGAAGCAATTACACCATTAAGAGCTAAATAAAAGCCTTACAATTAATTATTAAATTGCAATTACAAGGCTTTGTTACTTATACAGGCCAGAGGCCTTTTTAAACACGACGTAGCGAGACGCTAACGCCAAACGATAAAGGTTATTTAGTTGCTACGCTTATCGGGGTGTCCCTCAATAAATGCTTTTAAAACTACTATAGATAAAAGGCTATTAGTCTGGACATTGTCACTTTGTTTAGTTCAACATCTACTTCAATGTAAAGCGCGTGCAAGCAACCCTTTATTGAAGGCTAATTGTTACACTCTGTTTTTTTCATTCTTCTATTAAATTACCTTCTTTGTCCCAGCGTCCAAGATATTTTATGAATTGATTATTTTCGTATAACATCTCAGATTCTTTATGTCCATTTGTAAGCTTCCCCAAAAACTGGACAGTTTAAGAGTAGACAAAAAAGTTTTAATTTTGAACTGTATTTATGAAACGAAAGACATTTACCCCACA
>JAFMVD010000075.1 GCA_025499625.1 Carboxylicivirga fragile | reverse complement strand
TACTGTAATACTTTTTCTGTGTACTCATTTTTCTAAGATATTATTTTGGTCTTAATATCTCTAAAAAATCGTCCGTGTAAATTTAGCAACTCCATGTACGGTAAACCCTGCTAAAGCACTAAACTCATGATTATCGATCTGCCTGTTGTACAATAAGGTATTATCAGAAATAATTCTGGTTTGGTATCTATTATTCAATAAATATTGAGCTCTACTACTTCCGGATGCATGGTGTTTTGTTCCATCCCAACGCGTTCTTTTTCGTTGTTCCAAAGTTACCCCTAAAGCACTCTTAGCAGTAAGACCATCAATAATTTTAAAACTCAAATAAGCAGAAGTTAATAATTTGGTATTATACTCATAGTGTTCCCTTTCTACGTATTGCGCATATGCATTTTGATCACCAGTAGTACGTGGCCTATTATCACTACCATTACCATCTAAATCCAATTCAACTAAATGATTTTCATTAAAATAATCTCCAACTCCAACGTCGGGATATACATCTCTATTAATAAATTGTAATGTCTCCTGCGTATGGTATATAGGCAACCATGGTGATTGTCTTATGGGATTATGAACAGAAGTAGGTAAAGCTCTTCTTTTTGAATAAGAAGGCGTCGCACTCAAACCAAACTTTAATCTTTTGCCAATCTTACTATCTATTTTCAGTTTTGCAGAATACAGTTTGTAGTCATCTGTAATAACAACACCTTCGTCATGCAAATATCTTAATGAAGTAGAAAATTTGGTATTTTCAGATCCGCCACTGGCTGATAAAGAGTGACTGGTGATAATACCTCCGTTAAAAAATACATCTTGCCAATCTCTGTCAATACCTGTAACCTCAACTATTTTATGTGCATATTGAGTAGCTTCCGAAATTTGACCAGTAGCAGCTAACTCTTTAGCTGACCAATCTGATAAATTTTTCTTATAATCATCACTTCCAAAGGCAGATTTGTATCCTGTAAACATGTCATACGAGAATACTGTTTTTCCTTCTTTGCCGGTCTTTGTCGTAATCATAATTACACCGTTAGATCCTTCACTACCGTAAATAGCGGCAGAGGCGGCATCTTTTAGTACCTCAAAAGACTCGATGTCATTCATATCCAGATTTCCAAGAAAACTAGGATCAACCACAACACCGTCAACTACAACTGCAGGTCCAGATTCACCTGTTATCGATCCAAAACCTCTAATTGTAATTGTTGGAGCAGCTCCAGCTTCAGCAGAAGTTGCCTGAATATTTACACCAGAAACTTGCCCAATTAAAGCATCATCTACCCTTGCAACAGCTATTTGATCTAAATTCTCATTCACTACTTTCGAAATAGCTCCTGTTAGATGCGATTTTTTCTGAACCCCGTATCCAATAACAACAACTTCATCAAGACCTGATACATCAGATACTAAAGCTACATTAAAAACAGTTTCGCTCCCAACAGCTATTTCCTGTTGTTCATAACCTATGTATGAAAAAATTATAACTGCATTTTCTCCTTCCACGCTTAAGCTAAAATTACCTTCAATATCGGTAATTGTACCATTGGTGGTTCCTTTTTGGTAAACACTTACCCCTATCAGGGCCGTGTTATCGCTCGAATCAACTACACGGCCTGTAAGCGTCTGCGCAAAAAGCTGTGTAAAGACTCCGGTAATCATTAGTAATGTAAATAGGATTTTTCGTTTCATTACTCGAATTTTTTTCATTAACAAATCGCTACTTATCAGCACCTTAACATGCTTTATGATTTATTAATTAATTAAAAATAGATTTTTTATTAGCTTTGCGTAACACAATACGACTCTAAACAAATCATTAGCCCTAGGCTATATGACAGTTATTGAGATTCTTCCAGGAATATTTGTACTGTGTAAATAGTGCGTGCCAGCGCACTATTTTTTTAAGAATTGTTTTTCTACATTATTCTCATTTTTATTTATATTTTGGATTTACTGAATTTAAGTACATCTTCTAAGTGTGTTGACATATTCTGAACGGATGCCTCTACATCCTGTTTTTTAATTGCTTCCAGTATTTGGCGATGTTCTCCAAAAGTTTTTGAGAGCTTTGACTCATTACAAACATCTTCGCTTCTGTAAATCTTTAGAATATCTGGCAGTATTATTAGCATCATCGTTTTAATTACTGAATTATGCCCTGCTTCAGCTATTCGTAAGTGAAAAACAAAGTCTTCATTTTCAGCAGAAACACCCTTTTCAATCTTCTTTTCGTAAGCTAACAGAGCATCTTCAAGCTTTTGAATATCTTCTTCAGTGCGTCGTATAGCGGCTTGCTGAACCGAATGCCTCTCCATCATTACGCGCGTTTCAACCAAAGAATGGAAGTCAGGCTTCTCAAGTTTCATAACGTTTGAGAGCAAACCTTCCATGGCAGCAATATCAACACCATTAATCACCACCCCACTTTGTGGAAGTGTATTTAAGATTCCTAAAAACTCCAGTTTTTTTATGGCATCTCTGATATACGTTCTACCAACACCTAATTTTTCAGAAAGCTTACGCTCAGATGGTAATTTATCTCCAGGCTTTAAATACCCCGCAATGATTAAGCCTCTAATCTGTCTGATTATCTTATCTACAGGTGTTTCAACCTCTATTGTTTTGAAATTTTCAAGTAACTCCATAATTATTTCTCCTCTTTTACTCTTTTTATTTCCTTTTTGGAACAACCAAAAATACAATAATCAATAATTAAAAACTTAATCAAATCACTACACACTATATCTACATCTTGCACTACTTACTGCGATAAAATAATTTTATCATTCTGCACATACCCTTTTAAAGACCTAAATGACAATAAATAACATGACAACTTATTAAGGTTGAACACTTCATCTTCTTCATATAAATCTCCTGCCATTATTGTTCTACCTGTAATATCATACATCATATATTGAATAGGCAAATATTTGGGATCCATAACTTTCAATTTAATTGAATTATTAATTACCACAAGTTTCACCATATCATTTACTTCAATTAGTTTAGTAATTGAAGTTTCCTTCTCTTCATCTCCCGTATAGGGCCCTACATCATCTTTCACCAAAGCTCTACTATAATCTGTATTAGATAAATACTCATCACAACCAACATCTTTCGATCCATCTCTATCTTCATTATCAATATCAGTTTGAACATAGTCATACGTTCCTTCGGCTGCATCAATGGCATCACTTCCACTACTCAATCGAAAGGCTCCATCCTGATTAATTAACTCTGGATCGAAAAATGAGATACCTTCCTTAATCACCACATCATCTGCATCTGCATTCGCAACATTTCCTTCCCAAAGCATATCGATTGGCGTATCATCCAATTCAATCACTTCATCATAGATATCATCCATGATATTATTAGCTACTTTACAGTCCTTTGGAGCTAAAGTCTTTTCTGAATCTTTTCCTGCTCCAATAGTAAAAGGAACCTTACAGTTAACGATGGTATTAAATGCCACCTCAGCCTCAATTACTTGAAAATATCTATTAAGCGGTGAATTAGGCACGCCATTCATCATACAAATAGCCGATCGGTAACCATCACCCTTCAAACCTTCGAAATAATTGTTATAAACTTTATGACGCTCTCCTATAATACGCACGCCACCAGAGGACTTGTTTTCACCTAAAAAGAAGTTTCCGTAAACTTCACAATCGTTACCATGACGTATGGTTAAACAGCCATTATTATCGCGGAAAGTATTGTATCGATAAATATTAAAACACGACTTATTCGAAATGATTTCAATCTCTCCGTCACATTCTTCAAATAAGTTAAATTCAACAATGGCTCGTGACTCCTGCATGCTATTAGTACTTGTTCCTATACGAATGGTTTCGCCTCCGTTGTAACCTAAATCTGGTCGAGCACCAAAATAGTTGTGATCGATTTGTGTATAGTTTGGCTCTCCATTTAACCATACTACTAAAGTTGTTCCTGAATGTTGCTTGCCTTCAAAATGACAATGGTCAACTCTATTATGAGCACCATAAACCGAGACCCACTTATAATCTTCATCCTTATCGGATGGGTTATAATTAAGAATGCTTGTATTTACTAATCGACAATGATTTGCCAAATTCGACGAGTTCCGTCTGAACTCAACAACGGCAGAACCATCGGTGTAACCATTCTCAAAAGTTAAACCATCAACTACTAAATATTCTCCCGCTATATTAAGATGTGAAGTTCCTGTAAGAATTACTGTGTTTTTACTTTCAGCAGCTAATACTATTGGCTTAGCCGAAGTTCCGTTGGCTTCAAAAACCAACTCCTGATCAATCCATTGTCCTGCTTTCATAAAAACAGTATCACCAGGGTGAAGACTGCTATTTAAATTGCTTAATTCTGATGCTGATGAGATAAGATAATTTTCTGCTATAACAATATTACCATGCATCAGCATTAGTGACATCATTATCGTGAAAATGACATTTGCTTCCTTTCGAAGTTTCTGGTTTGTCAATCTTACTCTCATTAAAACAAATTCTTTAGTTAGCATTGAATGATAAAGGGCTTTGATACATTAAACACCTGCCTGACCACCTAATTGGTCGACCAATTTAAGATCTATTTTTTTATTATACAAATTTTAACAGTTAAAACTTAAACTTAACACCCGCCCTTACCCACTGATATAATGACGCATTAGTTATTAACAGAGGCTTTCATAAAAACTAAGTGCTTACAGTTTTTTTTCAATTTTACAGCGCTCATTTTATGGTCTACCAGTTTTAAAAACTATTTCCTCACGCCAAATGCTCTAATTATTTCCACCAATTGCATCTTAGAAAATAAATTTGTCTTTAATATTTTTACTTATATTTGTATCTAAATATTTAGATACTTGAGATGAAGTTCAAACAATTAGAAATTAAACCGGAAGGCAATTGGTTCAAGAGAAAACTAAAATCCAAGCATTTTATTAAGTCAACAATATACGTGATAGTTGGTGCAGCTATTAGTTTTACGTATTTTTATTTCACCGAAGGTCAACACATGGCAAAGATGAGCGCAGGTGATATCATACAAAGCTTTTTCTTTGGTGGATTTATGGGATTTTTCATAACTAATAGTCCTTGTGCTAGAGGCCGGTGTTAACAGATATAAACAAAACAGCATTAACTTCTGTTTAAGACACAACTTTGATTAATTACTTTAATTTGAAGAGATGCGAATGATACAGCGGATACTACTTTATGCCTCACTTACCATTTTGGTTGGGCATACTCTTGTGTCGCATTCGCACAAAACAGAATCATTTCCGTCAAGCATTAGGCAATCCAACGAACTTCAGCTCTGGGATCTCATACAAGGTTTCCTTTCAACGAATATTGGAAGTGAGCATCTTGAAAAATACAAGCTTGTTGACTCCGATAATGAAAAGGTCTTGTTTTCAATTTATCTTGATGATGAAATTCAAAAAATAGTTATTGCCGAAAGGAAAAATCATTGCCCATATAAACTGAATAAAAAACGCAATGAGTCCCCACCAATAAACACGACCTATATTCATGGTCCGACAACATTAAGAGGATCACCTTACCTTTATTAATTAATTTAGCTAACACAACTGAATACCAGCAAGCTAAATTTAAATATCTCTTCATTAAAATCTTTTCTTCTTAATACTTCAATGCAAATCAAACCCTGATTGTATGTTGAGCAAAATAATAAATTACAGTATTGCCAATAAATTTATTGTTATACTTTTCACCTTAACAATAGTTGCCTTTGGCATTTTCTCAATAACTAATATTCCAATAGGTGCAGTGCCTGATGTCACCAATAATCAAGTGCAAGTAATTACCACTTCAGGAAATTTATCAACTCAAGAAATTGAACAATTCATTACAGCTCCTATTGAGTTGGAAATGGCAAACTTACCCGGTGTCGAAGAAATTCGTTCTATTTCTAAGTTTGGACTCTCAGTTGTAACCATCGTTTTTGAGGATGACATGGGGACATTTTTACCCCGTCAGCTCATTGCAGAAAAGATAAAATCCGCGTCGGCCAATATCCCAGAAGGTTTTGGAACACCAGAGATGGGGCCCATAACCACGGGTTTGGGCGAAATATACCAATACATATTAGATGTTAAACCAGGCTTTGAAGATCGTTACTCATCGATGGACTTGCGAACTATACAAGATTGGATTGTACGCAGACGGCTTTCGGGCATTGATGGGGTAGTAGAAGTTAATAGTTGGGGTGGTCATCTGAAACAATACGAAATCGCAGTTTTTCCTAACCGTTTGCTAAGTTACGACATTACATTAATGGAAGTTTTTTCGGCTCTCGAAAGTAATAATAGTATATCAGGTGGAGCATATATCGAAAAGGACAATCAGAGTTATTTCATTAGAGGCGATGGCTTGGTTAAATCTATTGAAGACATCAATCACATTGTTGTTAAAAACATCAATGGCTTACCAATTCTCATTGGAGACCTTGCCGAAGTCCAATTTGGTTATGCCAACAGGTATGGTGCCATCACCGCAAATGGTGCCGGCGAAAAAGTGTTGGGCCAAATTATGATGCTCAAAGATGCCAACTCAAAAGTGGTTATTAACGAAGTGAAACAGCGAGTTGCTGAAGTTCAACAAAGTTTACCCGAAGGTGTTTTTATTAACCCCATTTTAGAACGCAGTGAACTTATCGGCAAAACAACCTTCACCGTAATTGAGAATCTTGTTTTGGGCTGTATCATCGTTGTCCTTATTGTTATTTTACTGCTCGGAAACCTGCGATCGGCATTGGTTATCGCATCGATGATTCCACTCTCCTTATTATTTACCCTATCTATGATGTATGTTTTTGGTGTTGATGCTAACTTAATGAGTTTGGGTGCACTTGACTTTGGCATCATCATTGACGGCGCTGTTATTATTGTAGAATACATTGTGATTCGAGTCACGGTGAACAAAGGGAAATTCAATCAAACCAGCGGTGATAAGCAGCAATCATTAATGGATGAGATTACCTATCAAGGCGCATCAAAGATGATGAATTCGGCCATATTTGGACAAATCATCATCCTCATTGTATTCATTCCTATTTTATCTCTCACAGGTGTTGAAGGAAAGATGTTTCGCCCAATGGCTTTATCCTTTAGTTTCGCAATAATTGGTGCCATGATACTCGGATTAACCTGGCTTCCTGTCGCAGCTTCATTATTCTTAAAGCCTGAGAAAGAAAAAAAGAATAAACTCTCCGAATGGGTAATGAATGCAGCCCATCGGTCATACGCACCTGTAATAGAGTGGTCGTGCCGAAATAAAAAATACATACTTGGCTCCTCACTGATGATCATGATATTAACAGGCATCATATTTTCAAGAATGGGAGGTGAATTTGTTCCTACACTCGATGAAGGCGACTTTGTCATTCAACCTGTATTAAAAACTGGAACATCATTATCAAAGACCGTTGAAACCACAACGCGAATGGAGAAAATTCTTATCGATCAGTTTCCTGAAGTTGATCAAATTGTTTGTCGCATTGGTGCAGCTGAAGTACCAACCGATCCCATGTCGATGGAGGAAATAGATATGATTATCAAACTGAATCCAAAAAAGACTTGGACATCGGCGAGAAACAAAGCAGAGTTAGCTGATAAATTCAAGAGCGCGCTATCCATTATTCCAGGTATCGAATATGAATTTACACAACCCATACAAATGCGCTTTAATGAATTAATAACTGGTGTACGTGCTGACATTGCTATCAAAATATTTGGCGATGATCTAGACTATTTGGATAAAAAAGCCAATGCAATAAAAAAGCTTATTGAAAATGTGCCAGGCGCAGCCGATATCATACTTGAAAAAACAGCCGGGCTACCTCAAATGAGTGTCATTTACAAGCGTAATAAAATAGCTTACTACGGAGTAGACATAAAAACGCTTAACGGCTATCTAGCAATGGCTTTTGGTGGAGAAACTACCGGAACAGTCTTTGAAGGCGAAAAACGATTTGACATGGTTCTGCGATTACCACAAAGCAACCGAGCCGACATTGATGATATCGAATATCTGCAAGTTCCATTAAAAAATGGTAAGCAAATTCCCTTAAAAGAATTGGCAAGTATTTCGTTTAGTGAAGGCCCGGCAAAAATATCGCGCGAGAATACGCGACGGCGAGTTGTTGTTAGCGTAAATGTTCGCAATCGTGATTTACAGTCCGTGGTAAACGACATTAAAAACATCGTTAACGAAAAAGTAAGCTTAACTCCTGGTTATTACATCCAATATGGTGGCCAATTCGAGAATCTAGAGAATGCCACTAAGCGTTTAATTTACGCTGTTCCACTTGCCTTATTGCTTATATTTATTTTTCTACACTTCGCTTTCAATTCGTTCAAAGATGCCTTGTTAATTTTCACAGCCGTTCCGCTATCGACTGTTGGTGGCGTGCTTGCTTTATGGTTGCGCGGAATGCCCTTTAGTGTATCAGCAGGGATTGGTTTTATCGCACTTTTTGGAATTGCGGTTTTAAATGGCATTGTTCTAATAGAACATTTAAAGGAATTACAACTAAAAGGATCAATCAGTAACATTAGAGAACTAATTATTACCGGTGCCAAAAACAGACTACGCCCAGTAATGCTGACGGCAGCGGCAGCGGCTATGGGATTTTTACCAATGGCCATTTCGAGCGGCGCAGGTGCCGAAGTACAACGTCCACTTGCCACAGTCGTAATTGGCGGATTAATTACCTCAACCTTATTAACGATGATCGCACTACCACTACTTTTTGAATTGTTTTACAATGTAAAAAGCATCAAATTATGGCCACTAAAACTAATACGTTCTAAACCTTTAATGTTAGGTCTCATTATTACACTTCCATTTTCGTCGAGCTTAGCTCAATCAAGGCAATTAAGTTTGGATGAAGCCATAGAAATAGCCCTACAAAATAATCAGCATATAAATTCAGAATACCTTAAAGTTAAAGAAAGCGAGGCCTTACAAAGCACTGCTTATTCGATAAGTAAAACTCAATTGTATTTTGATCATGATGAAAATAACATAGCAGACAATGGCTACCCTTTAAATGTTTTTGGAATAGAACAAGACTTTAGTTTCCCGACGGTTTACACCTCTACTAAAAAAGCATTTGTTATTAGAACGAATGTTTTTGAAAAAGAGTTAAATCTTAGTAAACAACAACTCATTAAAGAAGTTTCACAAAGCTATTACCACATTATCTACCTACTTAATAAAGAACAATTGTATCACGAGGTAGATAGTTTATATCAAAACTTTTCCAAAACCGCAAATCTGCGGTTTGATCATGGAGATATGAGTCGCATCGATTTATTAAACGCTCAAGCGAAGCAAAAGCAGGTCAGTATAGTCGTCTCTCAATTACAATATGAACTCGACATTGCCAAAGAAAAATTAAACGCTCATTTGCAAACCGATAGTGTATTTAATATTCCTATTCAAGAGATGAACATTTTGAAGGTATTGGAGAATGAATTGAAAGAAAGCTTTGCATATCAATCAATTGAAACGCAAAAAGACTACCATAATGCGCTATTGAATGTAGAAAAAAACAAACTTCTACCCGATATAAAAATAGGCTATTATAATGGCACTAATTCGTACGACCTTGCTCAAAACTATCAGGGTGTACATCTGGGCTTAGCTATCCCTCTATTTTTTGGCGAGCAAAGGGCTCGAATAAAAGCAGGAAAAATAGCCATTAATGCCAATGAGAGTCTTCGAGCTCATTACATCACTTCGTATAATAATCGTAAACAAGCTTTGCAAAAAGAACTTCTAAAACATCAGGAAACCATCACATTTTACGAACAAACGGGGAAAGAACTCAGTTTAGAAATAATACGTACAGCGCGCAAAAGTTATGAACTAGGAGATATAGAGTTTTTTCAATTCATTATGAGTATCGAAAATGCCATGCACATCATCCTAAATTATTATGATAGTGCAAATAGCTATAATCAATTAACCCTTGAGTTAAACCACCTTCAGTAAGCTTTAATACTATGACAACAATAAAGATTACACAACTTGCAATTACCTTTGTATTCAGCACCATACTTAGCGGATGCCAACTTAGTAACGAAACCACAATTGACACAAATAAGCAAGATTCTGATTTGATTCGAATAAGTCAGCAGCATTTCGAAAGTGAGGACATGAAAATAGGAACTGCTTCCAAACATACTTTTACCCAGCTCATAAATTGTAATGGTACTGTTTCCTCTCCTCCAAACGCAATGGCACACCTCAACTCAAAGCTAAACGGAAGAGTTGAAACGATTAATTGCAGAATGGGCGATTATGTGACAAAAGGAGAAGTATTAGTTTTAATCTCCACTTCAGAACTCATCTTACTTCAGGAAGATTATCTTAAAAACAGGGCTGAACTCAAAAAAAACAAAGCTGAATTTAAGCGGCGAAAGACCCTTTTTGATGAGAACATTGGCACCGAAAAAGACTATTTAAAAGTGGAAAGTGAATACTACACTACATTAGCTACATACAATGCTTTTAAGCTTCAATTAGAACTACTTAAATTAAATGTCGAAAACATTGAATCTGGCAAACTGTATAAGTACTACCCTATTATTTCACCCATTAACGGACACATAAGTAAATTGGACATTGCACTTGGACAAAACATAAATGAACAAAGTGAAATTTTAGAAATTATCGATACCAATCAGCTACAATTAAGTTTAGCTATTTTTGAGCATGATGCACAATACATTGCTCTTGGCGACACATTAAATTTTGGATTCACAGATGCTGACACTCTTAAATACAAAGGTGTACTCACTGCTATTTCAAAAACAATTAATCCTGAATCAAAAACACTAGAATGTAAAGCGAGGATACTATCAGAAGCGAAATCTGATTTTATAAATGGTGTATTTGTTCAAACAGAAATTATTTCTGACACAAAAAGCGCATTAGCTCTACCCAAAACAGCAGTCACCAAAAAGGAAAATCAATATTATGTGTTTTATATTGAGAAACACACCGAGAAGGACTTGTATTTGAGACAGACGAAAGTAGAAACGGGGATGTCAAATAAAGAATTCATTGAAATCGTTAATGCAGACAAGAGTAAAGAATTACTTATTTCAGGAATATATAATCTTATGGTTGAATAATTGACAAGTTAATATGTAAGTAATAAATTAGATGAGGACAATGATCTTATTAAAGTATCTAGATTTAAACATACTTAAACTTACTTTGTTAAAGTAAATAAGAATTTAACCAATTAGTTTGAATCATGATATCAAAAACAATATTAACAATTGCATTAACACTTATAACAATGAGCACTTTAAACGCACAAACCGTAGATACTTATTACTTTAGCAAAACATTAAACTTACCTTTTGAAGAAGCAAGTGACAAAGTAAAGGCAAGTTTGGCAGAACAACAGTTTGGAATAGTTACTGAAGTTAACATGCACGAAAAGTTTATTGAGAAAGGCATTGATGCCAATGCACGGCCTTATCGTTTACTTGGTGCCTGTAATCCAAAACTAGCCTACGAAACCGTTCAGGCAGAAGAAAACATCGGACTATTTTTACCTTGCAAGGTGATTATAAAATACATTGACGAAAATACAACTGAAGTGGTAATGATTGATCCGAGCCAGGTGATGAGCATGTTGGGTAATGATAAGCTCACTGAACCGGCTGAAGTGGTCACTAAGCATTTTAAGCTGGCCTTGGAGAATTTGTAAAAAGAGAATAGTTCAAAACACAAGAAAGCCCTTGAAGTAATGCTTAAAGGGCTTTCTCTTTTATTATCGGTGACCTCGGCGGGAATCACATCATTTCCACAAATACTCTATTATCCAACACGTTACAAATACTCATTTTTTATGAGGTCATTGAATAGGTCACAAAAAATATGAAATGATTTGATTCTGTTTGATGTCCATTGACAATTGCAAAGATACAAAATAGTAAGTTTTGACGCTAGTTAAAAGGGTGCAAATGAGTACAAGTTATTGCTAATTTAAGTTATCAGATTAACTTATAGATAAGCTTGGAACTTAATGGTTAGTGATTGTTGGTTTGAATTGTTGATATTTGAATAGAATAAGTTCAATACAGGTGATTTAATGGAGTGCAAATTTAATGGATTGTCGACATAAGAAGCCTTGTAATAGTTGAAAAGGGTGAGTTATTAATCATTGAGATATTGCCGCACTAACTCTTCTTTAATGCCCGTGTGCAAGGCGAATTCCTCAGTTGTGATAAACTGATGCCCTTCCTTTCCTAATTTGGCTTTAATGACTTGTAATAAGCGCCTGCTTGCTTTTTCACTTTTACCCGTGATGCGTTGCACATCTTTTGGGTAAATGCAAAGTCGGTTTAATTTGATTGTCATAATACTGTTTTACTACTATATCTATACTTTATCCATACTTGAATGCTACTTCTAAGATACTAATACTATGCCTTATTTTAGGACTGTTTTTGGTCAAAAATGCCATACAAGGACAGAAGGGACATGATGATTTGAATTACTATCCATCTGATCGTACTTTAAGCATATTAATTCGTAAAAATTAAAGTTATGGCAAGGCAAAAGGGAGTAATTAAATTGGAAGGTCGTGTTGGTGATTTGTCATTTTACAAAAGTGGTGGTCAGTTTATGGCACGAGAAAAAGGTGGTGTGGATGGAGAACGTATCAAGAAGGATCCGGCGTATGCCAGGACCAGAGAGAACGGTGCTGAGTTTGGTCGGGCTGGTAAGGCAGGAAAGGAATTGCGCAATGCTTTGAACGAAGTGTTGGTGAGAGCTGCTGATAAGCGCGTGTCGAACCGATTGGCGGCAACGATTTTGAAGGCTATTCAGGCGGATACGACTAATCGAAGAGGTGAGCGTACTGTGGTGGATGGTGATTTAACCGTTTTAAAAGGATTTGAGTTTAACAATGTAGCTTCGTTGGAATCAATTTTGAAGTTGAGTCATACAATTGTATTTGACCGTGCTGCAGGTACATCTCAAGTTGCGATTGATGCCTTTAACCCAAATGAGGAGATCCCTCAGGTGGAAGGTGCTACGCATGTTCGTTTCATCCTGGCAATGGCGGCAGTTGATTTTGGAAATCAAAGCTACGAAGTAGATGTAAATGAAAGTGCTGATGTGGAACTTGCAATTTTGGATCAGGCTGCTATTAATCTGGATAGTGCTATAAGCGCTGATTCACCTCATCCTGTGTTTATTGTTGTTGGAGTGGAGTATTTTCAGGAAGTCAATGGACACATGTATCCTATTCAAACGAAGACGCATAATCCTATGGCTATTGTTGAGGTGGATGTGGTTTAATAAATGTGTTATGAACGCGAGGGGACTCGCGCACTAGCATAGGTTTTACGACATTCTTAAATGCTTAAGTTATGAGTGATGCTTCATTGAATAGTAGTGGTAAGGCTGGTTTTTTAGGAGGTTCCTTCATTAGTGTTTTGAACGGAATTTCTTTTGAAGGAATGGTGGAAACTATCTTTTATACAGTGCTTGGTACTGTAGTTAGTTTTGTGGTCTCGTGGCTATTGAAGTACTTCATTAAGAATCATTCAGAAAAAAAATCATAGTTGGGGTTTTTTGGCTCTGATATAGGTTAGGTGTTGTGTTGATGAGCCCTTGGATTGTGTTGGTCCAGGGGCTTTTTCTTCTTTTTAAGTACTAATACCGATCACACAATGAAGTTGGCCTTATCTGCATTTCATTTGCTAAGGCCATTCATTGTAGCACCGGCATTATACCAAAAATAATAAGGCCACATTCAAAGTTCAAATGGTATAAGATATGAGTACAAAGTATCAAGATGATTTACAGTTTATAGAAATGGTATAGAGATGAAATTATTTGAAAAGATAAGTGCCTTGTTTAGTAATGGATTATTTAAGGATGTGGGTGACCTTGTTGATCGGTTTGTGACAACTGGATCTGAAAAGCAGCAGATGAAAGCTGAGTTGCTTGAATTAAAACACCGGCACGAAATAGAAGCAGTTAAACTTTCCCTGGAGGCGGAGCAGGAATTTAATCAAAGAGTTAAGGAATTGGAGGGTACAGCCAAGGATCTAAATGAATCTGGCTGGTTGGGTAAGGTTGTGCTATTTATCCGCGGTGCTCAACGGCCTTTGTGGGGATATTTTGTAGCCTATATGGATTATATGGTGTTTGCAGAAAATTGGCCCTTAAATGGAAACGAGAAATTGGAATCAGCCTTTTGGATTATTAATTTTTTGGTGCTGGGTTTCTTATTTGGAGAAAGGGCGGTTAAGAATGTTGGGCCTTTGGTGAGTGAGATGATGGAGAAAAAGAAGAGAGCTTTCAGTAGTGAGAAATGAGATGATTTACATGATGTTGTCTTACCAGACAGGTTTGCTCAAGCCACAATGGCTCAAACTTTTTTCTTGATAAAAAAGTTTGCAAAAAATCAAGACTGCAGCACTCGCTGACCCACTAAAGATTCGCTTCGAGGAAGATTTAAGGATTTGCAGCTTGGTATCAAATCTTCCTATTCTGCGCTTCATCAAGTGGGTGCCCCAGCTGCGTTGCTGAGGTCGGTCGAATCCAGTTCATAGTTTTATGGGACAAGTTTTACACAGATAGTTAAAATGATTGATTATGAATTTAAAGGTGATTAGATATAGCGGTTCAAAGGAGAGTACTTTGGGGCTATTGTTTATCGATGGTTTGTTTGCCTGTTATACTTTGGAGGATGAATTTCGAGAGGTTAAAGTAATGGGTGAAACACGAATCCCTGCTGGCAAGTACCAAGTCAAATTACGGACCTATGGCGGTCATCATACAAGGTATCTTAAGCGCTATGGTTCTGATTTCCATAAGGGAATGCTTCAGATTATGGATGTGCCTGGCTTTACCGATATATTGATTCATAAAGGCAATGACGATGATGATACAGCGGGTTGTTTATTGGTTGGAGATAGTATTAATAACAATCAAGTGAAGAGTGGTTTTATAGGGAACAGTACAGTGGCTTATGATCGGATTTATCCAGTAGTGAGAGGTGCTTTGTTGAATGGCGATGAGGTGTGGATCGAGATGGATATTAGGATGTTTGATGTTGAAATGTTCTAAGGAAAGTTACTAATCGTTTAGAGCTGTAAATATTATCCCAGCCTTAAAGGCTTAAACCACCTTTTTTTCAGCCTGTCAAATAAGTCAAGGTTGAGGATGATATTTGTTGACACAAAAAACTTACCTCATCAAGAAATATCATTCTCACTCGATCCCGCCTATTAGTGACCACTTATGGAGGAACGGAATTAGTGGCACTTTATCGGGAGACCTTTACTATTTGTCAGGCTGGGAGATCTTCGTTTAAGGATTTGAAGGCGGCTATTAGGATATTCGAAGTGAGATGTACGATGTTTACATTTGAGATGTAAGGGTTAATTTTTAACTATTGATTATGTGCTTGATTCTTATGAGCATTACAATAGCCATTCGCATTAGTTGTTTTCTTTTTACACCTATTGCCTGTTGATTTTGCAATTCCTAAGCATTGAACAGCTGACGAAGAGTTAGAAGTGTTTGATGGTGATGGGGAATATTGTTTGAATGACCAAAGCGAAGTATTAGAATGTGCTTCCAGTTTATTTTCTAATGAATCTGGTAACTGAGGAAAAAAGTCAATGCCTGTGAGAGCTTCCACTTCATTTACAGATACAATAAAAGAGTGTAAAGGAACATTACTCTTTTGGTTGGGAAGGATGAAAGCAATCATCTTTTGTGCCTTCGGAGCATATATGACTTTGTAGTAATATTCAGGTACCGATACTTCATTGGAGCTAATATGAGAATTATTTGAAGACAGAACACCAGCCGTCGCAATATGAATTGAGTCTTCAATAATAGCCCAATTGCGAACGGTTGCTTCCAATTTTTTCCATATGCCACGATTAAAGGATGGTGCTTGTGGTGACATATTGCTCATGTAAAAGGTTTCGCTCATAGCAGTTTTGTTTATTTTCATATCACCTGCAGGGCAGAGATGACCTCGATCATAACCAGACCCTTTGTAGTCCTCAAGAGTAGCAGAGCCTGTTGATATACCGGGATCAGGACGAAAGTTATCTGTACGACTTTGACTACCATTGACTAATTCATGCGTTAGTTTATAGTAAACCCATTCAGCTTGTTCGTGATCTTCTATGAATGATAGTGAAAAGTAGGTATGCTCTATAACTTCGCCAGAAGAAGATGGTTGATATTGAGCCCAAAATGGTATTGCAAGAGAAAAGAAAAGGAAAAATGTAATAGTTCTAGACATGACACTGCTTTGTTTATGCGTGACGTCAAATTTAATAATAATGGTGAAACTATTATTGGGACAAGCGCCTGCGGCTAGCGCCACCGATAGTGATCGGGGGGATGGAAGCGCAATTAATGAAATGAGGAGGAACGACGATTGTAATGGTTTGCGGTGGAATGGCGGGTCGAGCCGACTGCGAGTGGAGCAAGGGTGGCAGATATGGAGGAGTGAGGAACGAACTACGGAGGATGGCATATGTGG
>JAFMVD010000074.1 GCA_025499625.1 Carboxylicivirga fragile | reverse complement strand
TGATAAATCATTTTGCTAATTACAATGGTTAATGCCGATACAAAAGCACAGATTGATTTTTTTATCAATCGTTTTGGTTTGTAAACGGTATTATTTAGATAATTTGCAGAATAGCTCCCACAATACAATACCTGCCGTAACCGAAACATTAAATGAGTGCTTGGTGCCAAACTGAGGTATCTCAATGCTCATATCACTCATATCAACTATCTTTTGCTGTACGCCCTTTACTTCATTCCCAAGTATTATGGCATATCTTTTGTCCTTTTGGGGCTCAAAATCAGGTAAGGAAACACTATTTTCTACCTGCTCAATACTACAAATAGTATAATTATCTTCCTTCAATTTATTTACAGCCTCTTCGGTCTTCTCAAAATATTCCCAATCAACTGAATCTTCAGCTCCCAATGCTGTTTTGTGAATTTCCTTATTCGGTGGACTTGCTGTAATACCACACAAAACAATCTTTTCTACCTTTAATCCATCCGAAGTTCTAAAAACTGACCCAACATTATTTAAGCTTCTAATGTTATCCAATACCACTACAATCGGTGTCTTATCGGCCTTTTTGAACGATTCAACCGATAAACGATTTAATTCGCTATTCTTTAATTTTCTCATTATTGGCAATTTTGACAACAAAAATAGCACTATTCCTGTTTTTAATAGTAATTGTATTTTAGAGAGTAAAAATTAAATGAGATAAAACAATAATACTAAATCCCTTTACACACTATTTAATTACTTAATCATTAAATAATGTGTAACTTTTGAAAAACCTTTAACACATGAATATTCACGAATACCAAGGCAAAGAAATATTAAAATCGTTTGGTGTTGCCATTCAAGAAGGCATAGTTGCCGAAACGCCAAATCAAGCTATTTTAGCAGCTAAAGACTTGCAAGCTCAAACAGGCACAAGCTGGTGGGTTGTAAAAGCTCAAATACATGCTGGTGGCCGGGGAAAAGGTGGCGGCGTAAAACTAGCTAAGAGCTTAGACGATGTTCAGGCGAAATCTGAGGACATCCTAGGCATGAACCTTGTAACTCATCAAACTGGACCTCAAGGAAAATTAGTTCGCAAAGTTCTAATTGCTCAAGATGTTTATTATCCTGGCGAAACAGAGACTGATGAATACTACATGAGTGTACTCTTAAATCGTCAAACTGGTCGCAACATCATTATGTACTCTACCGAAGGTGGAATGGACATTGAAGAAGTGGCTGACAAAACACCTGAATTAATCTTTAAGGAAGAGGTTGACCCTGGATTAGGCTTACAGCCGTTTCAAGCTCGTAAAATTGCTTTTAACCTTGGTCTATCAGGAAATGCCTTCAAAGAGATGACACGCTTCGTAAGCGCCTTATATAAGGCCTATGTTGCGACTGACTCATCAATGTTTGAAATCAACCCTGTTTTAAAAACATCAGACAACAAAATACTGGCTGTTGACGCCAAGGTTGATCTTGACGACAATGCTTTATTTAAGCACCCTGATTACGCCGCAATGCGTGATATTGAAGAAGAGGATCCATCAGAAACAGAAGCTGCGAAAAGCAACTTAAACTTCGTGAAATTAGATGGAAACGTTGGATGTATGGTAAATGGAGCTGGTCTTGCAATGGCGACCATGGATATTATTAAATTATCAGGTGGTGAGCCTGCTAACTTCCTTGATGTTGGAGGAGGTGCTAATGCCGAAACTGTTGAAGCAGGATTAAAGATCATCTTAAATGATCCAAATGTTAAAGCAATCCTCATAAATATCTTCGGCGGAATTGTTCGTTGCGACCGTGTTGCTCAAGGTGTTGTTGAAGCTTACAAAAAAATAGGCGAAATAAATGTGCCGATTATAGTACGCTTGCAAGGAACCAACGCCGAAGGTGGTAAAAAGATTATCGATGATTCTGGCTTAAAAGTGTTTTCTGCCATTACCTTAAAGGAAGCAGCAGACTTAGTACAAGAAATCGTTAAGTAAATATCAAAAATATAATACTGCAAAAAAGGGATCGCTTACGATCCCTTTTTTTTTATATACGTAATTTAAATTTCTACCATTTAACTGGCTTACGGCGAACAGGCATTGTCATACAACGTGCTCCTCCTCCACCTCGAGATAATTCGGAACCGCCGATTGTAACCACACATTTTTTGTGATCGGCAACAGCTACTTTACCACTGATTACATCGTTGGCTTTAAGTATCTCGAAACCATTTTTATTCATCTCCTCCATGGTGTATACATTTCGAGCATAACCCAAAACCTTACCTGGAGCCATAGCAAAAAAATTAGCTCCACTATGCCATTGTTCACGCTCCTGTGTCCAAATATCAGTTGAACCACCACAGCAGATCGGATTTAAATCCATTCCTAAATCACGCAAACAAGAAACCAGATTATCTTTCTTTTCAATGGATACAACTTCACCATTCTCCAAAGTCATTAAAATAGTTCTGTAACGACTCGACTTCATTATCAATGGCTCATATACCATACACGCATCTTTATCAAGTAAGGTAAATACCATATCCAAATGAATGAATGATTCAGGCGAATCTGGTAATTGCTGCACTACAACATATTGACGCTCTTTTTTCTGCTTCAGTTGATTGACAATAAAATCAATCCCTTGTGTCGATGTTCTGGCACTGTTACCAATAACCAAAATATCATTTCGAGCGATTAATACATCGCCGCCTTCAATTTTAGTTTCTTCACCAACATTGTAAAAATTCAATGGATTAACGGTAGAAGTTTTAAAATGCTGCGAATGGTTAAAAATTGCCTCCATAACTATAGCTTCGCGTTCGCGCACCTTATTGGCCATCTTTGAAATTAGCACCTTATCAAACATGCTAACACTGGCATCGCGTGTAAAGAAAAAGTTATGCAAAGGACGCAAAGCATAACGCTCATCTGACAAGAAAGTCGTCAATGAATCTTTTTGAAGTGTTACTCCTTCAATTAATTGTCGGGCCAATTCAGGAGCTGGCAAATCCAATAAATACTCTTTAATATTTAGCACCTGTTCATAGGTACAGATCTTCTCAATTAAACCCAGTTTTATTTTTGAGTGCTCCAATATCTCTGACAACAAATCTTTTACCTGATAGGTTTGAGTAACAGTACCCAATACCCCAGCTAGTTGTTGGTATTCCTCAACAGCAACAGATAAATTTAAAATATCACTGTACAATGCGCGTTCGGCATTTGTAGGCGTCATATTCTCAACTTCTCTTCCAGGCTTGTGTAATATTACACCTTCCAATTCTCCAATTTCGGAGTACACACCTGTGTCGATCGTTTTAATCATGGATGAAACGGTTTATATTATTTGGTATCTTCTTTGTCTCGCAAAAATAAAAACCCTTTGCAATTAAAAAAATGATTGTTTACTTCTTCGCTATTTTCTTTTAAATGAGAACTTAAAACCCTGCTCCAAAACTAAATACTATTGGCACTGGTAATGGAATCTTTTTCAAAGTGGTTTCTTTATCCCAAGCCTCCATAAGCGCCTGCTGATAAACCTTTGCCCGATCTTTGTCACCTCTCATAACAACAGATTTGAGAACCCCATCTTTAAAATATAACCATCGCAGAATATCTTTATCAGCTTCTTTAATTATTTCAAATTTTTCTGGAAATATCCCTTCATAAGCTGCAGAAAACAGAAATTGACCAAAAACTTCAGTCTTTAAACGATAAGGTGGTAAAGTATGCCGTTCCACTTTTTCGTATAAATTAAGCGCAGCCAATTTTCCCTGATGTTCTGCCGCATGCCATAAACCAGTTACTTCTCCATTTTTATGCTGAGCCACGTCACCGGCAGCTAACACATCATCATCAGATGTTTGCATCCACTCATCAACCACAATACCATTTGCTGTATTTAAACCAGCATTTTTTGCCAAAACAATATTAGGAACTGCACCAGTACATCCAACAATGACATCAAAATGCCTCGTCTCATTTTTTAACCTAGTTTCAAAAATTCCATTAACCTTTTTAATCGAAGAAATAGAAACACCATTATATACTTCTACTCCTATCTTAAGCATGCCATTTACAAGATCTTCCATAAATTCGGTCGGAAATAATTTTTGCATGGGATATTTCATCCGACCTACGATAGTAACATCTTTTCCCTTTCTATGTAGTTGATCTGCGGTTTCGATTCCCTCAACGCCACCTCCTATAATCAGATAACTCTGCTTCGTTTTAGTTTCAAGCAATAACTTTTCGACATCAAAAGCATTTTGCACTTTATGAATGTCTTGCATTTCAATACCACTTATTCTTGGCAATACCGAAGCTGCTCCTGTTGCCAACAGCAATTTCTCATAAGCAAACTGAGCTCCCTTTTTTGTCGAAACCACATGATTTGTAAGGTCTATTGCATCTACCCAGCCATTAATTAAATCAACCTTATTATCGGCGTACCACTGATTGTCAGCAATTAAGAAGTCATCCTTCTCAAAACCACGAACCATATTTTTATTAATCTTAGTACGCTTATAGGGAAGCCGATCTTCACCATATATTAATAGTATTTTTTTATCATTCTCTTGCTGGCGAAGAGTACGAATAAAACTAATTGCAGCAATGCTACCACCTATTATTACAATCGGATATTTATTTAACTTTTTCATTCTAATTCTATCTCTTATTGTCTTTCTATTAACACAAATTCATAAAATAATTTGACTTATTTTATACCTTTGTAATTAACTAACAAAGCAGATTTATTAGAGTTGACAACTTTCATCAAAATATATAGATTTCTCATTCTTCCTGTTTTATTTTCTTTGGTCTTCACGCATGTGAGAGCTCAAAACAAAGTCGATTTATTCAACTTTGATGAGGCCGGAGAACTTCGAACTATTTATCATCAAACCTTATTTATTAACGATTATTATTCTACATCCTTCGACGGTGGCTCCTATCTGGGCATTGGAACAAATGTGTGGACCAGATGGGGGTTCAGGGGAAGTGTAAAGCGGAATCTTTCTTATCGTAGCGCCATAGATTTGGGGTTTATGTACAATCATGTTGACTTTGAAGACAGAACTTCAATAGAATATCGTCCGCATCAAACCTTTCATTTTAATTACCCAATTATTGGCAACACGGTCATTAAACATCGTTTTCGCTTGGAGCAACGTATTTATGGCAAAAACGATTTTGATGAACGAAATTTCACTTCTCGTTTTAGATATCGTATTTACAACAATGGTAGATTAGATGGGAAGGCTGTTCATCCCAAAGCATTTTATTACCGACTCTCAGCCGAGTGGAACTTCAATGTTTACTCCAACACAAAAGATAGTTTCTTTTTAAGAGGCCGCTACGGCATGGGCTGGGGCTACCAGTTTAACAGCAAGTTTAGCGCCGATGCTACTTATTTTTTCGAACACAATTCAATTCATGGTTCAAGTAAACACGCCATACTTCATATTTTCAATTTTTCTTTTAGGCACACTATTAGGCTAGAATAGAACAATTAACAATTATTTATTATGTAATATTTATAAAGTTCTTGATCAAAGTCAGGCTGTTAAATATTGTTAAAGCTACATATTTAGAATAGCTTATTCTTATTTTGCCTCCCTAAAAAACTAACCAATATGTACAAATTATTATTTAGCCTACTGGCTCTTAGCTTGCTTTGGAGTCCAGTATCTGGACAGGGTGATTTAAATTCACCTGTACCACTCGATCCGGCAATACGAACCGGAGTACTTGAAAATGGAATGACGTACTATATTCGTCACAACCAAGAACCAAAAGAACGTGCCAGTTTCTATATCATTCAGAATGTTGGAGCTATTCTTGAAGAAGATTCTCAAAATGGCTTGGCTCACTTTTTGGAGCACATGGCCTTCAACGGAACCAAACACTTCCCAGGGAAAGGTATCATAAGCTCTTTGGAACGCCATGGTGTTGCTTTTGGGCGTAACATTAATGCCTATACAGCACAAGACGAAACGGTGTACAACATTTCGAATGTGCCAGTTGCACCTAAAGGATTGTTGGATACATGCCTACTTGTTCTTCACGATTGGTCGAACTACCTACTGTTGGAAGAAGAGGAAATTGATGCCGAAAGAGGTGTCATCTCAGAAGAATGGAGAACCCGAAGAGATGCTGGCTTTAGAATCCGCAATCAAATGACGCCAGTTGTGACCAATGGTTCAAAATATGGCGAACGTGATGTTATTGGCGATTTAGATGTGATCAAAGAATTTGAATACCAAACCTTACGCAATTTCTACCACGATTGGTACCGCACCGATCTTCAAGCTGTTGCTATAGTTGGTGATTTTGATGTGGATGAAATGGAAGCGAAAGTAAAAGAACTTTTCTCAAAAATTCCTGCCGTAGAAAATCCTAAGGAAAGGTATAATGTAGAAATTGAACCTAAAGCTGAAACTGATTATGTATTGGCAACCGACAAAGAAGCTGGACAATCGAGCATAGCTTTATACATTCGCCATCCGGAAGTAAAAGCAGAAGACAAAACGCACGAAACGCTTCGTACTTCTTATATGAAATCACTAGCCTCTTCTATGATTTCAGCTCGAATGCAAGAATTGCTGCAAAATGGTACACCTCCATTCATTAATGGTGGCATGGGCTTTTCAGGCTATAACAGAACAACACAACTTTTCTATTTATCGGCAACAGCCAAAGAAAATGATGAAGCCAATGCTTTTAAAACCATACTTACAGAAGCAGAACGCATCAAACGTCATGGCTTTACCGAAGGCGAGTTGGAAAGAGCCAAAACAACTATGTTGTTAGGCTACGAAAACTATTACAAATCACGTGAAAAAATCAATCACGATAGTTACTGTAAGGAATTCAAAGACTTGTATTTGACCAATTCTCCAATGCCGGGCATTGAATATGAATATAACTTTGCTAAAAACACTATACCTGGCATCACTGCAAAAGAGGTATCACAACTCTTCTTTAAATATTTCTCAAAAGAGAATCGAGTAATTGTAATCACAGGTCCTGATAAGCAAGGAATAAATCATCTAAGCAAAGAGGAAAGTCTTGCAGTAATTGAAGAAGTTTCACAAACCTATGATATTGCGCCATATGTAGATGCCGTTGTGAGTTCATCATTGGTTGAAAAACTAGGCATTGAAGGTAAAGTTATTGCCGAGAAAGAACTGCCTGAGTTTGACGCTGTAGAGTGGACTTTAAGTAATAACACAAAAGTTGTTTATCGCTTTGCCGACTATAACAAAAACAGTGTATCACTAAGTAGCTACAGTAAGGGAGGATCTTCTCTATACGAAGTAAACGATCTTGCAACACTCGGTGTTATGAGCAGTTTCATGTCAAATTTCGGCATTGGTGAATTCAGTGCAACTGATCTAAGAAAAGCCTTGACTGGGAAAAGTGCTAAAGTCAACTTTGCAGTAGGCGAATTGTCTGAAAACATCGGCGGAAGCTGTCGTCCTGAGGATTTTGAAACCATGATGCAGTTGGCCTATTTGCGCTTTGAGCAACCGCGCTTTGACAAGGAAGCATATGATGCTTACATGCAGAGAAACCTTGCATACGTTGCTAATATGGGTAATGATCCTAAAAAAGCTATGGGCGATAGTGTTTCACTAATTCGCTCTAATTACCATGAAAGAACATTGTTATTTGGGGAAGAATTTTTACAAGCCGTTTCATTTGAGCGCATGCAGAAAATTTACCAAGAGCGCTTTAACGATGCTTCTGATTTTGTTTTCTTCATTGTAGGAGATATTGAAAAGGAAGTTGCTAAAGAATTATCGGCTAAATATCTTGGAGCTATTTCAAGTAAAGAAGGATCTGAAAATTGGGTAGACAATAAAGTAAGTAACCCAGAGGGTAATACAAAAAAACAAATTGCTCTTGAATTGACTGAACCCAAAGCAACGGTTAAAATTTACTACGATAACGAAATAGATTATACACCTGAAAACAGGATTGCATTTAGCTTTATCAAATCAATTCTAACCCTTCGCTACACTGAAGAAATTCGTGAAAAAGAAGGTGGAACTTATGGCGTAGGCGTTGGAGCAGGTCTTGGTCATTACCCAACGGCTGAAGGAACAGTTAGCATTGGTTTTGATTGCGATCCTGAAAGATCTGGTGATCTTATTCCTTTGGTTTATCGCGAAATTGAAAAACTAATGAAGGAAGGTGCCTCGGATGAGGACATTGAAAAAACCAGAAGCAACCTATTAAAAGGTAGAGTAGAGAGCAAAGAAAACAATGGCTACTGGATGAGCATGATTAAAAGTTACTACATTCATGGAGTTAACAATAACTTACCTGAAAACTATGAACAAATAGTTGAAAACATGGATTCTAAACAGATTCAAAAAATTGCAAAACAGTTCTTTGAATCAGCGGATAAAATGGAATTGATTTTTGTTCCTAAGTAAGAATTAGTGCAACAATAAAATAAGATGAGCGAGGTAGTTTAAGACTACCTCGCTTTTTTATTACTAATTTTATACCTGAAGTTATTATCAAAATGCTTATCAATCGTTTGGGTTTATAATCATTTCCATTTCTTCATACGAATTTAATATACAGCAACACATCATGTCTCAATTAGTAAGCAAAAAACAATTCAATTCATCTTCGTTTGTAACGAAGATTTTCGTGTTGTTTTTTGGTTTACAACTTTATACAGCAAGTATTGAGGCGCAAGACACGATCCGAACAGAAGAAATCATACTAAATCATAAGGTAATTGAATCAGATACGATTCCTCATATAATACTAAAAGAAATACCTGTAATACCGCCCTACAAATTCAAAAACAAACGCCAACGGCGCAGATACAGCAAACTGGTTCGAAACATTAAAGTTGTTCTACCCTATGCACGTAAAGCAGGTAAAAAAATAAATAACATTAATACAGAACTGGCTTTAATCGAAGACAAAAAACTCAGAAAAGAATTCTTAAATGATAAAGAAGATGAGCTCTTTCAAGAATTTGAAAAGCCACTTAAGAAACTAACCTTTTCACAAGGCAGGCTGCTTATTAAATTAATCAATCGGGAAACAGGCAATACTACTTACCAGCTTATAAAGGAATACAAGGGAGGCGCATCTGCTGTATTTTGGCAAACCATCGCGCGCCTGTTCGGCTCAAATCTTAAAGCTGAATTCGACGAGGATGGTGAAGATAAAATGATAGAACACATCATCACTCTCATCGATAATGGTTTAATTTAAAAAATCTTTTTCTACCATAAAGACATTACCCAAATTGATCAAAATCAGTCTCTGAACCTTAATCAATTGCTCTAAGTCATGAATCGTTCATAAAAAAACGTCGAAATTTGTCTTAACAAATTTCGAACTGAAGATAAAAACATACGATATGGACGCACAGCAATTCAAATCAAGCATTCTGGAAGGAATACCATCGCAGCTTCCCGAGCCAAGAAAATATGATCAAAACATTAATCATGCTCCCAAGCGTAAGGAAATCCTTAATCAGGATGAAAAGAAACTGGCTTTAAAAAATGCCTTACGTTATTTCCCTGAGCAGCAACATAACGAGTTAGCTCCTGAATTTCTTGAAGAATTGAATACCTATGGTCGCATTTACATGTATCGTTTGCGTCCGCATTACGAAATGAAAGCCCGTCATTTAGACGAGTTTCCTCACCAATCACGCCAAGCAGCAGCCATCATGTTAATGATCCAAAACAACCTGGATTATGCTGTGGCTCAACATCCACACGAATTAATTACTTACGGAGGTAACGGTGCTGTTTTCCAAAACTGGGCACAATACCGCCTTTGCATGAAATACTTGGCCGAGATGAATGATGAGCAAACGCTTGTTATGTATTCAGGCCATCCAATGGGATTATACCCATCACACAAAGATGCACCTCGTGTTGTTGTAACTAACGGCATGATGATTCCTAACTACTCAAAACCTGATGACTGGGAAAAATTCAATGCGCTAGGTGTAACACAATACGGGCAGATGACAGCTGGTTCGTTCATGTACATTGGTCCACAAGGCATTGTGCATGGAACAACCATTACTGTGCTTAATGCCGGACGAAAAATATCTGGTGGAAAAACCGATTTGGGTGGGAAATTATTTGTTACTGCTGGTTTGGGTGGCATGTCGGGCGCTCAACCAAAAGCTGGAAACATTGCTGGCGTTATTAGTATTACGGCTGAAGTTAATGCCAAAGCTACACATACACGCCACTCACAAGGCTGGGTAGATGAAGTTATTTCTGATCTAGACGAATTAGTGGCTCGCGTTGAAAAAGCAAAAGCGGCCAAGGAAGTTGTTTCAATCGCCTACCAAGGCAACATTGTTGATGTTTGGGAGAAATTTGCTGAAGACAACATTCATGTTGACATGGGATCTGACCAAACTTCCTTGCATAATCCATGGGCTGGTGGTTATTATCCGGTAGGTTTATCCTTTGAAGAATCAAATAAGATGATGGCTGAGCAACCTGAGCTTTTCAAGGAGAAGGTACAGGAAAGCTTGCGTCGTCATGTGGCAGCTATTAATAAATGTACTGCCAATGGTACCTATTTCTTCGATTATGGCAATGCCTTCCTTTTGGAATCGAGCCGTGCAGGTGCCGATATCTTGAATGAAAAAGGTGATTTCAAATACCCTTCATACGTGCAGGACATCATGGGACCTATGTGTTTCGATTATGGTTTTGGCCCTTTCCGTTGGGTATGTGCCAGCAACGATCCTAAGGACTTGGAAACTTCTGATCGCATTGCTACCGAAGTATTAGAAGAACTAATGAAAGAATCGCCAGAAGAGATTCAACAACAGATGGCTGATAATATTCGCTGGATAAAAGAGGCCGGTAAAAACAAAATGGTAGTTGGCTCACAGGCACGAATTTTATATGCTGATGCAGAAGGTCGTATGCGCATAGCTGCTGCTTTTAACAAAGCTATTGCTGACGGTACTGTGAGTGCTCCTATCGTTCTTGGTCGCGATCACCATGATGTATCAGGTACAGATAGTCCATTTCGCGAAACGTCAAACATATATGATGGCTCAAGCTTTACAGCTGATATGGCCATTCAGAATGTTATTGGTGATTCATTCCGCGGTGCCACATGGGTATCAATCCACAATGGTGGTGGAGTAGGCTGGGGAGAAGTAATCAACGGTGGTTTTGGAATGGTATTGGATGGAAGCGAAGATGCCGACAGACGCCTGCATAACATGTTATTCTGGGATGTAAACAACGGCATCTCACGAAGAAGTTGGGCTCGCAACGAGGAGGCTGTATTTGCCATTAAAAGAGCAATGAAGTCCAATCCTCAGCTAAAGGTAACTTTACCCAACATAACAGACGAAAACATGCTTAATCAACTATTTGAGTAAGCGGAAAACTATACGACATAAAAAAACCGAAGTGCTGCTTCGGTTTTTTTGTGCTCAAATAAAATTGAAATGGATATAATACCGATTATACATTAAAATGCGCCTTATTTCACTTCGTTCATAAAACTCAATTAATGTTATATCGGCAATAACCATGCTTTTTGCAAGACTGAAAGTCTTAAGTAATTTCAGCCTAAGATTTATTCTTAGGTAGGAAAGTGAAGAGACTTAGGCGTCCTGCAAGGACAGGTCAACATTTCAATATAGTCCGGCACGAACATGGCGTGAACTGCACTTAGTATACATTTTTAATAAGAGTTATAAACGAATATTCATGGCCTCGGGGCATTTTATCGGGCAACGATAATTAGCTGTCCTTTCAGGACGCAATAAAAATACTCTACATTGCCCTAGCATAATAGCTTGGGCTTTATTTCAGTCATAGAAAAATAAACAGCCTCGATAACTACAGAGGAGATTAAAAATGATTTGATTCTTACCAAAAACAAATAATACTAACTCACAAGCACTTACTAGGAAACACACCTACACAACAATTTAAATTCATCCATAATTATCGCCACAAAAACAGGATAATGGTGCGGTTTTTGTTACTTTTCGTCGGAAAAAAAGTTAAAAACATGGGACGACTACTACTGTTTATTTTATTCATAAGCTTCATACATCAAGCCGGAGCTCAAGAACAGAACGCATTTTTTGGATCGAAGGATTCCACACTCCTCAATACATCAGACTCTATATTACATCAACTCTTACTTCCGGGAAATCAACACCTACTTGATAAAGCTATTAAGCCATTACATTTTAATGTAGAAGCTGGCACCAGTGTTTCGGTTAATTTTAAAGGCGGCTATGGAACCAACTTATATGTAGCACCTACCCTTTTTTATATACCCAATGAAAAATGGCAATTTAGCCTAAGACCAGTTATTGGAAGAAGCACTTTTCATGAAATGCCTTTATGGATTTACCCCAACTATGCAACAACCACGAGTGGAACGTTTAACCACTTGGGGCTTTATGCTCAAGGCACATACAACATCAATGAAAAACTATATGTTGGGGCAGCACTGCGAACGGAAACAATCATGTTTGAGCCAAACAATTCAAATACCCCAATCAATAACATTAACAACATTGGTGCATCAACTTTTGTTGGTTATAAGTTTTCTGATCATTTCAGGGTGCATGCTGAGTTTGGAATTAGCCGCAACCAGAATGCCAATTTTAATTACATTGGCTTACCTCCAAATAGCTCTATTATTCCTGTAAAAAACCCTTACGATACCTTTTAAAAAAATAGCCCCCAAGCTTAAAGCCTGAGGACTATATTTTTTTAAACTAAGGGAGCGGTTCTCTCTTAAACCTTAAGGAAAGAACCGTTCCTTATCTGTAATTCTTATTTCTTCATCACTTTTTGAGTGGCAATACTACCATCAACAAATTTAACCTGTAGAATATAAATACCATTTGATAAATCAGCAGTTGAAACATATTGTCCTTTAACAGCTGGCACATCTTTAACCAATTGCCCTACAGCATTAAAAATACTTACACCAGCTACTTCTTTATCTGTTTCTATAACAAATTCACTATTAATTGGATTTGGTACAATTTTAACTACATTTTGTTTGTTAGGAGCAATTGACGCCGGAATAGAGGTTCCTTCTAATCTAAAATTATCAAATGCAATATCTTCATCACCAGCATCAAGATTATCAATAGTCACTGTCAATATAATTGAAGTACCTGTGCCGGAAATAGTCTTAGAAAACTCTGTCAAAACATCTGTTAAAACTACACCATCTCCAGTTCCATCAAAATCAGTATCTTCTGATGCTGATTGATTAGTAGCATCTACAGTTGCTTCAAAAGAGATCAAATCCTGTAAAACACCACCATCAATAGAATATTGAACAATTACTCTAGAATTGGCATCCCAATCAAAATTAATACCATCAGCATCTTCCGCAAATAATCCCTTAAAGGAAAGGTCTGTATACCCAGTAATATCAACTGCCGGGAATGAAACGGTTAATCCTTGTGCTTGATTTGGCAATTCACCATCTGTATCCATGGCTCCAAAGAAAAAGCTTCCATCAATACCAGTTATTAAAATTTGTCCACCAACATTTGATAAATCTGTTCGGGTAAAATAGTCACCACTTCCGTCAGTGAATGAGGCTGGATTTGTAGTAAAACCATCAGCGGTTTCAAAACTCTCTTGCCAAATTTGAGTTTGTGCAACACTTAAAGTTACAATAAACATTCCAGCAACAATAAATAGTAAACTTCTTTTCATAATGTTATTTTTATAGGTTTAAAACTAAAGATCTAACTAAAGTTAAGCAAATCTATATCAAAATGTAAGAGGCAAAGTAAAATTAATTTTAACAAATTATGAATACATTCTGAACCGTACGGTCGGTATAGGAAAATTAAATCCCTTGCAATCTAGAAAACATTACAAATACTGCATCTTACATAAAGTAATATGCGTATAATAAAATTGCTGAATAATAATTAGAAGAAAGATCTTAGCTCACGAATCTGGCGTTTAATAGCCGACTGATATTCGCCATTGTTTAATTCTTCGGCTTGCCTTAAATAAGAAATCGCTGAATCAATGTCTGCCATTTGAAAATAAGCGATTTTAGCCGCTTTAACGGCTGCATATGGTCCAAAGTATCGTTTATCTTGTTTCGCCAATGAGATAGTCTCAGAATACAACTTTAAGGCTTCGCCGTAGGCTTTAAGCTCATGCTGTACTCGTGCCAATCGATAGTTGTACTCGATTTGATAAGAAAGGTTTAAATGACCACTTTGTTGATCTGTCAGAATTTGCAAGGCCTGTTCGAAATCACCATAATCAAACAACAGACGTGCTTTAAGCAGTTGTGCGGGAGCATCCTTTACTGTTTCAAATTCTCTTATTGCTTGTCTATCCAAGGCGGTTAATTGCTTTGTTTCAGTATTAACTGATGCTATAAGTGAATCTCGCTTAGAATACTGTTGATTAAGATGATAATACCAGGTCAAACGTAATTGGGCGTCCGTCTTAAAACTTACACCTCGATAAAAGGTCTCAAATTGCTTGAAGTTATGCACTGTACCTTCGTGCAATTGATTTACACACAATCGCCCCTTGATGTAATACAACAAAGGGAACGCATTTAATTGCCTATCAGAAAGCCCTGCAAGTAAATCCGTCGCTTTGTGCCCTTTATAGGCCTTCATCAACACCTGGGATCCTACAAAATAAAACAATGGAGATTCAGATCTTGGCACTTCATCTAATATCAATTGAACATCTGAATCTGAAGGTTCGGAAAATTTAAGTAATAAAAAATGATAAAGCGTCAAGCCCTCAACATAAATAGCATCCTGATTTCTAACATCCTTCAAGTACGCCCTTAATAACTGAAAGCCTTCTGTCTCATTACCCTGAAGCCCTAACAATGCACTCCAAAACTGATAAGACTCCGGAATTTGCGCCCAAATAACATTAAACAAGCCTTGTAGTTTTTTATACTCCATTGGGCTATACTCCATTGGGCTATGCTCGGGTTTGAGCTGCTTAAATCGTTGATGTGCCCTATAAAAAGCATACACCCCCGACATTTCATCTCCTCTCAATAATAAAAGAATGGCCTTCTGAATCTCAGCATTCACAAGCAAAAAATCATTTCCTTTTAGCTGCTTGCAGGCAATCATAAATGAATCAACAACACTCCTATCTTCACTTGCTAAATAGGCCAAGAAGCATTCGTAGCTTTTTAAATAGGCAGCCTCATCATATTCTAATTCTTGCAGCTCAACCGACTCATATGTATAAAGAGCTTTTAATTGCTCCTGTGCTGGCTTCGATAAATATGAACCTGACTGTGCATACACAGAAAACACCAGGCAAGTCATTGCGATTACAAAGCCAAATCGAAGCATTACTATATGAGTTTATACAAAAACAGCCAGAACAAGTCCGGCTGTCTTTAATATCTTATTGCAAATAATTTATTTTTCTTCACCACCAATGGCGCTATCAACAAGAATTCGTCCGCAATATTCACAAACAATGATTTTCTTGCGAGAAGCAATGTCCATCTGACGCTGAGGTGGAATTTTATTAAAACAACCACCACATGCATCACGCTCAACAGTTACCACTGCTAAACCATTACGTGCATTACTACGAATACGTTTAAATGCCACTTGAAGACGCTCAGATACACTCTTTGCAATCTCTTCAGATTTCTTCATTAAACGCTCTTCCTCAGTCTGAGTTTCACCAACGATTTCGTCTAATTCTTTCTTCTTAGCATCCAAGTCACCTTTACGGTCCTCAACAAGCTGTCTTGAAGAATCAGCAACTTCTTTTTTACTTTTTAATTCGAAAGTAAATTCCTTGATACGCTTTTCGCATAATTCTACCTCCAAACGTTGGAACTCCATTTCTTTAGATAAAGAATCGAACTCACGATTATTACGAACGTTGCTTTGTTGAGCTTCATATTTCTTAATCAACAAACCAGCTTCCTTAATTTCGTTCTTTTTACCCAGGATGGCGTCATTTAAATTCTTAATTTCCGCGTCAAGGTTACCCATTCTGGTGTCCAGACCTTCGATTTCGTCCTCTAAATCTTGAACCTCTAATGGAAGCTCACCTCTAAGTGTACGAATCTTATCAATCGAAGACTCCACAGATTGAAGGTCATAAAGTGCTTTAAGCCTTTCTTCTACCGTCATCTCTGTCTCTTTTGCTTTAGAATTTTTTGTTGCCATTCTATTATATATAATTTACTGGATTGCTATTTACGTTTGATAAATGGACTGCAAAATTAGAGAATTTTTTTGTAAGTATCTCAAAAAAAACTTCTTTAGTGAATTGTTCACTCTCAAAATGCCCAATATCTGCAATAATAATGCGCTTTTCAGCGTCAAAAAACTGATGATATTTAAAATCTCCAGTGATAAAAACATCAGCATTTGAAGCAATTGCCTTGTTTAGCAAGAAAGATCCTGATCCTCCACACACCGCCACACGTTTTATTGGTTTATCTAATATTTCTGTGTGCCGAACCACTCCTGCATTAAAAATAGTCTTTATCTTTTTCAGAAACTCAAGCGGCTCTTCTTCTTTTTCCAATTCTCCAACCATGCCTAATCCAACGCTTGGCCATTCGTTGCTGACTGGGTATACATCATAGGCCACTTCTTCATAGGGGTGAGCCTTTATTAAAGCACTTACCACCTTAGCTTGTATATACGAAGGCAGAACCGTCTCCAACCTTACTTCTTCTTCCTCGTGAAGCTGACCGATACTACCAACAAAGGGCTTAGCATCATTTCCTGCTCTAAAGCTTCCTTTTCCATTAATGCTATAACTACAACAATCGTAATTCCCTATCACGCCGGCTCCTGCTTCAAAAATAGCAGACCGAACTTGCTCAATATTATTAGTTGGCACAAATGTCACTAACTTAATTAAACTGTTCTTTTTAGGTGCCAGAACCTTACAATCCTTCAGATTAAGCTTCTCACACATGCGCCCACTCACACCTTTCATTACCGAATCAACATTGGTATGTGAGGCATATATAGCTATGTCATTTTTTATGGCTTTCAACAATACACGTTCAGTATCGTTTTTTCCCGTTATCCTTTTCACACCTGATAACATGATAGGATGATGCGATACCACAACATTACACGATCGATTGATGGCCTCGTCGATTACTTCTTCGGTAATATCAAGTGTAATTAAAACAGCACTTACCTCAAGCTCAGAGTCGCCTACCAATAAACCTACATTATCAAAATCCTCCTTTAGTGCCGATGGCGCAAAGCATTCCAATTCCTTAACAAGCTCTTTTACTTTTGTCATTCTAATCTTCCAGATTATCAAGCACACTTACCAACAACTCACGAATGTCCTTAAGTTTTGATACTACTTCGAAGTTATTAATCGTATCTTCCCTATTCTCCTTCAACTTCTTTTGGGCACCTTTTAAAGTCATGCCCTTTTCCTTCACCAAATGGTAAATTAAGTGAAAATTCTCAACATCCTTAGGAGTAAACAGGCGGTTGCCTTTTTTGTTTTTTTGAGGTTTAATAATATCGAACTCTTTCTCCCAAAAACGAATCAATGAAGTATTAACCTTAAACATGTCGGCTACCTCACCAATGGAATAAAATAAACGTTCGACTTTTTGCTCTTTATAGGGCATTTTGATGGTTTTATAATACGATATACAATATTAACAGTAATTTGCTTAAAAGCCAAAATAGGGATTAGAGATTAAATAATGATGATGGGTTAATGATTAAGGATTAATGATTTTAGCTTCTAGCCAGTAGCTACCAGCTTATAGCTTTTTGCATAGCGCATTAGCTAATTTTCAAATTAAACAATTATCACATCTCTGAATTGGCAAATTGATTAACTTTGAAAAAAATCAAGAAAATGCCGAAACTATTACTCCTCATAAGTATTGGATTATTAATCCACCTAACAAACATTAAAGCTCAAGACTCTTTAAAATGCAACTCGGAAGGCCTATCATTTATCGGTGTTGGTGATATGATGCTAGGCACCCACTTTCCCTCTCCTCAATACTTACCGCCAAATAATGACCCATGGCCATTAATCAAGGAGGTGCAGCCCGTATTTGAAGAAGCCGACATCGTATTTGGCAACCTCGAAGGTGCATTCTTAGATGAAGGAGCTGTCTTTAAACGCTGTAAGGATACCACAAAATGTTATGCCTTTAAAACACCAACAAGTTATGCTCCTGTTTTAAAAAAAGTAGGTTTCAACTTAATTAATCTGGCCAATAATCACATGCGCGACTTTGGCCCTGCCGGATTAAAAATGACCAAGCACCTGCTCGACAGTCTGCAATTACCATATGCGGGCTTAATTGACAAACCAAGTGATATACTCGAATACAATGGCAAAAAGATAGGTCTTTGTGGATTTGCTCCAAATACAGGAACAGTACAAATTAATGACTTGCCCAATGCCATACGAATCGTAAAAGAACTAGAAGCTCAATGTGATTATGTTATCGTTTCGTTTCATGGTGGCGCCGAAGGCAAAGCACACCAACACGTTAACCGGGAAACAGAAACCTTCTATGGTGAAAACCGTGGTAATGTTTACGAATTTGCCCATGCCATGATTGATGCTGGCGCCGACCTAATTTTTGGGCATGGGCCACACGTGCCACGATCTATTGAAATATACAAGGAGCGATTTATAGCTTACAGTCTGGGCAATTTTTGCACCTATAGCCGCTTTAATTTAAGTGGAGCCAATGGCCTTACACCTGTTGTGCAAATATGGACTGATGACGAAGGCCGTTTTCAAAAGGGTAAAATCCACCCCTTCAGGCAAATTAAAGGTGCAGGTACTTTTCCCGACCCAAGTAACCATGTTATTTATAAAATGCGTGATATAACACGTATCGATTTTCCTGAATTAAACCATCGCTTAATTATAGATGACGATGGTGACTTTTACATGCCATTTGAAAAGCCGTTAAGGTCAAATGGATTTGCTCTATTCTCCAACATAATTAAAACTCCTAGCAAACTAGAGAAAATTGAACTCATTCTATTAAACGGGGTAATCAATGAGAAAGATATTAAAAGAAAAAGGCGGAAAAGCAAATAGGGTTGGATAAGAAACGGTTCTCTAACTCGACTTCGCCAAATTACCTTTGCAAGCTCAGTCACTAACTGATCATCGAGCTTGCCGAGATGAGATAACCGTGACTTGTTTATAGTGATCAGTTTGTCGTGTTTTATTCCAATTGTATTCCAAAATGATTGATAAATCATTTTGCTAATTACAATGGTTAATGCCGATACAAAAGCACAGATTGATTTTTTTATCAATCGTTT
>JAFMVD010000073.1 GCA_025499625.1 Carboxylicivirga fragile | reverse complement strand
TTTTGATTATTTTTTACTATAATGAAGCATTGATACAGAGGAGGTTGTGAGTGATGATTGTAGATTTAAGCGAAGTTTTGTAGGGGGAAGGCTTGCCGTTATGTAAATTACTAAAGAAATTTAGATATTGTTTGTGTGTTTATTTATTAACGCATAATTGTAGAATTCAATATTTATACTCTTTTTAACTTTTGGATAATAAACAATAATTAACTATTCTTGTAATAAGAATTGGGAAATTCTGATTTCTTTCAACCTAACCTAAGCTCTCCGAAAGATCTCAAAATCGTTGTACCTATAAGCAACACAACTTGAAATTGAGAAAAAATAATGGAACATTAAGTTCTGTGGGCATGCTATTTCTGCATGCTTTAAACTAACAGACAATTTTATTGAAAACGGCAGCTCTAACTTTTGTTTGAGCACAACATTAGAACTGCCTTTACACAACAATTAATCCCGATAACCCACGATATCTATCGTGGCGGGAGAAAGGAGGTATGTAACAAAGATAGGATAAATTAAGAGCATTTATACTTCAAGGAGGATATAAGGCTTGATGCAAAATATTATATAAAGGAGAAAATCATCACCTACAAAGGATGATAATCTATAATATTATTAAAATTATGAAAAAAATAATTGTATTATTCTCCATAGCAATTTTATTTACATTTTCTTTTATGACTTATGCTAATCAATATGAACTTACTGTTGATCCGGAGCCAGATGGAGGTGGAGTTACTGTTACTGTGACATGCCATGATAAGCTGACTTACGGAATCTTTAATAATGATACGGCAAGGCCTTGTGATATCGATACAGAATGTGCTAAAGTGGATTGCATGTATTATAGTAGACCAGGCAAATGTACTTTTAGTAATTAATAAAACGCTACAGGTTGGATTTACTTCAACTTGTAGCATTACGACTAATTTATATAGTTATGCTTAAACAATTATTAGTAGTTATAGTTACAACATTACTCATTTCTTGCCACCACCGAACCGAATTATCATCGGATGATTATGTGAATTTTGATTTTGTTGACACTATTAATATTTCTCATGATAGTAGGATTGAACTAATCCAACCAAAATATGTTAGTGTAGCAGGAGAATATGTTATTGTGACAAATTCTAAAGGTGAGTTTTTTTTTCAGGTATATAATAAATATTCACTAGAATTAGTGGGACTCTTTGGCAAAAGGGGACGTGGACCAAACGAATATTTATCTCCTAGAATAATTAAGACTTATCAAGGAGACAATGATATAATGGTTGACATTTACGATTCTAGAAATCGAAAATATTGTATTGTTGAAATAAATAGAGCAATAGAAGATCATTCATATACCCCTGATATTGAATTATTGCCAAATCAAGTTTTTAGCCCAGAAGAAATAATATATAAAAATCGAGATACACTAATATATACTCCTGACAATAGTTTTGAAAACTCGAGATTCTCATTATTCTATTATTCAACCAAACACATTAAAAGTATACCATTTCTGCCGGAATTAGAGAATGGAGTTTCTACAATTAACTCCTATCCAATTTACAATACAATAAGCTCATTGTACACACCATGTATCAAGACGATTTCTCTAGCTTCAAGTATGTTAGGTCAAGTCGATTTTTTTAGTTTAGATGGGGATTATATGTATAGCAAGATTATTGAACGACAAAAACAATTGCAGTATTCGGGAAAAAATCAATTAATATCAGAATTTGATCCTGTTAGATATCAATCTGAAATCAGATCAACAAGGCATGGCATTTTGCTCATGTATACAAAATATTATCAATCAAATGAACATGATTTTTCAGAGTTTTACTTTCTAAATTGGAATAATAAGAACAATAGAAAAGTTATAACGGACAAAGTATGTATGTCGTTTGATATTGATAAATTATCCAATAAATTATTTATTTTATTCTATGAAAATGAAAGATTCTACTTATCTAAGCAAGAAATATTCAATGACCAATATAATTTATAAAGGATTAATAGGCTCTTTATTAGTTTTCGTAATAGTTTTTTGTTCTTATTTATATTTCAGGAAAATTGAGATACCTGCGGATTCCAATTTAATCTTGAAGAAGGAAAAATTGCTTGTTTCCGCCATTCAAAGTTGGCTTAGTAATAATAATATAAACCTACTGAACCCTCAAAACGAATTCCTTTATATACCTAATGAAGCTTGCTCTGTATGTATCGAAGGGCATCTGATTCGACTAAATGAATCTAAGATCAAAAAAACAATAATTCTGTGTGAAAGCGATGATTGGGTGAAATATGTCGAGAATTTAGGTCGAATATATCATGGTGAGTTTAGATATGTTAGAGTTACACCATTTTCAAATAGTGATTTCTCTGATATTGTTCATATAAGTATAATAAATAATGGTGTCGGAAAAGTTTCAATAATTAAATTGTAAGGTTTTGAGCCAATTAATTAACATTGCTTCAGTTTTTCGTATGTAGAATGCTGTCTTAATTAGAGCGTTTGGCAACTATTATAGTATGATAAAAATAATCTATTTATGAATCAATGGAGTATGCTCGTTAGAGTGATTTGTGTTATAGGAGTTATTGTGAGCGGATGTAGCAGTCCAGAAGTTGATAAGAATGCAGTAAAGTATATTACTAAAAGATCTCAAATTGAGAAGCAAACTGTAAGTGTTGTGGTACAGACTGTATGTGAGGATGTTTTTTTACAAGAATTAAATAGCAATGGCCACTTAATAGCTGCTGAGAAGGCAGCTATCCCTTTTAAAGTACAAGAACAGATTATTGACTTAAAAGTCAATAACGGTCAACGTGTTACGAAAGGCCAAGAGATGGCTCAAGTAGAATCTTTTCAATATAAGAAAGCCTTTACAGATTGTCAGAATCTCTTTGAAAAAGCACGTATCGACCTAGAAGATCAAATTCTTGGCTATAGTTATTCAATGAAGGATACCGCTACCATGCCTCCTAATTTGCTTAAAATAGCTAAGATTCGAAGTGGCTATAATCAGGCATTAAGCAACCTAAGCGAGGCAAAATATAATTTTGATAACACAACCATTAGAGCTCCTTTTGAAGGAGTGGTTTCAAATCTGGAAGCTCAAGTACACAATCCATCATCGGCTTACGAAAAATGTTGCGAGGTGATAAACGATGCTGTAATGGTGGTTGAATTTTCTGTACTAGAGAGCGAAATGAGTTTTGTTGAAAAAGGAAGCGCGGTTGAACTAGTTCCCTATGCTTTGCCCAATAAGAGCTTTATTGGTCATATTAGTTCGGTAAATCCTTCAATCGATGAAAATGGTATGATCGAAGTTAAGGCAGATGTTAATAATCCAGAGGGTAAACTGGTTGATGGCATGAATACTAAGGTAATAATCAAAAAGGAAATTAAAGATTGTATTGTTATTCCTAAATCAGCTGTATTGTATCGTCAAAATCGTAAAGTGGTATTCGTTCATGAAGATGGCTTGGCGAAATGGGTATATGTTGAAGTAGGTGAAGAAAATTCTACACATGTTACCATTACAGATGGAAGCTTAAAACCTGGACAGGAAGTTATTATTAGCAATAATCTGAATTTAGCGCACGAAACTGCGGTGTCAGTGTTCACTGAATAATGAAGAATAGTTTCTCCGTAAATATCATTTTTATTTTACTTAGCCTAATTGGTTGTAGTTTAGTGCCGCTATTGAGTATACAATTATTACCAGCTAATACAAGTTCACACCTGTATGTGAGTTATTATTGGCCTGATATCTCGTCTGAAATTATTGAACGAGAAGTAACCTCACCGCTCGAAGGCGTTTTGTCGTCTATCAAAGGTTTGGAAGAAATTAGTTCTTCGTCATTTAAAGGGCGAGCATATATTAAAATGAATTTCAAGGATGGATGTGATTTAGATGCCATCCGTTTTGAGATAGCTTCTTTGATGCGGCACGCCTATTCTAAATTACCCGAAGGCGTATCAAGACCATTGGTCAGCAATGCATCTCAAAATAGTACTGATAAACAACTTTTAATTACTTATGCCCTCAATGGTGAGGGTTCGCCCCTAAGTATTCAACAATATGCCAAAGATTATATTGTCCCAGGTTTGGGCCTTATAAGCGATGTGGAATTAGCTGAAGCTACAGGTGCTAAACCGCTTGAATGGGAAATCACATATGATTCAAAGCAATTAAATACATTATCTATAAATCCAGATGAGCTAAGTCAGTCAATTATACGTTATTATCAAGAGCGTGATCTGGGCGGAGGAAAGTATGAATCAAGCTCTGATACCGTTTATACTTTCCTTGCTTTTAGCTCCAATAGGTCGGAAGAAGTTAACTGGAATGAAATTATTGTAGGCAATTACAAAGGGCGAATTATTCGATTAACAGATGTAGCTAAAATTAAATTAAGAGAACAAGATCCTGATTCCTATTTTCGTATTAATGGTCTTAATACGATTTATCTAAACATATACGCAGCCAAAGGTGCAAATCAGATAAAAGTAGCCAATAAAGTATATGAACAGATAAAAAAGGTGGAAGCAAGTTTTCCCAAGAATTACTCTTTGATGGTGAGTTATGATGCTTCAAAGCAATTAAATAAGGAGTTGAAAACCATTGTATTTCGCTCAGGTTTAGTTATTTTAATATTATTAGTTTTTATTTTTCTCGTAAGCCGGAGTTGGCGATACCTGTTAATTATTGGACTTAGCCTGCTAGTTAATTTGGCCAATGCAGTCATTTTTTTCTACAGCTTTGGCATCGAAATTCATTTGTACTCATTAGCGGGCATAACCGTATCATTAGGTATTATCATTGATAATACCATCATCATGGCCGATCACCGCCGCTTACACAAGAATAATAAAGCCTTCCTGGCTATCCTAGCAGCTACTTTAACCTCGATGGGAGCCTTGTCAATAATATTCTTTTTAAAGAAAGAACAACAGCTAAATCTCATTGATTTTGCTCTGGTGATGTTAGTTAATCTGGCGGTATCCTTATTTGTGGCATTATTTTTTATACCTGCTTTAACGGATAAGGTAGAATTAAAAAGCAACAGAAGCACAGCAGTAATAAAAAGAAGACGTAGTATTAATCGGATAAGTACATATTATGGACAACTGATTTTATTTACCTATCGTTTTAAATTGGTTTTTATATTAATCGTCATATTGGGATTTGGTATTCCATTTCATTTATTACCCGATCAGATTGAATCAAAAAATAAAGAAACGGAACTCTCTTCCTGGGAGAAGACCTATAACAAGACGATAGGGAATGCCACTTTTGTAAATGATGTTAAACCATGGTTGGAGAAAATATTTGGCGGTAGTTTTTACCTCTTTTCTAATTATATGGAGGAGAACCAGTTTGATTGGGATAATAACCGAACAAAGTTAACTGTAAATATTAGCATGCCCGATGGTGCTACACTTGAGCAAATGAATAAGGTTTTTGTCGATCTTGAGAACTACCTGGCTAGTTTTGATGAAATAGAACGTTTTATTTCTCGTATTAGAAGTGTTGATAGATCAAGCATTGAGATTTCCTTTAAGAAAGAAGCTGAACATACTACTTTTCCTTATTATTTAAAACAACTATTAGAAACGAAAGCGGTTGAAACGGGTGGTGCCGATTTTGGTATCTTCGGTGTGGGACGTGGTTTTAGCAATAAGCTTTATGAAGGGAATCACAATAGTAGTATTCTACTAACAGGTTATAACTTTGATGACCTGATGGGTTATGCTGATTTCTTGAAAAAGGAATTATTGAAGCATCAGCGTATTCAGGAGGTATTTATTAGAACCGAGCAGCGTTTTTATGGCAAACCGCGTTATGAGTTTGTCGCTAATGTTAACATGGATCGATTGGTGCAAAGTGATTTTACCATAGGACAGTTATATGAACATTTACTAACACTATCACCAAAAGAAAACATTATTCACTATGTAACACATGATAAAGAGTTATTACCTGTCGTGTTGCATCCAAACACTAAGGATGATGCTGAGTTATGGAGTATTAAAAATAGTTTGTTAACGAATGAAAATGGTAAATCAACCCGGTTTAAAAATGTGGCAAACATTGAGAAGGTACGCTCGGATGCATCTATAAATAAACTGAATCAGCAATATCGTATCGTAGTAACTTACGATTTTATTGGGCCATATCAACTGTCAAAACGGGTTTTAGATCGAAATGTGGAGATGATAAATAAACATTTACCATTAGGTTATATTGCTAAAAAAGATGCTTACGCTTGGCGCTGGAATTATGATGAAGAATCGCAGTACTGGTTGTTATTTCTGCTCATTCTGATAATCTATATAATTTGTGCCATTTTGTTAGAGTCACTGTTACAGCCATTAGCTGTTATAGCAATGATTCCAATCTCTTTTATCGGTGTTTTTCTCACTTTTACTTTGTTTAAGTTACCCTTTGATCAAGGAGGCTATGCTTCACTCATATTAATTTGTGGATTAACAGTTAACTCGGCGCTCTATATTATCAACGATTATAATAACAATAGAAAGTCTATTGTGTATGCTTCAAAAATACGCCTATATACAAAAGCTTATAATCATAAAATAACGCCCATATTACTAACTATTATCTCCAGTACTCTTGGTTTTGTTCCTTTTTTATTGGGAGGTAGAGGCGATGGTTTTTGGTTTTCTTTAGCTGCTGGTGCAATAGGAGGGTTATTGTTTAGCTTGCTTGCTTTGATTATCTGGCTGCCTCTTTTATTAAAGTTAGTAGTTAGTAATTCATACAAACGTATTCGCTTAAAACCAAACGATAACCCAATTAACGAGGAGAATGAATAAGAAATGGTAAAATTCCTGATAAATAGACCCATAGCTGTCATCATGAGCTTTGTTGCAATTCTTCTACTTGGAGCTGTTGCAAGTGGCTTGTTGCCAATATCCTTGATGCCTGATATTGACATTCCTGAAATTACCGTTAAAATTGAACAAGAAGGGGTGTCAGTTAGGGAGTTAGAAACTAGTATAGTTAAGCCAATGCGACAGCGGTTAATGCAGGTGGCACATTTAGAGGATATCAAAAGTGAATCAAAAGATGGCTTGGCTTTAATTCGCCTTAAATTTAAATACGGAACGGATGTTAATTACTCTTTTATTGATGTTAATGAAAAGGTAGATGCAGTAATGCGAAACATGCCCCGAGATGTGGAGCGCCCCGCTATTATTAAAGCAAGTGCTACAGATCTACCAGTATTTTATATTAATGTTCATTCTAATAAAAAAGTACAATCAGAAAATGAGACCGCTCATTTTATGGAATTAAGCGAATTTGTAAACGCTGTAATTCGAAAACGACTGGAGCAATTACCACAGGTAGCTATGGTAGATGTAACTGGACAAATATGGCCAGAATTGTATATACTCCCGAATAATGAACTATTAGAAACATTAAACATTTCTCATAGTCAGATACAAAAGGTACTGCGAGAAAATAATATCTCCTTAGGATCTTTGCAGGTTATCGATGGGCAATATCAATACAACATTCGCTTTGCCAATTCGCTTAGTAATGTAGAGGATGTTCAGAATCTGTTTATCAAAACCAACAACCGTTTATTGCAATTAAAAGACATTGCTGATATTGGTATGCGATCGCGCTCCCAGAAAGGAATGTTTATGCAGGATCAGCATACAGCTTTATCGCTAGCTCTTATTAAACAAAGTGATGCCCGTATGGCTGATTTAAAGGAGCAGGTAAGTGATTTACTACAAATATTTCGAGAAGATTATCCTGAAATAAGTTTTGCAGTATCTCGTGATCAAACGGCAATTCTAGATTATGCGATTGATAACTTGTTACAAAGTCTTTTGGTAGGTGGCCTATTAGCTTTTTTAATCATGTTTTTCTTCATGAAAGATATGCGATCTCCTTGGCTGATTGGTTTTAGCATTCCTGTTTCTTTAATTATCAGCTTGCTATTCTTTCACTTAATGGATTTATCCTTGAATATTATTTCTTTATCCGGCTTGATATTGGGTATAGGTATGATGATTGATAATTCCATAATTGTTATTGATAATATTACCCAGCAACGCGAGAGAGGAGCCACATTGACTATGGCTTGTATCAAAGGAACCAATGAAGTTATTCGCCCTCTGATATCATCGGTTCTGACCACTTGTGCTGTGTTTCTTCCACTAATATTCGTAAGTGGAATTTCGGGAGCTCTGTTTTACGATCAGGCTGTTGCGGTAGCGATTGGACTATTGGCATCATTACTTGTTTCTATTACCTTATTGCCTACTTTGTACCACTTATTTTGGTTAAAATCAAAGTCAAAACAATCGGATAGCAAGACTAAAAAGTGGCTAAATGCGATCCAATTTTTTAATGCCGAGGATATTTATGAGAAAGGCTGGCATTGGGTATTTAAAAGAAAACGTATGCTCTTTGTTACCTTCCTAATGTTCATTGGTTTGGGTGTGTTGTTGGGAATTAGTATGAAGAAAGAGCGTTTCCCGGCATTCGAGCAAGATGAATTATTGGTAAAGATTGATTGGAATGAGAATATTCATATTAAGGAAAGTACACAGAGAATCACAAATTTATTATCACATTTAGAAGATCAAGTCATAACGTCTAATGCATATATTGGAACGCAGCAATATGTTATGAATAATTTGGATCTTTCTTCCAATGAAGTATTAGTACATTTAGAATTAATAGCAGATTGTGATGAAGAACAGCTGAGAAATGATATTAATAAAGTAATTAATCAATCATACCAGAAAAGTAAACTGGAATTTAGTCACCCTGAAACTATTTTTGAGCGCTTATTTGCCGATGATGAAGCCCCTTTTGTTGTGCGCATCAGCAGTCAGCTTTCGAAAGGTGTACCTGATGTTCCAGAATCAACTACTATTATTGACCAACTTCAAGCTGCTTATCCTGACTATAGAATTGAGAGCTTTGCGAAGGAATCGTTTATGCAAGTATTGGTACAGGCGGAAAAGCTAGCTTTGTATGAGGTGGATCAAGAAAGGTTATTTACTCGATTAAAAGCTGCTTTAAATGAATATCAAGTTAGTGTTTTGCGATCGCGTACTTTGTATATTCCAATAGTAATATCAGATAAGGAAAGAACAATTAATACTATTCTTAAAGAACTAAGCGTTAAAAATAAAAATGATATTGAAATCCCTGTTCGTCATTTGCTCACTATTCGAGCAAAACAATATTGTAAAACCATTACAGGAGGTAAAGATGGTGAGTACCTTGCTGTTCCCTTTTTTAATGTGGAGAAGGAAGATCCACATAGATTAGCTAAAAAAATAAAAGAAGGTTTACAGTCTCATACTAGTATTCATACCAGCTTTTCAGGTCAATTATTTTCAGCTCGCTTGCTGTTTAAAGAAATGGTAATTGTTATGCTAATTGCTTTGGCACTATTGTATTTTATATTGGCTGCACAGTTTGAGAGTCTCAGCCAGCCATTGATTGTTTTGCTCGAAGTGCCAATTGATATTGCAGGGGCATTGGGTTTGTTATGGATTTTTGGAGGTACTATTAACCTAATGGCTATGATTGGGATAATCGTAATGAGTGGTATTATCATTAATGATTCAATACTTAAAATTGATACCATTAATCAATTATGGCGACAAGGAATGGGACTTCTGCAAGCCATTGAGACAGCTGGTAAAAGGCGCCTGAAACCAATATTGATGACTAGTTTGACAACCATTTTTGCAATGGTTCCCTTTTTATTTGCAAACGATATGGGTAGTGAACTGCAAAAGCCACTGGCTTTAACGGTCATAGGAGGAATGCTACTTGGAACCTTGGTAAGCTTATATTTTATACCCTTGTGTTACTATTATTTGAATAAGAATAAAGCATAGATATGAGACTTAAATATAAAATACTTTTTTTATCCTTGGTGTGTTATTTTAGCTTAAGTGCACAGCAATTAATGCAACTAAATTTGGATGATGCTTTGCGTTTAGCACAAACGCAGTCCTTACAATCTTTTTTAGTAAAAAACACCTACCTGGCAGACTATTGGCAATATAAAAGCTATAAGGCCAATTTCTTACCTTCTTTGGAGTTTCGCACAAACTTGGTTTCATATACAAATGCCAATCAGTTACGTTATAACTCCGTAACCGAAACCGAGGACTTTGTTCGGACACAAACTTTAAATTCAGATGCCTCCTTAATGGTAATTCAGAATGTTGGAGTGACAGGTGGTACGTTTTTTATGCAAACAGATTTGGACCGAAATGAAAACTTTGGATCTACTCCATACACGCAATTTTCATCTCGGCCTTTCCGTATCGGATATCAACAAGAGTTATTTGGATACAATGAGTTTAAATGGGATCATAAACTAGAGCCTAAGAAGTACGAAAAAGCCATGTTGCAGTATTTGCATGATGTTGAATTCACTAATATGAAAACCTGTCAATATTTCTTTGCTTTGGCCATGGCCAATATGGAGAAAGAAATGGCTGATTATAATTTACAGAGCATCGATACTCTGCTTAATATTGCAGAGCGTCGGTTTGAGTTAGGTACTGTTGATAAGGCAGAATTAATGGAATTGCGACTTAACCAAAACAATGCTCAAATTAGAGTTGAAGAATCATTACTTCAATATCGCAAAGAAAAAGAAGCGTTTATAACATTCTTGCGTTTGCCATCTGAAATCGATCCTCAATTATTGTTGCCTGAAGCTATTGATCTTCAAATTCCGGAAGAAGAGGCTTTGAGGGTGGCACTTGATCGTAATGCTCAGATGATTGAACACGAGATAAATGTGCTGTCATCCGAACAAGAGGTTGCAGAAATGAAAGCAAAAAACAGATTTCAAGCAAACTTAAGTATTTCCTACGGTATAAATAAAGCGGATGGATACTATGATTATAACAATGATATTCCTGTAAATGGAAGCATTGGTAATGTTTACCGTCCTGATTTTGACGATTATCAGCAATTAGGCATTAGTTTAAATGTACCAATCCTAGATTGGGGAAAACGAAAAGGTCAGTTTAAAATGGCACAATCCAGGCAAGAAATAACCCGAATAGCAGTAGAGCAAGCGATTCAATCATTTGAACAAGAAGTAATCACCAAGGTGCTTGGATTTAATTTGCAATATAATAAGGTGCAATCTGCCTCAAGATCTGATCAATTAGCCCTTGAGAGTTATCAATTAACAGAGCAGCGATTTAGAAAAGGAAATGTTGATGTTCAAAAATTGACCTTATCACAACAAGCTAAAGATAATGCCAGTTTGAAATACATCAGTAGTCTTTATCAGTATTGGTTGAACTATTATGAAGTCCGGCATTTCACCTTATTTGACTTTAGAAAGAATGTACAATTGGTGGAAGATTTTGAAGCCTTGTTGAAGAATTAATTGATATTTTCAGTATTGCAGCACTTAGGTCGGAGGAAAATAGAATTAACTTAGAGGCAAAATTAACTCTAAGAATGGACGGCAATATCGCAGGCTTAGCAGATGATGACAAACGAGATATGGCTAATAAATGATTGAATTTGAATAAAATTAAAGACGTAGAGACTTTTAATCAGGCCGTAGTTGAGCTTTCTAAAATATACCAGGAATGGTTGGATATATTTCCATTTGAACTGGAGATGTTTGAGCATCTAAAGGGTGAGTTCTCCAAGGAATTACCAATTGTAAAACAAAGCAAATGGACACTAAATGATAAAGTCAATGAAATAGAGATAGATATATATTCAAATAAAACCTTCCATCAGTTTCTTGCGCAAAAAACAACTGCAATTCTATCTCAAATAAATACACTTACATTACATGAAGAGGGTAAAATTAATGATATACAAAAGCATAGAATTGATGTCATAAATCGCAAAAGACGGCACAAGCTAAATAGTCAGGTAATGAGGTCTAGATACCAAAAACCTGAGTACCTTGATTACATTAGCGAATGGTTTGAAGATGAAAAAGAGTATATTGAGGAGATAAAGCTATATCTTGAAGAAAATAAAGACACTAATCGGGTAAAGAAAATATCTGCTAAATGGTATGCGTTATTGCATATATTTAAAATCAATGCTGGACTTGAAGCAACTTTCCCTTTAAATGACAATGACCAATTTGATTATAAGTTAATAAAGAAATTCGCAGAAGACAACTACCCTCTTAAAAACGGGCAAGGTTTTTATAGAGCATTTAAGGAATTTTATAGTGAACAGGAAGATGCAATTAAGAAATCATTTGGCAAAGGTTACAAACAAACACTCATAGAAATGACAAATGCCCCTCTCCTAATTGCGTATATAGAAAAACCTCACCAACTATAAGCGAATGAATATCAACATGTAAAAAGTCGTGTATTTACACAAAATAATACACGGTGCAAACCATCCATAAGTTTGTTTCAAAATTCAAAAACAGATTTATGGACAAGTCCACATTATTACAAAACAGCACAAACGAAAAGGCAATTGATGCCACCAATTTGTTTATTAACAACATTGCTTCGGCAATTGCCAATCAGGTTGCAAACCAACTTGCTAACCAAGTAGCACCGTTATTAAACACAGATAAGAGCGAAACTCAAGACAAACTCCTCAATATTGATGAGGCCTGCAAAGTACTACATTTGGAAAAACCAACCGTTTATTCAAAGGTTAGTCGTGGTGAACTACCACATATGAAAAAAGGGAAACGCCTTTATTTTTCACATGAAGCTCTTCTTGAGTATATTCATTCTGGTAGAGTAAAGACTAATGATGAACTAGCAGAGAGCGCATTAGACTATTTGAACATCAGAAAGGGAGGTGTATCAAATGGAAAATAAAAGCTCCATAACGCTTGATGCCATTAAGGAAGATGCATTAAAACAATCGCAAATTATTGAGGGCGAAGAAGCTATTAAAGGGTTGTTCGTAGTTAAGTCTGCTAATAAGTGGATTGAGGAAGCGAAAAACAGACCAATACCCAAAATGCTTTTCTCTGAATTTTGGCACGAAAGTGAATTGTGTATATTGTTTGCAGATACCAATCTTGGGAAAAGTATCTTAGCTGTACAGATTGCCAATAGTATTTCTAAAGGCATACCTATAAGGGGTTTTAAACTTGAAGCTAAACAGCAGAAAGTTCTCTATTTTGACTTTGAACTATCAGACAAGCAGTTTGAAGTTAGGTATTCAGAAAATTACACAAACCATTATCGTTTTAATGAATGCTTTCAAAGAGTTGAGATAAACACCGATGCGGAACTACCGCCCAATGTAACGTTTGAGAACTTCCTAAATGAATCATTGGAAAAAGCCATTGTAGATACGGACGCTCGAATTTTAATTATTGACAATATTACCTTTCTTGGCAATGATAATGAGAAAGCCAAAGATGCCTTACCTCTGATGAAACACTTAAAAGCGCTTAAGAAAAAATATGACCTATCCATTTTAGTTTTAGCGCATACTCCCAAAAGAGATTCATCAAAACAGATAACGGTTAATGACATCCAAGGCAGCAAGATGTTATCAAATTTTACAGATAGCAGTTTTGCCATCGGTTTAAGTCATAAAGACAAAAGCTTACGCTACATCAAGCAGATTAAACAGCGTAATTCAGAGCAAGTTTATGATACCGAAAATGTTATTGTCTGTGAAATTGATAAGCAAACTAATTTTCTTGAGTTTCATTTTGTTGATTTTGGTTCTGAAATAGAACACCTCAAGCAAATTGACAAATCCGAGAGAGCAGAGGTAGAACAAAACATCCTTCAACTCAAAAAAGAAAACTCAGGCCTAAGTAATAGGAAAATAGCAGAACAACTTGGCACTAATGCAATGAATGTTGGAAGAGTTTTAAAAAGGCACAATCTGTAACAGGTGTAACACACGTAACAGTGTTACGCTTGTTACACCCGTTACACAACCATCTTTCAATTATGAACTTTGAAATAGAGAAATATAACCAATACAATCTACCCGAAGGGAGAAGATATAGTATTTGTCCACTTTGTTCTGAACATCGTAAGAAAAGTAAGGAGAAATGTATGATGCTAGACTGGCGAAAGGGACTAGGAACGTGCCAACATTGTGGTGAAGTAATTCAACTACATACTTACAAGAAAAAAAGCGCAGATCCCTTAACTCATTTCATACCGCGAATGCAACCCATAAAGAACGTTGAAGAAGTAATTTCATTCATAAGTACCGAAACTGTTAGAGCATCTATGCAGCGTTATGACGAGAATAATTTTGCAACTTTTTTAAACAGCATTTTTGGACAACTCAAAACCTTAGAATTAGTCAATGTTTACAGTATTGGTACATCTCGAAAATGGCAAGGTGCAACTGTGTTTTGGCAGAATGATGTTAATGAAAGAGCCAGAACTGGTAAGATTATGCTATATGACGCTACTACAGGAAAGCGAGTTAAGAAACCAAGAAACTATTTCACATGGGTACATTCTGCGCTAAATCTTGAAAACTTCAATCAAAAACAGTGTTTGTTCGGTGAGCATCTATTAAAAGAGAATAAGCCTATTGCCCTTGTTGAGAGTGAAAAGACCGCAGTTATTGCTAGTGCTTACTTGCCAAAATTTACATGGTTGGCAACTGGTGGAATGCAAAACTTTAGCGCAGAAAGATGCAAAATACTTGAAGGAAAAACCATTGTACTCTACCCCGACCTAAATGCCATTGATGATTGGACTAATAGGGCGCTTGATATTGAGAAAACTACAAAAGTCAAGTTTGTAATCTCTGATTTATTACAAAAATACGCCAATGAAGAGGAGATTGAAGATGGTTTAGACCTTGCCGATTTTTTGATTAAGCATAAATGGCAAGAAGAAATAGAGCCAATATCCGAAGAGCTTAAACGTTTAAATGCGCTAACAGATAAAAATCCAAACCTATCACTATTCGTTGAAAAATTAGATTTAGTATTAATCGATTAAACATTAAAATATGAATACCAAAACATGCCTTAATTGCAGCGCATCATTCACGCCCAAACGTTCAGATGCGATATGCTGTTCCGACAAATGCCGTGCTGCTTACAATTACCAGAAGAAACAGCGCAAAAACTCTAAATCCAACTTGCCAACAATTGCAGAAAACGCGCAAAATCAAGAAAAGGAAATCGTTATCAAAGGTGATATAGATACCACCTTTCTTATTTCTAAAGCCAAAGAGTGTGAAACCAAGATGGAACTCATTAATTCAGAAATTGCGCAAATTGAAACCTTAAAAACTGAGTATTCTGCGCAAATATTGAAGTTCCAGAAAGAAATATTAACCATTGAAACTGGCGACAAGGCTAAACTAGTAAAACGTCATAATCTTTCTGATTTGGCTCTTTATAATAACTACCTAAATAGCGCATATTTGACAGAAAAGAAGAAGGGAAACGAATTTGCACACAACCGATTAAAATCGGAATCTGATTTAACCAATGCATATAGTCCTAATATGCGCATATCCGTTGAAAATTACCGAAGTAATATTATTAGTGCTATCAACAAACATGATTTAGAAATAACAAACTTTCAACAGCAAATTGTAACAGTTAAAACCAACATTGACCAATATTGCGCTAAAATCAAAGAACTGCAAAGTCAGTTGCGTTTTTATGAAGCTCGTGTATTAAAATATGAAACCTTGTTATTATCCGTTTAGCTGTAAACGGATAAAAGCAACGGTTGTTTGTCGTTTCCTCAGCGGCAAATGGCTTCTTTACTCGAGAGGTTATTCTAATTAATAAACTATCTGAGCTTCATCCCTTGTCACGCTTCCAGATATTATACTTCAACCAATCCACCCAAAAACTGAGCAAAAGCGGTAATATCACCATTTACACTAGCCTGCTCCAAAGCAGCCATATAAGCATCACGTTGTTTCAATGGTACCACTGTCCATGAATAACCACCTGAGGCCAACATCACATTAAATAAAAATCGTCCAATACGACCGTTACCATCCATATATGGATGTATATACACAAATATAAAATGCCCTAGAACCGCCCTAACACTTGCTTCTGTTTCTTCTTCCAATAAATCAAATAATACAGGCATCGCATCACGTAATGCATCTGGATTAAGTGGTGTGTGCATAGAGCCTTTGATATAAACTTGATTATTACGGTACCCGGCAAGATCACTAGGTTTTAAGATACCTGCGGTAACACTTGGGGCAAAAAGTTCACGATACCAATCACTATGCTCCCTACCTGCAACCTCACCTGCATTATTGCCTTCAAGTATTAATTGGATACTATTTTTTACTGCTTGAAACGCTTGATAATACCCTCGTGCGGCCATGGCATTTTTTTCTTTTTTGTCCTCTTCACTGATTTCAGGGTCCCAATTACCACCTCTAACTCGCTCAATAAGTTCAGTAGTAACACGGTATCCTTCAATGGATAGTGAGTTATAGGCATCGTTTACGTATATGTCTTCAACTTCCTGTAGATAAGCATCAATATCGGACGGTACTTCCTGTGTAGCAGGAAAATTAGCAATGACGGTTTCTCGCATCTGGTGCCACATCAACTTTATCCGGTTGGCATAGGGGGATGTTTCTCTTACATTTAAAGCAAACGAAAGCTTTTGAGCAAATGGATCATTCTCACGAACATCATACCCTGCTGATTGCATAGTTTTGACAATTGTGTCAGCAATTTTATTATTACCAATATTACGAAATGCACCAGCAAGACGACTTGCAATAACACTATGTCCACCATCAAGAAGTTTTCCTAAAAGGATAGAACTATCCTTAACCATAGCCAGACAAGTTCTTGCATCGGTTGCATGACGAGTGAAAAAATCTTCTGAAACTGAAATCAAACCATGTTCGAGTGAATATAGATTTACCCCATCAACAACTGATTTATCCTTCTTTTCTGGAACAGACAGATTTGTATCAAAAATTGACGTATTATGCGGTAATTGAAGGTTATTATTTGACGCTATTGAAGAACGCACCAGTAATTGCCCTGGTACAGTGTGATTACCAGCGTGAAGCATTAATGATTGATCTGGTGATAAACACCAATCATCTTTAAAACGATTATTACAATATACCTTAGCAAAGTACCAGAAAGACATATACCATGAAGTAGTATCACCTTTCCTTTCTTCTGGCCTTGTTGATATATACCAGCCTTTAACCACTTCTTTTAAAAAGCCATTTGCTACCAGTCTCTCCTTGATCGTGCGTGTTAATTCACTTGATTGGACAACAGCAATACCTTTTTCATTCTGTAGTTTTTGTAATGCTTCAAGAGCTTGCGCCAATTTTTCTTGCGGGGTAGCCATAATCTTATGCCTTTAAAGTTTTTGTATTAATTCCAGTTTATAATGCTGTACAATATCCAGTTTATTAGACTTTGTCATATACAGTGTAATGTGCTGAATGATTTCCAGTGTATCGCGCAAATATAAATAAATAATATTAATAATCATATAATTAGATGCTCACTGCCTGTGTCTAAAATTATACACAATCGTATCATTATACTATAAACATATAGAATAACTTGTGCGTACAAAAATAATTATACCATAGGTAAACTGCAGTTCACAGTGAAATATCAGGAAATATTAACCTTTGAAACAGGAGAAAAGGCGAAGCTTTTAAAACGCAACAATCTTTCTGATTTGGCACTTTATAACAATTACCTAAATAGCGCATATCTTACAGAAAAGAAGAAGGGAAACGAATTTGCACATAATCGTTTGAAATCGGAATCTGATTTAAACAACGTATATAATCCGAATTTGCGCATTGCCATTGAAAATTACCGCAGCAATATTGTTAGTGCCATCAATAAACATGATTTAGAAATAGCAAACTTGCAACAGCAAATTGTAACAGTTAAAACCAACATTGACCAAAACTGCGCAAAAATTAAAGAAATGCAAAATCAGTTGCGCTTTTACGAAGCAAGAGTATTAAAATACGAAGCCTTGTTATTATCCGTTTAACTGTAAACGGATAAAAGCAACGGTTAGTTACCGTTTAATTGCGGGCAATATTGCTTTTTTCTATCGCAAAAATTGCAATATACATCTTCCTGTCCGCATTGATGTTTCTACCAAATCATCAAAGAATGCGCATTGTGTGTGCGAAATCGCTTCAGTACTGCGCAAAAAGAAACTTTCCCAAGTACATTTAGGTTTGGAATCGAATAATATTCAATTAACTACAATTGTTAATCATTATCGATGAATTAATTGTTAAACGGTTAATTGAAACCACCGTTTAGAGAGACTATTTTTCCTTCCATGATCTACACAGCCATTGACTGTCTCATAAGCTGGTTTTATAAATGTGTTTCACGGTTTGGGGTTTTATGATATAATTATAAGTCTTTGGTGCGAAAATTAAGTATGCTTATATTTGAAAAAATATTTTAGCACTTTTATAACCTTCCATATTTCCTAAATCCCTGAATGGTTTGATAATATCCATAACCGATAAATATACGCCATAGATTATCCCAAACATATGTTATGGCTCTTGGGTTGTACTCATCCAAAAAATTAATGCTATGAGCTGGATTTATGAAATTGACCCATAATTTAATAGTAGTTCCAATAGCCAATAGTTGCCTTTCAAAACCATGCCAGCCCCATTCAAAATAACTATCCCTCAGTGCTAATAATTGAGGAAAAAACCCAATTATAGATACACCTAAAACAAAGGCTATTCCTACCCAAGGATTTGTTCCATGAGAGTTAGAAATACTGTTAAGAAAAAGTATCAATTTGTCTGGATTATACCATTTTCTTTTTTCTATTTCAGTCCTAAATGCATTCATTTCTAATTTGTGAAATTCTAATGCATCAATTTTGTTATTATTTATTAGCATCTGGTGCTTAAGTTGCCTAAAGACCTCCCTAGATCCCTGTCCGAAAGATACTTGATTTTTCTCAATCGTAGAATTGAAAATTGTAGCGGACAGAAGAAGCTCTCGCAAATGAACAAAACTAAGAGATAGAATGGATTCAAACTTGCATGAGTTTAACGATAGGTATTGGTCATCTATATTTCTAAAATAAACTTTGTCTTTGAAGGTTGTGTCGTAAAAAAAGAGACCTTCGTTACCATTGACCTTTGTTAGGTTAGAAAAGGTTGCTTCACCTACAAATTGATTTTCTATAAAGAATTCAACTCTTTTGTTAATTGTGATATTCTGAAAATCGAAGCGTTTTAAGCAAGTCAAACGACTGATAGATGATGCTTGATGGAAAGTGACTGTTCGAAAGGCACTATTTTCTTTCAATGTCCCTCTGATACTTAATCGTTCAATGAACTCAACTGTATTGAAGGATATGCTATTAGTGGACTTAAAGTCCACAACAAATTGACTAGAGAAGATTGTGCTAGTACATCTTAAAAATAAAATATTTTGAAAGTGTTCATATGGAATTTCGCAATCAATTACTGCATTCTTTATCTCATAATAGATGTTTCCTTTTGGATCTTTTCTCTGGAAATGTTCATCGAAAGTAGCAAGATCATGAATAACCTTTGTTTGTGATGGTGATACTATATTGTTATGCATACTCAAAAGTAGCATAATAACATAATGAAAAAAAAGAAATAAGCTATGTATTTTTTTATTATAAAAAAACCAGATAATATAAGACTGATTCTGAATTCCCACACATTTTCTCTAGAAGAAATATGCTTTAGATGATAGTTGTCGATAGGTCAGTGAAGGGATTACTCTATAATCAGAAATGGGTATTCTTGTATGCAAATAGTATGTAAACAAAAAAAGCGCCCAGAGTGGAAGCCCCCGAACGCCTTTATTTTCATTGTGGAGAATAGCGGAATCGAACCGCTGACCTTTTGACTGCCAGTCA
>JAFMVD010000072.1 GCA_025499625.1 Carboxylicivirga fragile | reverse complement strand
TATACACTCATTAATAATTATGAAAAACAAAGAGGCTAACCATAAATGATTAACCTCTAAATTTTATTTAAAATCTTGTTACTTCTGAAATTGCCGACTTAGTAATAACAATTGGATTATGTCTATTCCCTCGAATTGGTTGGATGTTTGGTCTAGCGTATTTTCTTCTGCGCGATTCATTACCTTTTAACGGGGGGCAAAGTTATGGGAGGCGGCTTTTTAATATAAGGGTAGTTCAACGCCAAGATAATTCCAAGCTACTTGGTAAACACGAGCAATCTTTAATGCGTCATATTAGTTTGTTAATTCCTTTTTTTAATATCGTTGAGATTTATTACTTCTTTTTTAAACATGAGCGATTTGGTGAAGTATGGTCAGAGACTACGATTATTTCATCACAAAATTATTCTCCAGAATAGATTGGAAACTCAATAAAGAAGGTGGTTCCAATATTCTTAGTTGTTTCAAACCATATTTCGCCTCCACTATTTTTGACAATGTTTTTGACAATTGATAAACCAAGTCCCATGCCAGATGATTTAGTCGTAAAGTTGGGCATAAATATCTTTTTAATGGTTTCATCATCCATGCCTCTACCGTTGTCAGAGAAACTAAGTTTAACGTTTGGCTCGTTGATTGAAAGCGTAATGTTAATATTCCCTTCTTTATCCTTAGGAATGGCTTGTACAGCGTTTTTTAAGATGTTATTGAAGGTACTTAGAAGTTGATCACGATCGGCAAATACATAAACTGTATCAGATTCAAAATCGCTTTGAAAATGTATGTTTTTCTCATTCTGCTCAAACAGAGAAATAGCATTGGTAAGTTTATTAACAATGTTTATTTTCTTACGTTTTGGCATTGGCATTTTGGCAAAATTGGAAAACTCATTGGCGATTACATGTAGTTGATCAATCTGTTCAATAAGCGTGTTGGATACTTTTTTCAAGTACGATTCAAAATCTTGTCGTTCATCCCATGCACGCAATAAATATTGAACGCTTAGTTTCATTGGGGTAAGCGGATTTTTTATTTCATGAGCAATCTGTTTGGCCATTTCGCGCCATGCCATTTCACGTTCCGACTTCGCTAATTTCTCGGCACTCTCGGTCAGTTCATCAACCATCCTGTTGTATTCGTTCACCAAATTGCCAATTTCGTCGTGTCCTTTATAACCAATCTTTTTGTTTTGCTTTCCTAGTCGCGTTTGAGCAAGTCGGTCTTGGATTAGCATTAATGGGCGCGTTATGCGTCTGGACACAATTACGGCTAAACCAATGGCAAATAATACAAATAGTAAATAGGCATTAATCACCGCTACAATAAGGGAAGAAACCTCAGATTTGAGTTCGTTATTACCAACGAAGTACGGCAAATTAAGATAGGCTAATATTTCATTCTCGTAATTGAAAATAGGAATGTAGGCGGATGTAAAGTGCAATGAACCGATTGATTCTTCGTGTATATATTCCGCTTTCTTCAGTAAGGATAATTCATGAAAGGCTTCCGCATTCATCATTCTACCGGTAAGTCCTTTTTGATATAATTCCGGTCGGGATGTTGCTAATAGTTTACCTTCTAAACTATAAAGGTTGATATCACTGTAGAAGACATTCGAGAATTTCTGTAAAAGATATTGCAGATATTCATGCATGTCCTCATCGAGTTCAGGTTCATTCACAATCTTTTGTTCCATTTCTTGCAGAACTGATTTGATTCGTTGCGAAAGCATCTGATTGTTCTTTTGCTTAAACTGATACACAGAATAATAAACTGAACTAACTCCCATAACAACTAATATCATAATCATTAAACCAACAAATGTGATTTGAATTCGCTCTTGTATGGAAAAAGTAAAAAATGATTGTTTCGTTTTTAATCGAGACAGTAAGAGGATGATTGATGAAATAAAGAAAAAGAGTATAAAGAAAGTTGAGAATGCCATTAAGATGTGCAGAACTCTAACTTTTGGTCGGCTGAGAATGATGTTTGTCTCTGGATTTGGCGCATAAACCAGATGTGATATATGATCTTCGTTGTAGAAAGATTTTGTTTTGTCTGAAAGGTTTATACTTTTTTCTTTAATTGGATAACGAAAACTACCATACTGCTTTACGAGGTTGCCATTAATGTACTTCGCAAATGAATAGTTTTTAATCACACTAAGATTAATTTGTTCCTGAGCACTTGTTAATAATTCAGGATAACCTAAGCCTGTAAATGTTGGTTTAGAATCGATTTCGATAAAGATTGTTGTTTCGAAATTAGGGTCGTTTTTAAAGTAACAGATCTGACCGAAATAGGAAATCTGTCCATTGTCGTTATCCAGATATTTAAAATGTTTGCTTTGTGAAATGTCTTGACCAAATGCCAGAGACAATTCATTAAAATAGTCATAGCATAGGGTAACAGAATCTTCTGTAATAAGTTCAACTTCTGGCCAACATACGGTTGCACTCATGTCGTAACGTTGCCAATAACCATGGAAATAGTTCTTTTTTAAGTGATCCTGAATGCTTTCTTCGTTAATGGTATTCTGATGTAACTGTTGCTTTAAAACTTCATCATTCAGCAATTTATCTTCCATGTTAGCTAAATACATTTCGGCTACAGGATCAGCTTCGCGCATCAATTTAAACGATAAGTTTTCGATTAATAACTCTCGGTTTTCAGCTTCCTTTTTTATGTTGTATCTATATAAAAGAAACACCAAATACAATGTGATTAGAAAAATAATAAGAACGAAGGTACTGTAGGTGATACTGTTTTTTGAATCGCGCTTGGCTTTGTACAATATGCCGGCTATGGCAAGGAAAAGTACCAAACTGATTAAGGAGATATCATAGCTTAATGCAAAACTTAATAAATAAAATAAAACAAATGATAGTATAGTTGCTATAGCAAATACACCGTATGATACATGTTTTTTATAGGTAGCAATTGTTTTTTCGAATACAAATGAGAACGCTAAAAAGAGAAGAACTAAAATGAGGATTTTTAGTACAGCTATGCTATTCAAATCTTCAATATTAAAAAATATTGATGCCTGTGATGAGTTTCTAACCAGTAGATAGATCAGATCATTAATGAATAGAAAAAAGAGTAGTACAAGAAAGGTGCTGATGAAAACACCTAAGTAATATAGCTTGCTTGTTTTAGTATTGACTGAAATGAAAGTAGGCTCTTTAAAGTAGCGATAAAACCAAACGCCCCAGGTTAAGAGTAGGAAACCAAAAATCAATAAGCAGCCTAAAGAGGGTAACCAGTCAGATACGGCAAATGTAGATGGTGAAAAAAGTGAAGTGTTCTGATAATCCTCAGGTATTGCAAAGGATTTAAACACGAGATATAATATTGCCAGAAAAAGAAATATAGGTATGAAAAGATAATTGCTATAGTTGTATAAGCAGCATTTTTTAAGTGTTTTATTGATTGCAATTATAATAAGTATAAGGCTTAAAAAATACATTAGAATCGAAAGCGTACTCGTAGTCGAAATGTTATTGTCCATTTCGTTGAATATCACAGAAAACAGATAATTTCCATGTATATCCTCAATATTATTGGAATTGACTTCTTTATTGAAGCTTATATCCGGGTTATTCGTTAGTTGAATTTCGGAAGGAAACTCGTTTGTTAAGAATTTATTTTCATAGGTATAAGCTTCTTTAAGAAGGCTTAGTGCAAGTAATTGGTATTCGCCAATGTGAATATGATCCCATAAATACCAGCCATTAGCAAATTTCTTAAGCGTATGCTTTTCTGTTAGGCCTTGGAATGAATTAATGGGTACCTTATCGGTAGACCAAGCTTTTAAAATGGAGTCCTGAAACAGATAAAAGTGAGTGCCTGATAAACTTAGTGAATCCATTAATGACCATATTTCCGTGTCATTTTCGGGTGTAATGTTTTTTAAGTTTGAAAGTTGATGTCTTAACAAGTTTTGTTTTTCCAGAACGGATTGCTGTATTGAATGTACATCAGAAGCGTAAATGTATTCTTTGTCAAATACTGATTCGGAAATCTTTCCGATTAAAACTAGAATAATTGCTATTAGAACAAAAGTTCTGATTTTCTGATGTGGCATAGATTCGATTTTTCAGACTAAAGATATGCAAAAAGCATGCAATTATTTTTCAGAATGTATTAGTGATGGTGATATGGTTCATTTTTTAGGATTGTCATACTTCGATAAACTTGCTCAACAAAAAACAAACGGATCATCTGATGCGAAAATGTCATTTGTGATAAACTTATTTTTCCGTTTGCTTTTGAGTATACAGCATCTGAGAAACCGTAGGGGCCACCTATCACGAATACTAGTCTTTTAAGGCCTGAAACCATTTTCTTTTGTATGAATGAGGAAAATTCAACAGACGAAAACTCTTTACCTTTCTCATCTAATAAAACCATAAAATCTCCCGCCTGTAGATTCTGAACAAGCAGATCTCCTTCCATCTTTTTTTGCTGCTCTTCGGATAGGTTTTTGGCCTTCTTCAAATCAGGTATAACCTTCATCTCAAAAGGAATATAATGTTTCAGGCGCTGAACGTATTTTTCTATCCCCATCATCAAATAGGCTTCATCAGTTTTGCCTATCATAACTAATTGTATTTTCATGCGTATAGGAGTTTTTAATACTTCTTTATGAATTAAAAGATCTAAAAGATTAGGTTAATGTCCGTAAAGCTATATTTTTGCTAGTAAAAATAATGCGTGATTTTTAAAAACAATGGTTTTTATACTGAATTAATACATTAGAAAGAAAGTAAAATTATTAGTTGGGAATTAAGGTCTGATTTTTGTTGACACTAGTAACGGATTAAACAAAGTAAAATGAATTTAAGAAAACAATTATTTTTTGTGGCGTTTTCATTTTTGACCATTGGGCTATTATTTGCTCAGAAGTCAGAGGTCATTCCCGATGGTGTTGTTAAAGCAATTAAAACTTCGGATGTAAACGAACTTGCATTATCCTTTAATGACAATATTGAAATCGTTTTACCTGGCAAAACAGGGGTGTATAGTCGAAGTCAGGCTGAAATGATTATTAAAGATTTCTTTAATCGGCAACCCGTTAAGGACTTTGCTATAATACACGAAGGAAAGAAGGAGAATGCTTCTTTTGCCATTGGTAATTATAGTTCAGATTCAGGTAACTTCAGATTTACTTTTCTTACCAAGTCAGATGGTACTAAAGTGTTGATTCATCAGCTTAGAATAGAAAAACAAGATGAATAACGAGTTAATTGAGAAATTTGTTGAGATCGCCATTCGCGAAGATATTGGTGATGGGGATCATTCTTCACGATCATGTATTCCAGAAACAGCTGAAGGTAAAGTTAAATTACTTGCCAAAGAGGATGGTATTCTTTCTGGGGTTGAGATTGGGGTTGGTATATTTAAGAAGGTTGATCCTAATATAGAAATTGAACTTTTTATAAAAGATGGTTCAATTATTAAGCCCGGCGATATTGTATTAAAAGCAAAGGGAAAGGTTTGGTTCTTATTACAAGCTGAGCGTTTAGTATTGAATGTGATGCAACGTATGAGTGGTATTGCAACTCGTACTGGAGAATATGTGGCTCGATTGGAAGGAACATCAACACGTATATTAGATACACGAAAAACTACACCAGGTATGCGTCTTTTAGAAAAGGAAGCCGTAAAAACTGGTGGTGGAGTCAATCATCGAATGGGATTGTACGATATGGTTATGCTAAAGGATAATCACATTGATTTTGCCGGAGGTATTGAAAAAGCCATTCATGCCGTTCAGGTTTACCTAAAAGAGAAAAACAAACCTTTAAAGATAGAGGTAGAAGTACGCGATTTCACCGAGTTAGGCGAAGTACTTCGTGTTGGCGGTATACACCGTATCATGCTTGATAATTTTTCGGTAGCCGATACTAAGAAAGCAGTTGAGTTAATAGATGGACGTTACGAAACTGAATCATCCGGTGGTATTACTATTGATACCTTAAGAGCTTATGCCGAGTGTGGTGTTGATTATATTTCTGTAGGAGCCTTAACGCATCATATTAAAAGTTTAGATTTGAGTTTAAAAGCATACTAAATACACACGTTTGAATGCAAAAGAAAGGTGAATTCATATTGAGTTCACCTTTTTTATGCTATCAATTTTATTGGATGAGCAATATTTTAGAATTGTATTAAAAGTGCTCTTACTTGTAATATAATTTAATGGACTCCGGCGAGTCTCCAATCATTTTCTTAATTGATTTTAGCTTTCCATATTCGCCTGTATATACAAAAGTGTATTCCTTATTTTTCTCAAGTTGAAATTCTAAAGTTTCATTCATATCCTGAGTTGGTCCCGAAGTACGCCCTCCAGATATTTGTTCTTTGCCATAGAAAACATCAACATTAACTGCAACACGATCGTTAGCCGTGAATGAGCACACATTTTCGGTAAACATCATGATCTTAACCATTGTATGTGTTTCTGACAGTTGGGTAGCAGCAGTTTCTTCTTTGTAGATTTTAATATATCGCCAAGAAACATCCTCCGCAGGAACATATGTAATTGTGGAATCCCAAACCAATGGAAAGTATTTTTTTGTTGGTTTAAATGAACTGGCATAAATGGCATGTTCCTTATCGTTAGGAATTGCTTTACCAGCATCGGCCAAGAACCATCCTTTATTTAATCCACTGGGATAATACTCGGTGAAATACCATTGGCCATCAACCCAAACTTCCGACCAGTTGTGATTACCTCTTTTGTCGTGCCAATTAGGTGTGCCTGCTATACGTGATGGAATGCCAACCGAACGAAAGGCATCGGTTAATAGGATAGATAAACCGCTGCACGAAGCCATGCGCTGTTCAATGGATTCATATGGACTTTGATCTGGTTTTTCACGCTTGGTATTATAGTCAACCAACAATTCATCACGTATGTTTTTATTTATAGAGTCAATGGCAGATCTCATATCCGAGCATTCTTCAACATACTTTCCAAAGCGTTGTGAGAAATCACCACGCCAATCATCTCTACGTTCATTCAGGCTGGCATAAGGAAGTACTTCATTAAAGAAGATACTGTCAGGTAGCGATTTGTTCCAGCTATATTTTTCTTTTGTTTTATAAGCCAGGTTCACATTGTTGAGAAGAAATTGACTGCTCAAAGTTGTTAAGTCTCTTTCTGGCATGTAGGCTATTAAAAATGCCATCGCCTCTTTCTGTTCACTTGGAGATTGATTTATGGCAGCCATTAACTCAGGAGCATTAGTGCCTGCTTTGGAAATAGCTATGTCAATTAAATTATGGTATTCTGTGGGTACGCCTTTGTATTTATTGCAAGCACTAGTGCTTAATGCCACCAGTAAAACAACTAGTATATATAGCTTTTTCATTCCGAATAATTTATTTAAAGTATAAATATAAAGAAAAGGATCGCATCTTTATTTACACTATTTAAATAAAGATTCGATCCTTAGGTTTTCGCGGAATAAGGGTTTAAAAAAAGCCAGAAACGTAATGTTTCTGGCTTCATTAGTATTTATAGAATATTACTTCTTCAGATTGGCAATGCTCTCAGTCAAGGTTTTAATCTTAGCTTCAGCATCTGCTTGTTTTTGCTTTTCCTTGGCCACAACAGCTTCAGGAGCACTTCCCACGAAACGTTCGTTACCAAGCTTCTTCATTACGCCCTTTAAGAAACCTTGCTGGTGAGCTAATTCCTTTTCCAGCTTCTTGATTTCTTCTTCCACATCAATTAACCCATCCATTGGAACGAAATATTCGCTGGTACGAACCATAAATGAGATGGCTCCTTCAACCTTTTCGTTAACCATGTTTAGTTCACTAAGATTAGCCAACTTTGTGAGGATAGGATTAAAGTAGTCAGAAAATCCATCGCCGGATAAGATGTTTAAAGCTAAAGCATCTTTCATTGGGATGTTCTTTCCTTTACGTACGTTACGAACGCCACCAACAGCTTCTTTAAGCATCTCAAACTTGTCTAATAAGCTTGCATCGGCTCCTGATACGGTTGGCATATCCACTGTCATAATACTTTCACCTTCTTTGCGCTCTTCCAAAGCCTGCCATAACTCTTCGGTTAGGAAAGGCATAAATGGATGAAGGATGCGAAGCATCTTATCGAAGAATTCGCAAGTTGCTTTATAGGTAGCTGCATCCAATGGTTTTTGGTAGGCCGGTTTAATAGCTTCCAGGTACCACGATGAGAATTCTTGCCAAAATACAGTATAAACAGTCATTAAGGCATCCGAGATACGGTATTTGCTGAAATGATCGTCTAAGGTTTCGATGGTCTGATCCAGTTTAGCATCGAACCAGGCAATGGCTTGTTTAGCCGATTCTGGTTGCTCAATCGTATCATCAATTTCCCATCCCTTAACCAGGCGGAAGGCATTCCATATTTTGTTGGCAAAGTTACGACCTTGCTCTGGTTGACTTTCATCAAACAACAAATCGCCACCTGCAGGTGAGCAGAATAACATACCAATACGTACACTGTCGGCTCCGTATTTATCTATTAAATCCAATGGATCAGGTGAGTTACCAAGCGATTTCGACATTTTACGGCGTTGCTTGTCGCGCACCATACCAGTAAAATATACATTCTTAAAAGGTAGTTCACCTTTGAATTCGTAACCCGCAATAATCATACGTGCTACCCAGAAAAAGATAATGTCGTGACCAGTTACCAAATCAGATGTTGGATAATAGTAAGCTAAGTCTTCTGGTTTCTCGAAGCCAGTAAAAGGCAGTAACCATGAAGAAGCCCAAGTATCTAATACATCATCATCCTGACGAAGGTCGGCAATGGTTAAGTTAGCATTACCTGATTTTTCCTTTGCCATCTCCAAAGCTTTTTCTTTGGTTTCGGCAACAACAAAGGTGTTGTCTTCAAGATAATAAACGGGTATTTGATGGCCCCAATACAACTGACGCGACACACACCAATCCTTTACATTCTCCATCCAATGACGGAATACGTTTTTGAATTTAGCTGGGTGAAATTGAACGGTGTCGTTCATTACATTTTCCAAGGCTGGCTTAGAAATCTCATCCATCTTAAGGTACCACTGCGCCGATAGCTTAGGCTCGATGGCTACATGCGTGCGTTCTGAGTATCCTACTTTATTATTGTAATCTTCTATCTTAACAATGTTGCCAGCTTCTTCAAGGGTAGGAATTATGCTCTTGCGTACCTCAAAACGATCTTCGCCAACAAATAGCTCTGCAGCTTCGCTCAAAGTGCCGTTGTCGTTGAAGATATCGATGACTTTCAGATTGTGTTTCATGCCAATCTCGTAGTCATTTACATCGTGAGCAGGCGTGATTTTTAAACAACCCGTACCAAATTCCATGTCTACGTATTCGTCTTGAATAATTGGAATCACACGGTTAACCAATGGTACAATAACTTTCTTCCCTTTTAAGTGGGTGAAGCGTTCATCATCGGGGTGAACACAAACAGCGGTGTCACCAAGAATTGTTTCAGGACGCGTCGTTGCTATTGTAACATACTCTTCGCTTCCTTCAATTTTATAACGTAGGTAATATAATTTACCTTGTTGCTCTTTGTAGATAACTTCTTCGTCGGAAAGAGCTGTTAAAGCAGCCGGATCCCAGTTTACCATGCGAACACCACGGTAGATTAAACCTTTCTCATACAATTCAACGAATGATTTGATAACCCCTTCGGAGCGATCTTCATCCATGGTAAAGTACTTACGATCCCAATCGGCTGAAGCACCCATCTTTTGCAATTGCTTAAGAATGATCCCTCCATATTCATCGGTCCATTCATAAGCATGCTCAAGGAATTCTTCGCGAGTCAAATCTTTTTTATCGATACCACGCTCTTTTAGGCGGTTTACCACCTTAGCTTCGGTTGCAATTGAGGCATGGTCGGTACCAGGAACCCAACAAGCATTTTTACCCATCATGCGTGCACGACGAATCAAGATATCCTGAATCGTATTGTTTAGCATGTGGCCCATGTGCAGCACTCCCGTGACGTTTGGCGGAGGCATTAGTATTGTATAAGGTTCACGCTCATCCGGTTCTGAATGGAATAACTTCTGATCCATCCAGTACTTGTACCACTTGTCTTCACTTGCAGACGGGTTATACTTGCTTGCAATTTCCATGATCAATTTTTTCTACTTAATATGCTTTGTAAATCGAGAATGCAAAAGTAAGAAAAAATGCTTAATCACCTTGAAGGTTATTGATATTTAAGGTATACTATCATGCTGGTTCTTGATCTTCTTCTCTAAGCTCTTTCAAAGTGAAAAAATCCTCCAACTTTCTATAATATACGCCAGATAAGGTTGAGATGTAAACTCGATTGTCAAATTCAACAATTGATGTAATTTCTTTACCTTCTAATCCATAATCGTCAAGGGTTCTATAATCGACACTTGAAAAGTCATTAGCCCATTCCAATTCAAAGATTTGACTATTATAAAATGCTACAAGTTTATTGTCAATGGTTGTATAGTTCAGAAGATAGAAATTATCAGGAACTTCAAATTTATGCTCCCAGCTTAGTCCTTCGTTATTTGAAATGTAACCTACAGATTTAGAGTCATAGGCTATATAGAAATCCTTATATTTATACAATCTATGAAAGCATTTATTGGCTGCCAATTGAACTTCGCCATTGGGAGTAATCAAGTAACTATGTTCATTGGTTGGACACACCAAAAAATTGTCTCCAATATTGTATGAATATAAATGATGTTGTTCGTAATCACTTTCAAAGCTAATATCTTTAGTTTTATCAACGGAGGCAGTAAATGATGTACCATTTTGCTCTATATTAATATCTACCAATAGAGCTTTTAAGTGATTAGGTTTAACTTTATAGAATAGTAAAGCTTGATCTTTGGAGTTAAGTAAATGTTCAAGCCCAATTTTTCTTCCTTTTGTTGGTACGTATAGATAATCCTCATCTAAGGCCTTTAGGTTTATATCTATATGACTGCTTTGACTTTGATATTGTTCCCACGGACTATGTATAGGCCTAATGGCGACATAATCCTCACCTTTATCCGATGAAGTAATAATTAGGTTTTCGCTAATTGGATACTTTAATTGAGTTGAGTTTTCTATCCCTAAATATGAGCCAATTATTTGAACACCACCAAAAATAGTATAGGGATGATTCTCACCTTCTTTAACAAGGGAGTAAATATCTCGATTGCTCATGAAGAAGCAGAAATCATTACTAGCATAACTATTTAACAGAAAGCCATTACCATACTCAAATTGAGGATGGCTCTGCCATGAGAAGTCTTTTTCAACTTCTTTCGTAATAATTTTTTCATCGGTACAACTATAAATTATGCAAATAAGAGCGAGTAGTAATATGTTTTTCATGATTTTAGGTTTTGATTAACGCAATTAAAATTAATTATTTATTGGTTAATAACCAAACCATTTCTACCAGATTAGCTTTGGCCGAAAATAACATGACGCCCAAGGCTGTTATTAAAAATTCTACAATTATTATAGCTATTGAAGCTTTAGATTTTTGCTCAAAGATGCGTTGATTTTGGAAGTTGTATTGTGAGCGTATGGGAGGGAGTAGCTTGAGATATTCAGTTAATTGCAAAAAAAATAAGGTGCCTTAATTAAGACACCTTATTCTAGATATATTTTTAAGTCATGAAAACATATCGAGTGCTTTATTTTACTATGTGCAGAGCGATTAATTCTGAAGCTGGTTGGTCAAATTCGATGGTTTTAATTGAAGGAATATAATTGGCTGGTAGCGTATTAAATGCTTCCAAGTTAGTCATCCAAGCTTCTACTGCCAATTCTTCTTCAGCTAATTCGGCTAATAAAGTAGTTGTTTCAACACCTGAGAATGCTTCGTAATCAACCATCCAGTTTTCAATAGCTAATAGAGGTTCATCTTGCTCGCCACTGAAGGTATTGTAGTTAATCATCCAGTCTTCTATTGCTAATAAAGCTTCGTCCTCTTCAGTTAACAAGTAATTGGTAAATTCATTTAAATCTGTCATCCAGCTTTCAATCTCAATATCGGCCTCTAAATAATCAATTTCCGATTCACAAAACGATTCGTAACTGGTCATCCATGATTCAATTTTAATTTCTTCTTCAATTAATTCATCGTTCACCATAAAACTTGGCTGTGCAAATAAACTGCTTGATAATACTACTAGTGATAATACAAATGTGCTAAGTACTTTTACTATTGATTCTTTTCTTAATGTTTTCATGACTTGAGTTTTTTAATTGTTAATACGCTAAGGGTATATCAATCGATGTGCCAAAAGACATAAGTCACTAAAAAAGAAAGCGCTAATGAAAATAAAGGAATATAGGGTCTTTAATTATTGTGCGAATGTGAAACAAATGGATGTACGTTTTCGCACATATCATTTTAATACCATAGGCATCATATAATTGTATAGAATAAAATAGTACCATTTGAACTATGAATGTGGCCTTATTATTTTTGGTATAACTCCGAGTTAATCTCTAGGTATCAAAAAGCTTTGTGCCTTTACGACTCTGTATAAGTTTTTGTTTTTCCTGAATCAATGATTCTACTTATCCTTTTTCTTTTTTCAGCATGATTAGAAGAACGCCTAAGATGACTATAAAAGTACCAATGGCCTGATAAATGGTAATTACTTCACCCAGAAATATAACAGCCAGAACAATGGTGCTAATTGGGCCAAGGCTTCCGATGATGGCAACATTAGCTGCACCTATACGCTTGATGGCTTCGGAAAGCAGGAACGATGGAATGACAGTGCTAATAATGGCCATGGCAGCACCCAATGCATATACTTGTGGTACCTGATTAAATACATCACTGCCATTGCCCATAATGATATAGTGAAGGATAACAGCTGTGCAGGATACTATCATGGCATAGGCTGTGAATCGTACGGAACCAATGCGGGGAATTAGGTCGCCACTTCCAACTAAATAAATGGCATAACTCAGTGCACTTCCAAAAATAAGTAGAGCACCCAGAGGAATATTCGTGCTGCTATCGCTTAATGAACTATACTTATAGAAGGCAATAAAAACCCCCAGGTATGTAATGATGATTGCTCTTATCTGGTATTTGTTTATTCGTTGTTTGAGAAACAAAGCTGAGATAATAACTACCAATGTTGGATATATAAAAAGTATCAATCGTTCCATGCCGGCACTCAGGTGTTTTAATCCTTCAAAATCGAGGTAGCTGGCCAGATAGTAACCTAATATACCGAGTGCAATGAGCGAATAATAGTCTTTGCTTTTGAGTTTGCTTCTATTCTTTTTCGATGATTCGATACTGGCAATGACTATGTAGATGGGTAGTGCCATGCTCATACGCAGAAGTAATAATGTAACGCTATCTACATTGTAAGCATATGCCATTTTAACCATTACGGCTTTTGCTGAAAACATAATTACGCCTAATGCTGCCATTAGAACCGCTACTATTAATTGATGTTTCTTTAATTTCATGTTTGGTATTAGGTTTAAAGCAAAAAAAAACCTCCCTTAAATACATAAGGAAGGTAATACGAATTGAATATTGTTCATCACATTCAAATACAAAGCACCCACCTTGTTTGCTCAATGAGCCAAAGCTGCCATTTTGTATTCATATGTTGTTTATTTATTGTCATTTCAGTTCAAAGATAGAATAATTAAATAAGAGATGCTATGGTGTGAAGCTATTATAAACCCAGCGGGCTTAAGCTATAATCCTTGTGTTTGTCACCTCACCTAGCCTCTCTGAAGGAGAGGGATGATTGACGCAATTTTCCACTACCCCAAGCTTCCACTTCGACAAACGCTCAGGGAGCACCTCTGTGAATGTGAACTTTTAATACTTTAGGATATTCTCTTACGAATTTTTACTGCATCATGCTTTCTCCTCTCCATTTTGGAGAGGTATAGGGTGAGGTTTTTAAATCCCTGCCTTTGTTCCTCTGTGTTTTTTTGCCCACGAATTAACACGAATCGTTTTCTAAGCCCAGCGGGCTTAAATATTAATAGCTTGGAGTAAGTGTAACGCCACCCCAGGTATTTAAGTGAAGAAAACAAAGTCGCACTCACTAGCCAGGTTCAGCAGCAAATCATATTGCGACTTGGCTCTTTGTTTTGTTTATCTTTGTGTTTGTCACCTCACCTAAGCTCACCTGAAGGTTAGGAATGATTGGTGCAATTTTTCACTACACCAAGCTTCCCCTTCGACAAACGCTCAGGGAGCACCTCTGTGAATGCGAACTTTTAATACTTTAGGATATTCTCTTACGCATTTTTTAATACATCATGCTTTCTTCTCTCCAAATTGGAGAGGGATTGGGTGAGGTTTTTAAATCCCTGCCTTTGTGCCTCTGTGTTTCTTTGCCCACGAATTGACACTAATGTAATTGCAAGCCCAGCGGGCTTAAATATTAATAGCCTGGGGTAAGTGTAACGCCACCCCAGGTAGTTAAGTGAAGAAAACAAAGTCGCACTCACAAGCCTGGTTCAGTAGCTAATCATGTTGCGACTTGGCTCTTAGTCTCGTTTATCCTTTAATTTCTTACCTCACCATTGCTCTCCTGAAGGAGAGCAATGATTTACGTAGGTTTTTCTGCATAGTCTTTACCCTCTAAATCTCCCTCAAGAGGGAGACGAGAAGTTTTATTTTGCATCTTTTAATCAACCTAGTATATCATGCTTTCCCTTCGACAAATGCTCAGGGATTGGGTGAGGTTTATATTTTCTCTGCGTCTCCATGTCTCTGCGTTTAATCTTTAATCAAAATTCAAACTCACCTTGAAGCCCCAGCTACGGTATTTGCCATTTTCGAAACCAACAAAGGTGCCCACACTACCCATTAGGAAAATCTGACTGATGCCATAACCCACTTCTGTATAGTTTTTAAAGTTTGGTTGTGTTAAATAACTGGCATAAAGGTTCTCGTTCCATAGGCGATTGCTTACCCACGGCAAAAACTTAAGCAATAAATAAGGCGAGGTGTACGACACATGTGCCTTGGCATACCACTCGTTGGTGCTGTAGCTATAATCTTCCAAAAGGTTGAAGGTATTGCTCCACTCCTTAAAGCTAAGAGGTATTTCGTTGGTATTGAAATGCTGGAAGCGTGAAAAATGCATTTGTTTATTACGTGTGAAATAACCTCCGCCAACTTGCCAGTTGAACTCATTGAAAATACCCCATTCTTTACTTTGTTTGATATCGGCATTGATTAATTCATAATCCGAGTCGCTCTCCATCACATCTTTCAAACCACGTTCGTAGCCCACCGAGAAGGTAGGATAACGGGAGCCTCTATGGTACTTCTTGCCTTTCCACATACGATATCGCATGCGTGGAGTGTAGGATAGTTTAGCATAGATGTGCATGTCGGATTGACTCTGCATATGTTCAGGAATAATCTGATCGTTGGGCGGAATATTCTCGGCATAGTCGGCATTGGGATAAGCAATGGACCAATTAGTGCTATTTTCCAATTGATGGTAGTAACTGTACGATGCCCCCACATTTAAACGCATACCATGCATTGGGTCGATAGCGTGATAGATGGAAACATAATCCTTCTGGTACAGTTTCATGTAGTGCTCCTTAAAGAACAAAGCTGCAAACATATTCAAAGTGCGATCAATACCATACTTGCTATTAAAGTCGCGACTTACCTGACCGAAGCCTATGCCAATATTGGCTCTTCGAAGGGGTGCAAAGGAATAGTTAGCTCGTCCTTCCCAAAGTAATTTATCCCTGTTAAAGGCGTATTGTACCATTGGTTTGAAGTAGACGTTACGCACCGAATCAATTTTATACCTGAATTGCATACTCTGATTGTAACTCCATCCATCCACAGCATTGAAATCAACCTGATCTAAGCCAATTAATCCATCGTAGGTGATGCGTAGGGCCGAGTCGGCAGCATAAAAGGTATGTCCTGATAAGAATCCATCTGAAGCTTTGGCAAAAGCTGATTTCTCCTTTTTCTTTACCTTGGCCGTATCATTTTGTAGCTTCACTAACTTTAATGAATCTTTCACTTCAAAGCTTTTTAATTCATCACTGGTGAGTGGTATTGGGCGCATGTTTTCCCAATACATCGAATCGCGTTTAACTGTGTCTTTTTTGTGGGTAATTTTGTATGTATCCTTAATTTCCAACGATTCTTCTTTATCCATTTCCTGCTTACGCGATTCTTTCTCAATTAAGCGCGATAACTTAATCATTTCGCGATTCGACAGTTCTTCCTTCGCAAGCAGTTCTTCCATCTTACGCTCGGCCCTCGATTTCTCAATTTCGGCTTTTTCTTCGGCTTCTCTTTGTTGCTCGGCTTCCAAGGCAGCTTCTTCGGCGGCATATTGTTTCATTAAGGTAGCCGGAACAGGTAGATCGCTGTTTAAAGCGATGTCGGAATATTTAACCGAGCCCGCATAACGGAAATCGGCTTTTACCCCCATGATAGATGCCTTTACTTTAAAGCGGTGACTAATGGGTAACCACGATCGCTCTTTAACCGGGGCATATACTTGTTTGATGTTGATCTCACCAAAAAAAGCATTGTTGGTCACATCAATGGAGTGGATGTTCCAGAGGTTATCTACAATGTAAATGTAACCGCTATATGATTGTTGACTTTTACGTTTGGGAACAATCTTAATTTTATTCACAGTAACGTCGCCCTCGTAAAAGAAACCTTCGTAAACAAATTTGTAATGCGAGAACGAGTTGGGAGCTAATGGTGACACGGCCATGTCCTGATTTGGTTCATAGAAACTATAAGTAATGTATCCGATCACGTCGTCATCGTTGCTGCCCGGAAAAGTGCTCTGACTATTTATTACAGTATGATCGTATTTATCTGGTGCCGTAAACTCAATCTCGTTCATCGACTCCATGGTGTATGTTTTGCCAATCTCAAGTTTGGCGGCATCATCCTCTTCCTTATCCATCATTCGTTTGATAAGTTTCGGAATCTTATTCATCACCAAGCTACCCTTCAGGTATACTTCGGCTTTGTATTGCGATGTCTGACGCTGGTAGTACGGAGCCAGACTAATTGCTTTTCGCATGATAGGGTAGGCTGGGTCTTCGCCACCCGAGTATACTCGTACTTCTTTTATGCGGTAGGCTTGTTTTTTGAGCTGAATGTTTTTTTCAACATAACCATCCTTTACCTCAATTTTAATTTCCTGTTTCTGAAATCCCAGTCCTTGAAATACCACGGTGTACGATCCGGCTTCCAGTTGAATGTCGAATTCTCCAAGGTCGTTGGTGGTGGTTCCGGTGGTTGTTTCTTTGAGGTAGATAGTGGCAAAGGGAACGGTTTCATCTTTCTCGTCGGTTACGATGCCTCTGAATCCTTGTGCTATGCTGCTAGTAGCGTTAATGCACAGGATAAGTAATATTAGTTTTATAATCTTCATTGGTTTAGGTGGTTTAGATTGTAGGGTAAATATAATGATAAGTACCTATTATATCATAATGCATGAATATTTAAAAAGGTTGCCTAGCTAATAGGTCGAATTAAAACTGGGGAAAGTTACAGTGGGTGATTAATTTGTTTTTTATGGTTAAAGTAATTGAAAATTAATTTTTAATAGAAAGTTCTATGGCCTTTCAGAAGCGAACTAAGTGGACAAGAGGTTTTGCAATATGAAAGAGTGATATGTAATGGTTGTTTTTGTTGTTTATACTTCATAACTTTAAAAAGGTTAAGCAAAAACTAATTGGATTGGGAGTGGTTTTATATGCCTCGAATATTTTAATCTTGAAAAGATTAAATATAGGTATATCTAATGCTCACACTAAACTTATTAAAACAATAACATGAAAAATCTACTAAAAATCTACATTGTCGCTTTGTTTTTAGTATTAACGACATCTTGTGAGGAAGAGGATTTAATAACTGATTTAACGATGATTGAGAATGAACTTAAATCATTTGTTGACGCAAATAATATAAGCAAATGTTCCATTCAAATGAACAATAATGGAAATTGGTATTACAAACAATATGAAAGTTCATTTGTAATAAGAAACGGAACTATTATAGTAACAGATCAAAATGAAAATTCATCTGTAGATTATAGTTATAACTTAAACTACCTAGTTGAATATTATAAAAATAAAAGTGGTCATATGGTTATGACATTTTCCGATTAGAGTGTTATTTTTAAACTAAAAGTATTTAGGAGGTGTGAGTTTTTCCTTTCCTCTGGGCATTCGCGCCTCTATGTTTCTTCTCCCACGAGTTAGCACTAATTGTTTTCTAAGCCCGCTGGGCTTGCAATTAAATTCGTGTTAATTCGTGCAATTCGTGGGCAAAGAAACCTGCGTAAACCATTCCTCTGCTTTAGAAGAGGTTAGGTGAGGTAAATGCTTGTAACGAGGATTGGATTAAAGGAATACCAAAGAATAAAGAAGAAAGAATTTTGAACCTACTATATTCGTATTGACAGTAGGGTATTAGATACTAAAATGTAATTCGGGATAAATTTGATTTTGAAAAGTGTTTGAGCATTTACAATTATCAGCTAAAAAAGATGTCCTAAATCATGATTTTTATATTTTATATGCCATACATTTGCAAAAATATCATTGGGTATAACCTTATTAAAAACTAAAAGCAATGCCTACAATTTCAAACAGAGGGCAGCAGATGCCAGCATCGCCAATACGTAAGTTGGTGCCTTATGCCGAAGCTGCAAAATCAAAGGGTGTAAAAGTATTCCACTTGAATATTGGTCAGCCGGATATTAAAACACCTGAGGTGGCTTTGGATGCCATTCGTAACATCGACTTAAAAGTTGTTGAATACAGTCATTCGGCAGGTATTGAAAGTTACCGTCGTAAGTTGGCAACAATGTATCAAAGTAATGATATTAATGTTGATCACAACGAGATTTTAGTAACAGCTGGTGGGTCCGAAGCAATTACCTTTGCTTTTTTAACTTGTTTGAATCCAGGTGATGAGGTTATCATTCCGGAGCCTTTCTACGCTAATTATAATGGGTTTGCCGTTTCATCAGGCATCACAGTAAAGCCAATTCAATCAAGTATTGAAGATGGATTTGCATTGCCTGCCATCGAAGAATTTGAGAAAACAATTACACCAGCTACCAAAGCCATTGTAATTTGTAATCCAAACAACCCAACAGGATACTTGTATTCTGAAGAGGAGATGGAACAGCTTCGTCAGATTGTAGAGAAGCATGATTTGTATTTATTCTCAGATGAGGTATATCGCGAGTTTTGCTATGATGGCGAGAAGCACATTTCGGCAATGCACTTAAAAGGCATAGAGAATAATGTGGTGATGTTTGATTCGGTTTCGAAACGTTACAGCGAATGTGGTGTGCGTATCGGAGCAATGGTTACTAAAAATAAGGAAGTATTAAATACAGCATTGAAATTTGGTCAGGCACGTTTGAGCCCTCCGGGATTTGGGCAGATTGCTGCTGAAGCTTCGCTTGATACACCAAAAACATACTTTGATGAGGTTTATGCTGAGTATATTGAGCGTCGTAACTTTTTGGTTGAAGGATTAAATAAGATTCCGGGTGTATTTACACCAATGCCAAAGGGAGCATTTTATACAGTAGCTAAATTACCAGTTGATGATTCTGATAAATTCTGTCAGTGGATATTGAGCGAATTTAGCCATAAGGGTCAAACAGTAATGATGGCGCCTGCTTCTGGTTTTTATAGTACGCCAGGATGCGGAAAGAATGAAGTGCGAATCGCTTACGTTCTTAAAAAAGAAGATTTAGCTAATGCTATTGAAACTTTAGAAAAAGCACTCGAAGTTTATCCTGGAAGAACAAACTAGGACAACAATAAAATAAAAATGAAAAAGGCTTCCCGGGATGGAAGCCTTTTTTTTATTACTACTTGGGGGGGGATAATTGGGGTTAGGTAGTAATGGATGTTTTTTGAGCTTTTAATGATTTTAAATGCATAATAAGCTCTGCTAAATTTTTCTTATTGTTGCCTGCAAATAGTTTTCTGCCAACCACAAATACTGGTCTTTTCAAAAACGTATATTCCTGACTTAAATATTGCCGGTAATCCTGCTCACCAAGTTCTTTATGGGCAAGACCGTGCTCTCTGTATTTTCTTGATTGTTTATTAAAAATAACTTCGTACCCTCCAGCTAATCTGGCTAATTCATCAATGGTATTAATAGATAAGGGGTTTGCTTTGACGTCAATAACTTCAAAGTCTCCCAAACTACTAACCTCTTTGTAAATGCGTTTGCATGTGCTGCAGGTACTTAACAAATATACTTTCACCATTCAACAACCTCTTCCTTTTTAACTTAACCAAAGATATAAAAGGGCATCGAAATCGATTGCTGAACAAGCCCCCAATTAAAGGTGTTTTTATTAACGTTTGTTTTTAGATGACAAACGCGGAGAAAAGATGGATATTTATTCAGTACTCAAATTGTATAAAATTGGCCAAACATAGTTTTAATGTGTATGTGCTTTTCATTTTATGGTGTGTAATAAATGTTTACCTTTGCCCTTGTATCAAATACTATAAAACAATCACTAGTGACCGACTAATTTTTTAAAATGAGGGTACTCCCTAAAGGTTTCCCCTCAAAGTTGTAAATTGATTTTGCGAAACATTTTA
>JAFMVD010000071.1 GCA_025499625.1 Carboxylicivirga fragile | reverse complement strand
TCCCCTTCAGGGGATTTAGGGGTAGTAAAAAAGGATATTTGATTACAAATTAAAAGTAACCTAGATTGTGATTTTTACTTTTTGGACACCCTCTTTGCTTAATCTTATATGTTGTACAATCTTATTAATTAATCTCTGGCATCAAAAGTTTATCCTCAGTATCTTCAATTATTATTTTCTTCCACTGGTCAGAATAATTCGGATGACCAGGATCAATGGGGTAATCCCATCCATTATCAATGAACTTTCCTCCTTTTTCGTGTTTCACATTTCCATCGAGATATTTTACAAGAAGAAAATTACTCAGCTTTTTCCAATCGTCCACAACATTAGAGGCTGCGCTGTGCGAAAAAGTAGTTAAAAATTCTGCAGCTAATTCTGGATTTTTATCATACAGCATTTTGGCTGCCACATCAATTGCGGGAATTGATGCTTCAAATTTGTCTCCATACTCTTTTTGTTTCAAGCGAATATCCTCAATAGCACGATCATAAAACAAATAGACAAAATGAGATACCCTTTGGAAGGCCCAGAAAGCAGATGTTTCAGAATAAGTTAATATATCACCGTTACCTTCGGCATGAGAATGTGGAACATGGGTCATCCCGGTATAAAATGGCACATGCAATGAAAGGTTTGCATCATCTAATCCATACCAAAAGATACCACCTATTGCATTAGGTAGCCAATCTCGCATTTGGGCCACCCACGAAAAGGCCGTTTGCTGAGTTGCTGTTGTGCGCTCATTAAAATAAGTTTTACCTTCATATTGCCAGGTTAAAGGTCGCCAGCGATAAGGAAGCCCCTGTTGCCCGGCACCTGCATCTTTGCTAATATCTAGTTCTGTTCCTTGTAAGTGATTGCCAAAGAATGCCATTAAGTCACGTGGTTTAAGTTTTCGATTAGGTTTAACCCAAAGAGGCATTCGTGGTTCTTTAGTTTTACCTGTGGCATAATCCCAATACTGCTTCATATCATCATTAACCTGATCGAACATAGCCCATACTCTTAGCTCGCAGAAACGAGCAGCTCCAAAATCGAGCGGTGCGTAGGCATCAGAAAAGCTGAAATTCGAACCATTTCCTTTGTAATACCCTTTTTGCTTTGCAAAACTGATCACATCATGAGCATAAACCACCTCAATTTCCGGATTAAATATTTGATCAAGGTGAGCAGAACTAATCGATTTTACACCATCTGCTTTTGGAAATGTTGTAATACGTGCTTGATTAGCATGGGCACTGATGTATCCATCGGGTATGCGTCGTGCCACCCATACAGCGCCCTTATTTGCATTGTATAGTTTCTTCGTTTTTCTATCCGTTTTTAAATCCATGCCTTTGCTGATCAACTCCAAAATCCATACTTCATTAGCATCGGCAATGGAATAAGATTCGCCAGAACTAAAATAGCCGAACTCATCAACTAACTCAACCATTACTTTTATAGCCTCTCGAGCAGTTTTAGCACGCTGAAGCCCCAAAAACATAATACTTCCCCAATCGATAATTCCAGTCGTATCGCGCAATTCTTTTCGGCCACCAAAGGTACTTTCTCCGATAGATACCTGATGTTCATTCATAAAACCAATAACCTGATATGTTTCGGCCGGATAAGGAATTTGACCTAACGGCTTATTCGAGCTACGATCAAAAATTGTTTGCATTGAACCATCAGGCCATTGAGCACGTGGATGAAAATATAATTGTCCGTAACGAATGTGTGAATCACCTGCGTACGATATCATATTTGAACCATCAACAGAAGCGCCTTTAGTGACAAGATAACTTGTACAAGCATTAGTCTTACTGCCAAGCAATAGCATAAGTAAGAATAGGAGAGAAGTAATTGTTTTCATATTTGAATTTATTTGAGATCACATTGTGCAACAAATATAGAAAAAGCGAAATAATCCGAAGTGTTGAATAACATGTAGCAATCCTGAAGTAAGGATGATATGACTTAAAATCGAAGAACATTCTGCCCAATTAAATAACAGAAAAACGGAATGTGTAGTAAATTGTGTGCGAAATAAAAAAGCACTTACCTCGATAAATGATGTAAGTGCTTCTTTCAGAGGGTGGGCCCACCTGGGCTTGAACCAGGGACCCCCTGATTATGAGTCAGGTGCTCTAACCAACTGAGCTATAGGCCCGGCTTTTTAAGGTATAATTACCTTTTCAGCGGATGCAAAAATAGAAAGGAATTTGCTATTATCAAAAGGCAAGCACGATATTTTCTTAATTAAAATCACATTAATTAAGAAAGACCTCCATACTGATCACTATTTCAACACATAAAGATTCGAACTAATAATTGAATATTGAGCTTAAATCTTTTACATTTATTCTTCATCTAAATTCAATACTATGAACATCCCTGTACTTATTGCTGGTATTATTGGCGCTATGGCTACTATTGGTCACTTTACTGTTGGTCGTAAATTATATTTAAGACCCCTCTTAAATTCTGACATGGAACTCTTACCGAAGAAAGTAATGCAAACCGTTTTTCATTATATTTCAGTTTACATGGTATTATCTTCATGGATCCTAATTATGATTGGAATTCAGGGTGAAAAATGCATGTTTGATCCAACCCTAGTACTGTCGTTCATTGCCTACAATTATTTATTTTTTGGAATTGTTCAAATAGTTACAGCGCTACGCTCTAAAATACCTGGTGCTCTACTAAAAATGTTTCAATGGATCTTTTGGCTGCTAATTGCAGCTTTAACGCTTTATGGTGCTTTTGTATAAAATCAATAAGAGGCATTTACCAATATTGATAAATGCCTCTTACATCATCACGAACTGATTAAGTAACTATGCTTCTAGTTTACTATTAGTTACCCATTCATTATAAGCTCCATCATAAACTTTCACATTTGTGTATCCAAGAGTGGTTGTGAGGATAGCATAGAGTAATCCAGCACGTGTACTTGTTTGGCAATATAAAATCACCTCTTTATCTTTTGTGACGCCTTTTGAAGCAAATAACTTCTTCAGCTCTTCAGTACTTTTTATTAATCCTTTCTCATCACGCATTAAATCCGAATTGATACTAATTGCACCAGGTATATGACCCTTACTTTTCGGATCTGTTCCATTGAAATAAGCATCTGCACGTGCATCAACCAAAACGACTTTATCATTACCCATTTGGGCTTTAACATTAGCTTGAGTCAAATATGTTGACTTATCCCAAGTAGCTTCAACCTTACACTTTTTAGCCATCTTAGGATTACGAGTTACCGGCTTACGTGCGGCTTTCCACGCATCGAGGTTACCATCAAGCAGCTTAACATCTTTAGCTCCCATCATTTTTAGCACCCAATACATCCTGCCAGCATTGCTTCCTTTGTTACAATACAATATCAATTCCTTATTGATATCTACACCATGTGTGCCGAGAACTTTGGCAACTTCGGCGTCACTTTTTAAGATACCATCAATTGGTGTTTTAGTTGAAATTACTTCAACCGGAACACTGATAGCATTACGTATATGTACTTTTTGATATTCAGTTTTTTTACGCGCATCTATTATAATGCACTTCGAATCATTTATTTTTCCTGATAATTCTTTAACTGAAATAAAATCTCCTTGTGCCATGATGCCTGAAGCGACATATAAAAGCATGGCTAACATCAAACTTATCTTCTTCATACTTTCAGTTTTTCTTTTTTAAAATTTAACTTGCAGTTGCATCAATATTGCATCGTTGTCAATTTCACTGGCTTTTTCAGCTTTGTATTGATAGTTAAGTTGCAAGCGTGTCCAATCGTTAAAGAAATAGTTTACACCAAAGGTGGTTATGTACTCTTCATCTTTATCCGTATTTGTATCCTTGTCAAACATTTCGAATTTAACAACAGGTTGAATCATGTAGTTCGTCATGTACATAGCATGCATCCAGTAACCTTCGCGCTTTTCGCCTAATACAACAGGTTCTGATCCACAACCTCCACCAGCAGCTGTATTGTAGTCACCTTCGTCAATTATATATTCACCTTGGAATAAGAAATTACCCTTATTAATTTCAATTTCTGCAGCAAAGGAAGTTCTGTCTTTGTCGTCAGTTAAGGGATGCCCATAACGGAAACTACCACCAACTCTCAAAAAGTCAAGTGGTTTAATAGTAAGACGACCGATAAAATCCTTTTTTGCATTATTATCTTTAACGCCAAGACCGGTACCATTCATAATGGCAAATTGATACTTAAGGAGAGATTCATTTGTTCCTCCGAATACCATAAAACCCATGTCGCGTTGAGGACTAACCAATTGGTCGGATACCTTTGAACGCATTACGGTATGTAGTCCAGAACAAGAAGTATTCACTTCCAGTCCAAATGGTTGCTTAAACGAACCCACTGACATTTTCGCCAATTCGAATCGACGATAGGAGATAAAGGCATCCAATAAAAAAGGATTACCATCAGAACTCACAAAAGAACTAAATTCTGCCATTACGTAATAAGTGAAATCATAAGGGATCTTGCCTGTTACACCTAATCGGGCGCGCATAAATTTAAATGTACTGGCTTTAGGGTCGGTGAAATGATGTTCATATTGGGGCTGAATAAAACCAATCACTTTTGGTGCACCATCCGTTGAGTCCTCGCTGGGCTCTTCACATCCTTGCGAAAAGGTAATGACTGGAGCCATCAATAACATGGCAGCTATAATTAGACTATATTTCTTCATAATAGTATTTTTTGAGAAAGAAATACAGGGTAGCATTAGCTACCCTGTTATGAATTAAAAACTATGGTATTGTTGGATACTCCATTGGTTTAGTGTCTTTCCATTGGTTTTTTGCATTACCACTTGCGTTTGCTCCTGTGGTCCAAACTGTACTGTGATTATTTATACCATTCATACCGTTTTTCATACTTACAGCATCGTATCCTAATACATTTAAATAGGCAGAAATAACGGCTGAAGTTTGACCTGTATAACAATAGGTAACTACCTTGTCTTCATTGCTTAAATATTTAATTTCATCATTAGCCACAGTTAATGGTTGAATACGGAATGCACCATTCATATGCCCAAATTCTGAATAGTCCGTTTCGTTGAAATAATTATTAATGTGGTATTCATCTGGGTTAGCCAGTACAGTTGTTCCGGCTACACCTTTAAATCCTGCTGCTATTACTGCTGCTACGCGCTCACGAAGAATTGAAGGTCCATCAACGGCAGTTGCACTAAATGACGGGTGATTAAAAGTAACATTACTTGGGGCAGCTGTTGATACCCAATTAGCATTACCATCTACATGATCGCCAACACCATTATTCCATCCACTGTTGTGGTTTGCTGAAGCAGAGTTCCATCCGCTCATTCCCCATTTAAGGGCTTTAGTACTTCCGTAACCAGCCAAGCGTAATAAAGAGGTGGCATAACAAGCTGACTGACCGGAATAACATACAATCAAAATAGGTTTTGTTGCTACAGCCGCTTCATCAAGAATACCTGTGAAAGGTACATTCTTTGCACCTGTGATATGGCCTGTTGCAAAATCATTTGCCCCTCGTATATCCATAATGTGCCAGCCTGCAGCCCAGTTTGTTATTTCAGCCTCGGTAGCTGGAGCAGCGGTAACAAACTTTGTGTCACCAGAACCAATAATATTTGGTAAATCCAAACTAGCAGACACCATATGTTCAGTCATTAAACTAAAGTGACTTACTTCTACATCATCACCATCATCCTTACAACTAGTAAACAATACTGTACTTAGTACAAGTACCATCATTAAATAATTTCTTAGATTTTTCATGTTAATTGAATTTAAAGATTTAATGTTTTCATAGTACGGCGCCTATTATCAATCAAATTCAATTGATTAACTGACTAGTACTACGACTCTTGGATATAAAATATGTTATTTGATTATGATCTTATTTAGCAACCTCCTCCATCATCGTGTTTGGCAGGGCCACCTGCTAACATTTCAAGGTTCTTTTCGCAATAATCAGGATAGGCCATCTCCCAACTTTTCCAGCCCTCTTTAAGGACTCGTACATTGCTATACCCCATTCGCTGTAATGTGTGACCGGCCAAAATAGAACGTTTTCCTTTTTTACAAACTAAAATTATTAGCTCATCAGTATTTGGCATGTACAGTCCTTCATTCTCCCAGAAGGTGGCATTGTTAATACTAAATTCAATACTACCTCTTGGAATATTGACGGCTCCAGGGATGTAGCCATAATAAAACTCATCTTTTTGGCGTACATCAATGACAGTAAAAATTTCTTCGGTCTCCATTATCTTCATTAACTCATCGGGCTGAGTTGTTTTTACCACCTCAACAGCCTGCTCTACCATTTGATCAACCGTAAGATCTGTTGCTTGATTATTACACGCTACTAACAAAAGTGCGACAATGTATAATGTGAATATTTTTTTCATGATATGTAGTTTACTTATTTTCTGAATGTTCTAGATCCTCATAACCAGTAATCATAGCTTTTAGGTTAGAGCTAATTGTATGACCCGTTGTTATCAGGTATAAATGCACGATAACAAATACTACTAATAAGAATGCGCCTAAGGTATGCAGTACAGCCACAGTCTCAAGACTTTCAAGTGCAAATGGTTTTTCGGGATAATGAAAAAACAGGTACAAGAAGCCAGTGATTAACTGAACCGGAAAAACCAAAATGATTAAACCAAAATAAACGATTCGTTGTAATGGATTTAATTTAGATTCTGCTGTTTTGGGTACAGGATGAGGTTCGTTTTTGAAAATACCCGACATGTAATACATGATCTGCGATTTTACATTATTGCGAACTGGCATAAACTGACGACTCTGACCCGTTACTATCATCCAGAAAGCGGCAAAAATGGTTAACACTAAAAATGCCCAACCCGATGCAGAATGTAAGCGTACCGATGTTTCGAAACCAAATACTTCGAACGATCCATGAATTTCAAAACCAGTAATACCCAGTAATAAAATCAACACCATTTGTGTCCAGTGCCAGAAGCGCTCAAAGCGGCTATATATTTTTACTTTTTCCATCTTATTTGTTTTTAAAGAAGGCAACTACACGCCCAAGGAAATGAGCGAAAATTCCTACAAGAGTTAAAATAATCAGACCAACACCTGCATAGTCAACCGGTTTTGAGTAATCGCGACCCGGTAAATAGAAATCCTTCAGATTATCCAAACGGCCTTCTCGTGAGTGACATTCGGTACATGTTAAGGTTTCTTCTTTAGGTGATACCATATGGTTAATTGGCCAATAGGCTTCGGATGCTACAAAATCGTAGTTACCACTGTAAGGGCGATCGTTGTACTCCATGCCCAAGCGAGAAGCTGTATCCCAATCAAAGTCTTTCCAGTAGGCACCTTCACCTTTTTCAGCTGCCCATAATTTCAAATTTATTAAGGTGTTATGATCCACATCGTAAATTTGTTTACCACGATGTACCTTAACAGGCCATATCTTCGCTGTTGAATCGCGATATTCACCAAACAACTCATTAATTTTAACCGGAATTTCGCTGATGGTATCTGTCGTCAGGAAATGATCGGCCGTACCATTAAACCAGTAATATTCAGGCTTCACATTATCATCCCAAACAAAATTGCCTTTGATGGATAAATAGTTGTGATTGCCATCCGCATCGTCTTCAGAATAGCCATGACCGGCGTCATCAAGCATTCCTGCCGATGACCAATCCCAATACATTTTGGTGGCATTGGCCTTGGCATATTCAGGAATATGACATGTTTGACAGGCTAATTTTTCGAAGTGCTGATCCAATACAGCATCATTATGCGGGGTAGCTGTATGGCACTGATCGCAATCAATACGGTTTTCATTCATTGAGGAAACCGAATACAGTTTACCTTTTATATTATGTCTTTCTGTTGTGTGACAATCGATACAAGCCATGTCTGGTCCTTCGTTGGTCATGTGCACATCAACGTGCTTCGAACACGACAATAAAGCTTCCTCCAAGTCTCCATGTTTCACATTATTACCTCCACCTCCGTAGAAATGGCAGATTCCACAGTTGTTCTTCTTTGGCAAACCAACGTTTTGCGCCACATAAGGATAATCGGGCACTTGGTAAGCAGCATTTGCTGTCTCTTCGGTGGCTGGTAGTCCTGCTTGTCCCTTTTGTTTGAAATAGGTATCTGTTTGATCATGACAAACCAAACAGTCGATGTTTAGATTATCCGAAAAATCAAAGGTTTTGTCTTTCCAACCTAAACCAATATGACAACGCATGCACGAACCATTATTACCATTGGCGCCAGTACAAAAGTTATTAAGTAGGTTTTTCTTTCCGATGCTTACTTTACCCTTACCTGGTATTTCAACTTCACGTTCCCATTTCCAATGTGCTGTAGCCATCACCTCTTCATCACGACCAGTATGGCATGACAAGCACGCAGCCGTTACATCGTGGGGAGTTGCAAAATCTTGTTGCAAAATTTCAAATTGCGAATGATCGACAGATGAGATATGCTCTGACTTTAATTTGACTTCAACCTTCTCAGGTTCTCCTTTAAAGGCGGCAACCTTAACCGTAATATACAGTACTGCAATGGGAAGTAGCAGACTGACTAGGATGGCTGTTGCTGAATTAGAGAATTTTTTCATAATACTTTTAGATTTGCTACAAATATATATTTGAAGAAATTTTTCTCTAAACAAATGAGCATGCAACAAAACAGTATCCGATCCGTAATAGAACGTATCTAAATTGATACATATCAATCTTTTTATTGATATATTTCGTATGTTTGACGTAACAACCTAAAAATGTAGTACTATGCCAAAGCCAGTTGTCTTTAATGGTTGCTCTGTGGGAGAAAATCCTCTATGCTGTTTCGATGAGTTAACGGAAGAAGAAATCGCTTTTATCGATGAAAATAGTGTTGAGGTAGAATATAAACGAGGTGAAACCATCTGTAAACAAGGATCATTTGCGTCTCACATCATGGTATTAAAAGAAGGTTTGGCTAAAATATACCTGGAGAATGCTAATGATTCTTTAGTTCTTAAAATATTACCTGCAGTAAATATTATAGGTCTTCCTGCTTTATTTGACGGTAATGCAGTATTTCCGTATAGTGCTCAAACCTATATGGATTCAGCAATTAAACTGATTGACATAAATGCATTTAAAAGTTTAATAACAAGTAATGCTAAGTTTGCTGGTAAGATTATAAGTATGTTGGCTGAGAATTCAGTAATAATTAATGGTCGTTTTTTCTGCCTAACTAAGAAACAGACATATGGACGCTTGGCCGATGTATTACTTTGCTTGGCACAACGAATCTATAAATTAGATAAGTTTCCATTGCAGTTAACTCGAAAAGATTTAGCTGAGATAGCAAGTATGTCAGTAGAAAGTACCACACGAATCTTAACCAAATTTAAAGAAGATGGTTTGATAGCTGTTAATTCTGATTCTATAGAAATTCTTGATCTTGAACGATTAACAGATATTAGTCAGATAGGATAAGCAAATGGTAGCTTATCCTACTTAAAGAATTTATAAATTGAGAAAAAGCTAATTAATCCTGTTTTCCATTAGGAATGCGGCGTAGCTTTGATCACTGCCCATAATATGATCGGTTAACCAATCTCGAAGATAGTCGAGTAACTCAACTGACAAACCTATTTTACCTGCTTCAAATTCTTTCTTGAAATCCAACATCTTCTTTGCAAACGCTTCATGCTCCTCTTGGTGAATACGTCGATTGGGATAATTATGCTGTTTGAGATATTTTTCTTCTGTCTTAAAATGAATGAGTGTGTAGTCAATCAATTCGTTCACTACTTCTCCAACATCTGCATTATTATTAGAAATTAAATCATCGTGCAAACGATTAAGAAGATTAACAAGGTGTTTATGTTGATCATCAATCTCTTTTACATTAACACTAAAAGCACTTTGCCAGCGAATTAAAGTCATAAAATGGGCTTAAATAATGGTACTTCGTTTCAAGAAACGCTTGTTCACTGTTAATGTCTGGTGTATCAATTTACAAAAAAAGCCTACAGATAAAAATAATCCGAAGGCTTTCATGTTTGTATTTTGACTAAACACCTTAAGACAAGTGTTAACACTTACTTTTTCATTGCTTTGTATGCATTAACCAAGCCATTGGTTGATGCGTCGTGGGCTGTTACCTCATCATCGCTTACCAACTCAGGTAATATTGCGTTAGCTAACTGCTTACCTAACTCAACTCCCCATTGGTCAAAGCTATATACATTCCAGATAATGCCTTGCACAAATATCTTTTGCTCATACATGGCTATCAGTGCACCCAAAGTACGTGGGTTTAGCTCTTTCATCAAAAATGAATTGGTAGGAATATTACCCAAGAATACTTTGTATGGTAATAAAGCTTTAATCTCTTGGTCTGACTTTCCTGCTGCTTTAAATTCAGCAGTGACTTGCTCAGCCGTTTTACCAACCATCATTGCCTCAGTTTGGGCAAAAAAGTTAGCCAACAACTTTGGGTGATGGTCACTTAATGGATTATGACTTTTGGCTGTAGCCATAAAATCGCAAGGTATCAATTTAGTACCTTGGTGAATCAATTGATAGAAAGCATGCTGTCCATTGGTTCCTGGCTCTCCCCATAAAATAGGACCAGTTTGGTAATCTACTTTGTCACCATTACGATCAACGTATTTACCATTACTCTCCATGTTTCCTTGTTGGAAGTAAGCTGAGAAACGATGCATGTACTGATCGTATGGTAAAATAGCTTCTGTTTCGGCTCCATAGAAGTTATTGTACCAAATACCTATCATAGCTAATATAACAGGCATGTTCTTATCAAAATCACTATTCTTAAAGTGATTATCCATGGCATGTGCACCTTCTAATAACTCCACGTAATTATCAAAGCCAATACCACAAGCGATACTTAAACCAATGGCCGACCATAATGAATAACGGCCGCCAACCCAGTTCCAGAAAGCAAACATGTTGGCAGTATCAATACCAAAAGCAGCTACAGCATCAGCATTTGTTGATAGTGCCACAAAGTGATTAGCCACAAACTTCTCATCTTTGGCTGACTCTAAAAACCATGACTTAGCCGAATTAGCATTGGTCATTGTTTCCTGAGTCGTAAATGTTTTTGAGGCAATAATAAATAGTGTTGTCTCTGCATCAACCTTTTTAAGCGTTTCAGCTATATGAGTGCCATCTACATTTGAAACAAAGTGCAGGTTTATATTTTCTTTTTGGTACGGTTTTAAGGCTTCGGTTACCATTAATGGTCCCAAATCAGAACCACCAATACCAATATTAACGATATCTGTAATGACTTTTCCACTATAACCTTTCCATTCTCCTGCAGTAACTTTATCAGAAAATGATTTCATCTGATCCAATACGGCATTAACATCAGGCATTACATCTTTGCCATCCACCATAATTGGTGTATTACTGCGATTACGCAGAGCAATATGCAATACTGAACGATCTTCAGTAACATTAATTTTATCACCCTTAAACTGGCTTTCAATGGCATCTTTTAAACCACATTCTTCAGCGAGTTGAAGTAAAAGTTGCATTACTTTATCATCCAATCTATTCTTTGAATAATCAAGTAGAATATCTTCAAATTTTATTGAAAACTTGTCGAATCTTTTGCTATCCTTAGCAAATAGATCTTTCATTTCTGTGCCATCGAACTCGGCAAAATAGGCCTCTAATTCTTTCCAGGCATTTGTCTTGGTTGGATTAATACTCGGTAACATGCTATTATCTAATTTTTGGTGTGTACAAGTTTGTAAATAAGATCGCTGATTAACATGCCATCTCATTTAATTATGCAAAGATAACTATTAGCTTGTTAGTTTTGGAAAGGTATTGTTAATGAATTATAATTTAATTCATTATTTAGGTTTTACTTCCGAAAAAATCGGTCTGTTTTACTAGCGTAAATGCTCTGTCAAAAGTCGCACTTCAATAGATGGAGAAATACGTTCGTAAATAATATTGTAAACTGCTTCGGTGATTGGCATATTCACCTTATACTTATCATTGATTTCGTGAATACTCTTTACAGCATAGTATCCTTCGGCTATCATTAGCATTTCCATCTGTGCATACTTCACAGAGTAACCTTTACCTACCATGGTACCAAACATACGGTTACGGCTAAATTGCGAATAGGCTGTCACTAATAAATCGCCAAGGTAAGCAGAACTTTTGATATCGCGCGTTATTGGATGCACCGTATCAACAAAACGTTTTATCTCCTGAATTCCGTTAGAAATTAGTACTGCCTGAAAATTATCGCCGTAACCCAAACCGTGACAGATACCCGATGCAACGGCCATAATATTTTTTAATACCGCAGCATATTCAGTTCCGTAAATATCATCAGAGATGGTTGTCATTATGTACGGGCAAGACAGGAAAGAAGCAAATGAACGTGCTCGTTTTACATCCTGACAAGCGATGGTTAGATATGACAAGCGCTCAAGAGCAACCTCCTCAGCGTGACAAGGGCCACTAATAACCCCAATTGATTCGGTTGGAACGTCGTATAATTTATGAAAGTATTGGCCTATGATAAGGTTCTCATCTGGCACCAAGCCTTTAATAGCAGAAACAATAAATTTATCCTGTAATGGTTCTGTTAAGCTTGAAAGAGCTGACTTAAGAAAGGCTGATGGAATTGCAAGTATCAAGATGTCGGATTGTTGAACAACCTCATTTATATCATCTGACAGGTAAATATTATCGGTATTAAACTCAACACTCGTTAGGTAATTTGGGTTGTGCTTAAATTTTTTAAAGTCCGCAATGTGCGATTTATCGCGAAAATACCAATTAATGGATGCAACATTGTTTAAGAGTATTTTAGCGATTGCAGTTGCCCAACTACCGCTACCAATAATACCTACTCTTGATGATTCATCCATACGTTTTCTTCTTCTTGTTTATATTATAAAAATAGAACAAAAAAGACAGAAAGTCCTTTTTGTTCTATTAAATTATTCTTTAATGTTTTAGGCTAACCAATTTTTAACATCATCCTGTGATGGATTGCTTAGGCCTAACTTGTGTTTCTTGTTTAATCCGCAGATATCCTGAAATAATTTTCCTGGTTTAGCTTCTTTCAATGCAGCAATGGTTTTGTAACCTGCTTTACGTACAACTTCAACCCATTCCGTAGCTATTCCCAGCTCAACAAATAGCTCGTCAGAATCAACCTGCGCTTTTTTCTCTGGACGCATCTGAGGGAAAAACAGTACATCCTGAATGGAATCCTGACCTGTCATAAACATGGTAAGGCGATCGATACCAATTCCCATACCTGATGTAGGTGGCATACCGTACTCCAATGCACGTACAAAATCCATGTCGATAAACATGGCCTCGTCATCACCATTTTCCGAAAGTTTCATTTGCTCCTGGAAACGTTCTAGCTGATCAATTGGATCGTTAAGCTCAGTATAAGCATTACACAATTCTTTTCCATTCACCATTAACTCAAAACGTTCGGTTAACTCAGGATTATCACGATGTTTCTTACACAGTGGTGACATTTCAACAGGATAGTCGGTAATGAAAGTTGGCTGAATCATGTGACCTTCACACTTCTCACCAAATATCTCGTCGATCATTTTACCCTTACCAAAGGTGTCATCTACTTCAATATTTAAATCATCACAAACTTTACGAAGGCCAGCAACATCCATACCTGTGATATCAATCCCAGTATGTTCCTTAATGGCATCAATCATGCTTAATCGACGGTAAGGTGCCTTAAAGTCAACCTCATTTTCGCCAATCATTACCTTAGTTTGTCCATGTAAAGCCATAGCCACCTTTTCCAGCATGGTTTCGGTAAATTCCATCATCCAGTTGTAATCCTTATAGGCCACATAAATCTCCATAACCGTAAACTCAGGATTGTGCGTACGATCCATTCCTTCGTTACGGAAATCTTTTGCAAATTCATATACACCATCATATCCACCAACGATAAGACGCTTTAGATAAAGCTCGTTAGCAATACGCATGTACAAAGGAATATCCAATGCATTGTGATGTGTGATAAACGGACGTGCCGCAGCACCTCCAGGTATCGGCTGTAATATTGGTGTTTCAACCTCAAGGTAACCTGCATTATCAAACATCTCACGCATTGTTTTAATAATCGTACGACGTTTTTCAAATACTTCCTTTACCTGTGGATTTACAATTAAATCAACATAACGCTGACGGTAACGCAATTCCGAATCAGTGAATGCATCGTAAGTTTTACCATCTTTCTCCTTAACAATAGGAAGAGGTTTAAGTGACTTACTTAGAATGGTTAGTTCCTTAACATGAAGACTGGTTTCGCCAACTTTAGTCACAAATACATATCCCTTCAAACCAACAATATCACCAATATCCAATAATTTCTTGAATACGGTATTGTATAATGTTTTGTCCTCACCAGGGCAAAGATCATCGCGGTTGATGTATATCTGAATACGTCCTTCAGCATCTTGGATCTCAGCAAATGAAGCCTTACCCATAATACGACGACTCATGATACGTCCAGCAATAGTTACCTCTTGCAAGTTGTTTTTTTCAGGATCAAATTCCTGTTTTATTTCACTTGAGAAGTGCGTGGTTTTATATTCTGCTGCCGGATATGCGTTAATACCCAGTTTGTTTAGCTCCTCTAAACTGTTACGTCTAATAATCTCCTGTTCGCTAAGTTCCAACGTACTCATTCTACTCTTCTGTTTTTAGAATAATGTTTAAGAATTGCAGGTTTCTATAGCCCGCTTTCCCATTTTTTTATCTTTAATCAAGACAAAAATCCTTGCAAAGATAATGTATTTCATCGAATTTGAGACTTTAAAAAATTGTTGCCTTCAAAGTGCCTTATTATTCAATCGATGCATGTATTTTTAAGGTCTAAATAATGAACTGAAATGACACGAAATATTGAAGGTATAAACTGTTTCTTATTTGATTTGGGAGGTGTGATAATCGATATTGATCCACAGCTAACCATTGAAGCTTTTTCGAAACTTGGGTATCAAAACTTAGGCAAAGAAATAAGTCAAAGTCATCATGATGGCATTTTTAAATTGCTCGAAAGGGGAGATGTTAACGAGGATGAGTTTGTAAATCGAGTAGCAAGCCTTTCGGATAAGAAACAGACTAGCTCATCAATTATAAATGCCTGGAATCAAATGCTGGTGCGTTTTCCCAAAGAACGAATTAAAATATTGGAAGAGTTAAAAAGGAAAAATCCGGTTTATTTGTTGAGCAACACCAATGCCATACACCGTCGCCATTTTATTCACATGGTATCGGGATATGAATCCATCGAAGAATTATTTACCGAAGTCTATTATTCATACGAACTTGGATGTAGTAAACCAGAAGCACTCTGTTTTGAGAAAGTTATTGAGGCCACAGGTCTAAATCCGGAAACTACTCTTTTTCTGGACGATTCGCCAGCTAATATTGAGGCTGCTCAAAAATTAGGTTTTAAAACAGAGCTGATTAGTAAGCTTAACAGTATGGAAGATGTATTTGCATAAAAAAAGGAAGCATTAGCTTCCTTTTTTTTATGAATATCTTTGAGTGACCTTATTTTTTCACCAATAACCAAACGTTATCTCGGCCTTCAGAATTACGTGCTTTTCGTAATTCGGCATAGGCTAACTTTCGATCGTGAAAACCTTTATAAGATACTTTGTAAAAATCAGTATTCGGGCCTGTTCGCCTTTCAATTACAGAAGAAGTATAGCCTTCTTTCTCTAATCGCGCTTTAAAAATATCGGCATTACGACGACTTTGAAAGCTTCCTGCAATTAAAAAATACTTATTTGGCGGTTTGGGTGCTTCAACCTTTTTTACAACTTTTTTAGCTTCAGCTACCTTTTTAAGAGAATCAATAGCTGCGGTATCTTTCTTAACCGTTTTTTTAACAACAGTTGTTTTTGGTTTTTGCACCTTTTGTGTTGGTTTGTCCTTACATGCGTGAAACGCAAAAGCAACAAGCACAATCATTATAACACTTACGAACTTATTCATACATTATAGTTTGAGTCTGTATGCATAGGCATACAGCATTCATAAATTAATACATGATAAAAGTAATAATTATGGCTTGTCTGTCAAATTTTTATTAAACAGAAAAATTAAACACTTTTCTTATTAAGACCTAATCATCTATACCACAAACTTATAACCTACTCCTTTTATTGTTCTGATATGATCCTGGCCTATCTTTTCGCGTAATTTTCGAATGTGCACGTCGATAGTTCTGTCGCCAACAATGATGTTATCGCCCCAAACAGCACTGTATATTTCATCGCGCGTAAACACCTTTTCGGGTTTTGAAACCAACAATAAAAGCAACTCAAATTCCTTTTTTGGTAGAATCATTTCCTCACCAGCAAGGTGAATATTATAACGCTCACGATCAATAACCAAATCGCCTATGGTAATGATTTCACTATTGCTAACAACGGGTTCTGCACTATTATCAGGATGGTAACGTTTCAGCAAAGCCTTAACTCTCGAGATTAATACCTTTGGTTTGATTGGTTTGTTGATGTAATCATCGGCTCCTGCGTCGAAACCAGCAATCTGAGAATAATCTTCACCACGTGCGGTTAGAAAAGCAACAATTGAATTCTTTAAACTAGGAATGCGTTTCAACTCTTCACAAGTTTCAATTCCGTCCATCTCAGGCATCATTACATCAAGAATAATTAACTCAGGTAATTCTGCTTGTGCAATTTTCAATGCTTCTTGTCCATTCTGAGCGGTTAAAACAGTGTAATTTTCGCGCCTCAGATTGTAAGAGACAAACTCCAAAATATCAGGTTCGTCATCTACTAATAATATCTTATAATTCGTTGAATCCATATTAATAAAATTTAACTGCGAAGCTACGGTATCGTATTAATTAACTGTAAGCTGTATATTATTTCTATGTGAATTTAATGTTACCTGGCTTTTTCGAGTGTAAAAGTAAAAGAGGTGCCTTTACCAATTTTACTGCTGACATTAATGCGTTGTTTATGTGCTTCAATAATGTGTTTTACAATAGCTAAACCAAGTCCTGTACCACCTTGTTCTCGGCTCCTGCTTTTATCGGCCCTGTAAAAACGTTCAAATATACGCGGTAAATTTTCCTCAGCTATGCCAATGCCATTGTCCTTAATTTCGATTAAAACACGATTATCCATATCGTAAAAGTTGAGGCTGGTATTACCACCTTTTTTTCCGTAATTAATGGAATTAACCACCAGGTTACTTATTACCTGAAACAGACGTTGTTTGTCTCCTATAACCTGAATATCCCTTTCAAAACCCTTGCCGTATTTGAGCTTTATGTTTTTCTCTTTTGCTCGTATATCCTGCAAATCAAAAACATCATCAACGAGCTGTATTAAATTAAATGGCTCGAACGTCAGCTCCAATTCACCAGCTTCTAATTTAGAGATAGCCTCCAAATCGTCAATAATACTAATCATACGATCAATACTTTTCTCGGTACGATTCAAGTATAGGCTATTAATATTGGGGTCGTCCAAGCCGCCGTCCATGAGCGTTAGAATATATCCCTGTATATTAAATATTGGTGTTTTAAGTTCATGTGATACATTTCCAAGAAACTCCTTGCGATACTGCTCCATTTGTTGCAACTCTTGTATCTGTTGCGTTTTGTCTTGCATCCAACTTGCTACCTCCTTATTCACCGAAGAAAAAACATCTTCAGCATTCTCTTCATCATCTAATTGGCTGGGCTTAAAGTCGTGAATGGACTTATAAATGGGTTTTATGCGCGAATAAATAAAACGGTTAACAAAGAAATTTACCATTGAGAAAGACAGGGCAAAGAACAATGGAACCGATATGGCAAGCGAATAATACAGATTTGGACTTAAGTAATTAGCCAAAAAGAAAAGTCCGGCTAACACTAAAAAACCCAACGCAATAAATCCTGTTATTTTTTGTGGTTCTTGTGACTTCATTAATTATAATCTTTAACAACACCGCTAACCTTCGAGGTAAATCATGTGTTAATTAAGAGCGATTGAATAAACTAAAAGTTAAATTAGTAATATCTATAAATCGATCACAACAAAGTTAAACTAAAAACGCATACACAATTCATGAATCTTGAGTAATAAATGATGTTAAGCCAATGTTAAGTCTTCATCTATCAATATTTTAAACGTAAAAAATACCATTTTTATTCAAACATTTGGAGAGATGATAACCAAATGTTAACATTTGGTTTTATCTTAGCACATGTATTCGATTATATCTTTGAGCAGAAATAAAAGCAAATAATGACTTTCATTTGGGTTGCCGTAATTCTTCTTGGTTTATTAGCCATTATTGACCTCACAGTTGGGGTGTCAAACGATGCTGTTAATTTTTTAAATGCTGCTATTGGTTCGCGCGCAGCTAAACAGCGTATTGTATACTGGGTTGCGGCGAGTGGTTTAATATTTGGCGTGTTTTTATCCGTTGGCATGATGGAGGTGGCACGTAATGGGGTTATCTATCCGTCTAGTTTTACTTTTACCGAACTGATGGTCGTATTTTTGGCCGTAATGCTTACCGATATTCTCCTCATTGATGGGTTCAATACTTTAGGCTTTCCCACCTCAACAACTGTTGCGGTGGTATTTGAACTTTTAGGTGGTGCTATGGCACTTACACTTATCAAGAAAGGACAAGCGCGTTTGGATGGTATTGAGGTTGAACATCTCATTAACTCAGATCGGGCTTTTGTTATATTGGCCGGCATCCTCTTATCTATCTTTCTGGCTTTCATTGTGGGCATGATAGTCCAGTTCATGACTCGGATAGTATTTACCTTTAATTATACGCGACGGTTTAAAATATTATTTGCCATTGTTGGCGGCTTGGCCATTACATCCATTGTTTTTATGATAGCAAAAAAAGCTTTGGGAGGAAGTGTATTTGCGGATGATGCTTGGTTCAGAATAGTACAAGATTACTTGCCAGAACTATTGATGGGAGTATTCGCCTTCAGTACTTTTATTTTTCTATTCCTAGGCTTATCTTTTGATATTGATATTCCTCGAATTGTTGTTTTTGTAGGCACATTTGCACTGGCCTTATCATTTGCGGCTAATGATCTGGTTAATTTCATTGGAATTCCACTGGCGGCTTTTGAGAGTTTTAAAATATTTTTAGCATCTGGAAGTACAATGCCTGAAACCTTTGGGATGGATTTTTTAAGTCGTAATATACTTGAGAAAAATACATTTATGGATGTGGTGTATATGATCATCTTTGCTCTATCAGGTGTTATTATGATCCTTACCTTATTCTATTCGAAGAAAGCAAGAGGCGTTACCGAAACGGAAGTATATCTGGGCAGACAATCTGTGGGGTATGAACGCTTTGAACCATCCTACCTATCTAGAATTATTGTTCGAAATTTTTTGCAAGTTCATAATACAGTTATATCGATATTACCGTCGCGCATGGTTAAAGCCCTTGATAAACGATACAGTCGTAGCGAGGCTGTAGAAGGTCCTGGAACCATAGATGGCGTTGTTTATTTCGATACGGTTCGCGCCTCAGTAAACCTTGTTGTAGCCAGCATATTAATTTCAATTGGTACTTACATGCGTTTCCCACTGTCAACTACATTTGTGGTATTCATGGTGGCTATGGGCACATCATTAGCCGATCAGGCATGGGGTAGGGAAAGTGCCGTTTATCGTGTATCTGGAGTACTATCCATCATTGGTGGCTGGTTTTTCACTGCTTGCATTGCATTTATTGGTGCGTTTATTTTAGCATACGCCTTATGGTATGGCACCTGGATTGCAGCGATATTACTGACAGCACTTACTTTTTATGTCTTACTTAAATCGCGTCAATACTATATTAATAAGCAAGCAGAGAAACAATTGCTTAAGGAAGATTTTCAGGCCGACACTGTAAATAATATGGAGTTTCTTGTTGAGTCGGGCAACGAACATATAAAACGTAACTTACTTGAGGCCTCAAAAGTCTATATTCTCGGTTTACAAGGTTTCGTTGATCAGGATCTGCGTCAATTGCACGAAGCTCGAAATAAAGCTGAACAGCTTCAGAAACACACTAGAAATAGTAAATCGCAATTGTTTTATGCCTACTCAAGACTCAGTGAGGAAGGCATCGACTCAGGACAGTATTTTATTCAAGCTTTTGATTACCTAACCGAATTAGTGGGCTGTCTAAGTAATATCACCCAACCTCTTTTTGAGCATTTCGAGAATCAGCACAAAGGATTAACTGAATCGCAACGAGACGATCTGCATGAGTTGATGGATGAAGTATCCGCTTTTTTTAATCATTTGGTACATGTTGAAAAGGAGCATCGCTTTGATTTAATTAATGACATGGCTATAAAGCAAAATTTCTTGCTTGGCTTTTTGGAGCAACTTCGAAAAAATCAGATTAAACGTATTCAGTCAGGTGAAGGTAGAACACGCATTAGTATATTATTCCTTGACCTTCTGGCAGAAACGAAGAATGTGCTTTTATATTCGATTAATCTATTGAAGTCGCATCGCGACTTTATTAATTCATCATCTTCAGGTTCGTCTTCTAAATAGATTGTTTAAATGCAGAGACTCAAGAACACTGAGCTAAAGAGCGGCTCTTTATTGGCAACTCGCAAAAGAGAGCAGCTCCATTGACACATTCTTTCGATTAAACCCTTCCAACCCCCCCCCC
>JAFMVD010000070.1 GCA_025499625.1 Carboxylicivirga fragile | reverse complement strand
GAGGCTTAAGTCCCCTTCAGGGGATTTAGGGGTAACAAATATTGAAGTTAGTTACAAATTATAAGTTTCAAAGATTCTTTTTTGACTTTTGAGACGGCCTCTTTATTTATAAAACTTTTTAAGTAGAATGCTTGTAATATTTTAACCTTAAATACCATTGTTTTTAAAGGCGTTTAATACATGGAAGTTATTTTTTTACATCTGACCTAAATAAATACAAGTAAATTCTTGAATATTTCGTGGATTATGAGCCTCAGCTGATGAGCCAATAAACAAGGTGGGTTTGACGGTTAAAAATCGTTTTTGTTTGAGCGAAGTGAGTTTAAACGATTTCAGTCAAACAACCGTAGTTTATTGAGTGAAGCAGGTGCAGCCTTGATTTTCTTTGCTTCCGTTTCTTGCATCAAGGCAAGAAATGAAGTCGGGTTTGGGCGAAGCGCCAAAGGAGAAGTTATTTAGGATCGTTCTAGTTTTTATGAATCCTATTGTATTACTCAAATTCTAAAATGTAAGGTCTAAAAATTCTTGATGTATAATGTTGATAATCAAAATATATTGTTTTAATATTTGATTCCGTCCCAATCGCCTTTGATTTTGTACAAAATTCAATATTGTGGACAAATTCAAAGGAGAAGAAGATATTCGTAAAGTCCATTACACGATTTCTTACAGACATTAGCGGTACAAAGTTCGACTTACTGAGAGGTCAACTTTAAAAGTATAATTACTAACAAATACTTATCTGTATGAAAAAAAATCGAACAAGTTTAATGTTGAAACAAAAACTGTTGTCATCTAATCTAAGTTGGCGCAATATCGCCCTCTTACTTATGTTATTATTTAGTATAAGTACGTTTGCTCAACAAGAACGAACAATATCTGGTACAGTTCTGGATACTGATGGAGAATCGCTTCCGGGTGTATCCGTAGTTATAAAAGGGACAGTGCAAGGAACAATAACAGACATGGAAGGTGGATTTAGTCTTGCGGTGCCTGCTGATAACAATGTACTAGTGTTTTCTTTTATTGGTATGGCTACTCAAGAGGTAGATGTAACTGGTAAGTCAAGTGTTTCAGTTACTTTAATTAGTGATATGCAAGGGCTTGATGAGGTGGTTGTAACTGCCCTGGGTATTGAGCGCGAAACAAAAACTTTAACCTATGCTGCACAAGAAGTAGGAGGTGACGAAATTACTAAGGCGAAGGACATAAACTTTATGACTGGCTTAGATGGTAAGGCTGCGGGAGTTGAAGTTCAGAAGAGTGGTTCAGGAGCCGGTGGTTCTACAAAGGTTATATTACGTGGTAACAAATCTATACTTGGAGCTAGTGAACCCTTATACGTTATTGATGGTGTGCCAATGTCAAATAATAAACCAAGTCAAGCGGGTATTTGGGGCGGATCTGATGGAGGTGATGGTTTAGCTTTAATCAATCCTGAAGACATTGAGAGTATTTCTATCTTAAAAGGTTCAAATGCGTCTGTATTATATGGTAGCCAGGGAGCTAATGGTGTTGTGTTAATTACCACCAAAAGTGGAAAAAGTGGGAAAGCAGTTGTTAGCGTAAGTTCTGGCATTACTTTCGAGAATATTCATGAGGTGCCTGATTTACAATATCGTTATGGAAGGATTTTTGATACGAATGGTAATCCTGAAAAGGAGAGTTGGTCAACATCAAAAGGGAATTACCAGAATGGATATGTTGAAGATTTTTTTAAAACAGGAACCAATTACATCAATAATATATCAATAAGTGGCGGTACCGATAATACGACGGCTTATTTCTCATATGGAAATACAAGTTCGAAGGGTGTTACGCCAACAAACAAGTACAACAAACATAACTTAGCATTTAAGCAATCAACCAAACTGTTTAAGGATAAGTTAACTGTTAGCTCAAATATATTGTTCTCCAATGAGAATTCTGAAAACAGAAACCCAGCTGGTTATTACACCAATCCGTTTTTGAGCTTGTATACCTTTGGTCGTGATGCCGATTTTAATCATTACCGCGATAACTATCAGGTATTTAATCCTGATCGTAACATGTACGCACAAAATTGGGTGGTTGCCAGCGACCAATTTCAATCCAATCCTTTTTGGATATTGAATAATCAACCTAAAAAAGATAAAGTAAACAGAGCTGTTACTAACATCTTGTTGAACTACGAATTTAACAGTGATTTGAGTGTTCAGGTGAGAGGTAATTATGATTATGCTATAAAAACTTTTGAAACCCAGCATGCTGCAACATCTGATCCAATTAATGTTCATGAAAATGGGGCTTGGGATTACAGACGATTTACGGATGAATTGATTTATGGTGATGCGATTTTAACCTACACAAAGAAATTTAATAACTTTAGTGTTAATGCCATTGCTGGTGCAAGTTATCAGCGTACTGTTAGCGGTATTGGTGTTCGTGTTTCATCTGAGACAATAGGTTTAAAATATCCGAATCATTTCTCGTTTCAAAACCTTCATCCCGATGTGTTAGTTAATTCAACCAATGGTGGAGAAGTCATTAAGCAAGGTGTATTTGCAAATGCTCAGATAGGTTATAAGGACATGGTTTTCTTGGATCTATCAGGAAGAAACGATTGGGCTTCAACATTAGCTGGTACAGGTAACGATTCTTATTTTTATCCAGCTATTGGAATATCTGCTTTAGTGAGTGAAATGGTTGAACTACCTAGTTTCTTTAACTTTGCGAAAATTCGAACGTCATATACTCAAGTAGCCAATGAGGTTCCTTTTAATATGGTTAGCCCAAATCACTCGATTACTTCGGCTGGTATTAGTCGTAATACAACCAAACCTTTTACAAACCTGAAGCCTGAAATGCTAACAAGTTTTGAGGTTGGTACAGATTTACGCTTTATAAATGGTCGCGTTGGTTTTGACTTTACCTATTACAATATCGATAGTAAAGATCAATTCCTAAGTCTTCCAGCACCTTCTGGTTCAGGATGGAGCACCTATTTTGTTAATGCAGGTCGCATTAAAAACTGGGGTGTTGAAATGTCTTTAAAATTAACGCCTGTAAAAACAGCTAATTTCACCTATCAAACAGAGTTTAATTATTCGCATAACAAAGATATTATCAAAGAAATTCATGAAGATTTTAGTGATGAATTGGCTCGAGATGATACCGAGGGTTATAAGCGAATTATCAAAAGAGACGGTCGTTTAGATGATATTTATGTCTTTAAATTTTTGAGAGACGATAACGGTCGTTTATTGCTTAACGACGATGGAGATCTACAGCAAACACCTGAACAAGAGTTGATCGGAAATGCCAATCCTAAATGGAACCTGGGCTGGAATAACAATATGACTTATAAGAATTTCTCAATGAGTTTTCTATTTACAGGAAAATTTGGGGGGAAAGTCATAAGTAAAACAGAGGCCATGTTAGATGGGTACGGTGTTAGTTCTCGAACCGCTGATGCACGTGATGCAGGTAAAGTTGTTATCGATGGTATTAAACCTGATGGGACTTTAGTGAAAGAAATGGATCCACGTAAGTATTATTCATGGACAGGAGGACGTAATGGTATATTGGAGCCTTATACATATGATCGAACTAATATTCGATTAGCTCAACTTACATTGGCGTATAATTTTAATTTGACCAATTCAAAACTACCTATCGACCAGTTAAATGTGTCTTTAGTAGGACAGAATTTATTCTATTTGTACAAAGATGCTCCGTTTGATCCGGAACTGTTAATGAATACATCTGGTTCTTTCCCTGCCTTAGATAATTTTGGTCTTCCAGCTACCAAAACGTATGGTTTTAATGTAAGATTCACTTTCTAAATTTAAAGCAATGAAAAAAATAATATACTTACTATTGGTAATGCTGGTTTTGATGCCTATAGCTTGTACCGATAACTTTGAAGAAGCAAATATCAATCCGGTTGAAATAAGCGATAAGCAATTAGAGCAGGACTTTAACCACATTGGATCGTTTTATCCAGCCATGTTAGAGTGGGTAATTGGTTATACCTGGTGGCATCAGGTTTATCAGAACTTGTCGAGTGATGCCTGGGTGCGTTACTTAGCACCTCCAACACCCTTTCAAGGCGGAACAAATAATACAACTTACAAGGTACAATGGAAGCATTTTTATTGGGATCGTGTATACACGCAAATTATGGCACCTTCGAATGAAGTGATGAAAACTGCTGAAGAAGGAGGGTATGATGTGTTTGTTGAGTGGGCCAGATTGATTCGTTTGATGTCAATCTCGAAATTGACTTTACAATATGGACCTGTTATTTATTCAGACTATGGTTCAGCTGATAAGACTGTTTATTACGATGCTGAAGAGGCATTGTATGATGAAATGTTTAAGGATCTTGATAAAGTTCATGCTGTATTTTTAGCCAATCAGGACTATAAAGGCCTAGCTCGTTTTGACGATAGTTTTGGTGGAGATATGTCAAAATGGATTAAAGTTATTAACTCTATGCGTTTGCGTTTGGCTATGCGTATCTCAAAAGTTAAACCTGATTTAGCTTTAGCCGAAGGAAATAAGGCTTTAAGCGCCGAAGGTGGTTTGATTCTTGAAAATGCTGATAATTATAAGATCGGTTTAGGTATACAAAAACATCCATTGGCCTTATTAAGTTTTGACTGGAATGATACCCGTATGAGTGGTACCATGGAATCGATATTGGTTGGTTACAAAGATGACCGTATAAGTAAATATTTTAACCCGGTTGAAGATTTATCTTTAGTGCCTGACCATCCTGAGTATCCATACAAAGGTATTAGAAGTGGCGCCCAAATTTCATCTAAGGATCAACGTATTCCTTATTCTACAGTTAACGATATTTTCAAGACAAAAACTGATCAGGAGTATTTCGTAGCCAGTGAAACGCAATTTATAATGGCAGAGGCTGCTTTGCGAGGTTGGAATGTGGAGAAAACAGCTCAGGATTATTATGAAGCTGGTATTCGTTTGTCTTTCGAAAGATGGGGAGCCAATGGCGTTGATGAGTATATACTTGATGAAACTAGTTTGCCAATTGATTATGATGATGTGATTGAAGAAGGTGATATTAATGACTTTACTAACAAAATTAACATAACAATCAAGTGGGATGATTCAGTAGGAAATGAGGAGAAACTAGAGCGAATTATTACTCAAAAGTGGATTGCAGGTTTCCCTAATTCTTGGGAGCCATGGGCTGATCATAGTAGAACAGGCTATCCAAAGCTTCCTTATAACTATAAAAATGATAGTGATAATGAAACTGGTGTTGTTGCAGATGATGATTTCATTAAACGCATGAAGTTCGTTCCTGATGAGTATACGATTAATCCAGAGGGTGTTGCTGACGCAACCAAGAAATTATCTAATGGAAAAGATGAAATAGGTACACGCTTATGGTGGCATATTGCCGGACCTAATTTTTAATCTGGTTAAATTAATCAAATAGTCCTTTGCAGATATTATTAGATAAATGTGAGCACATCAATTTCATAGCATTTTTTTAGATAATATATTGGACAAAAGAGGGAGTTAGCTCCCTCTTTATAAAACTTGTGTTTGTGATAGAGGATGTTAATCATCAATTAGTTGTTAGGTTTAATTACATTAGTTATGAATAGATTAGATAGGAGCCTGAATATAAATCGTAAGTTGATTTATCAGGTAATAGTGATGTTTATAATTATGATTGCATCCTCTTGCACAAGCAAACCATATACTCTTGAAGACGGATATATCTTTATTCAAAAAGAGGGAAGACATTTGAATAAGGAAAATTGGCAATTGGTTTGGTCCGATGACTTTGAGGTGAATCAAATTGATACTTCACATTGGACACGAATTGATCGCTGGACAGATGATGATTTTGGTATGCCCATAGAAGAATGGTATGCCGAGCCTGAAAAATGGAAAGATCATAGAAATCTGGATTGTTTCAGTTACGTAACTTCATCGGATGAGCTTTATGAAGTTAAGAATGGGGAGTTGCTTCTCTGGGGAAAAATAAACAAAGATACACTAGCCGACCCTCGGCCTTATTTGCAGGGAGCTGTTAAGTCAAAGGGGAAGTTTGCATTTCAGTATGGAAAGATTGAAATAAGAGCTAAGTTACAAGGAGCCGGTGGTTCATGGCCTGCTTTCTGGATGTTATCCGAAAAAAATATTTACGAAGATTTACCCAATAGGAATGGTGAGATTGATATTATGGAACGTTTGAATCATGAAGATTTTGTGTATCAAACTACCCATTCGTACTGGACTATTGGCATGAAAAATAAGATGAATCCACAAGGATATGCGACCACCAAAATTGATACCGAAGACTATAATATTTATGGTTTAGAATGGTATCCGGATAGGTTGGTATATACCGTTAATGGAAAAGTGAGTTATGAGTATCCCAAATTAGAAGGGGTGGATGAGGCGCAATGGCCATTTGATCAACCATTTTATCTTATGCTTGATCAGCAATTGGGCGGTAATTGGGTTGGAGCTGTTGATGCAGAGGATTTGCCAGCGCATGTTAGTGTTGATTGGGTGAAAGTATACCAATAACTTAGAGTAGATAAAGATTAATTATAGATATAAGATTATGAAGATTTCTCGTTCAGTCAGTGTTTTATCGTACAAATGGCAACTTTTATGTTTTGTGCTACTGCTTATTGCATCAAATAATTTTGCAAGTACCCAGCAAAGCGATTTGCAATTATTAGCACTTAGTATTAAAGAAAATCCCCAAATAAAAATTGGTGATAAAACGATTCAATATCCAAGTGTTTCCAAAGACTATCAAATTAGCTTGATCGGTTCCGATCGTGTGCAGGTGATAGATAATGAGGGTAATATTTTTCCACCCATGGTTGATGTACCTGTCAATCTGTATTATCAATTAATGGATCGTAAAACAAAAGAACGGGTTGATATTCCGAATATTAAAGTAGTAGTGCCTGGTGTTGAGAAAGTGAAAGAAGCAGGTAATGCCATACCGCAAACAATACCAAAGCTAAGAGAATGGCTTGGTGGCGAAGGTTATTATGCATTCAAGCAGAAAGGGAAAATTGTTGTTGATGCCAAGTGTTGGGATGAAGTAAAAAGTAAGGCGATTACCTTCGCTGAGGATTTAAAGTGGTTCAATAAAAAAAACTTCACGGTACAGCTAGGGGCATCCGAAAACGCAGATATATTTTTAACTATAAACAAAGAATTAACATCTCTTGGAGATGAAGGTTACACTTTAAATATTGATGAGCAGATTACAATTGAAGCAAGTTCGCCCCAAGGGCTTTTCTGGGGTACACGAACAGTACTACAATTAATCAATGTTTATGGAAATGAACTGCCCAAAGGACTGGCACGTGATTATCCTAAATACAAACGTCGTGGGTTTATGATTGATGTTGGGCGTAAGTTCTTTACCATTGATTTTCTACGTCAATATGTGCGCATCATGTCCTATTACAAGTTTAATGAGTTTCAAATTCATTTGAACGACAATGGTTTAAAATGGTATTTCGATAATGATTGGGATAAAGTATATTCTGCTTTTCGTTTAGAGTCTGAAAGCTATCCTGAATTAACAGCAAAGGACGGATCATATACTAAACTTGAATTTACTGATCTTCAGCGTTTGGGTATGCAATACGGCATTAACGTTATTCCTGAGATTGATGCGCCTGCTCATTCCTTGGCATTTTCAAAATGCCGACCTGATTTGGCCAGTGAGAAATATGGCGCTGATCATCTAGATATTAATAATCCTGAGGTATATACTTTCCTTGATGAGTTATATGAGGAGTATTTGGGTGGAGATTCGCCAGTATTTATCGGCCCTGATATGCACATTGGAACAGATGAGTACGATAAAAGTGAGGCTGAATCATTTAGAAAATTTACCGATTACTACCTGAAAAAAGTTCAATCGTATGGGAAAAGGGCTCGCTTATGGGGATCATTAACACATGCCGATGGTGAAACACCTGTTACTTCTGACAATGTAATAATGAATGCCTGGTACAATGGTTATGCTGATCCGGCAACCATGATAGAGCAAGGTTATGAGTTAATTTCCACCTCGGATCGTCACCTCTATATTGTGCCTGCTGCAGGTTATTATTTCGATTATTTAGAGACCGACTTTTTGTACCACAAGTGGGAGCCAAATCTTATTGGCGGGGCTGAGTTTCCACTGGGGCATCCTCAAATTAGCGGTGGTATGTTTGCCGTATGGAACGATTTAGTTGGTAATGGAATAAGTGAAAAAGATGTACATCACAGAGCAATGCCCGCCATACAAGTTATAGGTCAAAAAATGTGGCATGGTATTGACCATGATGTTTCCTTAATTGCTTTTCAGGAATTGGCTTCGAGAATGGATGAGGCACCCTTCGTAAATATGATGGGCAAAATTAAGCACAAAGGCGAGTTTGTCTTGAACTATGATTTTTTAAAGTCCGGACTTAAAGATTTATCCGGTAATGGTTTCGACTTAGCTAGTGAGCAAGGTGTAAAATGGCAAAAAGGTAAAGGTTATATTTTTTCCGAGGGACAAGCGCTTCTCTTACCTATCGAAGAAGTAGGATACAATTATGAGGTGTCGTTTGATATTGAATTTGATGAAGTACCAGAGGCGAAAACAACACTATTTAATTCCTCGAATGCTCAGCTAGTGATTCTCCCTTTAAATGATAGTATCCAGATTGGATTTGAGCGTGATGGCTACAGCTATACGTTTAAGAAATTATTCGAACATCAAAAACAGCACGCAATAACTATTAGTGGAGATAACAAGGGAACCTCTTTATTAATAAATAATAAGGAAGTTGAACGCCTTGAAGGCTCATTCACTGAGCATACCCGAGAATTAGGCACATCGAGCAAATTGTATAAAAAATACTACCAGCAAACGCTTGTTTTCCCACTAAAATCCATAGGCAATTTTAATGGTAGTATTCTTAATCTAAAGGTTAAGCAGATTAAGTAATGAATGGCCTTTTGCAAACACAATTATCAAACCTTTACCTGTATGTATAACTTAAATTCTGTCGTTATGAATGATTCAAGTTTCTATGGTAACATTTATTGTTGTCCACTTGGGGAGAGGTTAAATAATTGCCCAATGCAAAAGGTTCATCACCTCGATTTTAGAGGAAGGTTAATTTGGTTTCGTTTGCAAAGTCCAAGCGCGAAATTTAGAATAATTCAGCATCATTTGGATTGTTCTTGCAACAGAGGTCGAATTGGTAGCATCAGGTTAAAAGCTGATGATTTTCTCCATTTGAGAAGCTCGAGGTAGGGCAAAATAATATTCAGGAAAGTATTAATGTTAATAATAGTAGCTATGAAGCAGTTGATGTATAAATGTATATTGATCATGATTTTAAGTTGTTTTTTTAAGCTTAGCCATGCACAGAGTTTTGATACTTCGGAATGCAGGGATACACTAAAAGTGCTTTCTTTTAACATATACCATGGTGAGATATATTATAAAACTGACGCGAATTCAAAAGCTTCCAATTTAGAAATAGTTGCAGCGCTAATCGATTCATTAAAGCCAGATTTGGTTGCATTGCAGGAGGTGGATTTTAAGACCAAGCGTGTGGAAGGCAAAGATATTCTTACGGAACTAGCTTGTAAAACACAAATGGTACCAATGTTTGGTAAAGCAATGGCCTTTAATGGCGGTGAATACGGAGTAGGAATATTATCGCGCTTCTCATTACTGAAAACCGAAACTCAGGCACTAGCCAACGAAGAAGGCAAAGAGCCACGAGTTGCTTTGTGTTCATATGTGCAGACTGCAAAGGGTAAAAAAATTCGTTTTGTGGCAACACATCTCGATCATACAACTGAAGAATTACGTTTGAGGCAGATGCAGCAAATTATTAATGCCTATGCCAAGGATACGATACGAACCATTTTAACAGGCGATTTAAATGCCGTACCTGGCAGTGAAACCATGCAGTTGGCATTTAAATCCTTTAAGGCTACATCAAATCTTGAGGTTCCAACAATACCATCCGATAAACCTGAGCATAAAATCGATTACATATTAGTTCGTCCTGCAAATTGTTGGCGAGTAATTGAGAGTTCGGTTATAAATGAGCAACAAGCCTCGGATCATAACCCGGTATTTTCAATAATTGAACTACGGACGAAAAATTAAAGAGCACACACACTCATAATTGAACAGATAAAATAAGGAGAATGAACAAACTAATTATATTTAGTGCATTATCAATAGCAGTATTATCATGCGTTATGGTTTTGGGGAAGAATAATAAATCCATCACCTTAAGTGAGCCGGCGAACCCACAACTTATTAGTCCTTTTCAAAATTGGGAAGAAGTAGATGAGCCAATGGTTTCATGGGGGTGTAGTAATAGCAGGTATCATAAAAACTACATACCGGAGTTAGAGTTGAAGGATGAGTTATTTGTGACGGGTTGGAAAAACGAACGTTTATATGCTCAAGCTGTTGTTTGGACGGCAGATAGTATTCATAACCTTTCTGTTGAAGTATCTGATTTGAGCTGCGAAAGTGGGCATACAATTTTTGGTGGGGTCAATAGTTATTTTGTACGTAATGTTATTGGTGACGAATTTATGGGTGGTTGTGGTTATAAAAAGCACAGCTCTGAGACGTCTCACCTTATTGCCGATTGTTTGGATAATTCAAGTAACATAACAATGTCAGACAAATCCGCACGCGGTATTTGGTTTAATATTGACGTGCCTGTAGATGCCAAGGCAGGGCGATATCTATCTGAAGTAACCATCCTTAATAAGAATGATGTCATTAAGAAATTAAAACTTAAGGTTGATGTCATTAATAGAACATTGCCGCAGGCAAAGGATTGGACTTATCATCTTGATTTGTGGCAGAACCCTTATGCGGTTGCTCGTATTAATGAGGTGCCTTTGTGGTCAGAAGAACACTGGCAATATATGCAACCATTGTATACACGCTTGGCCAATGCCGGTCAGAAGTGTATTACTGCAACCATAACCAATACCCCTTGGGGTGGTCAAACATACGATGCCTTTCAATCGATGATTGAGCATAAACTAAAAAAAGATGGCTCATGGGAATATGATTATACTGTTTTTGATAATTGGGTCGAATTTATGATGGAACTTGGTATCGATAAACAGATAAATTGTTACTCATTGATTCCATGGAAAAATAAATTGTGTTATCACGATGAACTTGCTCAGAAAGATACCTTTATGATTGCTCCGGCTTCGTCCAATGAGTTTGAAACCTATTGGCGCCCTTTTCTTCTTGATTTTAAGGAGCACTTATGTGATAAGGGCTGGTTTGAAAAAACCAGTATTGCAATGGATGAAAGACCACTTAAGGACATGATGATTGCCGTTAACCTTATTGAAGAGATTGGTGGTTTTAAGATTTCTTCCGCTGCCAATTACGATCCTGAATTTTCGAGTCATATTACTGATCTTAGTTTTGAATCAAGGTATTTGCTGAGCGATAGTATTTTGGAAGATAGACGTAGCAAGGGATATATTACTACTTTTTATGTTTGCTGTAGTGCTGAGTATCCTAATAATTTCACCTATTCCGAACCTTCCGAAGGTGTATGGCAGGGCTGGTATGCTTATGCTAAAAACCTGGATGGTTTCCTTCGTTGGGCTTATAACTCCTGGGCTGAAGATCCGATGCAGGATACTCGCTTTATTACATGGCCTTCGGGTGATACCTTTTTTGTTTATCCGGGTAATATTTCTTCCATTCGTTTTGAGAAACTTAGAGAAGGGATTCAGGATTTTGAGAAATTAACAATTTTAATGAACGAGTTTAAAGCTTCGGATAAACCGGAGGCGAAGATTCAGATCCAGAAACTGGAAGAACTATTGAAAAACTTTGAGATAGCTAATATTCCGGAACAGGGCACTAAACAAATGATTCTGGAAGGTAAGAGATTGCTTAATAATCTCTAGAAACAAATCAGTTGTGAATTTCATATCAGCTAAAAAATGATCAAAAGATCCTTCCTAATTCTAGTTTGTTTGTGCTTTCTTTTTATGCAGAAGATGGTAGCTCAAACAATTAAAGTGATGAGCTACAACATTCATTACGGAATTGGAATGGATGGAAAGAAAGATCTAAGTCGTATTGCACAAATCATAAACAATTCGGGTCCTGGTATAATTGGATTACAAGAAATTGGTGATGCGGCAATGGCTGAGGAATTAGCCAGCTTAACCAATATGCACTTTGTATTTGGACCGTCTAAGAAATCCACTTCGGAATATGGTGATGCCGTATTATGTAAGTATCCCTTTAAATATGTGGGAAATACTTCTATTCCGAGTGCCAGTAGTAGCCGATATCAGGCTATGTGTGTTGATATTGATTTGTCTGAGTTGTATGGAGAAACTTGCTCTGTTCGTTTAATTAATACGCACTTCGATTGGTTAGAAACCCTTGCTTCACAAGTATCAAGAAAAGCAGCTGTTGAGGTAATAGAACAAGTTTTCTTTAAGCATAATATGAAACAACCTGCTTTATTAACAGGCGATATAAATGCTACGCCCTCTTCTGATCCGCTCAGACTTTTGTATGAAAAGGGATGGTTAAATGAGAGTTTGGATAAAAAGCTTTTAACGGAGCCGTCGCTTAATCCCGATAAGCAAATCGACTATGTGTTAGTTCGTCCTTCAAGTGCCTGGCAGGTGGTGGAAGTTGAGGTAATTCATGATTCAATGGCTTCTGATCATTTGCCTGTCGTTATGACCTTGAAGCTTGTTGTAGAATTATTAAAAACTAAACAATACACCCAATGATTCTTAAAAACCTAGTGCTTGCATTAATTATCCTTATTTATTTCGATTGCGAGCTAAGAGCTCAAGAAACAAATGAAAGGAGTGAACCTGTAATCGCCTTAGAGTTAAATGAAGAAGTACCTGATCCATCTCTTCGGGGCAATGATTCAATAGTAAATGGAATTGAAGGGAAAGCACTTTATTTCTCAAACGATTGTAATACAAAGGGACATTTATTTAAAAATTCCGACCAACTTTCGGAATTATGGACAGGTGGAGATTTTTCAATTGTACTATGGGTACAAACATCAGAAAGCAATAAGGATTTTCAGGTGATTGCTGCTAACAAAGATTGGAATTCGGGAGAAATAAAAGATTTTACCGATAATCGTTATTTTGGCTTTAGCCGAACCAGTGGCGTTAATAAGGGTTGGGCCATTGTTTGTCAGCCCGATGGCAGCTGGGCATGGAATATAGGTAATGGAAAGCACGATGGTAAAGAGGTGCGAGTTGAGAGTTTTCGAAAAGATTATCGACCAACGGCACCCCGTCAACAAATTAATGACGGCGAATGGCACCAGATTGCTTTCACGGTAAACAGAAATGCCAACGAGGCACGTTTGTATTTCGATGGACAAAATGTGGCTATTTATTACATGGGGCCGGTGAAAGATCTGGATTCAGGATTACCGATATGTGTGGGTAACGATCCTTTATATACCGATAACTCCAATGCTTTTAATGGAGCCATTGATGAATTTAAAGTCTATGATTATTTGTTAGATGAGAAAAGTATCGCTTCAAACTATTCTGATTACGTGCCGGTTGCTAAATTAGCTCAGTTATCAAGCAAGCCAATTGAGGAGCTTAATGTTATGACCTGGAATATATGGCATGGTGGTCGTAGGCATGGTCGTGAAATAGGTCCGCAGCAAGTTATTGATTTTATAAAAGACACCGATACCGACATTGTAATGATGCAGGAAACCTATGGCTCGGGTCCTTTAATTGCTGATCAATTAGGGTATTACTTTTATTTGTCGAGTGCCAATATTTCGGTAATTAGTAAATATCCAATAAATAAAACAAAAATGGCTTACCATGAGCTTTGGTCTGGCATATGCAATATTCAGCTAAGTGAAAAGCAGAGTGTTAATTTAGCTAGTATATGGTTGCATTATTTACCTTCAATAGGGCAGTCGCTTCAACAGAAGGATATTACTCCTGACGAATTGATTGCGGGTGAGTCTAAAACACGTCATAAGGAAATCAAGATTATCTTAGACAGCTTAAAAAATGAAATTGATATGGCAGATGAAGTACCTCTGTTAATCGGAGGTGATTTTAATAGTCCATCGCATATCGATTGGGTGGAAAGCACTAAAGATTGGCATTACGATCTGGCTGTTGAATGGCCTGTAAGTAAAATCATGCAACTTAAGGGATTTAAAGATTCGTTTCGTGAAATACATGCGGATTTGAATTATTCGTCTTCCACCATTGAAGCTAAAGATTTATCCTTCAGAATTGATTATATTTATTACAAAGGGAAATCATTACAAGCTGAGCAATCTGATATGCATTTTCAGTACAAAGGCATATGGCCGAGCGATCACCCGGCGCTTATCACCACATTCAAACTAAAATAATTCATAGAGCTATTGTTATGAAGATACCAAATCATAAACTCATTTACATTTTTTTACTTTTTATGTTCGTGTTCTGCGCTTGCAACTCTTTGGAGGAAGAAAAGAATAGGAAAGTATTTAATTTGGATTTCAATGGTAGCAAAGGTTTACGTTTGGATAAATCAAGCAAAAAAACGATCAGTTTAAAAGATGGTGTCGAAAACCAAGCACTGGATTTAAGAGATAAGGCTTATTACACAGACTTTCCCGATTCCAGCCGTTCCTTATTTTCAATGGAACGCGATTTTTCCATTGGTATTTGGTTAAAATCAGATCAAGTATCGAAGGATACAACGCTGATTTTAGCGAATACGGATTTTGCAGCACAGAAAACTGGTTATTATGGGTACAGGCGAATAAATAAGGGTTTTGCACTGTACAACTGTAATGGTTCGTGGGGGTGGAATATTGGTAATGGAAACCAAAACTTTTTGTATGAACCAATCGCTAATGATCAGCCAATAAACGACAAGGAATGGCATTGTCTTGTTTTTACACACAAGGCTGATAAACATGAAATAAGTTTGTATTACGATGGAGTTAATAGGGCCATTCTTCGTATTGGGGATTTAGTTTATAAGGATTTCATGAGTGATTTGTCCCTTTGCCTGGGTAGCGATCCAACTGTTAATTCCTCATATAATTCATTTAATGGGATGGTTGATGAGTTTACCATATGGTCAAAAGTGCTTTCGAAGGATGAAGTGAAGCAATTATATGGAACTTATAAAAAAACGATTCAAGAGCCAGTTAATGAGAGCGATGAATTTACTGTTTTGAATTGGAATATTTGGCATGGCGCAACGCATTATTCAAAGGAGAAAGATGGTTTTGATGGTATTGAGAGAACAATTGAACTAATTCGTCAATCGGAAGCGGATATTGTTTTGATGCAAGAGACTTATGGTGCCGGTTCGAAAATTTCGAGCCATTTAGGCTATTACTATTACGAAGCAGCCAGTTGCATTGGTGCTGTTTGGGGAGCCAATCTATCCGTAATGAGTCGTTATCCTTTGGAAGAAACTTATTTATTGGAGGAGAAATCAAATTATGGAAGAAACTATGCTTTTAATAATGGAGGTGTAAAAGTTCGCATGAATAAGGATAAGCGGGTTATTGCATTTACGAATTGGTATAACGGACAGAAACCGGAAGATTTGGAAGGTGCGCTTAAAGCTTGGTCTTCATTGATCAACCAGGCAGATAGTATGCCTGTGATTTTTGGAGGCGATTACAATTCGGTTTCCCATCTCGATGATGGTATTGGCAAATCAGGCCACAGCAAATTAATGACCGATGCCGGATTTATTGATTCTTATCGAGCCTGCTATCCAATTGTTAAAACACATCCGGGTTATTCATTTCATACCTCAAAAGAACGCATTGATTACATCTACTTTAAAGGTGCGAATTTGGAATTGCTAGATGTTCGTCCAATTATTCCTAATTTTAAAGGGAAGGGAAAGTTATCGCCTGGTTATCCTTCCGATCATCTTGGGATTGTATCAAAATTTAGATTTAAATAATGCTAAAAATATTGTATAATGAAGATCGTATATAAATTAGTTTCAGTTCTAACAGTATGGCTGCTAATAGCCACATCCATGTTGGCACAGAACGAAAATGAACAATTAGAAATAAGCCATGGGCCTTATTTAATCGAGCCTGGATTTGATTGCATAACTATTAACTGGACAACTAATAAAGCATGTCAGTCGTGGGTTGAATTTTGTGGTGATACAAATCTTGGAACGTTTCCCAAATGGGGTGGCTACCCCGAAAAAGTATATCCGAGCAATCAAGGATTGTTAGAGGCTAATACCACCTTGCATTCAGTTCGTTTGATTGGTTTAGAGCCTGGAACAATATACCGCTATCGGGTTATGTCAAAAGAGATTTTGCAATACAATCCCTACGAGGTGATTTATGGAGATACGGCCGCTGGTGAAATTTTTGAGTTTGAAACTTTATCAAATGCTGTGAGTGAATTTTCATTTGCGGCTATTAGCGATATTCACGAACGATCAAAGGAACTGGATAAGTTATTGTCGATGACATCGCCTGACTCAATTGCTATGATGTTTTACGTTGGCGATATGCTTAATTGGATTGGCGATGAGGAACGAATTTTTAATGGCATGGTTGATGTGAGTGTGGATCGTTTTGCCACAACAAAGCCCATGATATTGGCCAGAGGCAACCATGAAACACGAGGGCCAGAGGCTAGAAAATTATTTTCATATTTCCCACATTCAAGCGGTCAGTATTATTTTGCGTTTACACAAGGTGAAGTTCGTTTTATAATTCTCGATCCCGGCGAGGATAAAACGGATGATCACCCTGTATATGCTGGTTTAGTTGATTTCGACAATTATCGTACTGAACAAGAAAAGTGGTTGGAGAAAGAAGTTAAGAGCGAAGCGTTTTTGAAAGCAAAGTATAAGCTTGTTATGTGTCATATTCCTCCTTTTTCAAAAAGTACCGCTCATGGTGCCACGGACATCACAAAAAAGTGGGGAGGAATATTTAATTCGGCTAAAATCGATTTGATTATTAGTGGTCATCACCACCGCTATTCATTAATCGATTCTGATGCCAATAAAAATAATATGCCGGTTGTAATTCTTGGTCAGGATATGTTATTAAATGCTGATGTAAAAGCCAATGCAATTAATATTCAGGTAAACGATATTGAAGGAAATGAAGTTGATGCCATAACGGTAAAAAGTAAACCGTAGATGACACTTTATAGCGACTTATTAAGTACTTTGTCCTAAGTAATTTTAAGCTTGAAGATAAAATGTTAACACTCATCTCTATGGAAATTAAGAGCCTTTTTTTTCTATTAATAGTATCGGTATTTATAAGTGCTTGTAATGAGACTGAAATAGATCAGAAACCCAATATCATCTACATCTTGGCCGATGATTTGGGCTATGGCGAATTGGGATGTTATGGACAAGATAAAATTGAGACCCCAAACATTGACAAATTGGCTGCCGGTGGAATGCTCTTTACCAATCATTACTCAGGTGCTCCCGTTTGTGCACCATCACGTTGTGTATTATTAACCGGCTTACATACAGGGCATGCTATTATCCGATCAAATGATGAGTGGGCTGACAGGGGTGATGTTTGGAGTTATGATGCAATGATTGAAGACTCAACTTTGGAGGGGCAACGGCCGATGCCTGATAATACACTAACCATTGCTCAACTACTTAAATCGGCTGGATATAAAACTGCAATGACAGGAAAATGGGGTTTAGGAGCTCCACAAACCAATAGTACGCCAACAAATATGGGTTTCGACTTTTTCTGTGGTTACAATTGCCAAAGAATTGCACATACCTATTACCCGGTTCATTTGTATAAAAATAATACACGTATCTATTTGGGCAACGATACAGTAGCTCCTCATGAAAAGCTAGATGTGCAAAGCGACCCATATGCAGCAGAATCATACGAGAGGTACAACTTGCAATCATATGCGCCTGATAGAAGTTTTGACGAAATGATGGACTTTATTGCAAGCTATGAAGGAGAGCCTTTCTTTTGGTATTGGGCAACACCAATCCCCCACATGCCATTACAAGCTCCACAAAAGTGGGTTAATTATTATCAAAATAAGTTTGGTGATGAAGAACCTTATATGGGTGATAAGGGCTATTATCCACATCGTTATCCCAAAGCTGCTTATGCTGCCATGATTTCATACCTTGACGAAAAGGTGGGAGAGTTGGTGCAGACTCTGAAAGAAAATGGTACTTATGACAACACATTGATAATTTTCACTTCGGATAATGGACCTACTTACAATGGAGGGACAGAATCAGAATGGTTTAACAGTGCAGGCCCTTTCAGAAGTGCTTATGGATATGGAAAAGGGTTTTTGCACGAAGGTGGCATTAGGGTGCCAATGATTGCCTCCTGGCCAAAGAAAATAAAAGCCGGATCTCAAAGCGATCACATTTCAGCCTTTTGGGATGTGCTACCAACGCTATGCGATATTAGTGGTACTCAGATTCCTGCCGATATTGATGGTATCAGTTTTCTGCCTACTTTATTGAATAATGGAGATCAAAAGGAACATGATTATTTGTATTGGGAGTTTCCATCCTATGGTGGCCAACAGGCTGTGCGTATGGGGCCTTGGAAAGCACTAAGGAAGAATATTTTAAAAGGTAATCTAGACATTGAGCTTTATAATCTAGACGATGATCCACAGGAGAAGAGTAATGTAGCTAAGCACTTTCCCGAAGTCTTTAATCAAATGAGTAAAATATTAAGAGAGGCACATTCAGAAGCTGATAATTCAAAATTTAGGATGAAAGCCTTAGGTGATAGTATGGGTGGAGTCAACAACAATTAACTAGAAGTTATGACGAATTTAGGAATAAAATATATCACATTCATCACCTTATTTCTTTTGGTACTTGGCGCTTGTAAACCTACAGATGAAAAGGATGGTAAAGGTCAAACTAAACCAAATATTATCCTGTTTTTGGTTGATGACATGGGGTGGCAAGATACATCCGTACCTTTCTGGGACAAGGAAACAAACTATAATAGAATCTATCATACGCCAGGAATGGAGCGTCTGGCCTCGGAGGGAATGCGTTTTACTCAAGCCTATGCTACCTCAGTATGCTCGCCAACCAGAGTTAGTTTAATGACCGGAATGAACGCGGCTCGTCACAGGGTTACCAATTGGACTTTGAAGCGAAATGTTTCGGTAGATGGAAAAAGCGAGCTGATGGATTATCCGGATTGGAATATAAATGGACTTCAGGCTTGTAATAGTATTGAACACTCGGTGCATGCAAAGCTCCTTCCACAAATTTTAAAGGAGAATGGGTACTATACCATCCATTGTGGCAAAGCACATTTTGGTGCAATGGATACGCCAGCAGAGAACCCAATAAATTGCGGTTTTGATGTGAATATTGCCGGTCATGCAGCGGGTGGTTTGGCTAGTTACTTAGGTGAGTTGAATTTTGGAAATAAAAGCAAAGGTGAACATACAAAGCCTTGGGGTGTGCCAGGGCTTGAGCATTATCATGGCGATTCAATATTTTTGACCGAGGCATTAACCATAGAAGCCAAAAAAGCCATTGATAATGCTCTTGTAAACAAACAACCTTTTTACTTATACATGGCACATTATGCCATTCATATACCTTTGAATGCCGATAAACGTTTTTATCAAAAGTACATCGAGATGGGCTTACCTGAGTCGGAGGCTAAATACGCTTCAATGATTGAAGCAATGGATAAAAGTTTATTTGATTTAATGGAATATGTTGAAGAGAAACAGTTAAGTGATAATACGATTATTTTATTCATGTCGGATAATGGAGGTTTTAGTCTCAGACCCCGTGCCGGTGAATTACACACCCATAACAAACCACTAAATAGTGGAAAAGGATCGGCGTACGAAGGCGGCATACGCGTACCTATGCTGGTTAAATGGCCTGGAGTAACAAAAGAAAATTCAAGCTCTGAAGAATTTTTGATCATTGAAGATTTCTTTTCTAGCATATTGGAAATGGCAGGGATAGAAAAGTATAAAACCACACAAGTAGTTGATGGTGTATCTTTTGTTCCGATATTAAAAGGTGAAAGTAATACTGGAAATGAGAGAGCATTGTACTGGCATTTTCCTAATAATTGGGGACCTACCGGCCCAGGTATTGGTGCTACGAGTGCTATACGCAAAGGAGATTGGAAATTGATCTATTATTACAGCGATCAATCGTTTGAGTTATATAATTTGAAAAAAGATATAGGCGAAGAAAATAACTTGGCAGATGAAGGATCTGAAAAAGTTAGGGAGTTGGCGATAAATCTCGGTAAGTATTTACGATCGGTGAAAGCACAGCGACCCAGTTATAAGTCAACAGGCGAGTTAATTCCATGGCCTGATGATCTTATCAATTAATGAAGATCGCCTTATGATTTATTGTTAGATTTAGCTTTAAATGTTTGGTGTCGAATAATTATAGAGAAATGATGAAGATATTAATATCCGTACTTACAATCTTCTGTATTTATGCATGTTCGCATAAGCAGAAAACTATAAAGATTGAACCTGATGATTCGAAAGAAGTAATTATTCAAAAGGCTGTAAAGGTTCTGCCTGATGACAACCAGTATGCCTATAAAAAACTCGAATTTACTTGTTTTATACACTTTGGTGTAAACACGTTTACGCGTAAAGAGTGGGGTAATGGTAATGAAAATCCAAACATTTTTAAGCTTCAGAATTTGGATACAGATCAATGGTGCAGAACAGCCAAAGCTGCAGGTATGAAATTGATCATGTTCACTGCAAAGCACCATGATGGCTTCTGCCTGTGGCAAACGCGCTATACCAAACATGGCGTTATGTCATCGCCATTTAAAGATGGTAAAGGGGATGTTCTGAAAGAGCTAGCTGCTTCGTGTAAAAAGTATGGATTAAAATTAGGTATTTATTTATCGCCTGCCGACTTGTATCAAATTGAGAATAAAGATGGTTTGTATGGTAATTTAAGTACCTACACCGAACGTGAAATTCCGAAGAAAATAGAAGGGCGACCTTATGAAAATAAAACAACATTTAAGTTTTTGGTTGATGATTACAACGAATATTTTTTAAATCAGTTATTTGAACTTTTAACAGAATACGGACCCATACACGAAGTGTGGTTTGATGGAGCCCATCCCAAACGAAAAGGTGGGCAAACCTATAATTATCATGCTTGGAAAAAGCTGATTCATACCTTAGCTCCTGAGGCTGTTATTTTTGGAAAAGAGGATGTGCGCTGGTGTGGAAACGAAGCTGGGCAAACAAGAGATACGGAATGGGACGTTGTGGCCTTTGCAGAAGATCCAAATGTGGCGAGTCAATTTCCTGATATGCATGGTGATTTAGGCAATAGAGAGCAGTTGTATAAGGCAAAATACCTGCATTTTTTACCGGCAGAGACAAATACATCCATTCGCGAAGGTTGGTTCTATCGTGATGAGCTAAATCAGAAAGTTAGAAGTGCAGATGATGTTTTTGATATTTATGAGCGTTCAGTGGGTGGTAATTCTACTTTCCTTCTAAATATTCCTCCAAATCGCGAAGGATTATTTTCAGATGAAGATGTTGAGGTATTGGAAGAAGTGGGTAAACGCATACAAAGTACATATGGTGTCGATTTATTAGCAAAAGCAAAGGGTAAAAGGCAATTGTTAGATACAGATGATGATTCTTATGCAACTATAGATGAAGAAGAATCTTTCGTTATCGAATTAGAAAATCCTGTGAAAGTGAATCGTTTCGTTTTGCAAGAGCCTATCCATATTACGGGGCAAAGAGTTGAGCTGCACGCTCTGGATGCATGGATTAATAAGGAATGGAAGCAGGTGGCACAAACTACAAATATTGGCTATAAACGCATTTTACGCTTTCATGAAGTAACAACTTCAAAGTTTCGTATTCGAATAATTAGTAGTAGAGCCAGGCCATATTTGTCGAAAGTATCAGCACACTATTATTCACCACGTCCGCCACAGTTAAGTATCACAAGAAGTCTGGAAGGGATGGTGAATATTGAAGCAATGCAGCACGATTTTGGATGGAAAGCGCATGGAGTAGATTATTCAAAAAACTTAAATGGTGGATTTGTTATTCATTTTACAAGAGATGGCAGTGAGCCAACTCTGGAGTCACCTTTATACGAATCGCCCTTTTTTCTACAGTCTGGACTTGTAAAATCTTGTGCTTTTAGCAATGGAACTAGAGGAAGTATTAAAGAAGTTGAGCTAGGTATTCTAAAAAATAAATGGAGGGCAAAAGCTAGTCATTCAGGTAATAATAAGTCGTCTTTGGCCATAGATGCCAATGTTGAAACTTATTGGATTTCTAATTCATCGAAGCCCGAGTTAGTAATTGATTTTGGCAAACAAGAAACCATTAAAGGAATGAAATATACCCCTCCAACATCAATACAAGAAGGTTTATTAGAGAAGGGCAAATTGTTGATAAGTAATCACTATTAACCGACTAAAGTCGGGATTCATAAAATTCTCTTCTACAGCGCCCATTTATTGGGCGTTTGGTTTTTTATTTCAAATTAGACCC
>JAFMVD010000006.1 GCA_025499625.1 Carboxylicivirga fragile | reverse complement strand
TTATAAACAACCTGAAAATTATCCTCAATAGAAAAAAGAGGAAGATGAGTTTGAAATTCTGGAATACTTTGTAATTTTATCACTATTCGAAAAATAACAAACCCCGATTTATGGCAAAAGTGCCTGTTTTCGGGGTTTTATTATATCATCAAGATAGTGATAATCATTTAATTATCAAAGGTATAAACCACTAAAGAATGTGCCTAGCTAAACTAAGGCCAATTCCCGAATTCTTTACACTCTGATTGCCGCTCGCTTGATAAAATCGTTCAAAAAGATGTTCACTATCTTCTTTAGATATTCCTTTACCATCATTACACACCTTGATATGAATCTCATTCATAACTTTATCAATAGATAACTTTACAACCCCAGAACTACTGCAATATTTAAAGGCATTTGATAATAAATTATGCAGCACGATTTGTAATCGCTCTTGATCAAATCTTACAATCTGCGGTACATTAATTGATTCTATAGTAAATTCAGTCTCATTTTCACAGGCCAATTGTTGAAAGTCTTTACCAACTTCTACAATAAAACTCACAATATCTTGATCACTTAAATTGAGTTTTATTTTATCTACTTCAATTTTCCTAAAGTCTAAAACTTGATTAATCAGATTATTTAGCTTACCCACATTTCGGCTTGCAATTTGTATTTTATCCATGATAAAACTAGGTTCCTCTTTTGATAAATCCTTTGATATTAACTCATTTATAGGTGCAGATATTAATGTTAAAGGTGTCCGCAGTTCGTGCGAAACATCTGTGAAGAACCGTAATTTATAATCAATAATTTCCTGATCTACTTCTCGATTTCGTTTCTCATGTTTAACTAAATCTTTTAATCGTGATTGTTTAATTTGTATTTTTATTATTAAAATCATTACACCAAACGCAATAAGAATATAAAATAGAAGTGCATACCAAGTTCTCCATATTAGAGGATGAATAATTATCACTATACTTTTCTTATCACTACTCCACTCGCCATTTGAATTGGTCCATTTGAAATGAAGTACATACTCTCCGGCGGATAAATTACTAAATGAAATATGATGTCGATTACCAATGTTAATCCATTCGTCATTGGCACTAAAACCTTGGAGTTGATATTTGAATTGGTTTTTAGTTGGAGTATTAAAATCTAGAGATGCAATATCAAATGAAAACTCTTTTTGTAAATAAGAGAACTCCAAAGTGTCCATTTCATTAATACCCTTAGTAAGTACACCGTCTAATGAAACAGGCACATTCTCATTTAATATTTTGAAGCCCGCAATTACAAACTTTGGATCACTCTGACTATCAACAATATCTCGATCATTAAAATACGTAAGTCCCTCATAATTTCCAAAATACATTTTATTATCAGCCCCCATAAAGCTAGCTGACTCTGAAAAATTAACAACACCATCACCATCCGAGACGATGTAATTTAAAATCTCATTTTTTTGATAATCGATGCAAGATAATCCTGCATTAGTACTCACCCATACTTTGCCTTTCTCGTCATTCAATATAGCATTGATATAATCATCCAACAATCCATCCTTTTTTGTCATCTCGACAAGGCCATAGCTGCCGTCATCATTCGCATACAGCTTATTCAACCCACAGGGTGTTCCAAACCATATGTCATTATTATTTTCATGAGTTGATAGAATGATATTACATAAAGGTTCCTCTTTGTGTCTCAAAAGTTTTTCTACTGGGACAAAAGAAGAATCTTTTTGATTAAATTTTAAAAGTCCCTTGTAGGTCGATATCCAAAGTGAATTATCTACAACAAATACAGATGTAACTCTGTTATCTGGAATATACCCCCCTATCTTTAAGCTACTATAATGCTTATTTAATTTATATTCCGTGCCATTCTTTAAAAAATGAAATAATCCTTGTTGTTGAGTACCAACCCATATTTCGTTCTTATAAAATAGGACATCATGTGCTTTCCGAATCGTGTCAATTTCACTACTAAAACTACTTACAGGTTGTAAACTGAAGTTCTTGTTCGTATCTTGCTTAGCAATGAATAAGCCTTGATCAATACTTATCCAAACCTCTCCATTATCATCTTCAAATATATTTTTAACTATAATGATAGGTGCTTTATATAGATCGTCTGTTGGCAAAAAATTAACCTTTTTATACACGTCGTCTTTTGCAACATATAATCCACTTCCTCTTGTACCGATCCACTTCCTTCCCTTGGAATCAATAAAAAATACATTTACATGCCGTCTTAATACCTTATGTTCGGTTTTAATTCCAATTGATGTAAAGTTACTTTTTCTACTCAATTTAACAACGCCTCCACCATCCGTTCCTAACCATATATTAGAGCTTGAATCCTTATAAATATCGAGAATTACTTTATAGTTGATCGAAGATTTTGTGGTGAATCGTGGTTCAATATCAATGTGCTTAAATTCTTCCTCTTTTTTGTCAAAAACATATAAACCTTGTCCCCATGTTCCAACAAGAATATTGCCTTGCGAATCAAAACTTAAAGAATAGGTATCTTCGTACAATTGATCTTTAACATCCTTAATTTTGTATTGTTTAATCGTATTAGTAACATAATTGTACTTGACCAAATGCATATTCCATCCAACTATCCATATTATAGGATCTTTGTCATCTTCAATCATGTCAACAACCTCAACATTATAAGATTGAAAGTCCTTTACAATCTTATCTTTTATATTGTTATATAATCCATCTTTGGTTTCAGCCCAAACAGAACCACCTTTGGTTGAAATTAACGATTTAACATTTGTTTTGGAAATAGTTTGAACAAGGCTATCCTTATCTCTATCGTATTTCCATAAGCCTTCAGCCCAGGTACCAAGCCAAATATTTTCATCATGCCCTTCTGTAATTGACGTAATACGTGTGGGTAAGTTGTTTAATTGTGTGTTTTTTATAAAACGTTCAAACTTAGGGTCAAATAAACTAAGTCCGCCAGATTTGGTTCCTATCCACAACTGCCCTTTTGAATCACAATACAGTGACTCAATGGAAGGGCTTGACAGGTCACTTCCATCTCCACTCTCTGGCTTAAAATGCTTAAAAATATAGCCATCGTATCTATTTAAACCTCCCCTTGTTCCGAACCAAATAAAACCATACTGGTCTTCAACTATTGAAGTGACTTCATTTTGCGAAAGGCCATCCTGAATAGAAAGGTAACTTATTTGATAATCCTGAGAATATAAAACACAAGATAAATAAGATATAAAAATCAACAAAAAATATCTCAACTTCATCATTTTTATATTATTTACACAAAAATAATAAAAAGTAAACCTTTCTTATTATTACAAACATCTTTTACCTATTAAAAACTTATGCACTATTGTGCAGAAAATCGTCATTGAAAGTTTGATTAACATTAAGCAAAACTACATGACGCAAAAAGAAGTATAGTACAAATAAGAAATGAAACCATTTTCTTAAATTCTCTACATATGAACTTGCGTAAAGACGGAAACATTAGCACTTTAAATACGATTAATTAAAGTGCTAATAATACTTTGTTAATTAATAATAACACTATGGTTATATACTGCACTACCTATGATAGATCTCACTATATACATACCAGATGGTAGGTTTGACACATTAATCTGAAATATCTTATTTTTTTCTGACCTACCACAATTACGCTTAATAACTTCAATACCCTCTGTATTATAAAGAGAAACCGTTACTGTTTCATTTTGTTCTAGATTAAGCTTGATGTTTAAAAAATTATTTGCAGGACTTGGATAGATCTTAACAATGCTATTTTGAACGTTGACAAAGGCGCTATCCTCTCTTGGTAGTTTCATTTTTGATTTAAGTCTATTTGAACTGGCAATTAATTTTAAATTGTCTGCATGCAAAATACTTGTTCCTCCAGTCGGGTTATATACATATATTTTTGCTGATACATTAGTGGCTCCAGTTGTAAATTGCACACTCTTCTGTTCAAAAAGAATATTAGTAAAAGATTTATAAATCTCAGTACCTCCATAATCTTTAACTCCAACTCTTCCGTGATCAACCTCAGAACCACCACTGCTTTTTACCCAAGCAGAAAAGGTATATGTAGTATTAGGAGATAAATTAGAAATGAGAGATTCATAACCACCACCCCAAATAGAATTATCTTTTAGTTCGGCCGAATAGTTTCCTGCATACTTTTCAATATTATCAACTGATGATCCACCCCATATATGAGAAGAGCTACCTGTCTCAAAACCTGGATCATCTATAAGGTTTATAGGTTCAGGAACAGACACTATGGTATTCTTTTGATACACTCTAATATAGTCAACTAAATAAACTGTACTATCTGGCAATGCATCTGTACTTCCACCTGAATTACCACCAAGTGCAAGGTTTAACCATAACACCTGCGGAATTTCTTTAAAAGGCGTAGCATTAGGACATGTAAATGCATCCCAATTATTCTGTGTATTCGGATTAAATTCATTAATCAATACTCCATCAACAAAAATAGCCATTCTGTCTTTATGCCAATCCAGTGTCCATATATGATAGTTATCTGCAAAATTATTAATACCTAAATCACTTACATTTATCGCCTTACTATCCCATTTAGCATTCCACCTACCAGAACCTGCAACGGCATAATTTGCTAAAATTTTTCCATTATAGTTTTCCATAATGTCGCATTCGCCAGATGCAGGCCACTCATTACAACCTGCTCCAGGATCGGGTTCTCCAACTGTCCAAATTGCAGGCCATGTACCTAACAAATTAGAAACCTTAGCCCTACATTCTACGCGTCCATACAAAAATTTAAACCGATCAAACGTTGCAATACTTCCCGATGTCCAAGTACCATATTGTCTGTTCTTTTTCCAATCATTAGAATTAGGATCATAATCCTCATTAGCAATAGTTTTCCGAATGGCAGAAATCACAAGATTTCCATTTTTTTGAATTAAATTATCTGAATGATAATATTGCTCTTCATTATTGCGTTGAAATCCTCGTTCGGTAAACCATTTGGAGGTATCTATTAATCCATCAACATTAAATTCATCGTTCCATATTAAATTATATTCAAAGGTAGTTTCAGTTAAACTTAAATCATCAGCATAAATTACAGAAGCCCCACCTGGTGCATTGTAGATAAATAAAATGGCTGTAGTAGTTGAGGGTCCTGTAGTAAACGTAATTGTTTGTAATTGATATGATGAATTACCAAACGACAAGCTATATTCTGCTCCTCCATAATTTTTCACTCCAATAATTTCAGTTCCTCCTGTTGTATACACCCAAGCAGAAAACTCATATGTTGTATTATTCTTTAAACCAGTAAGACTCCATTCTAATCCGCCCCCCCATTGAGCATCACTTTCCTTTAATTCAGCAGCATAGGTGCCAGAATATGAATTGTATGAGCTTAGTGAACTTCCTCCCCAAAGGTTAGCCTCTGTATTTCCAGTTTCAAAACCGGGATTTGAAAGTAGGTTTACTTGCCCTGAAATACTTATAGCTAAACTATTTATTATTAATAAAGTAAGACAACACTTTACCCATATTTTTTTAAAGTTGTTATTTAATAAATTCATAATTATTTATTTTAATAATTAAAATCATTCTAATATGTTACTTTGTTTGATTTGGACTTGGCATAAAGTAGTCTTCTTTGGTTGGTTGTATAAGCTCCCTTCCTGACTACCACGTTGAGCCATCACCCTCTCCAGGCGCACTAAATCAAGCCACCTAGCGGTGATCGGTTCACAACCAGCAAACTCCCAGGCTCGTTCCATCACTAAAGAATCACAGAAGGCCAAAGAGGATAAACTTGTATTTACATTCAATCTGACTCTGTTTCGCACGGCATTAATGGCATCATAAGCTGAGTGATCAAGGCCTGATGACATGACTCTGGCTTCTGCATAAATGAGCAAAACTTCGGCATAGCGAATAACCATATTGGTTCTATCCGACGCATAATCTACCGTTTTCCCTGGTTGCTCCTGATCATACCCTTCTCTGTCTCGCATCTTTTTATAATAAGGATGTGGGAAAAAATCGACTTCGGACCAGTGTGGCTTTTATGGCCTGATGGGCATTATAAATAATATAATCTGCTGACCGAATGCTTGAATAAGTAAGCTCCCAACATCTGTTTAGCGCATTACAGGAAAGAACATTAAAGCGGTCAAAGGAAATATAAGGAGATGAACTTCCCTGAATGACCGTTATATCATCGCTTCGTAGGTAAGGAAGCATGCAATCCACCTGAGCAAACAACTCATTTACATTTGAATAGATATCAGTCAGTGCTAAATTTAAATTATCAGCATCTTTATAGATGATGGGCTTGGGGTCACCATTGGAATCTTCATCTGAATAAGCACTATATAAAATTAATGCAAACAATAGAAGAATAGCTCTGTCGAGGTATTTTGCAACCCTCTTTCTCATATGCGTGTGTGGGTTAAATTCACTTAAGTGAATCAATAGTTTAAAAAACAATGCTAAGCTCTGTCACTCTGAACTTAGCATTATTTCATTACTTTTAATTCTATTCTCTTCACTGAGAAAAGCTGTTGTTTAGTATCAGATCAAAAGAATATTTGAGAATTTTGTATATTATGTGACTGTACAGTACCATAAGTTACTCCATCTACAGAAAGAGATACTTCTACATTCTGGTAAGTACGACTATCTCCATTATATACACCTAATTTTAAGGCATCAAAAACAATTGCTTGCCCCAGGTTAATTACCAGTAGCCCGCTGGCATCAAGCCCATAGTAACCCGAACTAGCTCCATTAACACCAATACCATCACCTAATACGGTTGGAGCGTCATGTCCTGATGATAGTACGAACTCAGTCCCTCCACTGATTAGTGTGACTTCTGTTAAATGATCCCATGTATTTGCGGTACTACCGTTCATCTGGATTTTTATGTATTGATTAGCTGGTGGATTGGTATTAACTTTAAAGATATTCGAGTTTTGGACATCATGAATAACAGATGCTCCATATGCAATTCCATTAGCTGACACTGACACTTCTACATTTTGGTAGATACGATGATCAGTATTATAAACACCAAGTTTTATAGCGTCGAATGCATAGCCTTGTCCCAAATCAATTTCCAGTTGACCATTCGCATCTAAGCCAAAATAACCAGAGCTTGCTCCATTCACACCCATACCATCTCCCAAATTAGTTGGTGCATTATGTCCCAAAGGCAAAACATATTCAATTCCTTCATTAATAAGTGTAACCTCCGTTAAATGACTCCATTGATTAACATTACTGCCATTCATCTGTATCTTTAAATATTGGTTCAATCCCGAAGGTGGTGCAGCAACAGAACTAGGTGCATATTCGTAATATTTCACATAATCAATTACGTAATCAACAGGCAGATGACTTGCATTGACATTTCCTACCCAACTGCCTCCTAATTGTTGAGATAATATAATGTGAAAATCCTGATCAAATGGCCACTGCTTCCAATCAGCACCTAAGGCTCTTGAATATGTAAAGGTATTAACTCCGTTTAGAGTAAAAACTATTCTTTCTGGATACCATTCCACACCATATGTATTAAATTGCCCAACAACTGCTTTTGCAGTCTTGGTACTTGGTAACATCTTTATTTTGCTATGAATAGTTGAATGAATAAAACCATCGAAATTTAGATGTTCCATCAAATCAATTTCACCATTATCGGGCCATCCACCGTATGTATTAGTGCTAGCCAACAACCATATGGCTGGCCAACACCCCTGTGCCGATTCCATCTTAGCGCGCACTTCAACTTTACCATAGGTAAAATCAAGTTTACCCTGAGTCCACACTCCTCCAGTTAAATAAGGTCTTGGATCAGTTTGTGTATTTGGGTTTACAATCCCTTTTAAATGTAAATATCCACCTGAAACATCATAAACTTGATCATCAGTGGTCATATAATTCTTCCAGTCGGGGGTACCTTCTGAAATCCGACTCCATTTGGAGGCATCAATCGACGATCCATCAAAATCATCTTGCCAAACCAATTGAAAGTCACCTGCTGATTTCAGATAACTACTTCCTGCTAATGGGGCTTGGATAACTTCAGATGATGATTTATCTGTAATTTCTTGAGCTACATCTTCGCAGCCCATGAATATTACCATAGAAAATAAAATAATCCATTTGTTTTTCATTTTTTTCATCTTTAAGTGAATTAGTGAAATTTGTTTCTATAATGATAAAAACGTGCAATTCGATAGTTAAAATCAAAACACTGGCACAAGACTAAATTCATATTCATACACTTTATTCGCATAATTCAAATATGGCACTAACGGCCTAGCTCCCCAGCTATTATCACCTCCCAGGCCCATCATTTTATGATCGATATGTAATTCTACAAAATCTCCTTCTTCCACATCAAGAGGGGTGCGCAATTGCTTTTTCGAACCAGGCTCTAATTGACTCGTTGAAAAATGTAAAACATTAAATTCTAATGGTTGATCAATAGCGACTATCTTAAGCCCCATTCCTGTATGGTTATGTAAACTCATCCAACGAACATCAACCTTATGGCCATTCTCTTGAGGCCTGCTGTAAGCAAAATATTGATCAGCAACCTTAGATTCATATATCCCCATAAAAGATGCTGATTTTCTATCGGCGTAATTCTCCCATGGACCTCTGCCATAAAACTGAAGGTTATCAATCTGCTTTTCTAATTGTATTACCATTCCAATGCGTGGTATTTCCGGCAAGCTATCGGATGATGCACTAAAAGTATAAGCCACATCAATTTGTCCATTGCCAAATATGCGATAGTCAACATTAAGTATTCCCTTAATGGAAGGTAGCTCTATCACTGACTCAATTAAAACCTCCTTATCAGAGATTTGAGTTGTAGAAATTTTCTTCAACTCAGCTTTAGTCAATGCTTCTTTCCACACCTTACAACGCTCCGGCATATTGTTTCCAAAATCATTATCAGTTGGAGCTCTCCAAAAGTCAGGAACTAGTGGACTCTTTATCAATTCAAACCCATTTATTATATATGAGCTTAAGGCTCCGTTAGCTTTAGAAAAAGAAATATTTAAGTCCTTCCCTACTAAAGTAATTAGATTCTCATTTTCACCTAAAGTAAGATGCAAATTACTTTCATTAATAGTCTTCTTTAAAGTTCCTCGGCTCAATTGAATTTGCTCTTTGGCCAATTCATGACCAATGGCAATAAATGGACGTAAGACCATATTAATCGCTGAAATATTTAAGTAATATTCAGCTCCTTTTTCCAATTCTCCGTATCCGATTTTAAACTCATGCTCTGCCTGAGGTGCGATTGCTCCTGACGCAAATTGGCCTGACTTTACAACAATCCCTTCTTTGAGTAGTTCCCAGCTAAAAAGCACATCAGAAAGATCTTTAAAAAACCGTCGGTTTTTAATTGCTACCTTTCCAGAAGCTATATCTTTGATTTTGAAATCAATGTTCTGATACACCTTTTTAACCTCAAACAAGCCCGGATGGGGAGCTCTGTCTGGATCGACAAGCCCATTTAAACAAAAATTATCATCATGATGAACGCCTTCAGGTTCGAAATGCCCACCATAAGCCCAATATTTCTTTCCATTTTTATATGCTACAAGCCCTTGATCCATCCAGTCCCAAATAAAACCACCTTGTATTTGATCATGCGAATCCACCAAATCCCAATATTCCTGAAAATTACCGGTACTATTTCCCATTGCATGAGCATACTCAGCCCAAATAAAAGGTCGTTCAATATCTGTTCCAATCCAATCTTTTTTCACACTCTCAATTGGAAGATACATAACACCAATAATATCAGTTTGTCGTTCTTTTAAAGCTGTTTGCATTTCAGCTCTTTCATAGTGAACCGGTCGCGTTTCATCTATTTCATGCACTTTTTTATAAGCTTCAAGCATATTATCACCAGCTCCTGATTCATTGCCTAAACTCCAAACAATAACAGAAGGGTGGTTTTTATCGCGTTCAACCATATTCACACACCTTTCAACATGTGGGGCCTTCCATTCCGGTTTATTGGCTAATGTCTCATCTGGATTATAACCATACCCATGTGATTCCAGATTTGCTTCATCATACAAGTAGATCCCATATTTATCGCATAAGTCATACCATTTGGGGTCATTCGGGTAATGAGCTGTTCTGACCGCATTGATATTATATTGTTTCATCAATTTAATATCTTCTACCATGGATTGCTCACTTATTACATGACCAAATAACTCATCGTGTTCGTGACGGTTCACTCCTTTTATTAATATGGGCTTACCATTTACTAATAATTGACCTCCTTTTATTTCGGAAGTTCTAAACCCTATGTTTATAGAACTTGCTTCTACTACTTCTTCTTTTGAATTTTTGAGACTGATAAGTAGCTGATAAAGATTCGGTTCTTCTGCCGACCATCTCTTAATAGCTTGAATTCCGTCGTGTAAAGAAATCTTTTTTTCAGCACCTGGTTTAAGAGAGACTTTTGCAGATTTACCTTTAATAACAAGGCTGTTTTTTGCATTATATAATTTGTACTCTACAGAATAATTCTTTGCCGTTTTCTTACTTTTATTCAAAAGATCGATTTCAAGATCTAGTACACCATCTGTATAAAGCTCGTCTAATAGAGCTTTAACCCCAAAATCACGAATATGAACTTTAGGACGAGCTATTAAATTAACATCTCTCTGAATACCAGATAATCGCCAGAAATCCTGATCCTCCAGATAGCTTCCATCAGTAAATTGAAATACTTTAATGGCCAACTTATTTTTACCTCTTGTTAGGTAAGGTGTCAGATTAAACTCGGCAGGTAATTTTGAACCTTGACTATAACCTACCTTTTTCCCATTTAGCCAAATGTAAAAACCTGATTTAACTGAACCAAGCTGAATATAAATTTCACGTTCATCCCAGTTGTTTGGAACTTGAAAATAGCTTATATATGATCCAACTGGACTGTACTTATCTGCAATTTTAGGTTGATTTTTATGAAATGGATAGATGATATTTGTATAATGAGGAAACCCATGCCCTTCTAACTCCCAATTGCCCGGTACCGAAATAGTATCCCAAGTAGAATGATCATAATCTAAACGGTAAAAATCGGATGGGCTTTGAGATACTCTTTCAGCGTAATTAAACCTCCATTTCCCATTTAAACATTTAATAAACTCGCCATTTGACACTTTATTTTCCAAGGCTTTTTTCTCACTTGAAAAAGTATAAAATGTTGCCTTTGCTTCCTCTCTATTTTTTTTAAAAATTTCAGGATTTTCCCAGTCATTTTGACTCGCAATACTATCAGCTATAAAAAGCAGTACTAATATCATACTAAAGTACTTCATCCATCTATTTCTTACACACTCCGATCCAATCATAAAGCTTTACTTATCTTTCATATATATATATCAAAAAACTTTCTCCACAAGTTTTTTAATCCTCAGCCTATCGAACAGTTATATTTACTGCAATTCTATTGATTTAATTACCAAATCACTCACACCAAACTCATCAAATTTCTTTCAATATCATTACTCATCATCATCATTCAAATAACTTCGCCTCATATAAATAACTTACAATATTCACTTTAAAAAACCCAATTAATGTCTCTTTAGAAGAGTTTGGATAATAACATCTGGAAACTTACTACATAAAATTAAAATGGAGAATGTTCTGATGATACCTTTACAAATACATGATTATTAAATCCAAAAAAATCAAACTATTAATTGTAAATAATCACCCTAACACCCTCCTTAAGCTAACGCTTTATTATAAGTTTGGATTTATCAATTTTTCACCAATTGGAATACTGGCAAAATAATCATCTTTAGTTGGTGCATTCAAAATAGGCAACTCTGATTCATGCCTATTCTGAGCAGCTTCTTCTACGCGTTCCAGACGAACAAGATCATACCATCTGGCTGCGTTAATTTCCATACCAGCAAACTCCCACGAACGTTCCATAACCACGGCATCACGAAAGTCTAATTTTGATAATCCAGAAGGTAAATCATCTAATCCAGCACGATTTCTAACTGCATTTATAGCATCGTATGCAGCCTGATTAGGGTTAGCACTCATCGCTTGCGCTTCAGCATAGATTAATAAAACTTCGGCATATCTAATTACGATATTGGTACGGCTCGACCACCAATCTACCCAAGCCCATGGCTCGTCCGGATTATAACCATTCATATCTCGCATCTTCTTATAGTAAGGGTGCTTTTGAACACCTTCGGTCCAATCAAGGGTTGTTTCGGCATCTGGTCTAATAACAGTTTGAAATGTAGCATCCTTACGAGGCCCTTCAGGGAAACTATTGAAGAAATTAATTTCAGAGAAATAATCATCCCAACCACCTTCTTCTTCTGGTTTTGAGGCGAGTGGCGCTCTCATATTACCATTTTCCCAAGTCCATGGCGCAATGTTACGATCATAAAACAAACCAAACACTATCTCGTCATTAAATTGATCTTTCGTCCACAAGTCAGCGAAATCGTCTAACAAACGATACCCATAAAGGCCTGCATCGTCCATTACCTCTTTTGCTTTTTGGGCAGCCAAAGCATATTTAGCTTCATCTTTAAGTGGATAGCCTGCCATTGACAAATATACTGATGCTAATTGTGCCATAGCAGAACCTTTAGTAGGAGCCACTCCCTTTTTAATACCTTCCCAAGATTCAGGAAGGTATTGCTCAGCATATTTTAAATCCTGAACAATTAGCTCATATACTGCTTCTGGGCCTGATTTTTGGATTTCTAAGTTCACTTGTAAATCAGTAATAAGAGGTATCTCATTCCAAACTCGAACTAAATAGTAATAACTCATAGCTCTTATAAAATAAGCTTGCCCGGCAGCTTCAAGGCGTTCGTCTTGACTTGCCTCACTTGCATTGGCATAATTAACGATCACGTTATTAGCAGACCATACGCAGGCATATGCTTGTCCCCAATGCATCCATGGATTAGCATCAGTTGCCGAAAAAGTATCAAACTCACGAAATGGCCCTTTGTTACTACCAGTCCGAGTTGTAACATCATCGCCTCCCATTAAAACCGTAGCAAACTGACTTTGATTATAAACCGCATTCGCCTTGTTATACATGGCTACAAGGCCAAACTCCAAATCGGACGCACTTTTAAAAAAACCGTTACTGGTTAATTTTCCTTTCGGATCTTCCTCTAAAAAATCATCTGAGCATGAAGAAAAAAACATCCCCAGTGCAAATAAATATATTATATATTTTTTCATCTGTTTAAATTTATTCTTTAATTATAGTATGAAACTCGCTGTTAAAGTCATTTTTATATGACATAACACTACTCACCCCATTATTATTTTAAATCTTTATCAATTAGAAATTTAATGTAATACCCAAAGTATAAGATCTTGCAGAAGGGTAAGAACCAAGATCTAATCCTTGATCAATATCACTTCCACCAGTAGAAGTCACCTCAGGATCAAACCCTTTGTAATCAGTAATAGTCAATAAATTTTGAGCACTAACTGATAGTTTCAAATCACCTATCTTAACTAAATCTTTAGGTAAACGGTAAGATACACTTATGTTTCTAAGCCTAATATAACTTCCATCCTGAAGCCATTTAGACGAATTAATATGATCCACATTTGTTGAACTATTTAACTTAGGCCATATCGTATTTGTATTCGTTTCTGTCCAAGCGTTAGCTGCTTCAGCTAAAGTAATTGAGCGCGCATCACCTACAGCAACACCTGCCGCAGCATACCCTAAGTTCAAGACATCTCGGCCATGTACTCCCTCTATCATTACATTAAAATCAAAATTCTTGTAACTGATTTGATTGTTTAAACCCCAGCTAAAATCGGGCATGGCATTTCCTATAACCTGTAAATCCTGTCCGTCAATTACATTATCTCCATTTAAATCTTCATATTTCGAATCTCCTGGCATGTATCCAAACTTAGCGGCTTCTGCAGTTTCATGAGCTTGCCATATACCTACGAAATTATATCCATAAAATGACCCCAACGATTCTCCTGGTTTCACAACAAAAATCTTACTATCTAAAAATCCACCACCATATGAACTACCCGGAAAGATTTGATCTTCATCTCCAATAGAAACAACATTGTTTTTTACTGAAGAAATGTTAAATGCGGCATTCCATTTTAAATCAGATTTTCTGATAATATCGTAGGCTGCCATAAATTCAAAACCTTTATTTTCAATCTCACCTATGTTCTGAATAACGGTACCACCACCATTATAGGAAGGTAAAGCCTTTGCTTGCAATAATCCGTCTGTATTTTTCTTAAATACATCAATTGTTGAGTTTAATCGACCATTAAACATGGAAAAATCCAAACCAAAATTTAACTGCGTTGTTTCTTCCCATTTTAATGCTGGGTTTTCAGCACCTACGGGTGAATAGCCAGTATATCCAGTAGGAGTACCATAAGAGTAGGTAAATGGTGATAACAGTGCCATGGTGCCGTATGGCCTGATCGCTTGGTTTCCTGTAATACCCCAACTCGCTCTTAATTTAAGATTCTGAAACATATCCATATCCTTAATAAAGCCTTCTTCACTTAATCTCCATCCAATTGCAGCAGATGGAAATCCACTAAATTTATTATCATCTCTAAAACGAGACGAACCATCCATTCGGTATGTGGCTGTTAAAAGATAACGGTCGTTATAAGCATAGGCAACACGACCGAGGAAAGATCGCAAAGCCCATCGTTCATAGTTAGATGCGATTCCTTGTGAAGCATTTAATGCTAGGTTGTGATACCCTACAGACTCTGACAGAAGGTTTGAACCATTGGCACTAAAACTTTTAAATGTCCGAGAAGACTGTTCATACCCTCCCATAGCAGTTAATCTATGTACTTTATTAAAGGTATTGTTATAGGTCAGAAACGTACTAGCTTGAGCAAATAAAGAATTGCCATAACTTCTTGATGAACCTGTTGTAGTTCGGACATAACGGTTAATAAATTCGGCATTTTCAATATCGTTGTTTTCAACCCCGAATATTGCACTCCACTGCAATTTATTTGTTAATTCATACTTAAAAGTAGCATTAGCCATTGTAATGGTTTCAAAAACATCCCTTTTACGCTCCATAGAAACCATATAAGGGTTTAGTCCAATTGAACCATATTGGTCATTCATGTTATAGCTACCATCTTCCTTATATACAGGTTCAGTAGGTGACCATATTAGTGAATTCCAAATGGGGCTACCTTTGGAACCAGCCATATCATCATTATTATTCTTTTCACTTTTAGTTATCGATACATTAAATGATGCCTGAAAACGGTCACTTACTTGCGCATCAACATTAGACCTAAGAGAATATCTTTTCTGCCCTGTATTAATCAGTAAACCATTCTGATCCAAATAACTACCTGACATAAAATATTTAACTTTTTTTGAACCTCCTGATAAAGAAACTTGGTTATTACTAGTATAACCTTGTTGAAAGATTTCATCTTGCCAATCTGTTCCTCCATTCCTTCTATAGTTCTCTATCTCAGAAGGTGAAAACACATCTGAACTATTCATTGCATTTATTAATTCAGCATAAGGTGCAGCTTCTAATAAATCATATTTATTTGCAACTTGATCAAAAGAATAATTGGAACTAATCTGCACTCTCATTTTCTCAGATTGTCCTTTATTAGTAGTTATCACAATTACTCCGTTGGCACCTCTTGAACCATAAATTGCAGTTGATGAAGCATCTTTTAATATCTCCATCGATTCTATGTCATTCGGATTTAAATCGCCTATATCAATATTCATTGCAACTCCATCCAATACTATTAATGGATTATTTGAGCCCAACATTGAGTTACCCCCTCTGATACGGATTTTCGTTGTTGCTCCAGGAGATCCTGATGTTTGTGAGATCGAAACTCCTGCCACCCTACCTTGAATAGACTGAGCGATGTCAGTTGCCGGCATATCTTTATAATCATCTGCCTTAATTGTTGTAGACGCACCAGATAAATCACTTCTTTTCATCGTACCATATCCAATAGCAACCACTTCATCTAACCCAATAGCATCATCCAGGAGCGTAACATTTATAGTCACCTGATCACCAACATTAATACTCTGAGATTTCATACCAATAAATGAATAAACTAAAACGTCCTTGGCGTCTACATTTAAGGTATATTTCCCTTCTATATCAGAAATAGTTCCGTTCGTTGTCCCCTGAACAACAACAGAAACACCAGGAAGAGACTCCCCAAATGAGTCCTTTATCTGTCCGCTTACTTGTTTGGACTGTGCACTAGCTTCTATCACAAAAAATAGCGATAGAAATGCAAACACACTGAATTGTAAAAATAATCTAAATCTTTTTTTCATAACTTGTAATTAATTAATTGTAGTAATCATCCCTTATTAAAACGCCATTTATCAATGTAGAAATAGTACTATTATACCAGTGACCAATAGCAATAACAATGCATACATTATGAAAGTCACTGCTTTTAGCTTTTTAATAGTAGGGTCCGTTTTACGTTTTTTAACTTTATTCTTCATCTATTAACTTGCCATAATATACAGATGCAATATCAGTTGTTTTTGAGTAGAACAAAGGACATATTGAGCCATTATTAGGCCTTTTTATTGGCACATTATAGGATGCGCACCATTCAAATAAAGGACAGATTAGGTCGCGTTAGTTTCGTAATCCCCTATTTTACGGACACATAATCACACACCAACTAACTACACATATTAACCCATAGTAATTTTCACCGAACTAAATTTCTGAAACCAAATGTCGTTCTAGAATATTAATTTAGCGGGTGGGTATAATTATTATTCTTACAAAGAAAGACATAGAGTCGGCACCTCTTTTTTACAAAAAAAACAAACGAAAACAAATCATTTTTATATTGATCCTATCGACTCTATAATATGATAATAAGCAGACATTAAAACTCGGCGTGTGGAATTAAATAACAAACTCTATTTAGATCAATGAAATATTATTACTAACAGTAAGTATTAATGAGATTTTAACAGCTACATTTTAGTCCTTTAATTCAAAAAGTTAGAAGAAATAAAAAAATCCCTGAAGTCGAAACTTCAAGGATTTGATAAGTGAGGTGTTTGTTAGTTTACTGTTTCTTAGCCCACCAAAGAGGTGTGAATAAATCATCATCTCCACCTAAGTGACCGACTGCTTGTTGATAACCATCCGGTACGTTATTTTCAAGGTTTGAAGGGTATTTTAACCTTTGAGGAAACACCCCAACACTATTGGTCATGTAGTTTTCCTTTGTCAAATTAGGCAAATTAGGAATTAGATTCTCAATAGCTGGGTTTTCGAAGAAAGGTAAACCCAGTCTTCTGTGATCATTCCATGTTTCCAAAGGTAACCATGGCGTTTGAGCAATAAATTTCTGAGTAATGATCTTTGTTAATTTATCATTCTTTACATTTCCATTTTCATAAATGGTATTCTCAGGGTAAGTAAAATTAATGGAGCTTGCAACATCAGTATAGCCATCAGTGTAATCCATTACAACCGATGATGGTGGTTCTGTAGTATGAGTGAAGCTTACCGAAGTTCCAACTCTATTGAAATCTGTAGATGAAAGATAATCTCCAACGTACTCTACAACATCTAAATACTCAAAACTTTGTCTAACACCTTCTTCATATGCAACCTGGTCGCTTAGTGGTACGCTCCATTCTCTAACGGCAGCTTCTGCAATTAGGAAATACGATTCCCATGCACCATAAAACACACGCTTATTAGTGTTGTTTCTAAAAGAATGAGCTAAACGAGGTAGCGTTCCTGGATACCAATAAGCTCTATTTTTTGAACCTTTTTCGCCCCAGTCACCAATAGCTGGTGCATTCCACTGTAATGTTGCATCGATTAGTGCTATGGTATCATTCTCATTACCTAGCAAAGGTCTTTTAACATTCTTAGAAGCACTTGACCATGACGGGTAAAAATTAAAATCAGGATCATCAAAGTCGCCTGGAATTTTATATAAAGCATAGGCACGAGGGTCAATAGTGTTATGTAATCCATCAAACCAGAAACCTGCCGATGGATCATTGGTGTATGAGGTAAAATGATCGTCGTACTTAAGTCCCATGTAATTAGCTGGCTTAATCATACTATGTTTATCATCACCTAACATATCTGATGACAATATGCCCCCAAGGCCTACCATCATATTATTTAAAGTTGGAGATAGATATTGATGATTCCACTCTCGCGACATAACTCCAGATAATGCATCCCAACCACTTTTCTCTTGAACAGCGAAGTTTTCATCCAACGAAGAAATAAACATACCGCCTTTAACAGCATCTTCAAATTCTGTTTTTGCTCTGCTTGCATCAACCTCTGACAAACGCATAGCAAGGCGCATTCTCATTGAGTTTGCATATCTTTTCCATTTCTCATAATCGTAACCGAAAGCAGGATCCTTATCGCTAAGACCAGATGGATTAGTCACCTCTAGATCTAATGCACTAGCAGCTTCTTTTAATTCAATTAAAAGATAATCATACACATCTTCAACACTGTTATATTCAGGATTAACGCCCTGATAACCATTAACTGGTATTGGCCCAAAATTATCAGCCATCTCACTCATTAGATAGGCACGCCAAATGCGAGCAACTTGCTTTAGGTTAGACGTATATTCTTTAATATTTCCTGCCGCAATCTGTTCATCTGCCACTTTAATCGCATTATTGGCATCTTTTAACCAATTATTCACATAACGGTAATAGTCGTTTGACCATCCATCGCTATAAGATCCTTCGGACAAAATACCAATTCGATCCATTCTACCAGCATCTTTCCAATACAATACAAAAATTCTTTCTTGGATGTGAGGATCCTGTTGGGCTCCAATAATAGAACCATTAATAAAGTACTCTACCTGAACCTGTTCAGACGTAGCAGCCATTGGGTTAATGTTTATTTCTTCAAAATCCGAACATGAAACTAATGTACATGTTAGAATTAAAAGAAATCCAAATATTTTAAATATTGTTTTCATTCTAAATGATATTTAAGTTGTTAGAAACTTACTGATAAGTTGAAAAAGATAGTGCGTGACGTAGGTGCTGATAAATTTTCAAAGCCAACAGCATTGGTTGAAGTTGAATAAACGGATTCAGGATCTACACCATTTAAATGGCTGGTTATTAACCATACGTTATTAGCTGAAACACCAGCCTTTACACTTTGAAAAACGGTGTTGGCTATCCACTTCTGTGGGAGTACGTAATTTAACGAAACATTTCTCAATCTAACATTTGTTGCATCATAAATATTATTTTCACCAATACCCAAGTTACCTGATCGAGAAGTAATTGTCTGCCAATAAGCTTGCGGCGAAACAGCTGTCGTGTTTACAGTGTATCCACCCGAACCATTACTTACAACACCATCATAAACGATGTCCTCGCGCGCTCCATTAACAACAGTTTCTGCAGCATTACCAACACTTTGAAGTGCCCTGTTAGTGCCTGAGAACATTTCTCCACCTATACGTGCATCAATTAAGAAACTAAAAGATAAATTTTTATACGAAAAGGTGTTTGAGAATCCTAACATGGCATCAGGCTGTTGATTTCCTAGTAAAAACTTTTCACTGGTTGCTGTTGGGTTTCCGTCAGAATCAACTATTACAGAACCATAATGTTTACTTAACTCATCTTCAACACGTGCAAATTTAGTTCCCCAAATTTCGCCATATCCACCACCAGCAACAGCTAAAATAGCCACATTATCATATCCACCAAGTCCATACTGTTTTACATCCTCAGTTAATTCAACAATGGTATTCTCATTTTTGGAATAGTTTAAATTCATATCCCACTGGAAACCATTTGCCAACTTAAGCACTTCACCGTTTAACATTAGCTCAAAACCCTTATTCTGAATATTACCAGCATTCACAATTTCACCATTGTATCCACTTGTTGGGTCAAGATCAAGTTGAATTAATTGATTGGTTGCATTCGATTTGTACCATGAAAAATCGACCGCCAAGCGATTATTAAAAAATCGGGCATCGATACCAAATTCAGTAGATTTAATCAATTCACTCTTCAAATCAGAATTATATTTTACACTATTGTTACTCGCGGTGGTATTTCCATTAGGATCTTTACCAATCGTGTAATGGTTATATAATTTATAAGGATCTAAATCATTACCTACTGTCGCAAATGAAGCTCTTATCTTACCAAAATTAAACCATGAAGGCAAATCGAACTGTCTATCAATCAGCTCAGAAAAAACCAATGATGTACTTACCGAGGGGTAAAAGAATGATCTGTTATCTTTACTCAAAGTAGATGACCAATCATTACGGCCAGTAACATCCACAAAGACAAAGGCATCGTAATTAATTTGCATGGTCCCATATAAGGAATTCATTTTTCGTTCATGAAAAGTTTGACCTACGGTTGGATTACTTTTGCCGTTATTAAGTGAAAATAAATTAGGCACTTCCAACTCCCCAGCACTAGAGCTTATTCCGCTACTTTCTTGTGACATCAGGTTGCCACCAATACTAACCGATCCGCCAAACCTCCCAAATAAATTATCCTTCTGAGCTGTTAAAAGTGCATTATAATTCTTTTCAATGAAGGTCTTCTTACCCAAACTATAGCGTCCTGTGCTTGACAAAGGACTTCCTGCGTACAATTTAGATTCTGTAGATGTTGTATATAGATCAGCACCTCCTCTAACTTCACCTGTTAACCAGTTTGTAAACTGATATTTTAACACTCCATTTAACAGAAAACGATCTCTGTTATCAAAGTTAAGATTATTGTCGGCCGCCCAATAAGGATTCACTGCATTACTAGGAGTATACCATATCATATTACCAAATTCATCAGTATGATTTTCAAAATTAGTAACATCAATACTACGTGGCAACATGTACATCGTTCCAAATCCGTTTGAGATATTAGAACCGTTAATCGGTCTGTTCTTAGCTTTTGAATTAATGTATTGAACTTTAACATCTAGTGTCCACTTTTTATTTTCTCCAAAATTAGAGACAGAACGTGTTAAGAGATTAGTTCGTTCAAGTTTAGCACCAGGTATTTTACTATCATCATTTAGGTAAGTCAAGGATGAATACAAGGATGTACCATCAGTAACTTGCTGCTGAAATGAAACATTATGAGTTTGGTTTACTCCTGTTTTTACAAAGGCACCTAAATTATCATAGGCTCTCAAAGGTACTGTAACCCCTTCCCAATTTGGAACATCTTGTCCCGCTATTTTCGGCCCCCAACTCGAGCCTGAAAGTTCATCATATATACCATCCGCTCCTTGTCCAAATTCATCTTGAAATTCCGGTGTTGAAGCTAAGTTTTCAAAACCAACAGTAACATTATAGGTTATACCTACACCTTTCTTTGCTTTACCCGTTTTAGTAGTAATTAATATAACGCCATTACCAGCACGTGATCCATACAAAGCAGCAGCGGAGGCACCTTTTAGTACCGACATGCTTTCTATATCTTCCGGATTTAAATCACCTAATCCATTACCCATATCAGGCGACGGGTTCCAGTAATCATTGTTAGCAGCACCAGTAAAGTTATCCATTGGAATTCCGTCAACAACAATTAAGGGTTGGTTATCCCCACCTAATGAGTTATTACCACGTAATATTATCTTTGAAGAACTAGCCGGCCCGTTACTAGACTTGACAACCTGAAGCCCTGACACTTTACCAACAATAGCATTAGCAACATTATTCTCACGGGCTTCTAATAATGATTCCCCCTGCACTTCTTGAACCGAATACCCTAAAGACTTCTTTTCTCTTTTTATACCAAGTGCAGTCACGACAATTTCATCTAATCCTTCGGCTTCTGAAACAAGGCTAATATTTAGTATTTCAGAAGATGCTACGACAACCTCCTGACTAGCCATCCCAATAAAGGAATAGATTATAGTAGAACCCTGCGGAACACGGATAGCATAAGCACCTGTTATATCGGTAATTGTACCATTAGTTGTTCCTTTTTGAACTACAGAAACGCCTGGCATAGGTTGTCCATCATCGGAACTAGTAACAGTTCCACTAATATCTAAATCCTGAGCATACACAAATAACCCAAGAATAAATGTTGGTATCAGTAACAAATACCTTTTAAACCAACTTACATTTTTTTTCATACGATTTGTTTTTAAATGTTAATAACTAATTAATGCTAACAACCGTCTTCGAATGTCAAAAACTTATATTTAACGTAAATAACTTCACAAAAGCATCTTAACAGCTATCCACTACTACTTTTTAAATATTATCTAAAACTATTTAATAAAAAATAGTCTATTTCAATTAAAGATTCCTCAGCAAAAATGCACATTCAAGTAATTTCCTGCAAATATATGCATATTTTAATTCAAACAACTAAAATACGGTCAATTAATAAGTAAATAAGCTGTCTTTAACTACACCATTACTTCTAATTACACATTATAATAATCAATCAAAAAAGCTAACAAAACCCTAATGAAATATAAACACACACTGCATTTCACAACGAAGTCAATGCAAAAATTAAACTCATAACAAATGAAAAATAAATTAAAAAATAATAGATAAAAGTTAAAAACCTGCATGAAATAGCTTTTTTTCAAAAAAATAAACCGCAAAAATGCACATAACTGTACTTTTGAATTACATTTGTAAAAAAATAAAATCATTTTACACGTATCAATTGCTTCTATGTAATTCTTAACAGAATTAGCACTAATGCCTGATTTTCAAAGATTTAATCAAGACCCTATCTTAAAATACGAATAATTAAAGCTAAACAATGGACATTAATCATAAATTTACACATTAAAATAAAGTAATTCATTATGAGTAATATTATCACCTTTCTTACATTAGCATTTTTTACACTTGCTTGCAAACCAATTAACCAACAAATTGGCAATAAGGATATTATAATATTTAACGACCAAGCTATTAATTTCAACCCTGATAAAAACAGCACAAACTTGCAGGATACACTTATAAAAATTGACAATGGGCGTATCATTCTGAAAAAAATTAACTTACCGAAATATTCAAAAGATGTAAGAGTAAGTATTGAAACTACAGTAATATCTGCTGGAGACCCATGGGATAAAACAGGTTCACTATTTCTTATTCCTCAGAGCAGCGAAATAAACTTCTTAATCGAAAATAATAGCTTTGTAAAGCTCTTTGAAAATAATACAGATCAAGATCTATTTCCTGGTGTTATCCCAAATGAAAATTATTTACCAGCTGTTGAAATAATGCGCTTTATGACACCTTTTGGAGTAGGCTATTTTTCAAATGACCCAAAACTGGACAAACGGAAACCAGTCTACATTCCTGAATGGGAGGAATCAGTGGTATGGGATCAGGACATAACCCACCTTGTAAGTGAACTTGAGGGTGAAGTTTGGATTGGAGCCTTCATTGATGTATGGACTAAAGAAGGTTATGAACTCTCGGCTAAACTTAAATTTGAAGAGACTAAGGCCGAAATTTATCCAAAAGAAAAAACAAAAGTAATACCCTTGGTAAACACTTGTCGTTACACCCACCCACAAAGACTGTATGATGGATTTAGCAGAAATGATTTAGAATATACCTTTTCGATACCTGAAGGCTATAACAAGGCTCAATTATATTACATTACAACAGGGCATGGTGGCCATAGCGGTGGAGATGAGTTCGTACAGAAGGAAAATAGTATTTGTATAAATGGACAGGAAATATATAAAGGCATTCCCTGGAGAAATGATTGTGCATCTTTCAGACGATTTAATCCACATTCGGGTGTTTGGACAGAGAAACGAACAGCCCGTATTGGCAACTTAAAAACAGGTGACACAAAAGAAATGGAGATCGATGAGTTTATTGCATCATCTGACTATTCCAGGTCAAACTGGTGCCCTGGCTCACAAGTTGTACCGTTTGTGTTTGATATTGATAATTTAAACCCGGAGTCTAATACAATTACTATTCGAATTCCGGAAGCGCAAGCCGAAAAAGAAAATGAGCTCAACCATTGGAATATATCGGCTTATATTGTATTATCGGCTGAGTAAATAATTTTTCTATAAAACTGAACTTCAAATGTTAAAAGAAGAACGCCAAAACAGTATTCTTGAGAAGATTAAACAATCTTCTAAAGTACTGTCTTCTGAATTAAGTATCGAACTAAATGTATCAGAAGATACAATTCGCCGAGATTTAAAAGAGTTATCCAATAAAGGGCTTATTAGAAAAGTTCATGGAGGAGCCGTTTTATTTAATTCTGCATCGTATATACCTATGAACTATGATGACAGAAAGATCTTTGCTGCCCGCGAAAAAGAGGTAATTGCTCAAAAAGCAATTACCTTGTTAAAAGACGATATGTTAATTTTTATTGATGGAGGCACAACCAACCTTCAAATTGCGAAGCAATTACCTAACGATATAAAGTTAACGGTAATGACGAACTGTTTGCCAATTGCTTCGGAATTGGTTACTAAAGGGAATATTAATACGTATTTTTTGGGTGGAGAATTCCTCCCTGGTGTACCAATTACCGTTGGAACCGATACCATTGATCTGTTAAATGAAGTTAATGCAGATATTTTCTTCATAGGAACTCGCAGCTTAAGTATTGATCGTGGCTTAACAGATATTGACAGATCGGAAGTATTAGTTAAAAGAAAAATGGCTGAAAGAAGCGCAAAAGTGGTGTCAGTTGCCTTAAGTGAAAAGCTCGAATCAGTTCAGAACTTTAGTATTATCTCAATTGATCAACTGAATGTACTAATTACTGAGCTTTCCCCTATTGACAATGTATTAAGTAGATATAGCCAAATTCAAGGCTTACAGATTATTTAAACAATGATAAAATTAGAAATTAGCACTTATAATATTGAAGGCGTTAAAGAGGCGGTAATGTTAGATGTCGACAGGCTGGAATTGTGCGATAACATTAAGGAAGGTGGTACTACTCCAAGTTTTGGTCTAATGGAAGCTGCCATGTTATGTGGACATAAAAATGTATATGCGATTATAAGACCCAGAGGTGGTGACTTCCTATATTCAGATGATGAGTTCGATATCATTAAAAGGGACATTATAAATGCTAAGAAAGCAGGGCTAAGCGGTGTAGTATGCGGTTGTTTATGTCCCGATGGCAGTGTAGATACTAAGCGTACTAAACAACTTGTTGAATTAGCAAAACCTTTGAAATTTACTTTTCATAGAGCATTCGACATGTCAAAAAACCACAAAGAATCGCTAAAAGATTTAATTAGTATTGGTGTTGATACCGTTCTTACTTCAGGCCTTGAAAATGAAGCAGTAGAAGGGCAGAGTGTGATTAAAGAATTGGTTGATCTTTCCAGAGGGAAAATTGAAATATTAGTTGGTGGTGGTGTCAATGCAAGTAATATTCAAGAGCTGCATGATTCGACAAAAGCTCAGTATTATCATATGTCAGCAACAAAGTTGGTTAAATCAGGAATGACCTTTTACAATCCACGTCTTTCTATGGGTAATATTGAAGCCGAGGAGTACAAGAAAGTAACAGTGGATTGCAAGAAAATATCTAAGGCAATGAAGCTCGTTAAAAAGTTGAATAATAGCACTTAAACGAATAGCGCGCACTTAAAACAATAACTATGACAAGTCAATCATCTGTTTGGATCTCACTATTTACATTAAGTACATTATTGTTTATGTCTTGTTCCGAGTCACATCAGGCAACAAGAAGGGAGTTAAATGCAACATGGTCGTTTAAGCAAGTGGGCACCAAAAATTGGATGCCCGCCAATGTACCCGGAAATGTACATACCGATTTGGAAGCAAATGACCTAATCAATAATCCATTTTATGGGACTAATGAAGATAGTTTGCAATGGATTGAACATGAAGACTGGCATTATAGCGGAGAATTTACTATTGACGAATTACAATTTAAGCAGCAGCATATTGAGTTGGAATTTTTAGGCTTGGATACCTACGCCGATGTTAAACTAAATGACCAACATCTGTTAAAAGGCAAAAACATGTTTCTGGCATATAGCCATGAAGTAAAGGATTTATTGATTATTGGCAAAAACAAGATTGAGTTTATTTTTCACTCGCCAATAAAAATGGCGTTGCCAAAGCACTTAAAATCAAAATACACCTATCCGGCCGATAATGACCGATCAGAAGAACACCTCAGTGTTTATACCCGAAAGGCACCTTATCATTATGGCTGGGATTGGGGTCCTAGGTTTGTAACTTCTGGCATATGGCGTCCTATAATGATAAAAACATGGAATGAAGCTCGCTTTGATGACATACAGTTTGTGCAAAATAAGTTAGCTGATGATGAAGCCAATATTACTTTAACATATCAAATAGAATCAGATATCGAGGCTTCAGCCAACATTGAATTATTCATTGATGAAAATAAAAATAATTCTCAAAAAATCCTCCTTAATAAAGGTATCAACACTGTTAATTTTAGCACTACAATCAATAATCCCGAACGTTGGTGGCCAAATGGAATGGGTGAGGCTCATCTATATCAATTCACTTCAAAACTAAGCATAGGCAATAAAATTGTTGACAAAAAAACAATGCAAATAGGCTTACGAACCATCGAAGTTATTAATAAACCTGACTCAATTGGAGAAAGTTTCTATTTGAAAGTGAATGATATACCTACATTTATAAAGGGAGCTAACCACATACCGAATGATTGTTTCTTAGGGCGTATGACAGATTCTGTATATCAACGTAATTTTGACGACGCATTAAATTCAAATATGAATATGCTACGTGTATGGGGAGGTGGCATATATGAAGATCAGCGTTTTTACGAATTGGCTGATGAGAAAGGGATTTTAATTTGGCAAGACTTCATGTTTGCCTGCACAATGTACCCATCGGATGATGAGTTCTTTAGTAATATTGAGGACGAAGCCGAATATAATATAAAACGTCTGCGTAACCACGCATCTCTTGCTCTTTGGTGTGGCAATAACGAAATAAAAGTTGGATGGGATAATTGGGGCTGGCAAAATAAATACAACTATGACGAAGCTGACCAGAAAGAATTACTTGAGGGTTACGATAAATTATTTAATCAACTCTTGCCTAACAAAGTAAAAGAGCTAGATCCTCAACGTTTTTATTACGATTCGTCACCAATTAGTAATTGGGGGAATAAAGCCGACATGAAAATAGCGGACAACCATTATTGGGGTGTTTGGTGGGGTAAACACGAATTTAAGCAGCTTAATGAATATGTGCCGCGTTTCATGAGTGAATTTGGTTTTCAGTCGTTTCCTTCGATGTCAACCATCAAGAGCTTCTCGAAAAAAAACGACTGGGACATCGATTCCGATGTTATGAAAAGTCATCAAAAAAGCTCTATTGGTAATATTACCATCAAAGAGTACATGCAACGTGACTATCATATGCCTGAAAAATTTGAAGATTTTGTATATCTCAATCAAGTAATGCAAGCTGAAGGCATGCGCATTGGTTTTGAGGCCCACCGCAGAAATAAGCCCTTTAACATGGGCACCTTATATTGGCAATTTAACGATGTTTGGCCTGTTGTATCTTGGTCCGGAATTGATTATTATGGACGATGGAAAGCCATGCAGTATTTTATTAAAAAAGCTTTCGAACCTATTATTTCAAGTGCTGTATTTGATAATGATAAATTAAAAGTTCACCTGATATCAGATAGAATCCATTCAACGGAAGTACATAGTCTTCTGAAAATAATAACATTGGATGGAAAACAAATATGGCAACTAGAGAAAAACCTGATACTTGATGCAAATGCTAATGTTCAGATCTTAAATCAATCCTTAGCCAATTTAATTAAAGGTAATAAGCTACATGATTTGGTATTGGTAATGACGACCAAATACGATTCGAAAGAAACCGAGAATACCTTTCTTTTCTCTAAAGTAAAGGAGCTTGAGTTAGTAAAACACGATATTGATATCAAGATTAAAACAAATAAGAATATAGCAGAACTAATTATTAAGAGTCCTGTTTTTGTTAAGAATCTGGAATTGAGCACAAGCACCATTGATGGCCAATGGAGCGACAACTACTTTGATTTAATGCCTAACAAAGAATATCGGGTTACTCTTGAATCAGCGAAACCAATCCTTGATCTCGAAGAAGAAATTCAACTTAAATCAATTGTTGATACCTATTAAAAAGAATCTTAATATTTTCATATTAACAGTTTCATATATTCATTTGGATCTCTTATTGATCGTTCAATTATATAATAATTGAAAAAAATAAAAATACATCATATGAGGGTTTTATCTTGCATTTTTATTATTCTCTTTTTATGCTCATGTTCAATTGATAAATCAGAACAAGGCTCCAGCAATCAAGACTTAGTAGCATACGTTAATCCATTTATGGGTACTGATGGTCCAGGTAACACCTACCCTGGCGCTCAATTCCCCTTTGGAGCGGTACAACTTAGTCCTGACCATGGTATAAGCGGCTGGGATCGAATATCAGGTTATTCATACTCCGACACCATCATTAGCGGCTTTAGTCATACACATTTAAGCGGAACTGGCGCTGGTGATCTTTACGATTTATTGTTTATGCCGATTAACAATCGTAGTTCCAGAACAATAAAAGAGAATGGTAATCGTCCATATTCTGTTTTCTCTCATGATCAGGAAAATGCTTCCCCCGGCTATTATCAGGTTATGCTTAAGGATTTTGGTATAAAAGCAGAAATGACGGCCAGTGAGCGTGGAGGAGTTCAAAAGTATCATTTTCCAAAGGACGAAGGCAAGGCTATAATATTAGACTTGGGATATAGTTTAAACTGGGATGGTCCAACTGATACTTACATAAAAGTTGTGGATAAAAATACCATAGTGGGCTATCGAAAGTCATCGGGATGGGCTGCCGATCAACGTGTTTATTTTATGGCTGAATTCTCAAAAGCATTTGATTCTTACGAGCTATATGAGGAAGACAAAATAGTAAGGACGAAAGCTAAAGCCAAACATACAAAGATCATGCTCGGTTTCGATTCTTCAAAAGAAGAAGTTATTGAGGTTAAGGTGGCCATTGCATCCTCTAGTATTGATGGAGCTATTACAAATTTCAACAAGGAACTAAAAGGGCAATTATTTACCGACATTAAATCAGCGGCAGAGAATGCCTGGAGCAAGGAGTTGGCTAAAATCACAATTGAAACCAATAATACTAAACTAAAACAAACTTTTTACACTACACTGTATCAAACCATGCTTAACCCTCGGATACTATCCGATGATAATGGTTTTTATAAAGCACCTAATGGAGAAGTTGAGCAGGCACAAGGTTACATACGTTACGATTTATTCTCACTGTGGGATACTTTTCGTGCTGCTCACCCACTTTATACAATCATGCATACTAATCGTGTAGTTGATATGGTTAAATCGATGATGGCACATTATACTGAAACCGGGCTATTACCAGTTTGGTCGTTCGAAGGTAATGAAACAGACATGATGATGGGATACCATGCTGTTCCGGTAATTGTGGATGCCTATTTTAAAGGTTTATTAAATGACTTGGATGCTGAGGAACTATATGATGCATGCAAGGCATCTGCCATGCAAGATGCTCAGCGAATTGATGAGTATAAGGAAGAAGGATTTATTTCAACAAACCAAGAGCATGAAAATTGGTCCGTTTCTAAAACCATGGAATATGCTTATGACGACTGGACAGTAGCGAAAATGGCAAAAGCCTTGGGTAAGAAAGGGGATTATGACTATTTTATGAAGCGATCAAATAATTGGGCAAATCACTATGATACAGAAAGTTCTTTTTTACGTCCTTTAAATGCGGATGGTTCATTCGTTAAACCTTTTTTAGCTAAAAATTATACTGATGATTATTGTGAGTCGAATGCCTGGCAGTATTTTTGGTTTGTACCGCATAACATTCAAGGATTGGCTGACCAATTGGGATCCAATAAACGATTTGAAGAAAAACTGGATTCGATGTTTACGTATTATCCAAAAGAAGATGATAAACTTCCCATATTTAGTACAGGAATGATTGGACAATATGCGCATGGTAATGAGCCGAGTCACCATGTAGGCTATTTGTATAATTACATTGGTAAACCTTGGAAGACGCAAGCCATTATAAAACAAATTGCCGATAGCCAGTATGCACCAACTCCAAGTGGGCATTGTGGTAATGAAGATTGCGGTCAAATGTCGGCTTGGTTTATATACTCGTCAATGGGATTCTACCCTGTTAATCCAACTGATGGATTGTATGTTATTGGCACACCATTAATCAATCAGGTTGATATCAGTCTGGAGAATAGTAAGACCTTTGTTATTAAAACGGTGAACTTATCAGACGATAATATTTTTATACAAAATGCCACTCTTAACGGAATGCCGCTTGAGACTTCCTACATTAAGCATAGTGACATAATGCAAGGTGGTGAATTAATTTTTGAGATGGGAAATAAAGCTAATAAGCAGCTTTGGGTGCAGCAAGAGGCGTTTCCACCATCAGATACGTTTATAAAGTAGAAAAATGATAATTAGGAGAGATAATATGGGTATGATAAATAGGTACAAGTCAAATTATTTTAACAGTATTATTGCGGCTGTTAGCTTTATTTTATTTTTTGCTGGATGTAGCCCCAAGGAGGCGTATGACTACAGTAAATATGTTGATCCATTTATTGGTACCGGAGGACATGGACATACTTTTCCAGGTGCAACACTGCCTTTTGGCTTGGTGCAATTAAGTCCGGATACGGGTGTTGAAGGATGGGATTGGTGCTCAGGTTATCACGAATCAGATAGTTCAATCATAGGTTTTTCACATACGCATTTAAGCGGAACTGGTGGAGCTGATTATGGCGATATCTTGTTGATGCCAGCTGTGGGTCAGGTAAAATATTTGCCTGGAACAAAAGGCGGTCCTGATGCCGGATACCGTAGTCGTTTTAATAAAAAAAATGAAAAAGCATCACCAGGATATTACGCAGTTCACCTGGATGATTATAAGGTTGATGTAGAACTAACAGCCACTTTGCGTACTGGCATACACCAATATACTTTTCCGCAGTCTGACCAAAGCCATATTATACTAGACTTGAAACATGGAATATCTGATAATGTAAGGGATTCTGAATTAAAAATTATATCAGATACCAAGGTTGAAGGTTACCGGTTCTCACAGGGCTGGGCCAATGATCAACGTGTTTATTTTGCCATTGAATTCTCTAAGCCATTTTCTCAATCTGAAATTGCAATTGACGATGTAGCAACAACTAACAGCAAACAAGCTAAAGGCAAAAATATTAAAGGCGCTTTTTTCTATAAGACAAGTGATCAGGAAGTTATTCTTGTGAAAGTTGCTTTATCTTCTGTTTCAAGTGAAAATGCCTGGGAAAATATGAAGGCTGAAAATAAAGGCTTTGATTTTGAGAAAACGCATTCAAAAGCACGAAAGCAGTGGAATAAGGAATTAGCCAAAATTGAAGTTGAAGGTGGTACCAAAAAGGATCGGATTGTATTCTATTCGGCAATGTATCATACTAAAATTCATCCTAACATTTTTCAGGATGTTAATGGTGAGTACCGTGGTATGGATATGAAAGTTCATGCGGCAAAGAGTCATACTAATTACAGTCTTTATTCACTATGGGATACTTTTAGAGCATTACATCCACTTTATTCCATTACCGATACAAAAACAAACGATGACTTTATTAAGTCGATGATGGCAAAATATGAAGAGTCGGGTAAACTACCAGTTTGGGAATTATGGAGCAATGAAACCAATACCATGATTGGTTATCACTCAGTTCCGGTAATTTCTGATGCTATTCTAAAAAACTATTATACAGGCAATGAGGAAGAAGCCTATAAGGCTATGGTAAACTCTGCTATGAGTGATGGACAGGGCCTTAAGGATTACAAGCACATGAATTATATTCCACGTGAAAAAGAAGCTAATTCGGTTTCTAAAACAGTTGAATATGCCTTTGACGATTATGCCATAGCGCAAGTTGCTCAAAAACTCGGTAAAGAAGAGGATTACAAACATTTTACACTTCGATCGTTAAATTACCAAAATGTATTCGATCCGGAAACACGTTTTATGAGAGGACGTGATGAGAATGGTGTTTGGAATCCTGATTTTGATCCGATGTCTATCTCCCTTTTTGGATCAGGTGATTTTACAGAAGGTAATTCTTGGCATTATTCCTTTTTTGCCCCTCACGATATAAATGGCCTCATTGAGCTTTATGGAGGAAACGAAGCATTTGTTGCTAAACTCGATGAGATGTTTGAACAAGACGCTATTAATGATAATGATCATGCCCATGATGTAACCGGATTAATTGGACAATATGCGCAAGGCAATGAGCCATCGCATCATGTTATATACGCCTATAATTTTGCCCTTCGCCCTGATCGTGCCCAAGAGCTGATTAGGCAAGTGATTGATGAGATGTATTCGGCAAATCCTGACGGTTATAGTGGAAATGAAGATACAGGCCAAATGTCGGCATGGTATGTTTTTTCTTCAATGGGATTTTATCCAATAAATCCTGTTAGTGATCAGTTTATTATCGGCAGTCCTTTATTTGATAAAGTGACCATCAACCTTGAGAATGGAAAAACGTTTGTAATTGAAACGCAAAACAATTCTGATAAAAGCTATTATATCAAATCAGCAACTTTAAACGGAAAGCCTTATAATAAAACCTTCATTAAATATGCTGATATAATGGAAGGGGGGCATATGAGTTTTGAAATGAGCACTGAGTCACAAGCATGGGGGCAATCAGCAGATAAAGCACCTTTAGAAATAGCTGCAGACGAAGACGATGTTATTGATTTTCCTGCACCTAAAGCCTTTATGCCATATCCTGGTACATCATCAAGGGTATTTCACAGAAAGCTTGATATTGAACTGCTTTCTGAAACACCGGATGTTACAATCTACTATACGTTAAATGGAGATGAGCCTAGTACTACATCTTTTACTTATACAAAACCTATTACAATCAACAAATCAACTGTACTCAAAGCTATTAGTATTAAAAAAGGCTTTGATAATAGTGATATTAAAACCATCAAATTCAGAAAGGCTATATTTAATACCGGCAACTCCGAATATCCTGTTATCAATTCTAATGTAAAACTTGGGAAAAGCTATAATCCGGGTATATCGTCGCTTATTGATGGTCGATTGGGTTCAAATAATTATAGAGATGGAAGATGGACCGGAGTTCAGGGCCAGGCATTTATGGCAACGATCAATCTAGGGAGAAAAAAAGCAATTACGGGTGTAACAATGAATTTTATGCAAAATACAGGATCATGGATCTTTCCTCCAAAAAGCATTAAGATATTGGGCTCTCTTGATGGTAAAACTTTTAAAGAAATTACAAAAGAATCGTATGCGGTGCCAACTGAACACCTAGACATACTTATCAATACCAAAAGTTTTAAAACAGAAGCCAAGGTGCAATACTTGAAAGTGATTATTGAGGGAGCCGGAGAGTTGCCAAGTTGGCATAGTGGCGCTGGACGTCCATCCTATATTTTTATTGATGAAATAACTATAGAGCAATAGTTAAATAATTCTATTAATCGAAAAACGAACATTATGCAAATGAAGTCGCTTGTAATACTTTTTTTTAGTATCGGTCTGTTTCAACATATAAAAGCCCAGGAACCTGTTGATTATGTTAATCCATTTATTGGGAGTGATAATTATGGTACTACCAATCCTGGGGCAATTGTACCGCGTGGTATGATTTCAGCAGTGCCATTTAATGTGTCGGGTCGCCCAAATAAACATGAAAAAGACAGCGATTGGTGGAGTACACCGTATTCTTCAGCAAATGAAACTTTAACAGGTTTTAGTCATGTTAATCTATCGGGTGTTGGTTGTCCTGATTTGGGTACTATAATCCTAATGCCCACCACCGGAGATCTCAAAATAAGCAGTGGAGAATATGCATCTACTTATTCACATGAAGAAGCAAGCCCTGGATATTATTCAAACTATCTGAACCGATATGATGTAAAAGCGGAAGTTACTACTAGTGTACGAAGTGCGATAAATCGTTATACTTTTCCCAAAGGTAGAGCAAATATCCTATTGAATCTTGGTTTGGGGCTTACTAATGAGCAAGATGGATATTTAAGAATCAAGTCTGATAATGAGGTGGAGGGTTTTAGGACTGTTGGTTCCTTTTGTTATAATAATCCTGATGAAATATATCCTGTGTATTTTGTTATTAAAGTCAACAAGTCTGCAGACAAGTATGGTGCGTGGAAAAAGCCACCTCTATACCATGGAGCAGAAGCTAACTGGATGTCATACAATGGTCAAACGCGCTTGTTGAATGAATACACCAAACCACTTGTTGGCGATAGTCTTGGTGCTTTTTTTAGTTTTGATTTTAAAGAGCCAACGCAGGTAGAGGTATTAATAGGTATTAGCTATGTTAGCATTGAAAATGCTCGTGAAAATTTGGAACAAGAAATAACGAATAAATGTTTTGATGATCTTAGAGCTGAAGCACGTGCTTTATGGAATGATAAATTATCCCGGGTTAAAATAACTGGTGGTACAAGTGACGAAAAAACGATGTTTTATTCCGCCCTATATCATGCCCAGATTCATCCCAATACTCTTAACGACGTTAATGGAGAGTATCCAACCATCGGTTCAGGCAACATAGGTAAAACAGACGGCACTCGTTATACTGTTTTTTCATTGTGGGATACTTATCGGAATATGCATCAACTAACCAGCTTGTTATACCCAAAGGAGCAGTTAGGCATGGTGAATTCAATGTTAGATATGTATAAGGAAAATGGCTGGTTGCCCAAATGGGAATTGAATTCAACAGAGACTTTTACTATGGTAGGCGATCCGGCTGCTATAGTAATTGCAGATACATATATGCGAGGAATTACAGGTTTCGATACCGAATTAGCTTTAGAGGCCATGCTAAAAAGTGCCACGCAGGAAAAAGATAATCCACTGAGACCAGAACTTAGTGATTATCTATCATACAGTTATATTCCTGTACAAGAAAAATACGATGGATCAGTATCAACAACTTTGGAATATGGAGCCGCTGATTTCGCCATTGCGCAAATGGCAAAATCACTAGGACATAAGAATATATATACGGATTTTACAAAGCGTTCGCAATACTATAAAAACATGTATGATTCAGAGCTTGGTGTAATGCGACCACGCTTAGATAACGGCCAATGGCATACGCCTTTTTCACCATTGGATGGGGCCAACTTTGAGTCTGTAACCGGATTTATTGAAGGAACATCATGGCATTACTCATTTATGATACCTTACGATGTTAAAGGTTTGATTAAACTTAATGGAGGAAAAAAGAGTTTTGTGAACAAGTTGCAAAGTGTATTTGATAATGGTCTGTATGAGCCAGATAATGAACCAGACATGGGTTATGCCTTTTTGTTTAATTATGTCAAAGGTGAAGAATGGCGAACACAAAAAGAAGTAAATAAAATTATTGATCACGACTACTCCAATAGTCCGGGTGGCTTACCTGGCAATGATGATACAGGAACAATGTCAGCTTGGCTGGTCTTTGCTATGATGGGCATCTATCCGGATGCGCCGGCTATTCCTCACTATACTATTTGTAGTCCTCGCTTCGATCTTGTAGAAATTCGCCTTGATGAAGAAATATATTCAGGAGAAACGTTTAGAATAGAAGCTATTCGTACTAATACTAAAGCCCAAGAAATAAATAAGATGGAATTAAATGGGAAAGCTTTAAACAACTATTTTATAAGTCACGACGATGTCATCAATGGTGGTACTTTAAAAATTTGGCTTAAGTAAGATAGTACCGGTAAAGGCATTATCGGACATTGAGCTTAGTTTTCCAGACGGAGTTACTCTGACCATCCAAGAAGAGTTAACACTTGGCGAAGGAGGAGATCCTAAAAACTATTTTTGATATGTTTACGCTTTGTTCATCCTTTATATCTATTCGTAAAATAGTAAACCCCGATTTATGGCAAAAGCGCCTGTTTTCGGGGTTTTGCTACATCATTAATACAGCTATAGTCAATTTGCAAAAGATGTATGTCATAAACAAACATTTCTAATTAACGCTTAAACCTCCCTACAAAACTTTAATCTGACGTAGTATTCACTATTGCTTTGTTGCACAAAGTTATTCCGGAGACCATGGCGCATTTGCACCATTCCAATGATCAAAATGCCCTAATTCAATAGATTCTATAAGAAATGGTTTTTCTCTCGATATTATAAAATCAAGGGTCTCAGCAATATTTTCAGGTTTTAAAATTTTAGCATTTGCATTGTCATTCCAAGTATTTACCCCCCACGAATAGATTGTAGAAACTTTAATTTTGCCAGCAAGTTCATTTCGTAAAACATGAGCAAATTGCATTATTCCGGCTTTTGTTGCAGCATAAATAGATTCTCCTACAATTCGATTTTTAGCAGACATTGAAGACATAAAAACAATATGAGGATCGTCACTTTCTAATAACATTGGAATGATCTTTTTCGTTAAAAGAAGTTGTGAGTGTAAATTAAGAGTAACAAGCTTATTTATATCATTATCAGAAAAATCTGAAATACTATCAATTACCATTACACCTACATTATTAACCAATACATCAAGGCCTTTTGTTTTTTCTTTTAGCTGATTTACAAACTTTTCAACATTATTAATTTCTGTAAAGTCTTGACCAAAAAAATGTGCATTTTTGATTTTACAATCATTAAATGAAGATATCTCTGATGCATGGAGAAACAATTCATTTTCTTTTGAAAGTAATTCGGCTTCAGACAATCCAATACCTTTGCTGGCCCCTGTTATACAAATCTTTCGTTTCATATTTTTCTGCTATAAATGGAAGAATAAATTGTTTATTTCTTATACTCAATTTCATTATTTAACCCAAAGCCACTGAAAATTAACTTCCTTCTTTTGCTGCGGTTCGATAATCATCTCAATAGTATAAAAGCCCTTTTCTGCGAAATTCATCGTTCCAACCCTGTTTGATCTGAAATTATCAATATACCATGCTTCATTTGGTTCAGCTACAGTTTGTCCTGTTGGCCTGATATTGTGCTTAAATATTTTACCTGATATTTTTACAGTGATATCGCCAGCACTTTCTTGATTCTGAAAGCTGTAGGAAACATCTAAGTTTTTTTCACCTACCTTATCAACATAAATCTTCCAAATAAATGTTTTATTGGAATTTACCACTACATGACGTGGTATTGTGCCAGAACTAGCCAAAGGCTCTACAACAATTGACTTATCATTTTCGAACTGATTGTCAGGCAAAAGAGAATATCCTCCATCAACGGTTTTAGAAACCAAACCATCCACTATTTCCGGTTTAGAGTTATATTCAACCACCACCACCGATATATAATTATCTGGCTGAAGGTATGGTAATGAAATCTCAGTAAACACTTTTGAGTAATTAAAGTTTAAAGACTTTTTTTCCTTGTCAGCTAGCAGGTAAACTTTTTCAGGAGAAGATGAGATTCCAGTTAAATGCAGCTTTTTATTAAGTGGCCAATTATCTACGTGAAGATAAATTTTGAATTTATTTCCATCTTGTTTGCAGGTTATTTTCCCCCAATCGTGTAGATCTTTATCTAAATCAAAAGCTTCAGCCCCATAAATAGCTTCACCATTAACATTCAACCACTTCCCCATTTCAAGCATACGATTCGATATTTCGTAAGGTACTTCGCCATTGGCTCGAGGGCCAATATTTAGCATCAAATTTCCATTTAAACTGACATTCCCAATAAGCGCTTTTAACAAACTGGATGTTGATTTCCAATTGGTATCGGATGAATGAAAACCCCATGAGTGTGCCACAGTTGCGGGCGATTGCCAAGGAAAATCCTCTTTTTTACTTCCCAACTGATTATCACCAAGAGTTTTGTAATCAACATCTGGATCTTCGTCAAGAGACAAACCAAGTCGAGAGTTAACAATACAGTTTGGTTGTAATTCACGAATAGTGTTTTTTAACTGTAGCAGTTGTTCTTTGGTTATAATAGAATTCGAGTGATGAATCCACATATCAAACCACATCATCGAAATTTCTCCATAGTTAGTAAGCAATTCCTTTATTTGAGGAATTACTTTCTCTTGCCAATATTGGTCGTATTCTTCTGGTTTAAGTTTATAAATTTCACGGTTATGATTCCAACCATATTCATGCTGCCAATCAATCCAGTGCGAATAATATAAACAAAGTTTAATTCCATGTTTTTTACAGGCATCAGCCATCTCCTGTATTATATCTCTTCTGGGGTTGGTGTAATTCCCCAGATCATAATCACTAACTTTACTGTCCCACAAGCCAAAACCATCATGATGTTTGGCTGTAATTGTAATGTATTTCATACCCGAGTTTTTGGCAAGCAACACCCATTCTTCCGGTTTTAATTCATTCCAATCAAATCGCTTGAGTAAAGTCACATACTCATCCATCTCTATCCGATTTCGGTACATTAGCCATTCTGAATAATTGTTGTCATTACGAAGTTTTTCGCCTTTCCAATACCCCTCAGCACCACTATATACCCCCCAGTGGATAAACATTCCAAAACGCGAGTGAGTAAACCATTCGGCACGTTGGTTGGTGTTTTTTTGCGAAAAAGATGTCGTGCAAATAATTAGTAATAGAAATCCAGTAACTAGCTTTGTCATTCTTATGTGAATTTAAATATTAAACACTTATGTCTGCCCCTTCGATAAGTTCGTCAAGCTTTACAAACTCAACTTTTATAATTGGTATTATATGCTATTAATTGCTGTAATAACTTTTCTTTTGGCTCTGCTTCTAAAAATTTATTAATTAACAAAATACGAGATTCATGATCTAAAGTAGAAGCACCAAACACTGGGACATTCTTATGCTGATCGTTAATTTAATAAAAATTGTGCTACCATATTAGTCACAACATTAGCAATCAATTTCTCTATTTTATTTTCAATTTATTATTTATAAATTATTTCTTTCCACAAATGATATTAAAAACGCTAAGCATTTCATCCAGTTTCTCAGGATTCTTCTTAGCCAGATTGTTTTGTTGAGCAATATCTTCATTCAAATCGTATAACTGATATTCTTTACTATTGCCCAGTTCTATATTAACCTGTGTGTTTTTAGCTACTCCATTATACGGTGGTATCATAAGCCATTTTCCTTTTCGTAAAGCCGTCTTTGTGCTTGCCTCTATGATAAGCTCATCTCTGCCTTGTTGGTTTTTTCCTGTAAAAACATCTAGTAATACTTCGCTATCCTTAGCTTTCTTGACGCTTCCAACAAGACTGGCAAGTGAAGAAAGCAAATCAATCTGACAAACCAGCGCATCCGAAACCTGCGGTTCAATTTTCCCTTTCCAATAAGTAATAAATGGGACACGCGTACCAGCTTCATATAAACTATATTTCCCACCTCTAAGTATACCATTAGGATTATGATTTCCAAGTTTTTCAACCGCATCATCATAATACCCATCATTTAAAACAGGGCCATTATCACTCGTGAATACAATTAAGGTATTTTCTAATAAGCCCTCTTTTTCAAGTGTATTTATAAACTCGCCTATGCACCAATCTGCTTCGGCAATAACATCACCTCTGGGCCCTAATCCTGTTTTACCAACGAAACGCGGATGTGGTGTACGCGGCACGTGTGGCTGCTGCATAGCATAATATAGAAAAAACGGCCCATTCTTATGATTTATTACATACTGTTTCGCTTTGAACAAGAAATGATCTGCCATATCTACATCGCTCCATTTGGCCGAATTCCCACCCTTCATGAACCCTATTCTTGGAACACCATTTACAATGCTATTATTATGCCCATGGTGCCATTTCATAGTAACTAATTCCGGATTGTCTTTTCCGGTTGGTTCTCCTTCAAAATTATTTACATAATCTACTTCAATAGGGTCATTAAGATCTAAACCAACCACAAGGCTATTTTCAATATAAACCGTTGGCACTCGGTCTTGTGTTGCAGCCATAATATAAGAGTAATCAAACCCTACTTCGTTAGGTCCTGGTGTAACTCTTTGATTCCAGTTTGTATGTCCGCTTCCTAAACCAAGGTGCCATTTACCAACAATACCCGTATAATAACCTTTTTCTTGTAACATTTTTGGCAATGTTAGTTGCATTGTATCAATTAGCAAAGGTGCTGTTGCTGGTAGAATTTTAGCATCTTTATTCCTCCAGGGATATACTCCAGTTAGTAATGCATATCTACTGGGAGTGCAAGTTGCTGACGAGGAATGTCCATCTGTAAATCGAACTCCTCCATCTGCCAGTTTATCAATATTTGGGGTTTGTATGTCTTTAGCACCGTAAGCACTAACATCCCCATAACCTAGATCATCCATATAAATAAAGACGATGTTCGGTTTTATAGTAGATTCTTTTTTTTCCTTTTTTCTATTATCTTGACATGCTGTAAAAATCCCACAAGCAATTATTATCAAAAGAAAGTTTCTGAATAGTGTCTTCATCATAGTTATCCCTCATATAGGTTAAAATACCTTATTCATATTTTATATAAAGAAATATCTTATCAATCAGCGATATAAGCTAGTTCTTGGCATCCAACGGTCCGTATGTTATATATAGCCTATCCCAAATAAGGGTCAAGTTATCCATTGATTTCCGGAACCTGGTATAATCTTTATTGTCTTTATTCGTCCATCCTACTTCGGCATAAGCCGCTATACGAGGGTACGTTTGACGTTCAACATGCTTATTGGTCGGCGTCCATTCGCTCCACATCTGGCAGCCCAAGCCAAATATGTTTTTATGGTATTGCTCATCCAAATCATCAGGAATTGGGTTAAATCCATATGCCTTTTTTAGGTCAATACTTCCGTAATCATAGTCCAAATAAGTATTAGTATGCAAGGAATTAATTATGCTATAACCTTTTTGTGCGGCATCGGTAATCAGATTAATGTCCCCTTTCCAGAAATGAACAACTACGTTTTTAGCTAGTTCTGTTTCAGCTTCCATATCAACCTTTTTCTCTTCAAAATCTTTATGAATATTGATCCCCATAATTTCGTTCCAACCCATCATACGTCGTCCCTTACTCTCGATGAATTTTGATATTTTATTGGTAAAAGCAATCTGTAAATCGGCAGGCGTATTTATGCCATTCTTTTTCATGTATTGTTGCACATGCTTCGATTCTTCCCATACTCTGTAACCAACCTCATCGCCACCAATGTGGATGACTTCCGAAGGAAACAACTCAAACAATTCGTTTAGTACATCTTTTACAAATTGCTCTACTTCAGGCTTTGTAATATCATAATTATCGTAATGACGGCCAAATTTAACCGGAACCTCAATATCTTTACCTGCTGTCCCCAACCATGTATATGCGGCAATTGCGGCACTTGAATGCCCTGGCATCTCAAATTCAGGAACAATAGTAATGTTTCTTTCTGCGGCATATTTTACAATGTCTTTTATTTGCTCCTGGGTATAAAACCCTTCATGAGCATCTCCCGATGTTTTACCACTTTTCCATGTACCAATCTCCGAATCGGCTCTTTTACCTCCAACTTCGGTAAGTAATGGGTATTTTTTAATCTCGATGCGCCATCCGGCATCATCAACAAGGTGCCAGTGAAAGACATTCATTTTTAACATTGCCATTTGGTCAAGCACTTGTTTAACGAATGTTTCGCCATGAAAATAGCGAGATTCATCAAGCATGTAGGCACGCCAGCCAAATGCAGGTACATCTTCAATTTCAACAGCCACAACCGTTGCTCCATTCACCATTTGCAGTAAGGTTTGAATGCCATAAAAATGCCCCCTATCACCATTGGCTGTAATTGTTATTGTTTTTTTCTTTGCTACGAAACGATATCCTTCTTCGCCTAAATTATTTGGTTCCTCTGCGGATTCAAATACAATTTTAGCTCCTTTACCTGCCGAAATACCTTGCTTACTTAATTCAGCGGTAAGGTACCCTAAGTGAATTGTTTCACCAATAACTTTAAAACCACGAGATAGATCAACACAACCTTCACCCGCTACCAGTTGATTTGGGTAAGGAATAATCTCAATTGGCTGCTCTTGACACTTGTTTGTTGTACACGATGCTATAAAAGCAGTTGCCACGGCAATAATCAGTAATTTTAGTTTGTTGTTCATAATTTAATTATTGATATTTTAAATATTATTTGAATTCTAAGCCCATATCCTCAGAAATCTCTTCTCTGGCAGTACGTATCAATTTAATGTCCTTTGCCAAAGGTTTGCCTATGAGTTTTGTATCTTTAATTTCCACTTTTTTACAAGCCTCAACTTTGAACATATGCGGATTGTAATGCCATGGCTTGAAGGACTTAATTTGCTCAATGGTGTTATTTTTGAAGTGAAGACCATTAACTGAACGAGCAAAAAGAATAGGTGCATCAAAAACCCTAAAGACGTTATTTTCGATGAAGATATCTTTGTGGTAGCAATCACCACCGAGAGCTGTTTTCGGAATCACAGGGTCAATAGAGATTTGAGCATGGGTAAATTGATATTTATTGGTCAGGCAAGCATAGAATACATTGTTACGAATGATCAATGGCCCGTGAATACCAACTGGGCCGGATTCAAACCAATAATTACAATCACCGGCAACAAGAATGGCTGAACCTGATGTTTGTACGTAGTTGTCTTCTACCAACATTTTCCCGGCACCATTAAAAAGCATGCCACGAGCCCGGTTGTTACGTACTGTGTTGCGACGAAAAATAACTTCTGGTGTCCAGGTAATATTCTCTATCCCGTCTTTGGCTTTCATGCGCGATGGGATTTCTTCTTCGAATACATACTCCATTTGCCAAAGATCAATATTCCTGAAGTTCTTCACTGTTAGCGTAGCATATGGCAGCATGGTTTCATTGTCGATAAGCATCACTTTGTCGCCAGGCCCCGCATTATCCAAGGCTTTGGCTTGTTCGTGTTTAAAATCTGCCAAAAGCGTATTCGATCCTATTTTTCGTTGAATTTGAACATATGTACCATGAATATTAATGGCATCATCGAACATGTATTCAAAGTGTGAATCTTCAACTGTGATTATGCCTTTACAACCAGCAAAATGAGTTCCATCGGCATAAGTTGTAATTCGACGCCCCCTTGAAGCTTTGACACGAAAATTACTCAAAGTGATATTTTCACTGCGTTGACCAATAACACCCATGGCACAGGCAAAATGAAGGTCAATATTTTCCAGCGAAGTATCTTTTGACCGATAGATGTGGAAGCCTGGGTTGTTACGATCTAAGTGGCGAGAAAGAATGACATCGCCTTTTTTATAATAGGAAGGCAATTTGTATTGAATTCTCACTGTACGTTCACCTATTTTCTCAGCATGCTTATCACCAAGGCTATTTCCATCAATTCCTCCGCCGTCGGCAGTGCAGTAGATTATACGTCCTGTTTCACCATCGTGTGCCTGAAGTGAGCCACCGAATTGTCCCCACCCTTCTCCATAGAAAAAGATACGGTTGTTGCGAATCTCAAACTTAGCCTCTTCAAGGAATTTAATATCGAAGAACTTATCGGTGATATTCACAACTGAACCTTGTGAGAAGGTTGGACGCTCCCAATCGATAGAAAAATTCTTGAGTGAGACATTCTTACAATCTATAATCTCAAACGGAATCATTTCTCCATGAAAGATAAATTCTGAGCCTTGACCATCGATGGTGATTCCCTCGAAGCCCTCCAGCAGAAAGGCAATTTTCTTGGGGTTTTCATCAGCATGATTGGCGATATAGATCTCTTTTTCAAAAGCCTTATCTTGCCAAAAATCGTAGCGTCCCTTTGGAAATACCAGGTTAATATCTTTCTGACCTTTTAGTGATTCCAGCATTTTACGCAATGCAACCATTGCATTTTTGTGCGAATCAGGCTGAAAACCATAGTCAGTAACATTAGTCGAGGATTTTAGTACTGGGGTTTCACCTTTAAACGAGATATTACCATCAACTGATTTGTTGACCTGGGCTCTGTTCCTGCCGTGGTGTTGAGTATTGAGACCTTCGGGATTGATTTGAGATGCCTGAGTACTCATTACTATCCCCAAGAGTGCAATCAAATAACTAATTTTCATAATTGTAATAGTTAGAGGTAAAACTTATGGTTTAAAATCAAATACTGCAGATTCAGTATGCGCTTCTTCAAAAAGAATCTTCATGTTTTTTATAATATCCGGGTGCTGCGATGCAATATTAAAAGATTCACTTATATCATCTTCCAAATTATATAGCTCTAAACTTGTTTTATCAGGATTTAGAACATTGTATTTCACAGCCTTCCATTTCCTATTACGTATGGCCTGCCTACCTCCCAACTCATGAAACTCCCAGTAGAGGTAATTATGTTGCCTTTGCTCACCTTTACTCAATAAGGTTGGCAACATCGATATTCCATCGTTAGTCTTACTTTCATATCCTGTTAATTCGGCAAACGTTGGCATCATATCCCAAAAAGCAGAAATATGATGACTTACTGTTCCTTTCTTAATCATTCCTGGCCAGGATGCAATAAATGGAACGCGAATACCCCCTTCATATAGATCGCGTTTATATCCTTTCAATTGACCGTTACTGTTAAAATAATCGGGTTGAGCACCACCTTCTTTATGTGGTCCATTATCAGAAGTAAATATAATAAGTGTATTTTTAGCTATCCCAAGTTCTTCCACCTTAGCCACTATCTCTCCAACTTGTTCGTCTAATAGGTGAACCATAGCAGCGAAAGCAGCATGTGATTCCACTTGTGAGCAATATCCTCCTTTTCGAAAACCCGGACCTTCATCAAGTCCTTTATAGTGATGCTCCGGTTCAAATTTCCCCCTATACATAGCCATGTATTTCTCTGGAGCCAATAACTCGGCATGAGGAATAATAGATGGTACATAGCAAAAGAATGGCTCATCTTTATGTTGTTCGATAAAGTCAAGTGTTTTATCATGTATAAGCTCCGGTGCATATACTTCGCAATTCAAACCTACATTAGCTTCTAAAACCAGACTATCCTGATTATCACGTAAGAAATACGGATAATAGTGATGTCCAAGCATTTGACAGTTGTATCCAAAAAAGGTATCGAATCCTTGCTGATTGGGATCTCCTTCAGAACCAGGATAACCTAAACCCCACTTACCAAATGCCCCTGTAGCATAGCCTTTTAGTTTCAGCATTTCCGCAATGGTAAATGATTCATTATTCAATGGATGCTGCCCTTCGGGTCGGCGCTCTTTATTGCCACGGATATATGTATGTCCTGTGTGTTGGCCTGTCATGAGTGCTGAACGGGATGGCGCACACACAGTACTGCCGGAATAATGCTGCGTAAAAAGCATTCCCTGCTCAGCCAGCTTATCAATATTAGGAGTTGAAAACCGCGTTTGCCCATAGCAACTTAAATCGCCATATCCTAGGTCATCAGCCAGTATGTAAATAATATTAGGTGATTGTTCCTTCTTCACATTTGAACAGGCTGTTATAGAAACCGCCATTAAACTTAGAAGAATAAATTTTAAAAAATAGCTTGCTGTCATTTGAAGTTCATTTTTAAAGTCATTTACTTTTTTTGTATACTCTCACGTAATCAAATATAACTTGATCTGGAAAATCAGCTTTCTCACAATCACCTCCCCAGCCAGTTAGCTCTGCGCTTAAAATCATGTATTCGGCTATGTGAGAAACTGCCTCTTTCGTTCGCCATGTTTCGATCCCATCCACATAAAATATGTACTCCTGCTCTGTCCATTCAAGTGCAAAAGTATGAAAGCCATTATGGACATCGTCGACCAGTACTCTTGTACCAGTACTTTTATGCTTTTTCTTATATCCGTTCCAATGCAAGTTATGGTATACATAGTCGAGCCCCTCAGCAATATGGTATTCAAAAACATCTATCTCGGTTCCAAAATCACCAGGATTATCGTGCTCTTGATGAATGGTAGGTGACTGCAACCAAAATGCTATATGAGGTCCTAGCTGCTGGTTCATTTTTGCCCTACACTCAAAATAGCCATACTTCGTTTGAAAAGTGTTTTGCGACCCTATCTGACCTATTCTATAGGTACTATCAACCTTTGTCACCCCTATTATTAAATGCCCCTTACCATCTACAAAACAATTCTCTTCAAAAACCACCCCTTTCTTTCGCAATTTACCAGTATCCCTATACTTCCATTTAAGAGTATCGATGGAGACACCTTCAAATTCATCGTTCCAATGGAGTCGGTAATTTTCCAAGATATGATTGGGGGTTTGCCCTTGTGTTGCATGTATGCATGAAATAAAAAAAAGTAATATTAAAACTCTCATATATTTTTAAGTTTATATTTCTAATCCGAATTATAGTTGCTACATATTCCTACCAATGAAAGCGTTCAAAACGCCATTTGATGAACTCCGGATTCATATTAACACCATCCTTATCAATTGGATGTTGCTCTGAATATTCCAATAAACTATTAGGCACTACACTATTGTCTGTTTTAGGATATGCCTTACCATCAACGGTTCGTTCCTGATAGTAAATTTTGAAATACTCAAGATAGGATTGTAAGCGACATATCCGTTCACTGACTTTATCATCACTTGTTTTGCTCAATAATAACTGAAGTTGATCAATTACCTTATCACATGACTGTTGCGACATCAGATAACCATCTTCATGCTTAGCTATTTTTGCTCCTTCCATAGGATGAATTATTTCCCAATGATAAGCCTCCATCATATAATTGTTCTGAACATCGAAGCGGATAGCATTCAGCACTTCAAATATATCATCAGATAACTCACCATAATAGGCCTCACAATAATTACGTAACTCCAGATCAACATCCAAATCAGAGTTCCAGTAGGCTTTTGCCATGAAATAATTATTAAATGCTGAACGCCACCAGTTACGGATAGGCAAGAATAATGACACGACACCTCTAAAGCCAGTGTCAACCACTTTACGCTCCAGCCAAGGGCCATAACCAGGAATCATCCAAACATTAGTACGCCACCTGTAGTTATCGCCAAGCACATATTCGAAATAATATTGGCCTTGACTTCCATTCTCATCCAATAGTTCAGACCATCGCTTTGCATTATCATCCAGGCGGTCACACATTAATACCGACAGGTTCTCAGGTATCTCCAATCCTTCGGGGGCACTAAAGGTTTGATCAACATAAGCCAGAAACTCAATGGTGGTTTTTGGATTAACTTTAGCAGCTTTTTTAGCCACCTTACTTATGGCCTTGTATATTGTTAATGGGTCTTTACACCCTTCACACTCGCAATACCCTCCGCCATCCAACGGCCAAGTACCTACAATATCAGCTTCGGGGTGCTGCCCAACATATTCAGCAACACGATCGCCAAAAAATTCGCTTGCTTCCTCATTTGAAAAACAAACCTGACCGGTTCCACTACGTTTTCCATTGACTAAAGCAAACCACTCCGGATGCTCTTTACCCAATGATGGTGGGAAGTAAACGTGTGTCATGTGTTCGCTCAACTCAAGTAACATTCCTCGCTTCATCAACTCTGGATACAACACATCCTTTACTTCAGGCCAATGCATGCATTGCGTCCCAATTTCATCGATCCGATCTTCCGATGTCATTAATAGGTTAAGTTTATTCTTACCCATCCAATCGATCATATCGGCACCCAGGTCAACCGTTTCACCATGTAACTCGTATAAGCCTAAACCACGATGTTCCACCGATGTTTTTTCATACTTTTCCCCGATTTGAAGAGATACGGTTGTCAAAGCAGGAATATGCTCCTCTGCTTCGCCCGGATATATCCACATGCACCCTATCTTCTCTAACAAAGCATATACGGCATAAAGCACACTCCGTTGATTTTGACCTAGTAACGTAAGTTTTTCTTTATTCACAGAGACAGTGAAGGCATCCACATTTATTGCATCATCTGTAACAACACCAAGTTTGATCGGGATGAGTCCCTCTAAACATTTGTTGACAACCTGCACTTTCACGCCCGAAATCTTATACAAATACTCCTGCAGTTCAGTAGCTGCAAACTGAAGCACTCCCTCACTATTTTCGGGAAGAACGATACATATATTTGACTGACTATCATCAATTAACGCAATGGAATCGGATGAACTTGATAATTGTGTACATCCCACCAAACCTACTGATCCAATAAGACTAATCAATAAAACAATAAAATATTTTTTAGTAGTCATAAGTGATTATATTTTTCATTAATGATGTTTCAATTAATCTATATTATCTCAGTAGCCAAATTAGGGCTCAATTAGTTGGTGATGTTTAATCATTAACCGCATCAACTACTTTATTACTCCCTATTGTTTTTTATCCGATCCAAAGCTTCAATTTCAAACCTAAAAGCTAGGATATATGGCTCCTCTCCTTTATCCCAGTGCCCATAGGCAGTACATACAAGAGTGCCATCAGGCAGCAGTTCCGCAGCTGGGTAGGCGGCATCCCCACCTTTTTTATTATCCTTAAAACGAATTCTGTATTGGCCTTCATACCCATGCTTCAGGTCATCCCAAGTACCAACCCAGCCAACCCAGTCGCCTTCGGTAGGACTATGCTCATTTCCAGGTCTGTTCCAAGGTGTTATATCTCTAAACTGCACCAACAGCCTGCCATTGGGTAAATAGATGGCCTGATGTCGGTCGCCACAGAGCGAGCCAGGCATTGGTTTGGGTGCACTCCAACTCTTACCTTCATCATTACTGAACATGATTTGACTGTTGTAATTTTTTGCATTCTCACGCAATAGCATGGCAATTTCAGAGCTGTCAGGACTATAAACCAATCCTCCCTCACATAAATGTGCTATGGAAGAGCGGTATATTTCTTCAGGATCACCCCAGTTTAGTCCACCATCCTCGCTATATACCTGATAAAGAATCATTGAATTCTCTGGCCCACGGATATGAAAGGTAGCCAGATAATGTCCCGCTGTGCGAAGCGGAATACAATCAGCCATGGCTACAATTCCTTTGTAATCGCCAATCGATGCCAACTCACTCCAACTTTCTCCCTGGTCTTCTGAAACTGACATACGTATAGCACCTCCAACATAATCCTGGCTACCGCTAAACAACAACAAACGAGAAATACCATCCTTGTCCACGGTTTGGTATAATGTTGGTACTTCTTTACTAGTAGCCCAACTCTCGGGAGTGGGCAAACGATCGGACCAAGTCAATCCACCATCACTTGATTTTTTATATACAATACCCCCTTTGCCATGCCCCTTAGGATAAACACACAAAATGGTTTTGTTGTCTTCCAGCAAAACAGTTGTAGGGTGACCTAAATATTGTCCGGCTTCCTTATCCACTATCACCTGCATTTGCTTTTCCTGATTGAGGTCAACAATTGGTATATTAAACCCTTGCTTACCCCACACAGAAGAAACACGCTTTTCGCTATAGTTACATGCCGATAACATTATGGATACTATTAACACCACTACACTGTTTAAATTCATCATTTTTTCAGTTATTTAATCATTATTTCATCCGCAAAAATCCAAGATGGCTTACCTGCTCCATTATGCCCCGGAGGACACACATTAGCTTTAGCTATAACCCGCACATACCTAACTTTCTTAGCTTTAAAGAAAGTTTTAAAATCATATACGAGTTCAGCTTCATTTGCATCAATCGGGTTTACAACTCTACCAACTTCCTTAAATTTCTTTCCATCAACAGATACTTCAAAAACCACTTCCTTAGGCATAAAAATCCAATCTCTATACTTCTGTAAACAACCAAGCTTAATATCAGAAATTGATTTGATCTCACCCATATCGAGTGTGGCAACCAGATCATTTTCGTTAAATGCGTGCCAAAATTTACCTACTGTTCCGTTTCCACGTATACCATCTGTCAATGAATTTGGACCATCCGCTAGATAATAAGTACTAACCGGATTGGTATAAAGAACATCACAACCAATTCCTTTATGCATCACAAAATTTTGACTCGATGGTTCTGTTCCAACCACAACCCCATTCGCTATTACTGAGGCTTTCAAAACCGCGGTTGAATTAATTTTGATAGCTTCATTGTAAGCTTTGCTTTTTAGAGTTGGATCCTGACCATCCAGTGTATATACGATCTCACCATCTAATACTTCAGTTGACATTTCAACTGATAGATTACCCGCGTGTGAAATTGGTTTAAAAGCCACTGTTGCATTTCCTCTGCAAAAGTTAAGTCCCTTTTGCTCATAAGCATTGAATTGACTATTGATACGTTTGTTAAAACTATCCCAATCCTTATTAGACTTAGGCGTCCACACGACTTCAGCTAAAGCAGCCATACGTGGCAAAACCATATATTCAAGGTGTTCAACCGTAGTCATATATTCGGTCCACACATTACCCTGTGCACCTAAAACAAAATGGGCATTGTCAGTTGATAATTCATGAGGAATAGGTTCATAATCATAAACCGTTTTTAAGGTATTAAAACCACCTATTGCCAGAGGTTCACCTGTAGGCCCAGCCTGATAGTGATCAAAATAACAAGGTTTACCAGGAGTCATTACAACATCGTGTCCCATTTTAGCCGCTTCGATACCACCAGCTTCACCACGCCAGCTCATTACCGTTGCCTCAGGAGCCAAACCACCTTCTAAAATTTCATCCCAACCAATCATCTTACGATTTTTACTAATCAGGAACTTCTCAATGCGTTTTATGAAATAGCTTTGTAGCTCATTCTCATCTTTTAAATTCTCGTCCTTCATTCGTTGTTGACAAAGCTCACACTTTTTCCATGAGTTTTTATTAACCTCATCGCCTCCAATATGAATATATTCCGATGGAAACAGCTCAAGCACTTCGTTTAATACATTTTCAAGAAATGTAAAAACGGCATCGTTACCAGCGCAATAATTCGATGACATATTGGTATAGTTTCCTCCTGTTAAAGGTAATTGTGGCTTTTGTGTACAACAATACTCAGGGTAAGCAGCAATGGCAGACGCTATATGCCCTGGCATTTCAATCTCGGGTACAATGGTAACATTACGCTCAGCTGCATAGTTAATTATTTCTTTTATCTGCTCTTGTGTGTAATAACCTCCATATGTTGGTTCTTCACCCGGTTTAGCTTGTGGTCGCTTATCCCAAACTAAATGATTATAATCAACACGCCAGGCGCCTACATCGGTCAATTTAGGGTATTGTTTGATCTCAATACGCCAACCTTGATCGTCTATTAAATGCCAGTGAAACACATTCATCTTATAAGAGGCCATTAAATCGATATATTGCTTAATAACGTCCGGACCAAAAAAGTGACGACTCACATCTAAATGCATACCTCTCCATTTGAATCTTGGATAATCTTCAATTGCCAGACATGGAATAATAAGTTTTGCATTGGTTCGTACTGCAGGCAACATTTGTAAAATAGATTGCATTCCATAAATTACACCAGCCTTAGCGTTGGCTTCTAATACAATTCCATCTGCTGAAACATTCAAATTATAGCCTTCATCTCCAAGCATATTTGCTGAAGTCAATTTTAATTGAATCTGATGTTCTGTTTCCTCATTAAATGATAATTGAATACCCGAAATAGATTCAATAGCATCAGACAAAAAATGGGCTGCTTGTTCTAATTCTGTCTGTCGTGAATTAAATTGTATCGAAGTTTTTTCTGTTATTTCAAAACTACCTGAATACATTTGCAATGAAACAGGTTTTGGAATAATATCCACACTTTGATTTGCCACGACTTTCAGACAAGCAAATAATATTAAAAAGGTAATTAAATTTCTTAAATACATATCTCGTAATTTTAACTCTTATTTATTTTTTCTTCTCACCAAACGCTTCTTGCTGACGCTCTACTTCTTTAAGTTTTAAATTATTCAACTCTTTCCTAACCCGCTCAAGTTCCTTTTTCATTTCTGTATTAAGCTCCATATTAGGTAAAGAATCTGGGACCACAACACTTTGCTTTTCACTCCACTCTTCGGAAGAGTATAAAAGCTTATCGGTACTTGAAACACTTGAAAACTCAAGCTCTGCGCTTATTGGCGTCTGACTGCCCTCGAACAAAACAGATGCCTGTACCTTTATTGTTCCTGCTTGTACTGAAGCCTTCACTAGTACAGGTGCTGTGCCCCAGTTAACTGGTCGTGGATTAGCCAATACTGATTCATTGCCTACAATCTGACCTTCGCCCTCTATCTCAAACTTGATAAAATAATTATTCAAGCGTTTGATATTTCCATTCTTATCAGTAATAGCGGCAACTATAGTTACACAATCCGAACCGTCAGCTTTTAAATCCACCTTCTCATTATCCAACCAGAGCATTATTTTCTCAGGGCGGCGAGCAGGTTCAATACGGTGGCTTGTTACCTTTATTCCATCGATGTATCCATCGGCTTGCATATACACTTCGTTTTGCTTTCTGCCTCTCGACAAGGCTTTATCATCCATAAAGTCATACACGTCTTTAAAAACAATAATAGGACTTTGGATTCCTTGCTCTTTCTTCTCTTTTGTATAGGTGTATTCCCTTCCTTTTTCAAAAACCTGCAAGCGCACTTCATCACAATTGGAGTAGACTGTGACATCAGGAGATGAGAAAGGCGTCATTTCATGAGCAATAAAAACCATTGGTCCAGTTTCAGCAATAAGATCACTATTTAAAAGAGATCGCTGTGCTTTGAATAATTCATATGAATACTTCGGCTGGCGAAACACATCCATAATACCGCCATAAAATGGATCGGGATGATAACCACGTTGGTGATCAAAAGAGTGCCACAAAGTACCTCCCACATGCTGACGCGTTGTTCGGTACAAAGCATCAAAACAGGTTTTTTTATAATCAGGAAAGGCATAATGCTTAGCTTGAATTAACATGGCTTGCTCACCCCAGGATTTATTAACACGGCTTGGTGAATTATGTGAGTTCCAATCATCGACATTATCTCCCCACTCACGCGTAAAGTATGTTTTATTTGGATCTAAGTGTTCTAATGCCCAATTGGTGTCACCTGTTTGTGGATGTCCAAATAAAATATCAAAGTGCTCATTACCTCGTGCTTCAGCATCACAGGCACAGTAACAATTAGGGTATGGAAATTCTTCTTCAACAATATTTCGTGTGTTTTTTGCAAAATCATCAGGATACCAGGTCTCATTTAAAATGGGCTCCCAAAGCCAAATACTGGCATGATTACGATCGCGACGTACCATATTTCGGATATCTGAATAAACACGCTTTTCAAATATTGGATCTTTATTCCAAAACTGCCACCCCGGAGTATTTACGATAACAAATAATCCCAATTCATCACAAGCATCCATAAAGGCCGGATCTTGAGGATAATGGGCATTACGAATTACTTTCATGCCTACATCGCGCAATTTCTTGGCATCGCGCCAATGCAAACTATTTGGTAAAGCATTACCCAAAACAGCAAAATCCTGATGACGATTAGCACCTATCATTGGTTGTGGATAAGGTTTGCCATTGAGCCAAAAGCCTTCTTGCCCTTTAAACTCGATACTTCTTATACCAATTCGTTTGCGGTATCCATCCACTACATTTCCTTTGTCATCCTTTATACGAACATGTAATTGGTATAAATAAGGTGAGTCGGGCGACCATAAGTGAGGCTTTTCAATATTTATAGTTTGTGCTGTAGAACCGGCTGATTGACCCTTAACTTTTAGTGCAGCATTATTTGAAGCCACAACTAGTCCATTCTTATCGATCAATTCATAGTTAACTGTACCTCTGAATCCTGACTTTAACTCATTTCTCAAATGTGCTTTTAGCTCGATATCAGCTTTTTGCTCCGACACATTATTGAAGGCTACTAAAAGTCCTCCGCCTGCTACTTCATTCTCATAATTAGGATTTGTTAAATACACCTTATTATGAGCCACTAACCAGCAGTCGCGATAAATTCCTCCGAAATAAGAAAAATCCAATACTTCCTGAGCTTTACCGGGAGGATACAAAGGATCATTACTATTATCGGCCCAAACAGCAATTACATTATCACCATCCCAATTGATATATTGAGTTATATCAGCAATAACAGGCAAAAATCCACCAAAGTATTCTTTTACCAAATGCCCATTAATCCACACTTTTGATTTTCCCATGATAGCCTCAAAGTGCAAAAACAGTTTCTTACCTTTTAGTTGTTTGTCAGCTTCAAAATGCTTGCGATACCACACCTCACCTTGATAATTTATACAACCACTCGCTTCGGTAGGTAAATACTCAATACCATGTGGTACGGCTACAACATTCCATTGGCTATCATCAAAATCTTTTTGAAAAGCACTTTCCTGTTGCCCTTTATGAAAACGCCATGCCACATTCATAGAATAAACATCACGCCCAGTATTAGCCAACTGAAAAAAACCGGCTGTTGAAAATTCCGGTTGATGAGTTGCAGAAACATCAACAAAACACAAAAAACCTATTACTAAAAAAAGATACCTCATCACATTATTTTTTTTCACTTACTAGTTATATTCATAAACATTGTATGGCTTCGAATGGCCATCAACTCGTAATAACACAATACCGTGACCGGGAACATCAAAACAAAGGCTAGAATCACGAAGGCTTTGTGACGTCTCTTTCTTCCATAAGTCGCGGTACTTATAGCCTTTACCCGAATCAATTCCTACGGACTCCAAATCAAATTCAATGGATTGCATTGTGTCGGTTCTGTTGAGTAATGCTACTGCCACCTGGCCACTCACTGTAGATACCAAAGGCTTACCCCACACTTCTAATTCGCCATGATCGATTAGGCGGCGAGCTTGGTAACAAAACGGATCCTGATTTAAGGCAATTACTTCTTTATTGGTCAGAATTGCCAGAGTTTGTCGCGATATACTACGTAGATCGTTACCTGCCATAAGAGGAGAATTTAGTATGCTCCACATTGAAAAATGAGCCTTATCTTCTTCAAAACTCATACCTCTCCCAACCTGTAACATATCCATATCGTTGAAATGCCCTGGAGATGCATACTTCCATAGATCTGCATTTTTGTCGATGATGTGTAATATTGACTCAAACTTGTTTTCAATATCACCTGATATACGCCACGAATCAGCAATATTTATAGCCCACGTACCAGGGAACTCCCAACGACAAATATTATAAATGGTACCTGGTTTAATCTCATTAATTAAATTGGATATTTGGGTATACCTTGTTTGCTCATCCAAACCTAACCACTGACCGCCACACCAGTCTACCTTTATAAAATCATATCCCCATTTTTGCAGCATTAATGTTAAATCTTGCCTATCATGACCAAACAAACCCATACCAACACCAATAGTATCTTTATCCCAATAAGAGGCACAGGTATTTATTCCTGCATCGGAATAAATACCTGCTTTCAGTCCCTTACTATGTATATAATCTGCTACTGCCTTCATTCCATTTGGAAATCGGGTAGGATGAGGAATGATATTACCTAAAGAATCGCGACCGCCAAAAAAGCCATCGTCGATATTCACAAAGGTGTATCCCGCATCCTTCATCCCGGTTGTAATCAATGCATCGGCCTGCGACTTAATGATGTCTTCATTGATATTAACCCTGAATTGATTCCAACTCGCCCAACCCATTAATGGAGTTAGAGGCTTAATAGCTGATTGCCCACCCACGGTATTGCTATTCTCTACATTATTCCTACAGCCAGTAATTAAAAAAACTACCGTTACCAATAATATTAAAGGTTTTTTCATCTTTATTCTTGTATATTTTAATGATTCTAACTTTTTATTCCTTGATACAACGTATTGAACATCCACTAGTAATTGGAGGAGTGGAATTAATACTGATTTGGAGAGATAAAGCATAAGTACGATACGTAAGAAATCCCCTAGAATTCTCATTTTTCTCATCAAATAAGCTAGATGTATATAAAGTAGTCATTTTATTTGTTCCCAAGAACATTTCGCTCTGGCGGATGCCTGTTGGTAGCAGGGAGAGTCCGCTACTATTGTCTGCTCCATCATTGGAAGGCTGCCAGTGTAGGGAGCCCGCCTCACGCAACATGCCACCCACAATAGTATTGCCCCAATCGTATGTAATGCCTTCATCAGTATTTAGATGGCTTATCAGGTCAAATACGTCTTCTTTTGTAGGGATGCGCCAGCCCTTGGGAGCAACTTGTCGCGCATCGGCCACCACATGACCGTTGTACAGCAGACCAAAGGTGGCGATGCTGTCGATGTGTTTGCAGTTATTTACTGCACAATAGGCAGGTTCTTCAATAGCGTACCAATCGCCGTCGGGATGAGCCACTATTGGATCGCCATTACGGAAGTGTTTTGAGCGCAGATTTTGGGCCATCCACACCTGGTTTCCTATTTGTATGGTGCGATACTCGTTCCCATCAATATCGGTCATAACGCCATAGGTTTTATCGGGATTAAACACCGCGTTGGTTTGGCCTTTACGTGGTTCTGAATCACTTTTCCCACAGCCAACACCAATAAACAGCGGCAGTAATAAAGCTATACGAATTAATAATTCTCGTGTTCTCATAAGTATAAGTTCTATGTCAAAAAATTAATAAAACAACCTCACTTAATTGTCCCTTACTACGTATGTTTTACTTAGTAATTACGCCCAATTCACCAACGGCGATCCAGTCCTCATTATAAATACCTTCTTTACTTTCGAACTTAAAGTATCGAGCTGAATATGATCGTTGAAAGCGTATTTCTTGTTTCACAGGATTATTCTTGATATTACTGAATTCACCCTTCGTTTTTACTTTCTTCCAGTCTTTACCATTGTTACTCACATAGAAAGCGTATTTAAAAATCGTTCCACTTTTGTTGTCATCTGTACGTGGTGTATAAGTAAACCCTTTCAAGGCTAGTTTTTCACCCAAATCGACACTTATATGGTGAGGGTGTTTAGGAACATCCTGTCCCCATGGAGTATGCCACATTGTATTTGGGTTTCCATCAATGGCATTTTCAGCTCCAAAATCACCTGCTTTATAACTATAATCAATCACACTCCATTTGGCCTTGCAAATATCATATTGTTGCGATTTTGTTCCGCTCGCTTTTTTAAAGTCTTGTATAAACGCTTTAGCCTTTACCGTACCACCATTAGGCAATGCAAAAGGTTTTGTATATACTTTTGATTCAGCACTTGGTTCACTACCATCTAAAGTATATGTTATTACCGGGTGAGGTGTTTCGGCAACAATGCTAACTTCACCATCAAGAGATCGACTAATTATAGGGTCAGACAGTATATCGGGGGAGTTAAATAAGCCAAAGGTATTTATCATAGCACCATCTCTGGCTTGCAGAATGGTCAATTTTATTTGTTTAGATGTAATACTTGGAAATCGTAATAAGCGCTTATATCCAATGCTTGTACCTGTAACTACTTCTTGCCATTTATCATCTATTTTAACTTCTACCTTAAAACGTTCAACACGCTGGCCTTTGGCAATGTACTCTTGAAGCATTACAACATTCATCTTCTTAGCCTCTGGTAGCTCATAAACAACGCTTGCCGGTAATTCATTCAATTCCCAATATGTGTCATAATCACCATCAATTGCTTTATTTGCATTTTTATCTCCTAGTGCCTGAGCTCCGGCGCATAAGTTATTCTCAAATGTTTCATCAAGGTAGGTTTTAAACTCCTTCAATCGAGCAACATCATTTTCGTGAATTAAACCACGGGTATCGGGTGGAATATTTAATAACAATACAGCATTCATACCCACCGAATTGAAATAGATATCAACCATTTTAGTCAGTGATTTCACCTTATCATCCTCATGTTTATGATAGAACCAGCCCGGACGAATCGACACATCTACTTCCGCCGGATACCAAAAGAGGTGATCCGCTTTTTCAATCATAGCTCGACTTCCTAAATCTTTAGATGTAGCCGACAATCCCAACTCATCATTAATGGCTTGCATTTGAGGAGTAGCTCCGGGAGCAAAAGGAGTAACACTCCACTCTGTTTCGCGCCCATAACCTGATTCGGTACCAACCCAGCGTACATCTTCACCACTGACTGCAACCACAGCATCAGGCTGTAGCTTTTTTATTGTATTATAATATGATTCCCAATCGTACTCCTGCTTTTTTCCATTGGGACCTTCACCACAAGCTCCATCAAACCAAACTTCATCTACTTTACCATACCATGTTAAAAGTTCGGTTAATTGCTCATTAAAAAAATCGTTATAACGTGGTGAGTCACCATAACATTCGGCATTACGATCCCAAGGAGAAAGATATACTCCAAACTTTAAGTCAAACTCATCACAAGCTTCCTTCAATTCTTTTACCACATCGCCTTTCCCATCTTTCCATAGTGTAGATACTACTGAATGCTTTGTTGTTTTAGTCGGCCACAGGCAAAAACCATCGTGATGTTTGGCAGTTAAAATAACCATTTTCATCCCGCCATCTTTTAAGGTTTTAACCCACTGACGAACATCTAACTCTGTTGGGTTAAAGATAGAAGGTGATTCATCTCCATGTCCCCATTCCATATCGGTGAAAGTGTTTACTGTAAAATGAATAAAGGCTGTCATCTCCAGCTTTTGCCAATCTAGCTGCTGTTTTGTAGGTACAACATGCGCTGATTTTACTACTTTCTCTTCCAAGTCTGTCCCTTTTTCAAATGCCAGGAGCTTTTCGTAAGAACGCTCTTTCTCTATTGTACAAGCAGATAAACTTACAATCGAAACCAAAATAAAAAACTTCCAATTCATCACTTATGCTTTATATTTATTTAAATGTTTTTGATCAAGTTATAATGTTTCATCGGGCCATGGTACTTTTTGCCCTGATGATTTTAATATTGGTCGCTGAGCATTAACACTACGTAAATAGTTACCTAGTTTCTTACTTAACTCTTTTACTTTTTCAGGTTCTTGCTCTGCCAAATCAGACAATTCACCAATATCATCCTGAATATTAAACAATTCATAACTCTGATCTTTATACCAGTATATTAATTTCCAATCTCCACTACGAATCGTACTTGTTGCGCCAATACCAGGTCCTGTCGGCCCCCAGTTATTTGGAAAATGCCAGAACAGATCCCTCTCTCTTGCTGTAGTTCCCTTTCCTTTTAGCATGGGCACAAAACTTTTACCATCAATGGGCTGAACAGTTTTATAATCGTTAACCCCGGCCATTTCAAGGATAGTTGGGTAGAAATCTTCAATAATTAAGTAATCATCACATTTAGTTTTAGGCCTAACTTTACCAGGCCATTTCACAATCATAGGCTCCCGTATACCGCCTTCATAGGCTGAACCTTTCCCACTGTTTAATGGTTTATTATGTGTATGTTGTTTACCAGATCTTGGGTGTAAACTAAACCCGCCATTATCAGACATAAAAAGCACAATCGTATTCTCTGCTATTCCTTCACTATCGAGGTATTTCATAAGATCAACAAGGCTTTGATCCATGGCCTCAATCATAGATGCATACATGGCCTCAGACTCAGGTAAGCCCTTGTCAATGTATTTTTGATAGAAGCGTCTATCCGCTTCCAAGGGAACATGAATTGCATAATGAGACATATATAGATAGAATGGCTTATTTTTCTGATGGGCAACATTCATAGCTTGTATAGCTTCGCGTGTCAGTGCTTCAGTAATAAATATTGAATCGCCATGGTATTTTTCCAAACCAGGCACTCCCCATGGTAATGTATGTGCCCCCTGCTCTTTATTTCCAAAATTCTTTGTCCCCAAATAACTACCTAATCCTCCAGCAGCGTGGCCTGCTATATTCACATCAAAACCACAGTTAACCGGATCAGCTGCTGGTGTACCAACAGCACCAAAGTGAGCTTTTCCACAATGAATCGTATAATAACCATTATTCTTTAATATTTGTGGTAGCAATGTTGCATGAGTTGATCGTTCGATTGTATCGGTAGCTTGCACTCCATTCACATTCCATTGCGGATAATCAAGTATTTTACTCTTCCCATCCTGGGATACATTTCTTTTGAGTGTCCAGTTTGTCACACGGTGACGGGCTGCATTCATCCCACTCATTAAACTAATACGGGTTGGTGAACAAACTGAAGTGGCATAAGCCTGAGTGAACATCATCCCTTCAGAAGCCAACCGTTCCATTCCTGGCGTGTTATATATTTCATTATAAGGTGTTTTTTCTGTCCAGAATGGAACTGATGTGTCCTGCCAACCCATATCATCAACCAAAAAAAGGATAATATTTGGTTGTTCTTTTTTCTCAACACTAACACAAGATGATACTAAAAGAAATGCGGCTAAAAATCCAAAAACAACATACGCTTGAAGTCTACTTGTCATTATCATAGTTTCGTTAATAAATATTTACTGTTGTATTTTAAAAACATAAGCATAATCACAGGGCAATTCTTCAGGTGAAAGGTGAGGTGTTTTAATGATCACATTCTTACCTTTTTGTATGTATTCCATATTTATATCTGTGCCTAACAAAGTAATTTTTGCTTTACCATTTAGTTTTAAATCCCTGATAAGCAATTCATCTTTAGGCCACTTTGGAACAATGGCATAAACAGTGTTTTCTTTTTTTGTGAAAAATATTTCTTTAACAGCATATCCTGGCTGTTGATCAATGGTTTGCTTTAGTATAAAATCGGCGGGTAAATAATGGGTGCCTTCTGGTTTCCAATTCTTTTTACCCTTTTCTGACCACTGACATACTCGCTCCCACTTGCGTGTTCCGTATATGGCTTCGCCATTTACCTTTAGCCACTGTCCAATAGCCAATAATCGATCTTGCATTATGGGTGGAATATTACCGTATTTATCAGGACCTATATCGAGTAAGAGATTACCACCATTACTAACCACATTTAACAACATATATATCAATATTCTAGCTGATGCATAGTCAATGATATCCTCATTAATATTATAGCCAAAAGAAAAACCAATACCCCGACATTCCTCCCAAGGATGCGATCCATCGAGTCCGTCCTGATATTCTGTGGAGAAGTAACCACCATGCTTAAAACGACTACCTTTTCCCCAGCGGTCATTAATAACTACGTCCTCCTTTACAACTGATTCATTAAATAACCATGCCAATAACTCAGGCGATTTCCACTTCTCCGGTCCCATATCCCAATCACCATCGGACCAGATAAGATCAGGTTTATAATTCTCAACCAAATCTTTAAATTGAGGATGCATATGCTCAATTGCATATTCTTCCTTATTCTTTAACCACAAAGGGTTGTACCATTCGTAAAGCGAGTAATAGGTTCCAAACTTCACATCTGTTTCTTTCACTGCTACTTCTAATTCTTTCAAAAGATCGCGCTTGGCGCCGGTGTCTTTTGCATTCCATGGAAAGCCCCATGAAGTATTTGCCTCTTTACTTGGCCAGAGACAATAACCATCGTGATGTTTTGAAGTTATTACCATGTATTTGGCTCCTGCATCTTTAAATAATTGAGCCCACTCGTCAGCATCAAAATCACGGGCGGTAAACATTTCGCCAAAATTGTAATAACTAAAATGTTGTCCATAATTTTGAACATGGTGATCATACACTTCTGATCCACTAAATTTTCCGTTTCCAAAAAGGGTTTTGCTTTGTAGCCAATACTGATACCATTCAGAGTAGGTGCCTTTAGGACTCCAGGCTGGAACAGAGTACGGTCCCCAATGAATAAATATTCCAAACTTAGCATCCTGAAACCAAGGTGAGACGGGTCTTGTATCGATGGATTTCCAGTTTGCCTGATAGGGTTGTTGTGAAAAAATACCATTCATAGAAACCAGAAACATAAAAAGAAAAATATATTTCATATGTTAATTTAATTCATTTATACATTAAGATAATTTTTTATCATCCATTGTTTCTTATTCAGTAGTCTCTGAATTTACTTTCACTAAAAATCCACAAACACACAATAATTCCAGCGTATATACATATCAATTCTTATCATACTTTCTCATTTCTATTAAAAAAAACGAATCAAATTGCAAAGAGAAAACTTGTTAAAAAATAATTTCATCAGGAAAAACAACGACTGTTCTTCCACCTTTCATATTAACAATTGCAAAAAGCTCAGTATTTGAAAACATAATGCTCAAGTCTTTTATTGAATCTTCCTGATAGCATTTTGTTAGACCATCTTCATCAAAAAAAGAAATACATTCAATCATCTTTGTGTTGATACCAAAAAAAGAAACCTTTTCCTTTAAAATGTCCACATTTGTTAAGTGACTACTTTCCATATTTTCATTCAATTATTAACTACACTTAGTGCTTAAAACTAAATCAACCTGTTCTTGAGTATTAAAACTTACTCTATAAATAAAAGTACACTTAATAGTCAATATTAACTTAACATCAGCAGATAAGGGTACCCCACCCATATTAATGAAGTACCCCTAAAGTATTTAACTAGAAATTAATCATTAATCTATCGGTTGCCCATTGGCTTCAATTGGCCAAGATGGATTTTGGTAAATCACAGAACTACTAACATCACCATTACTTGTCAGTAAGAAATGCTCAAAAGCAATAGGTGATAAATAATGAGCATTGTGCCAATTATAGCCATCATAGGCTAAGTTATTAGTTTTAATAATTTGATACGGTCTTAAGTAATTGCTATTCGTTGGACTTGAAACATTAGGCGTTTTACCGTCAGTTCCTTCTGGTATTAATATGGATTCTCCTGTTTCATCATCAATGTACCAATCTTCCATAGCTCCACCCCAAAGGTTAAATCCTTCTATCTGGTAATTCTGTAATTGATCAAGACTTCTCCAACGCTTAATATCTCTATAACGATGTCCTTCGGCAACCAATTCACAACGACGTTCACGACGAATGTTATAAAGGGTTGCGTCAATTAATGTACCAGCTGAATAAGCTCCCCAGTCTCCTTGTCCTTCTATGGACATATCGGTTGATGCAATTGTAACGTTAAAATCTGAAGCTACACCTGCGCGAGTTCGCAATGCTCTCCAGCAATTTTCAGCCGTTGCATCCAACGATCCATTAAGCTCATAGTAAGCCTCCATATAATTTAAATAAGCTTCTGAAGCTCTGAACACAATTGAGCCGGTGTAACTGCCAGAACCATCACCTTGAGAATCATCACGATTTACACCTTTTTTAACAGCATAACCCGTTACATACTTAACTTCAGGAATACCAGTTATATCAGGATACTCTTCAACATTAACATCTGTAATTTGCTCACCAGGTGCTTTCATGAAAAGTTTCAGGCGATCATCGCGCATTTCTTTAACCACATTTACAGTGGCATCTCCTTGATAACCCGATCCCGCAGCGTATATTGGCAAGCCATTTTCCATCAAAAAGCTTTCAACAAAACCCTTTGTATAACCCGTATTGCCTCCATTTCTCTGCAAATAATGTTGGTTTTGGTGATATACATTCTCCTCAACATCATATGAACGCCAGAATAAAACTTCACCAAAATCTGTCATGTCATTTGATGCAAACATCTTATAATAAGGGTTATCAAAGATTTCTAAGCCTCCATATTCACCATTATTTGTGGCTAAACTAGCCTCATCAACAACGGCTTTTGAAGCTGTAAGTGCTTCGTTTAAAAAGAAATCTATTTCAGCATCAATATCAATTGTAAAGCCACTTAAATAATCGGCATTGGCACCAGGCCATCCCTGACCACCCGGAACATGTGCAGTACCCTTATGGTATTTTAACCAAGTACCTTCGTGCAAAGCTACACGTGACTTAAATAACTGTGCGGCTACCTTTGTTAAACGATTATTGCCCCCTACAGGTGAATTGTTCATAAGCATTATTGCTGAATCTAAATCAGCAATAATAAAGCGAGCTACTTCGTTACGTGGACGACGTTTAGAGGCTTCAACTAACTCTTCCTCATTGTCCGATAAGGTTTTTTTAATAATAGGAAAATCACCAATTGCTTGAACCTTGTTGAAGTATTCATAAGCACGTAAAAAATACACCTCTCCGATATAGTGCTCTATATTTTCAGGATTACCAGCGATGCTTCCACTTTTCCATTTTGGTACAACATCTCCCAAGAAATAATTACACTGGCGTATTTGTCCAAAACTCCATGAACCACCATTTTCACCAACACGCCACTCACCTGGTAAGAAACGTGCATTAACGCCCGATGTAGCTTGATTATCGGTATGGTTATCGTAATTAAAGGTACCATTTCCCCATCCACTATGAGTTGGAAAGTCATATTGATTGATGGCATATGCTGCCAATTGATCTTCTGCATTTAAATACACCTCTGGTGTCACCTGATCCAAAGGGGCTCTATCCAGAAAATCATTACAACTACTTAAAAAGGCTATTGAAAGCACTCCAAAGCTGTAGAATAATAATTTAAAATTATATTTTTTCATTGTTATAAACTGTTTTAATTTTTATTACTTCTTTAATTTTGTAAGTACTATTTGTCAGGTGGTTAATCCAATAAATAGTATTTAGAATGTCAGACTCAAACCTCCAGAAATTGTCTTTGATAGTGGGTAAATTTTCCCATCACTCCAACCTCCATCAATTGTTTCTGGATCAAATATTTTAGTCATTTGGGTAAAAGTGATTAAATTCTCACCCGACACATAGAAGCGTAACTTTTGAATGCCATATTTTTGCGTGAAGGTCTTTGGAATAGTATAACCCAATTGAATGTTTTTCAAACGAATATATGCTGCATTCTGCAAGTATTTTGTCTGTGTCTGAGTATTTTTATTTGACTCCCATGACATAATCGGGCGTGGATAGTAACCATCAAGATTTGCGCCCATTTCATGGCCTTCAGGCCTGAAATAATCCATATGTTCTTCGAAACCGGCTGATTGCCACATGTTACCATTGGCTCCCCAAAAATAAGGCCCTCCCAAAGCATAATCGCGTTTTCCAACACCTTGCCATAACATTCTGAAATCAATACCTTTCCATGCGGCATCCACATCAATACTATACTTATAGCGAGGTGTCCTATTGCCAATTATGGACTTATCACCAGTATCTCCTAACACTCCACTACCACCATTAATAACTCCATCATTGTTTAGATCTTGGTACATGATATCACCAGCTGCCCAGTTTCCACCAAGTACACTCTGATCATGATTCGCTAACCAATTATTCATTTCTGCATCGCTTTTAGCAATACCTTGGGTTGAATAACCCCATATCTCACCACTCATTCGGCCGGCATACCATTGATCAATTCGGCCAGTCTCATTCGGATAACGTGTTATTTCCTGTTGATCATCAGCCAAAATACCTCTTACACCATAAGATACTTGACCGATTTTATCGCGCCATGCAATCTCCAGTTCAAATCCAGTTGATTTCATATCAGCATTATTTATCTTAGGAACTGATGTCCCCAAAGTAGCTGGCAATTCAGGTGCTGGCCCAACCATATCTTCCGTGAAACGTTGGAAATAGTCAAATACTAAATTTAACCTATTATTTAACAATCCGGCATCCAAACCAATGTTCCACGATCGAACCGTTTCCCATGTAAGCATTGAGCTAACCAGACCAGGACTACTTGCTGTGTTAGGGCGTACTCCATTAACTAACCACGAGCCATTGGCTGCACCTACAGGCATAGTAGTATAAAAAGGGTACCATTGTTTGGTATTTTGATTACCCAACTCACCCCATGATCCTCGGACTTTTAAAGTATTTACTTTGTCTAAAAGTGGTTCCCAGAAATCTTCACGAGCAATGTTCCATCCAACAGAAACTGATGGGAATAAATTCCAACGTTGCTCCCTTAAAAAACGACTTGTCCCATCGTAACGTGCATTCAACTCTACCAAATACTTTTCTTTGTAATTGTAGTTAACACGACCGAAAAAGCCTGCTGTTGCCCAATGTCCATAACCTCCTTGAGTAATTTTATCATCTCCCGAAGCTGTATTTATGGTCGGCAAATCAGGTGTAATCAAATCGTTACGATAGCCACCAAAATCTCGATTATTAGTTTCCTCACTCTGGAAACCTGCTAAAGCTCTTAAGTTGTGCCCATCACCAAATGACTTTACATACTCTGTGTATAAGTTTGGACTCATGTATGTCGTCTTTCGTGCATATTCATTTGCCCTCGTACTACCTGGTGACATCCAACCAACACCAACAGCATAAGGATTACCTTGCACATCGTGCGAATATGCAGGGAGCACATTACTGTTATTAAAATAGGTATCGGTGCGGTAATTAAGCTCTCCAATTAATTTCCAACCTTTTAGAACTTCTACATCAACGCGAAACTGTTGATACATCTGATCCTTTTCAGAAATGTTTCGTCCACCTTCACGCAGTTGCAAGATCTCACCTCCATCGGCATAAAAACCATTGGGGTCGCGCACTGGGTTTGTTGGCCAACGTCGTGCAATATTATGGTAAAACAAACCAAATTGATGGGTCGCCTTTTCATACTTTTCACGGATAAACTTGGTGTTGTAACGGATGCTTACATTTTCACCCAATTGAGCGTTGACGTTTGCCGTTAAGGTGAAGCGATCGAAAGAATCATTGGCATGTTTCAACAAACCATTTTGCCCTAAATAATTAGTTGACAAATAATATTGAACTTTATCACTACCACCGCTTAGGCTTAAGGCATGCTCTTGAGAAGGTGACCAGCTTTTATAATGTTCGTCAAACCAATCGGTATTCCCATTGGAACCCGTATACTGATTCCAACGATCGCCATTGTTGTTAGGCACTGTTCCATAATCAATTTCCCCCCTTTGGTAAGCCAAAATTCGATCCATTGTTTCATCATCAAAAGCAGGGTTTTGTCCTGCATTAGCTTTTGAATCATTCCAATATTTAGCGAAAGTATATGAATCAAGCATATGTGGCTTCAATAAAGGATCGCTCCAACGGAAGTTATTATTGTAGTTGATCTGCATTTTACCTTCTTTACCACGTTTTGTTGTAATTAAGATAACGCCAAAAGGTGCACGAGAACCATAAATGGCAGATGACGCTGCATCTTTCAATACCGATATACTCTCAATATCCTGAGGGTTAAGAGAATTCATATCACCTTCCATTCCATCAATTAAAATTAATGGACTTGAATTTGAACCTTCTCCAATAGTACCCGCTCCACGAATGTTAATTTTTAATGGGTTATCTAATTCCCCACCTCCCGAAGAGGTAACATTTAATCCTGGAATAATACCTTGTAGAGCCTGTGATACATTTTGTACAGGTCGCTCTTCGATCTTATCTGATGTTACCGCAGACACAGCGCCAGTTACATTAACTTTTTTCTGTGTACCGTAAGCAACAACCACTACTTCATCCAGCCCGGTAACCTCTTCAATTAATGTCACATTAATTGAGGAGCGTCCTGAAACTTCAACATTTTGATCCTTAAAACCAATGAATGAGAAACTTAATATTGCACCTTCAGAACTCACTTTAATTGTATATGAACCATCACTACCAGTAATAACACCACCTGTTGGGTTGCTTTGTTCAAAGATATTTACACCAGGCAGTGGCTGCCCCGTATTATCTTTTACAAAACCGTCTACTGTAAATTGTTCCTGCAACTGATTATTTGTTGCAGAGACTGCAAAGCTAATGCAAAATAAAAGTACACTCAGCACCTTCATTACACGATACATTTTTCGTCTCCGATTATCTTTAAAATAATCCGGATAAACTGATTTTTTTTCCATAAAATTTAAGTTTTAATAAAAAACATTAATTAATCATCGTGGGTAACAATCAAATGCACCCACTTCTTTTTCGAGTTTTAATTACTTTTAATTAAACTATAATCAACTGAATTTTAGATTCATGAGGCTCAAACAACAATACTAATAGGTAGCCAGATCAACATCGCCATACGCAACTTGTAATTCATTAAGTTGTTTTTTAAGCTTTTTAACCATAGGCTGCATGCCACTATCGTGGAATATATTTATCATCTCGTCAGGATCGTCCACTAAATCATAGAGTTCCCACTGATCAATATCGTCGTAAAAATGAATGAGTTTATACCGGTTTGTACGAATCCCGTAATGCCGTTTTACCATATGTTCATTCGGGTACTCGTAATAATGATAATAAATGGCATCTCTCCAACCTGATTGTTCATCCTTAAATAAGGTCACGAGCGACTTTCCTTGGATATCGTTTGGCATATCCAATCCTGCCAACTCCAGAAAAGTAGGTGCATAATCAATATTTTGAACCAGTTTATGCGATTGGCTATTGGGTTTAATTAATTTAGGATAACGCATAACCAAGGGCGTACGCAAAGACTGCTCATACATAAAACGCTTATCAAACCAACCATGTTCGCCCATGTAAAAGCCTTGATCAGATGTATAAACAATCAGGGTGTTGTCTAATTCTCCATTTTGTTCTAAATATGTCAGAAGTCGACCCACATTATTATCAACAGAAGCAACACACCTTAAATAATCCTGCATATATCTTTGATATTTATACAAATCCAACTCCTTACCCTTCAGGCCCTTTCGCTTAAAATCAGCAATAATTGGGTCATACTCTTTATCCCATGCTTTGCGTTGCTCATCTGTCAATTTTGAAAGCATATATGCATAATTGGCTCTGTATTTTGTTTGAATATCACCCGCTTCATCGAGTAATTTCAAATCATACACCAGATCCATATCTTTGGAAATACTCATGTTTTGCTCAGCCGCAGCTCGCCGTCCCTCATAATTATCAAAGAATGTTTCTGGTACATCAAATTCTATTCCTTTAAATAAATCAAAAAGAGCGGTATCAGGCTGCCAAATGCGGTGCGTTGCCTTGTGATGTACAAGCAGACAAAAAGGCTTATCGCTTTCTCTATTTTCCAACCAATCAATACTTTTATCAGTAATTATATTTGTTACATACCCATCAGATGAAATAGTATCTCCATTATGAATAAAATTAGAGTTATAATAATCACCTTGACCGATAAGGACTTCATAGTTATCAAAGCCAGTTGGTAAACTTTTAAGGTGCCACTTACCTATCAAGCTAGTTTGATAACCGTTTTGTTGCAATAGTTTTGGAAAAGTCTGTTGTGCCCCATTAAAGCGGACCGAATTATTTATTTGACCATTTTCATGACTGTGCTTACCTGTTAACATAACGGCCCTGCTAGGTGCGCATATCGAATTTGTAACAAAACTATTTCTAAAGACAATTCCTTCGTTTCCTATTCGATCTAAATTAGGTGTTTCAATAAAACGTTTGTCATAAGTACTAAATGTTTGCAATGAATGATCATCACTCATTATAAACAAAATATTTGGCTTCTTTTCTTGCTGTTTCTGCTTTATACTAACTTGACATGCTCCTAGTATTAGTAAGCAAAATAAAACAACAGAACCATTCGTTATTTTTCCTAAATTCATAACTAATTCTTATTTAAACGCCAGAACATTTCTGGCTGATCTATACTTAACCATATTAAAAATCATTCCACAGGGAGTATGGAATAAGAAAACATATAATTTTTAGGCTTAATTCTATATTGCGCAATAGGCTTAGCTTTGATTGACCATGAATTCTGTCCTCCAACTCCCACTTGCTCTAGATCAATATTAACCGTCAAAAATGAGGCTTCTTTCAACTCATTTATATGCCTAGCATTCTGAATATTTTGCGCGGTCCATGGCCAAACAGATGTACTCAGAGGCTGATTACCTTGAATACGTATACCATAACCATTTATATTTTTTAACTCTAGCCATCGTACACTGGTAAAATTACTACACTCCTGAGGCGTGACGTAATGGTGAATAAAATCATTCACTTCTCCCTCAAACAGACCTATATCGGCTGCAAAAGATCGATCATTGTAATTTTCCCAAGGCCCTTTTCCGTAAAAGGTCATATTCTGCAACGTATTATTTACCTTTAATTCTGATCCAATTCGTAAAGGCATGGGCAGGTTCTCATTCATTTCTATTGATAAAGTCACATCCACCTGAGCCTTTTGGTCAACCTTATAAGTAGTAGCAATTAAAAGGCTATCAGAGTAATGTTGTTTGACTACTATTTTCCAATATTCTTGTTTTGAATCGTCAACCGTAATATCTACCTCCGCAAACATGTCCGAAAACTCTTGCCAGAAAGCTGAGGCCTTATGTGATTTCCAACCACGAAAATCATTATCGGTTTGCGGTCTCCAAAAATTAGGTGTTGGTCCTTGTTCAATAACTGTGATGCCTTTAAGTTTATAATCTAGCATTTGACCGCTTAACTTTGACCATGACAGTTCAAAGCCCGCTCCCATAACCTTTATGTGCTTACTATTCTCCTTTAGTTTTAACCTATTTGTACCAACCTGATCATTATTTGAACCGAACTCGTAATCACTTAATTTAAATTGTTTCTTTGCCACCTCAAACCCAACATTAGAATATAGAGTTTCAGTTTTATGGTGCATGCTTATTCGCAGCCAATACTCCTTATCATTTTTTTGTTTGACCTCATGAATAGGTATATGCAACTGTTGAATTTCTCCAGGTTTAATGATAACATCTTCCAAATGACCAGATTTTACTACTTTACCTTCTTCAGAAATAGTCCATTTAAAATAATAGCCTTTTGTTGATGAATGACTAAAACGACTTTTAACATTGATAATTCCTGCGTCTAAATCATGTGGTGTAAATTCGATTGGTTGAAAAACATATTTACATTCTTGAAGTTGTGGTTTAACCGCTCTATCGGGTCCAACTATTCCATTAATACAAAAATTACCCAGGTTTGGTTTATCCCCAAAGTCGCCACCGTACTTCCAATAAACAGTACCATCCTCATCAACACTTCTGATGCCTTGGTCAATCCAATCCCATATAAAACCACCTGATATATTGGGGCTAGTATAAACAATGTCCCAATATTCTTTAAGGTTTCCCAAAGAATTACCCATGGCGTGTGCATATTCGCACATTAGTACTGGCCTAACGAGTACTGTATTATTAGCTAAAGCTGATAATTGTTGGAGTGAAGGATACATGCGACTCACCATGTCAACATAATATGGATCAGTGGGGTTGACCATTGTATTTTGATACTTTTCTTCCCATTTTGAAGAATTTATTGGTATATAATCCGAATGCATAGGAATACCTTGTGCCCCCTCATAATGGATTAGCCGTGTTGGGTCAAAATCTTTAATCCAGGCAGCAGCTGAGGCATGATTAGGGCCACATCCCGATTCGTTACCCAAGGACCATGAGAAGATTGAGGCATGATTTTTATCTCGTTCAACCATACGAATAACGCGATCCATAAAAGCCGTATTCCAAGTTGGATTATTCGCCAACTTACCACCAATACCATGCGACTCAATATTAGCTTCATCCATTACATAAATGCCGTATTGATCGCACAATTCATATACATAAGGATCGTTCGGATAATGAGCTGTACGCAGAGCGTTGATATTATATTGCTTCATTAATTTAATATCTTTTCTCATCTCGTCTCGTGTCATTGTTTTACCTCCTGTATCACTATGGTCATGCCGATTCACCCCTTTTAATTTAACAGCCTTACCATTTACGCTGAATACACCTTCTTTCGTATAGCAATATTCTCTAAACCCAATTTGAGCGCTGCGAACTTCAACTGCCTGATTTTTTTCATTTAGGAGTGTAATAATTGCTTTGTAGAGATATGGGCGTTCGGCACTCCACAACTGAGGGTTCTTAAGTTCACTTTGCATCATTCCAAAAAACACATTATCGCGTGGAGGATACCTTTCATGAATTATATCTTTAACCGACTTCCGCAATGCTTCTTGTAAAACACTTTTATTATTGCCATCCAACAAATCTACTTCTAAGTGCCAGCCATCATAAGTACCATCAGCACCAATTATCTCTGGTCTAATCTGAAAACAAGCTTTTGTATAATTATCATGTAAGGATGAACGAATAAAAAAATCATTAATATGCACTTTTGGTTGAGCCATTATATAAACTTCACGATGAATACCACTCATTCGCCAGTGATCCTGATCCTCCAGATAACTACCATCCGACCATCGAATAACCTGTACTGCCAACTTGTTCTTTCCGTCAATTAAATATGGTGTGATATCAAACTCACTTGGCAAACGACTGCCTTGACTATATCCTACATACTCACCATTTAACCATACACTAAAGGCAGAGGAAACACCACCAAAATGAATGATAACTTGTTCACCTTGCCATTTATCTGAAACGGCAAACTGACAAATATAGGAACCAACAGGATTTTTGCGATCGATATATGGTGCATTAGGCGTAAATGGATACACTTCATTGGTATAAATAGGTGTTCCGTAACCTTGCATTTCCCAACAAGATGGAACATCTATCAAAGCCCAATCCTTGGAGTCAAAATCAGGTTTCGAAAACTCTATACTGCTTGTTTCACTATGTGGCGTAAACTGAAAAGACCATTTTCCATTAAGGAATTTCACTTTTGCTTTTTCACGAGATAAACTTATAGCCGCTTGTTTTGATGCATAAGAATAGGAAGTTGCCCGTGCTGGCAACTTATTTTCTTGTATTATATTCTCATTCTCCCATTTATTTGTTTGCCCATAAGCTTGCAGCATTACTGAAACAAAAAATACAATGATTGTTATCCGATTCATATTATAATTATATTGCAACCTGTTAATTTTTGTTAAAACAAACTTACTAGAAGTAAAACTTTTTTTAACTGAGGAAACAGTCATTAAACAGCGATTTATCATTCATACTAAAGAATGTCAATTCAATCAATAACAGGGGACACATCAATCACTACAACTCACAACGAGCTCAATAGTTGATGATTACAAATGCATGCAAAAATCAAACAAACATGCATTCAGACCTTAATAAGGATTTTTGTATTTTTGGAAAGTAATACATAATACAATGCCGAAATATATACTAGGTTTTCTATTAACCTTTTTTCATGCTGCCTCAATATTAGCAGCCGATTACTCTATTAATGTAGATTACATTAATATGCAAGATGGTTTATCAGACAATAATGTAAACGCGATATTAAAAGATAACAAGGGTTTCATTTGGTTTGGGACTTCTGATGGATTAAACCGCTACGACGGTTACCAGATAAAATCATTTTATCCAGTAAATGGTTCTGTTAATATTTCGGTTCTTTACCAATCGCCTAAAGGTTATATTTGGGTTGGCACCGCAGATGGCTTACATATCTTCAATCCAGAAAGTGAATCCTTTATTTCTCACATAGAAAATCTACCTAACATACCTTCATTTTCTATATCTGGAATAGCTGGTGATATTAGAAATGGCATTTTATTAACAACGCCTTTAGGTATAATATGCTTAAATTTTGAAGATGAAACTATTGATGTAAAAACCATTAGGTGCAACCTTTATAATAAAGGTAATACATCGGGCCTTGACTACGATGTTCTTTCCAATATTACTAAAGAAAGAGATGGGGTATATTGGTTGGGAACAAATACAAATAAAATAGTAAGGTTCGATATCAACAATCATGCTTTCAAATCATTTTCTCTTCCCTCCTTAGAATCTAGCAATTCACAATTCATCATAACAAAACTGAGTTACATACACGGCCAATTGATTATTTCGACCATTGGCAATGGCGTATTTATTTTTGAGCCTGACACATATCAGATTACTCAATTAGAACATGACTCAAATAATACAAGATCCATAAGTCATCGTGATGTTTATGGTGTCGAGAAAGATAATCGAGGTGACTATTGGATCGCGACCTGGGATGGTTTAGATCAAATATCAAACTTGGATAATTTATCTGATATTAAACACTACAATTGGGATCATCCTCTGTTTACTGATAGATTTGAAAATAGAGCTATTTCAATACTATACGATCCATCTGGTGTCATTTGGGTTGGTACACACGGAGGTGGAGCCGTAAAAATTGACATTGAAAATCAATTTTATCGTTCTAGTCGTTTTAATAGCTTATATGAAGTGCAAGATTTCACTATCGATAACTCTAAAAACTTGTATATCTCACTTTATCATGGTGGAATTAAAAAAACATCCCTTCCGCTTCCCCTCGATAGCTCCATTCATTTTGATCAATTCTCAACAAGGCATGCACACAGTAGACGTATTCCTGAAGATATTATTTTATCGTCAACAAAAGATGAAAATGGTGATATCTGGTTTGGTACTATCAAATCTTCACTACTGAAGTACGACCCAAATATAGATCAAATAAAGAGAGTTGATATAAAAATAAGTAATTTCCCTGATTGGCAAGGTCGCATTGAGTCTCTACTCATTGATTCTAAAGGCCGATTTTGGATTGGTAGCAATAATGGTTTATTACTATATGACCGTATTTCCGAAGCATTTCATCTTACACAATCAAACGACAAGCCTAAATATCACTTGTCAGGAAATCATATTAGGGTAATCCTTGAAGATTCGGATAGCAGCATATGGATTGGAACCAATTTAGGTCTTAACAAACTCATATACCATGAAACAGATTCTTTTAAATTTAACTCTTTTAATGACAAAAACAGTTCGCCTCATACACTTCATAATAAGGAAGTTTGGGCCTTACATCAAATGCCAGATGGAAAACTATGGATAGGCTATAGAGGAGGCTTGGGTTATTTCAATGCCAAGGAAGGTAATATTCATTTTTTAAATAAACGAGATGGCTTATGTCATAATTTTGTGACTTGCTTAACAAGTATAGGAGATAGTACTTTATGGATTGGAACTAATTCAGGGTTATCTAAATTTGATATTTATTCTAAAAAATTTATCAATTACTACATTGCGAATAATGTTAGAGCTGTTCAAAAAACAGACACAGACCAACTTATTTGGGGCAACAATAAAGGGATCATATATTTTCATCCTGATAGCATTCGTAAAAACACTTTTATATCTCCGACTGTAATTACAGAGATTCGAGTTAAAAACCGAGCTATTGAAGTGAATGAATCATGGGACGGTCAGACTATCCTGAGCAAGGCTGCGCCCTACACATCTGCCATTACGCTTAAGCATCCGTTCAACAGTTTTGCCATCGATTATGTAGGCCTCTCCTTTTTACATCAGCAAAGTAATAAATATGCATACCGTCTCGTTAATCATGAAACAAATTGGATTCATACCAATGGTACACAACGAACTGTCACTTACAATAATTTATCTGCCGGCGATTATATTTTTGAGGTAAAATCATCTAATAATGATGGCATCTGGAATACCAATACGACTTCTTTAGAGATTAGCATTCAACCACCTTGGTATTCAACCCTGTGGGGCATAGTTACAATTTTCCTAATTGTTATATTGCTAATATATACAATCCTTAAAATAAGAATAAGGCAAATTTATAGAGAACAGCAACTAAAGAGTCAAGCAAAAGAGTTAGAACATAAATTAACTATTGAAAAAGTTGAACGCGAAAAAGAACATGATATCGCCGAAATGAAAGCACGTTTTTTTACAAATATATCCCATGAGTTACGAACTCCTCTAACACTTATTACTGCCCCACTAAAAGAAATCCTAGATAATAAAGACATATCTAAAACAATAAAAAACAAACTCAAAATTGTAAATCAACATGCGCGACAACTCCATCAGTTAATATCTCAACTATTGGACTTAAGAAAAGCGGAAATGGGAAGCATGGTGTTAAATGTATCAAAAAACAATATAGTTAACTTTGTCAAAGAAGTCGAAAACTCCTTCAATCAATACGCACAAAAACAAAACATTACAATACACATACTACATTCCAGACACAAGATACCAATGTGGTTTGACACAGAAAAATTACGCATCGTTTTATCAAACATAATTTCGAATGCCATTAAGTTTTCACCAACAAATGAGACCATTACAATATCAATTGATAAAGAAGAGGATTGGTGCAAAATAAGCATAACGGATAAGGGACCAGGCATTGAACTCAATCAACAGGAACTAATATTTGATCGTTTTTTTCAAGGGAAAGAGAGCAACAATATAAAACAAACGGGTACTGGTATTGGTCTATCCCTTGCGCGTGAATTAATCCACCTACATAAAGGATCTATTAATGTGGTAAGCAAACCTAAGCAAGGTGCCACCTTCAACATAAAAATTCCAATAGATAATAAACTTACCAATGAAAGAAACACATTAAAGCTAGGCGACTTAAAAGAAATATACATTTCCGAAGAACCATTTATTGATCAGGAAGACACATCGAGCACTCAAGACATCTCGAATAACGAAAAGAAACGCCCTCAACTCCTTATAGTGGAGGATCATCCTGAATTACGTCAATACATTCGATCTATTCTTGATGATGAATTCGAAATATATGAAGCCACAAACGGACAGGAAGCGTTACAACAAATAAATAATAAAATACCTGTTCTCATCCTGTCGGATGTCATGATGCCAGTAATGGATGGAATAGAACTTTGCAAAACCATAAAAACAAACCAAACGCACTGTCATATTCCTGTGGTTTTATTAAGTGCAAAAAGTACTGATCAAGATGTATTAACAGGTCTGGAAACTGGCGTTGATGACTATATAACAAAACCATTTACACCAACAATATTAAAAGCCAAAATTAATAACATTATAAAAAGTCGAGCTCAACTAAAAGCATATTATGGCAATAAAATAACGCTATCTCCTAGTGAAATAGAAATTGATCTGCATGAAAAAGAATTTATACATGATGCCATCCAATTTGTTGAAGGCAATTTGACTAATCCTAAATTTAATACCCAATTACTGGCTGAGCATTTACATATGAGTCAACCAACCTTGTACAGGCGTATTAAAACAATTACTGGTGAAAATATTTCGGTTTTTGTTCGTTCCATTCGAATCAAAAAAGCGGCGCAAATGCTAGTAAAACAAAATATTCCAATTATAGAAATTTCGGAACAAATTGGATTTAATGATGTGGCCTATTTTAGAAAGTGTTTCACAAAACAATTTGGTGTAAATCCATCAAAATACAGAGCAAAAAACAGTGGTGATTAATAAAACAGTTCTCTCACCTTTATGTAAATACAATTTTAAATAATGAACTTGTATATGAAAGATTAATTGTCCCTTAAAACTTTTAACATAGCACTTGGAGAAAAAAATTTCTAAGGTTGTCCCAACCTTCTTGCCATTAAAATCGTCTTATTAAAATGAACCATTGCAAGTGGCTTTTTAAGCCTATTCTAATAGTACTTATCTTTCTTTATTCATGTCAGAAGAAGGAATATACAGTACCAGTTAATGTTGAATTAGAAGTTGCTTTAAAGAATGGCACTTCAAATCATTTATCATTTGATAGTGGTACAATTTTATTCAAACAAATTTTTTTTGACGGTCATAGAACTCAAGGGGGAGATGTTCATTTCGCCACTAAAACTGATGATGAAATTGGCCCATTTCAATTCTTCTTTGACCATCCTGCACTTATAGAAAATTTTGATATCCCGCAAGGGGTTTATTCTTTAATAGAATGGGAACTTACCCTAGATGAAATCGATGACATTGAAAATGATGATGATGACAATGATGAAGGCAATAACATTGATAATAATTCTAAAATAGAGGACTTTGAAACTGAAGGAGGATTAGTATTCAACGGGACATACAATAGTCTATCTGGACACATCGTACCCCTTTTTATTATAATAGATGAAGATGAAATCTTTAAAGTTAAAACCATTAATAACGATGGATTACAAGACATTACCATTTCCGCTGAAAAGCCTTATTTAGCTCAAATTAAGTTTGACCCTTATTATGCGACAAAAACAATTAGTGTAGAATCGTTGGAAAGTTCTGACCTAAGTCATACTGATTTAGGAGCTGCATATATTGAAATATCTTCGGATCAAAACGAAGTATTATATGAAAACATTTTGTTCCGACTTCAAAACTCTGTTAAAATAATAATAAACTAAGTAGTGATTATTGGTTTATGGAATTGAATGAAAAATTGATGCTCGAAGGCTGTCGAAAAGATGACCGCAAGATGCAAGAGCAGCTTTACAGAGCCTATGCAGGAGAAATGCTAAGTGTATGTTTAGCATATGAACCAGACAGAGATGATGCCAAAGATATTTTACAGAATGGCTTTTTAAAAGTGTTCAGAAATATTAACACTTATAATGGACAAGGTTCATTAAAAGCCTGGATCAGAAGAATAATTTCCAATACAGCAGTTGATGCTTTTCGGAAAAGACAGCAAAATTTAACTCTAAGAATTGATGATTTAAGAGCTAATAACGAGCCATCTGAAGATGTATCTGATCCATTGATTTGTCAAGACTTATTAAAAGAAGTTGAGAAATTACCAGATGGCGCACGTATGGTATTCAATCTACATGCTATTGAAGGATACGGACATAAAGAAATTGCAAAAATGTTGAATATCTCGGAAGGGACATCAAAGTCACAACTTAATAGAGCAAGAAAATTACTAAATGAACAACTAAGCAAAGTAGGTTAATCTATTTAATGAAGAATAAGAAGCTACATAAAGAATATCTAGATCTATTAAAGAAAAATGCTTTAATGGCACCTGATGATGTGTGGAATCGTATAACTTCAGATTTGGATAATGATCGCAGGTCTAAATCAGAAGATGAGGAACAGAATAAGATATTAGATGACTCTTGGAATAAAATAGAGAACGAATTAGATATTGATAATGTGTGGTCTAATATATCGGCAGAATTGGACAAATACAACAAAACGCATACTATATTTCATCGTTTTAACTATTGGGTGGCAGCAGCGATCATTTTATTTATGATTAGCTTTAGTGGAGTCCTACAATTCTATAGTAAACAAACGAAGCCAGAACTTTACACAAACAATAACGCACAAAAAAGTACTAATTCGCTTGGGTATACTAGTGAGACAAAACTAAACAATGCCATTTCGGGGAAAGAAATAGATAACCAAACGATAAATGCTTTTCAAAAGGCAAAACTATTTCACCCAACAATTGAAGAACAAAAAAAGAAAGTTCGTATCGCTTCTGCCCTGAACAACACAAAACTTTCATTCTCAAATGAGGAAAATGAAACATTTATAAATGCAGAAGAATCATTTTCGCTTAATACAAAACTAAAAAACAAAAATGCCTTAATAAGAAAACCCATCGATTATAAAATTGTACCATATATTGCTTTAGAAAAAGAAAAAGTATTTGAAACAGATTGGATAAAAGCAATGCCTATTCCTTCTCCTAGCAATTCAAAGAACACACTTGCTTTTGACCGAAAAGATAGTCGATGGACAACGGGTATTATTACATCTTTAAAAAATACATATCTTCTAAGTGCAGAAACTATTGAAGGCTTTTCTTCGTCAGGAATGAATAGTTCAAAAATAACCATATCGCCAGAACTTGGTTTAAACATTAAGTATGCATTAAACAAGCGTTATTTAATTAACTCTAATTTATTTCTATCCTCTTCATCAAAACAAAACTACAGCAGCTATTATTATGGACAGTATACATCCAAGGAGTTAGATTTAAATTACATAGCCGTGGAAATGTCTATTATGCAAAATGCGAAACACAATTTTCTCGGTTCGGATAAAATAATTCGTCGAAATGTTGCTGGCATATATATTGCTCATTTAAAATCTGCCTCTGAAACAATTGTTAATGACGCACAAGATATTAGTGAAATATATGCTTCTATTGATTACGGACTTATTTTAGGTCAGGAGTTTGAAATTAGGTCACAAGGTCCTATCAAGGTTTCAACTGGCATAAATATAAAATACGGATTACCCAATATTTATACAGGTGATAATTCAATACCTGGGCATCTAAACAAAACTCACAATGCATCAGTCGAATTTAGAATTGGAATTGCGTATCGATGGAGTTCCAAAATTGGTATTGACCACTACCTAGGGTTGAAGACAAAATAGTATCTACAAACATTTAGGAACTGAATTTTCAAATAAATTTATTAAAAATTCAATCTCGATTCCAACCTTCCTTACAAAACTTTCGTCATACCCTTGAAAGAAGAAATTTATTTAATTATTCAAAACAACCAATATTATGAATTTATTGAAAAGCGTCTTAATTGCCTCAGTTTGTATTGCAATATTTGCAAGTTGTTCAAAAGACGATACAATCGATAATAAGAGTCGTGTAGAAGTAGCAATAAAAACAAGCACAGCAAAACAACTAAAAAGCACAGCAACTGATGATCTTGTTATAGAGAAATTTGAAATTAATATCGCTGAAATTGAATTTGATATTGATGATGATATGGAAGACCTTTTGCCAGCTGGAGATACTTTGTTCACAGATGTAGAATTAGATGGCCCATTTTTAATCGATTTAATGTCAAGTGATGCTGCAACAGGCATTAAATTAGCTATTGCAAATGTTCCAAATGCAGTTTATGAAGAAATTGAATTTGATTTTGACATTTATGAAGAAGATGATACAAAAGATATTTATGGCCATTCTATTTTTGCCACTGGAACCTATTCAAACACTCCTTTTGTAATTATAAGCGATGAGGAATGGGAAATAGAATTAGAGTATCCAAATGGTTATAAATTAGATGGTGCTGAGTCTAAATTATGGATAGACTTAAACCTTGACTTATTTAAACAACAAGTTGCAGCCATAGACTTTACTCAAGCTGAAATTACAGATGGTACTATTATTATTTCAAAAGATAGTAATAAAGAAATTTTAAACGCTTTCGAAAAAGCTTTAGAGAACGCCTTTGAAGTGGAGGAAGAAGGCGAAGATGAAGATTAATAGCCTTAGATTATTTATTTAATCTACCTAAGCGTTCTGATAATACTTATCAGGGCGCTTTTTTTATTTCATTACATTTTCAGCTATGGCTACCATATGTTTACACTTGGTTCATCCTTAATATTTCAACTGGATAGTCAGCCCACTGATATGCACAAAAATTTCGATAGTTTGCCAACTGTACCTCCATCGTCAAGGTTAAGTTTGTGTTTGATGATCAGTGCAGCGATAACAGTCCTGACATTGATACTTTTCAGACCTGATAAAGAATCGAGTTTTTGGCAATACACTGCAAACGTTGGTTGATCTTATCCAATTCTGTTTCGAACAGGTGACCAAAAAGTTCGAATCTCAGTTGGTTGTGTGACATTTAATTGAGAATATCCGCAAGACACTTGATCCTAATTCATTCAACAACAAAATACACTATAAATTTACGCTGAATTAATTAACCGTTTAGCTTAGTTATCAACATCTAAAAAGCAATTTAAAAGAAAATCAGTAAACTCGAGTTAAATAAATCCGCTTGACAAACACATCACAATCAATTGACATATGATACATTACTGATACACCCTCACAAAATCCACAATCATTTGAACAGGCAAATCATCAGGATTTACATCGCCAACCCATGCTCCCTTTAATTGCTGATCAATAAGAAGAAAAAAAGGTTGATCATATGGCCATTGTGTTTTATCAACACCATTTACCCTAGGGTACGCAAACGTTTCTTTTTCGTTTAGGCTAAATACCAAACGATCAGGATACCACATTAATCCATACGTATTAAATTGAGTGACATCAACTTTTGCCGTTCCAGAATGAGGTGGATTTTCAGTTTGTTTCAATTTTAAAGTATAATAGGAATGAGTTGTTTGATAGATGATATTGTCATAATTAAGATGTTCCATAATATCAATCTCACCATTCATAGGATAAGAACCATATTTCTTCTGTTCAGCTAGCATCCATATAGCTGGCCAAGCACCTTGCGCACATTCTAACTTGGCTCTTATTTCGACCTTCCCATATTGAAATGCGAATTTCCCTTTACTATAAATACCTCCTGTTAAAAAAAGTCTTGAATCACTTACTGTATCAGGATTAATAATACCTTTTAAAAACAACTTTCCTTCAGATATTTCATAACATCGGTCATCACTCGTCATATGCTTGCCCCAATCTGCTTTATTCGGAGGAATTCTCGTCCATTTTGTTGTATCTATGTCTGTGCCATTGAAATTATCTTGCCAAATAATTTCCCAGTCCTTATCCTCTCGATTATCTTTCTGTATATAATTATACGAGTCAATTATATTGTATGGAATTTCAGTACAACCTGCGTACAGAATGATTATAATCAAGATCGGCAATTTGTAGAAACTCATGTATTATTTTTTATGGTATTTTTAAAAAACAGGCTCCATTATAAAATTAAACTCATAGTCTTGAGCCGGCAACGTGTATTGCTCATAAGGTTTAGCCCCCCATGAGTTATCACCGGCAACACCCATCTGTTTAAGATCGAAAGTAACGAACACACCATCTTGCTTAACTATATCATTCAAGTGTTTGTTTTCAGAATGAGTTTCCTGATCAAAATCTTCAATTGGGTTGTGTAGGGCTGAAAAACCTATACTAGGAGCTCCACTAATTCTCAATCCCCAACCATCACTATTCCTCAGTTCAAACCAGCGAGTATCAGTTTTATACCCATTCTCCTGAGGACGAACATAAGGTTCATATTGATCTTCCACTTTACTCTCATATAAGCCAACAAAAGCACTACGGTTACGATCGCAATAATTTTCATGAGGCCCACGTCCGAAATATTTCAAATTGTCAAACTCAACAGGTAAAGTCAATCGCATACCATAGCGCGGCATATCCGGTAAACCTTTTTTACCTAAACTTAAAGTATTACTAATATGAATGCGACCATTACCTAAAATCTCATATACTATGGTTTGATTTGAATTAATAGCTGGCAACTTAATATCTACGGTAACTATAGCTTTTTTACTAGAACTCTGTTCAAGAGTAAGTTTATCTACCTCAAAATTTGAAGATACCTCACGCCATATACCCAAACGCTTAATCATATTGCTGCCTTTGTCATTATCGTTTGGTGCTCGCCAGTAATTAAGCGATGGTCCTTTCTGAATCAGTTGAATACCGTTTACCGTCCACTCTCCGATTGTACCTGTCGATTTATTAAAGTTAATTGTGAAATTTTGCCCATTCACATTAATCACTTCATCATTTTCAGTAGTTGTAATATTACCATGTTGCTCTTCTTTTGCAATTGGATGAACAGGAACTGCAATAGCAAACTGGTCATGTGCCACTTCATGTCCTTCGGCTAATATTGATGTTGGTTTTTTCAATCGCACAGAGAAATCAATAAAATACTCTGAATCTTGTTTGCCTTTTATTATAGGAATTGCTATTTCAAATACCTTACTCTCATTGGCATTGAGAGTAGCTTCAACAAACCCATAATGAATTTCTTTTCCGTTCTCAGTGATAGAACAACGAATATCAAAACCATCCAAGTCGATAAAATCATAGTAGTTTGTAATTTCATATTGACCAAAAGGTAGACCTTCATTACTGAATCGGACATACTGGTAGGCATATTTAACCTCCCACATGGCAGGTTGCGGTGCCATATCAGGATAGATTATACCATTACACACAAAATTATCATCGCTAGGCATGTTTTCACCATAATCACCACCATAAGTCCAGTATCGGCGTCCTTCTTCATCAAACTCCAATAAGCCCTGATCAATCCAGTCCCAGATATATCCACCTTGGAGTTGTTTATTGCTACGGTCATGAATCACATCCCATAGATCCACCAAATTTCCAGTACTGTTACCCATTGCATGTGAGTATTCACTCATTATCATTGGTTTCTTCTGATGCTTAGAAGCATATTTTTTCAGATAACGTACACCCGGATATTGTGGACAAAACAGCTCTGTATTTTCACGCATCTCAGCACGTTCGTAATGAATAGACCGTGATTGATCGCGAAGCTTAATCCAGTCAAATGCGGCCGTAAAATTATCGCCATCGCCAGCTTCATTACCCATGGACCAAACAATGATACTAGGATGATTTTTACTACGTTCCACCATACGTTTATTACGATCAAGGTGTGCTTCTTTCCACTCCGCATTTTTTGCCAAAGAATGCTTGCCATAATACATTCCGTGCGATTCAATATTAGCCTCATCAGTGACATACAAACCATGCTCATCGCATAACTCGTAAAAACGTGGATGTGTTGGATAGTGTGAATTACGAACAGCATTGATGTTAAACTGTTTCATCAGCTTAATCTCATGAAGCATGTCCTCTTCATTCACTACATGACCAGTATGTTGATTATGCTCGTGGCGGTTAACCCCTTTAATCAACACTGCAACTCCATTTATATAAAACACATCATCAATTATTTCCACTTTGCGAAAGCCCATTTTTGCAGAAACTATCTCCTGATTATTACCCTTATCATCTTCTAACTTCAGAACCAATGAATATAAGTTTGGCGTTTCAGCAGTCCACTTCAACGGGTTTTCAATTTCCTTTTCGAACGACAGTTTTAAATCTTCTTTTTTATCAATATTAACCTTTAAGTTTTCCTGAGCTACAATATTCTTATTTTGGTCGAATAACATATAGCTTAAATTATAACTACCCGATCGCAAATGATCAACATGGTTGGCTAAATCAACTTCAACGCTTAGCTTACCGTTGACATATGTTTCATCAAGATCACCTTTTACAAAGAAGTCACGAATACGTACTTTAGGTGTCGAATAAATAAATACATCACGTTCTATTCCACTGATACGCCAAAAATCCTGACACTCCAGATAAGAACCATCACTCCAACGATAAACTTCAACAGCTAAAGTGTTTTCACCTTTTTGCAAATATTTGCTAATATCCCATTCAGCTTCTGTTTTACTACCTTGACTATAACCAACTTTTTGTCCGTTCACCCATATGTAAAAGGCCGATTTGACTGCACCAAATTGAATGAATACCTGGCGATCATCCCAGCTTTCGGGTACTGTAAAGGTGCGACGATACGATCCAACAGGATTATAGTCGTGGGGAACTTGTCCCGGATTGGCCGGATAAATTTTATCAACATATTTTATTTCATCAGACACAGGAGCTTTATAACTGGCAAATTCGTACTGATGATTACAATAAATAGGTATCCCATAGCCTTCAAGCTCCCAATTCGCCGGAACTTTAATATCATCCCATTGGCTAACATCAAAAGAAGGCTTGTAAAAATCAACAGGACGATCAACAGGTTTACGTACCCAATTAAACTTCCAGGTTCCGTTTAAGCTTTTATAATAAACCGATGCTTTATGTTTTTTTGTTAATGCATTATCTATGGACGAAAATGGCATTAATGATGCGTGAGGTAACTCCTTATTAAGGTTGAACACTTTAGGGTTCTCCCAATCGTTTTTTTCACTCGCATTAAGTATTAAACTTCCGAAAAAGAATAATAGTAGTAATGCCACATGGCTGAATAATCCCTTAATCATATCTTATTATTTTTTTATTTGCTAAACGTACTAGGATTGAACATACCTTACATTAAGGCAGAAGAAGTTTGGTATAAAAACCATCCAAGTGGTATAAAAGATCAGCAGGCCATAGAGCCCACTGTCCATTTAAACTTTAGTCAAGCGACAATTGTCCTCTAGTATCTGCTTTCTTAAGATTACGAACTGCAGTAGTACCTCCTCCTTTTAAGCTTAGTTCAACAGGGGCATTTGTTTTCCATGCTCCACGTGTAAAATCCGGAACATCAATAGGTTTAGATCCATTGGCAATTGACCATTCGCTCAATGGCGTAATACAGCTCCACGAAGCAGCATCATATACGTCCATATCCATTGGTAATCCATTACGCAAACAATCAATCAAGCGCCAATCCATCATAAAGTCCATACCACCGTGACCTCCAACTTGCTTGGCCATTTCGCCCATTCGTGTCACAATTTCAGGAGCATACTTTTCTTGTAGCTCTTTCATTTTTGCATCATCAGCCTTATTATGCCCGAAAGCGATGTGCTGCAATGGCCACTTTTGAGCAAAGCATTTGGTTCCGCTCAACATATGGATTCTAGAATATGGTCGTGGTGAACTAATGTCATGTTGAATCATAATGGTTCGTCCTTTAACCGTACGAATCATTTGCATATCCATATTACCACGCATTTCTTTTCCAACAAACTGTTGCAAATCGGGTCTGTCTGGTGCTAATTCTTTGATTCGATTAGCCAAAGTAAAATCATCCGACATCATTGCCGTCAGATAATCCATCCTGTCGCCACGATTAATATCCATGGCCTGACAAATTGGCCCTAAACCGTGTGTTGGGTACACATTGGCCTTGCGGCTATTTTCATGTAAGCGCCATAGTTTGTCATAGGCACCATCACCACGTGGCTTATCATCTTGTGGTTTATTAAAATGCCAGTAATCTAGATCATGAATGTAAGCACCTTCGCCATGAACCAAATCACCAAATGCACCCTGTCGAGCCATATTGAGGGTTAAAAGCTCAAAAAAATCGTAACAGCAGTTTTCAAGTATGACGCAATGTTTTTTTGTCTGCTCCGATACTTCAACCATTTCCCAACATTCATCCATAGATTTAGCTGTAGAAACTTCAACCGCTGCATGTTTATCTCCTTTCATAGCAGCTATAGCAACTGGAACATGCCACTCCCAAGGCGTTGCTATATATACCAAATCAACATTTCCACTCTCGCACATATCCTTAAACGCCTCATCACTACCAGTATATTCTTTAGCCAGAGGCAGGCCTAGCTTTTTCAATACATCCTGAGCACCATCAATAGCAGCCTGACGTGTATCACAAACTGCCGTAATTTCCACACCCTCAATATAAGTCATACGCTCAACAGCACCGATACCCCTATCGCCAATACCAACAAAACCAACACGAACTTTATCGAGCTTTGGAGCAGCATATCCGCACATATTAAAATTCATTTTAGGCAGACGCTCAGCGGAGGTCCTGATATAAGCTACTGCTTCTTCTTCAGTTGACTTTGCATTACATCCTGCCAATGGAGCTGAAGCTATAACACCTGTTCCAATAGCTATATTCTTTAAAAATGATCGTCTACTTGATGCCATAATTCTTATATTATAGATTAATTAACCTGGTTAGTTTCTTCAATTTTATGCTTATGATCTAAATCAATTTCGGCTATTTCCCCCAACCGTTTTCCATTTCTAAATGAAGCTGCCTTAATCAAAGTCTCATTCCCTAAATAAAATGGACCTTGATAAACCGGTGAGTGAATCGAAGGTTCTTTTCCGTCTAATGTATACCTTATGAGATGCCTATTTACTTCGTTTGCCATTGAAATCATATATTTGTTATCAATGGAATCTATTTGCTCTGAAATTGCAACATTATATGCACTCATGGAATAATTAATCCCGTCTTTTTCTAACAGCCTATGGTGTTTTTCCAGTCTGGTCATAAAAGAATCAAAGTTTAAGTTCTCCTTAACAGACCATACTGTTTCTGAAAATGCTAACAACCTCGGAAACAACATATACTCTGCATGCTCAGGAGTTCGCACATGTTCAGTCCATAAACAGGCATGCCCTCCTAAAATATGATGCTGTTTTGCTGGGTCAATATCTTCGGGAACTGGATCAAATTTATAAACATCTGTCAGATATAATTTACCATATGCCTTTGGTTCTATTGAAGGATCCCCTTGGTATAAGTCGAAATAAGTATGAGAAATAGGTGACATGACGACATCATGTCCTAAATTTGCCGATTTAATACCTCCTTCATAACCTCGCCATGACATTACCTTAGCATTTTTAGGCAAACCTCCTTCCATAATTTCATCCCATCCAATTACTTCTCTTCCTTTACTATTAACATATTCCGTTATTCTTGACATAAAATGGCTCTGTAATTCCTTTTCATCTTTTAAACCTTCCTTTTTTATGAATTGTTGACAACGGCCACATTCCTTCCATGCACTTTTACCTACTTCATCTCCTCCAATATGAATTAATTTAGAAGGAAATAAATCCATTGTTTCATCTAATATTTTAGTAAAAAACTGATAGGTAAATTCACTTCCCACACATACTACATCTTTGCCTCTTAGCCCATCTATAGCAATATTATTATTTTCACAGACCAATTCTGGATAAGATAGTAGTGGTGGCAATGAATGACCGGGCATTTCGATTTCTGGTATTATCTGAACAAATCGTTCTTCAGCATATTTTATTATTTCCCGAATTTCATCTTTTGAATAATATCCCCCATAAGCAGGTCTGCCATCTGAAGGTTTACCCATTTCTGTTGCACGCCAATTCCATTCGTCGTGCGTTTTATCCACACGCCAGGCGCCTTCATCTGTTAATTTTGGAAAGGCATCAATGGGGATTCTCCATCCAGGACCATCTACTAAATGCCAATGAAAAACATTTAGTTTGTAACGCACCATATGATCAATGTACTTTTTTATAAAATCAACCGAAAAAAAATGACGACTTACATCAAGGTGAAGTCCTCGCCAGCCAAAACGGGGTGCATCTTTAATACTTACAACAGGAATAGCTAATTCGCCTTCTCCACCATGCTGTTTATTAATACTTACAGGTAACAATTGCCTCAATGTTTGGGTGCCATAAAATAGCCCAACATCTTCCTTCGCTTTTATGTGAATATAATCCTTTGAAACATGTAATTCATACCCCTCTTTATCTTTAATATCCACGCAAATCTCAAATATTATTACATTCTCTTTTGATGGGTTCTCCTTGACGACAGACAAATCTATTTCACAAGATGCATCTATAATATCTTTCAAATGATCAACTACCTTTTGGGTTTTACCTGTACCCTTAGCTATGGAAACTTGAGTATTTGAATTGAGTCTAAATGAACCTTTGTTAATATCTAAACTAACTGGCTGAGGTATTATACTTACTTCTTTATCTATTGATGATTCACATGCCATTGTAAGTCCCAGAACCAGAATAAGCACAAGCTTCATTGTTATAATATTCGCTTTCATATTAATCAATTTTAACCTCTTTTATAACAGGCCAAGATGCAACATCCTTGGACACTTGAATCCGTATTTTTTTTATAAGTTTTCCTTTAACATTTGCTTTAGCTACCCCAAGTTCGTCAAAAGAGGCATGATGTTCAAATTTTTCTCCATCGAATGAAATCAACAAATCTCCATATTGAATATAATCTTTAGAATCACCTGTTATAACCTTAACTGTATTAGCCTTAACACATTCGCCTAATTCTATCTCATACCAATCCCCTTTTCGCATACTTCGTCCGCCCCAATAAAACGTATTTGAACGTCCATCGAAAATATATTCCAAATGGTAGTTCCCATGATTTGGAATACTTGTACTTAGCATGGCATGTCTAACCAACGAAGGCTTCTCTTTTTTCGGAACGAATTCTAACTCATTAATCGCATCGTCAATAAAATAGCTAATCCCCTGATTTGTAAGCAAACCGTAATTATTTTCTAAGCGGATTAAAAATGATTCCCAATCTCGTTGTTTTTTACTAGTCCAAAGTACTTCTGCCAAAGCAATCAATCTTGGGTAAAGCATTTCTTCAACTCTATCTTGGGTACTTACTCGTTCAGTCCATAAACATGCCTGCCCTCCTATGACCAAGTGATTTTTATTCAACATTGTTATTTCCGTCGATATTGGATCCCACTCATAAACCTTACGCGTTGAATTACCGGCGTAGCCCCAATCAAAATAACATCCATGTTGGGGAGCCATAATAACTGGCACATCTCTTTCCAGCGCTTCTATTGCTCGTTCAAAACCATAATCTCGCCATATCATAATAATATCTTCTGATGACGCAGCCTGATGATCATTTATTTCATCCCAACCAATCATTATTCTATTATTATTTGCGGCAATCTCTGACATTTTCTTTGTAAAATAATCTTGTATATTATGCCATCCCTCCATATTATGTTGATGATGCAGATCTTTACATTTATCACATGTTTCCCACACCTTGGTAGGAACCTCATCGCCTCCTAAATGAATTTTTTTTGAGGGAAATATGCTGGCCATTTCTTCAACAATGGTTCCTACAAAATCATATACTGCCTTATTTCCAACACATATCATATTAGCAGTATTCTTATATCTCTTTGAAGGAGGCATCTCTTCCGGATAAGGCTCAAATTTCCCACCTTCACAGGAGTACTCAGGATAAGCAGCTAAAAGAGCAATAGCATGGCCTGGTAAATCTATCTCTGGTATTACTTCAATATTTCTTTTTGATGCATATCTAACAATTTCTTTTAAATCATCTTGAGTATAAAATTTATCCGATAACTCAGGATAATCCTCATAGTAAGTTCCAACACTGGTTAATTTTGGAAAAGCTTTAATTTCAATCCGCCAAGCATTATTGTCGGTCAAATGCAAGTGAAGTTTGTTAAGTTTAAATAATGACATTTGGTCAATCGACTCTTTTAATTCGTCAACTGTCCAAAAATGTCGACTACAATCCAGCATCAATCCACGGTACTCAAATCGAGGCTTATCTTTTATTTGCAGGTATTGAATACTTCCCTTTTCGCTCTGACTTACAATTTGTTTATATGTTTGTAATGCATTAAATGCACCAGCATAATCCGAGGCTTTTATTAAAATACCTCTATCATTTATACTTAATATATATTCCTCATTGCCTAGCTCTGCTGATTGTTGAAAACGAATACCTTTCGATTCAATCTTATCTGCGACTTGTAATATGTTTGCTTCATATTGCTTCTGAAATGAATTAATTTGTCCACCTAACTCTATCCATTCCTCAGGTAATACCAGTACTTCTAATTCATCCAAATTCATGTATTCTCCAGAGTAATCTACTGATGATACTTGCGGAATAAGCGAGAATGGTGTTTCATTTTTTGTTTCACACCCACTTAGCGATATATATACTAAAAGCAATACAAATATAAATTCTCTCATTTTATCATTTCTTTTAATCCTACTTACAGGATAGTTATTCTTTAAATTGGAAGGAGAATAATATATTAGTATAAATCATCTGGGTTTACACTTGCAATTTCTCTTAAAGCATTTGCAATCGACTGTATAAGAAATTTAAAACATTTCTCTCCTTTCTCCGAAGTAGCCATTTTTGGATTTCCAACACCGGTATCGCTTGATATTTTTGCCCAGTTACGAGGTGTCCAAACAACTCCCTTTTTTAATGAATTTAACTTAAACCCAATACTTCTACCATCTCCAGCCTCTTCAACAGTCACCAAATCCGGATGTAAATATTGAATCAGAGAGGTCTCCATTTCCCCTGCATGATCTCCGGGTTCATCAAAAAACTCATCACAGCCAACAATTTTAAACCAATCAATCACCCCAATAAAAAAATCATTGAACTGAGTTTGGAAATCTCTTACCAGTGATTTAAAATCATTGCCACCATGGCTATTAATAATCACAAGTCTTTTAATACCCTGTTTCTGCAAAGACATCAAAATATCCTCCAGAATAACTTTTTGAGTTGAGAGCCGTGTATTTAAACAAAATGGTAAATCAAGCTGTCCCGGATTTTGTAAGCCTAAAGGAATGGCAGGAAGAACCATTGTTTTTACACCATCTTGCCATGCAATCGCGGCAGCACCAACAGCTATTTCTTTAGCCTGAATAGTATCTGTAGCATACGGTAAATGATAATTATGAGGTTCTGTTGCACCCCAAGGCAAAATGGCCATTTCATACTTTTCCTGCTTAACAGTGCCCCAATTGGTTTGATCAAGGATATAAGGAAGGCTGGATAATTTTTTGGTCATCTTCTTTATAAAATCATATTAATACATTCATTTCAACAAATTAAATAATGATTCTGCCTGCCTTGTAATAGGGTACTAATTGAATGCTGTTTTTCTGAAAGCAATATTTCAAATCATCATAAAAACCCCTTTTCTGAAGTAATTTATAATGATTTCCTCCCGAGGCAATCTGCTCTAAATCTTTATTTGTCTCATAAAGCTCCTTCATTGCCAATGCACCATCCGATAGTTGAATATCAAATATTTGACCTAGGATACTTATTATCATTCCGGCACACAAAGAATCTTCAATCGTAAAAAAATCATTAGATCCACTGCAAACTAAAACCGGATCATCACCTTCTGAAATACTTTCAACAATAGACTTTACATTAAGAAATGAGGCGATAACAATTTTATTGGCAGCAACAGATCCTTTAATGGCTCTCGTTCCATTGGATGTTGTCATCACTATGGTTTTGTTTTCAACTACCCCAGGGACATAATCCAAAGGTGAATTTCCATAATCAAACCCCTCAATTGCCAAAGTATCTCTTTCGCCTCCAAGTAACACCTGTTTCGGATTTTCTTTTTTAAGAGCAAAAGCTTCTTCTGGTGACAGAACCGGTATAACTTCTTTAGCTCCATTATTTAAAGCCGTTACCATTACCGATGTAGCACGTAGTACATCGATAACAATAGCAACTTTTCCTTTGACTTTTGCCTCAGCTAGATCTCCTGCTGCAAATACAACGTCTACTTTCATGGTATTTTAGTGACTAAAATATTCAGAAATATTAGTTATGGTTTCTCCACCCGGTGCTACAACAGACACTTTTAGGTTCTCTCCTCCAGTTGCTTCAAAATACACCACTTTAATAGGATAAGTTCCTACTTTGAGTGCAACACTTGCTTTCTGATATTCCATTCCGTGGTATCCATCATTATCAATAATCAACTGATCGTTAAGATATAACACAGATCCATCATCAGAGCCAAGACTAATTTTATACAATCCTTCTTGAGGAATTGTAACAAAGCCTTTCATTTGCAAACCAAAATGGTCATGTGGCGCATTATCCGGTATCGAAATATTATCAACACTAATAATTTTACCATCCGCTTTTTCAACCTCTTTACACGAACTAAATTTGCCAACAGACAACTTACAACTTAAGCCGTTTTTGGCTCCAGGCTCTGCAGTTCCCTCCATGTACTTAAGGTTAACCGCTTCAATTTCTAGCACTTCACTACTTTCACCTTCCAGATTAATTGCTACAGCTTTAATAACACCTTCAGTATCAATTTTGATGGCACTAGTATATAGTGTTGAACTTTTTGTTGGCGTAGATCCGTCCAAAGTATAATAGACTTGAGCACCTACAGCATTATTCTCCAACACTAAGTGTTCTTTGTTTAAAAACTCCACCTTAGAAACAAGTGCAGAAGGCATAAGTATTTTGTTAAAATAGTTCACGTCAAGCATATCTAAACGCTTAAAATGCTTTTGTAGTCTTAACGCAAACTCGTCAAAATTACGTTTCTTATAATCCAACCAACCAACTTCTGAAATAGCACATGCTCTCGGATAAGCCATATATTCAACATGATCACTAGTTTTCATATACTCAGTCCATAAATTACCTTGTACCCCAATAATATATTTCATTTCATCGGCTGTTAATTCTGATGAATAAGGGTTATATGAATAAACTTTACTCAAAGGTAAAAAGCCTCCAATAGCTAGCGGTTCCTTGTCTGGATTATTCTGATAATGATCGAGATAAAAGTGTGAATTAGGCGTCATAATAACATTATGTTTTTGCTTAGCTGCCTCAATTCCTCCTTGAATACCTCTCCACGACATAACCGTTGCATTAGGGGCCAATCCACCTTCCAAGATTTCATCCCAGCCGATAATGTCACGACCATGACTATTTAAAAACTTTTCAATTCGACTAATAAAGTAGCTCTGTAATTCATGTGCATTTTTGCAATGCTCTTTACGCATGCGCTTTTTACATTTTGGACACTCGTTCCATCTTGTCTTTGGGCATTCATCGCCTCCGATATGTATGTATTTAGAAGGGAATATTTCCATCACTTCAACTAATACATCTTCTAAGAACTGAAACGACTGCTCATTACCAGCACAAAAGACATCATCAAAAACGCCCCAAGTCTTGGCTACTTCATATGGTCCTCCGGTACATCCAAGATTCGGATAAGCAGCCAAAACAGCCTGTGCGTGTCCTGGTAATTCTATTTCAGGAATAACAGTAATATGACGATCAGCAGCATACTTAACAATTTCCTTTGCTTGTTCTTGCGTATAAAATCCTCCATATGGTTTTCCATCATACTCGGCTGTACTACTACCTCCATGTCCTACTCGTGTTTCATTACGATGGGCAGCTATTTCGGCCAATTTCGGATATTTTTTAATTTCTAATCTCCATCCCTGATCCTCGGTTAAATGCCAATGAAACACGTTCATTTTGTGTAAAGCCAGCAAATCAATAAATTTCTTTAAAAAATCAACTGGAAAAAAATGACGACCAACATCGAGGTGCAGACCTCTGTAAGAAAAACGAGGAGCATCTGATATTTCAACTGACGGTACATTCCATTGTATCCCTGCTACTTTATTTTTGCTTTCTATCTCAACTGGTAATAATTGACGTATTGTCTGAAAAGCATAATATAAACCTACAGGATTATTCGACTTCACCAGAATACCATTTGGTGTTACTGTCAATTTATAACTGCCTTCCTCACCTTCCAACTCTTTATCTTCAATAAATACGATGGCACCAGTAACCATGGTTTCCGTAGATACCGATGCAACTTTTAGCTCGTGAGCAGTAGCTGGTTTAATAAACTCAGCGAAGGTCTTTGCCACAAACTCCGCATTCTCACTTCCAGAGAATAATACTTCAGTTTTATTATTTATTGTAAATACACCAGTATTCTCGACCAATTCCTGCGGAAAAGGAATAATGTTGTATTCATTCTTTTTTGACTCTTTACAACCAAAGCTTACCGATAATACAGCAAAGGCAAGCACTAACATTACATAATGTCTCATTAATATATCTTTAATAGTTTAACTCAAACCCTTATAAATCAGTGTTTCTCCAGAAACACAATTCCGGATTCAACAGCTTCTAAAATGATTTCTCAGCACCATACATAAAAACAGTTTTCTTTTTCAGATCAACCGGAATTAGTTCAAGCTGAAATCTATATGTATTTGTATTTAGCACATACTGTGGTAATACGCTTGGTCCGCAAGTAGCTGTTCCTAAACCTGCTTGTTGATGATCGAGATTAAGCGTTACAAACTCAGCTTTATCCAACTCATTAGCATGACGAGCTTTATCAATATCTGTATCTGAATATGGGTAAGCACTGAAATTTAGCTTTTCCTCTCCCCTAAAGAAGAAGCCAACCCCTTCTACATTAGTAATTGATCCCCATTTGGTTTGACTTTTATTAGCATTATCTTGCGGAACCACTAAATTAGAATCAAATAACTCCATTGCTGTTGCCTCGTAATAGCCGACGCGACCTGCTGCATCTCTATCTGAATAAGTTGACACAGGCCCAAACCCATACCACGAGCATTGATCCAAAGCTTTATTCAATAAGGTTTGATAGCCAACCTTTGCTACGGCCTTAATATTTGATGAAAGCTCAATATCAACATCTATATTAACAGCACCGTTATTACTAATCGTATATTGTTGATTGGCTCTAATCTCTGTTCCCTTTTCAGAATTTACCAAAACCACAGGAATTATAATCTTCACACGACTATCCTGTTCTTCAACAACTTTAATTTTACCAGATACTTTTTGTTCCAGATTATTAAGACCAGCATCCAGCCACGCTCTTTTTCCATTACCGTCGCGCACATCATTTTCGGTTACCGGACGATAAAAATTAAGCTTGGGACCTTGCTTAACAATCGATTGACCTTCAAATATGTATTCCGACATAAGCCCATCAGCCTTTGAGAAACTCATGCTAAAATTAGTTCCTTCTATAGTAACAGCCAGATCATTCTGATTAACAGATATTGAACCTAGTGATTTAGCAATTTTATATTCCTTTGCTTCGATAGGTAACACAAATTGATCCCATGCCAATTCATGTCCTTCTGTAATTAAACCCTTACGATTTTTTCGAGCAAAAGAAAACGTAAGCGTATAGTTTTGGCCAGCTTTTAGAACTGGCAATTCAGGTAATTTCAACTGCACCTCTTTAGAGTCCTGAGCTTCAATATCAGTATCCAAAACTTGCTCGGCCACAATTCCTTCTGCATTAGCAATAGTCCACTTAACAACAAACTCGTTTATATTAGTAAAGAAGTATTTATTATAGATAGCAAAATGCGCCTTTTCAATATCAATGGCCTTTACTGATATATTTTGATATACTTTTTTTGTCTCGTGTAGCTGTGGGTTCGGCTGACGATCCGGATTCACCAAACCATTTAAACAAAAGCTATTATCACTTGGCATATTAGTTCCATACTCGCCACCATAAGCAAAATACATACGGCCATTTTCATCAACTTCACGTAAGCCTTGATCAACCCAATCCCAAATACAACCACCTTGCAAAGCAGGATATTTTTCAATTGCCTCCCAATAGTCTTTCAAACTACCACAGCTATTACCCATCGCATGCGAATACTCACATTGAATCAATGGTCGATCCGGATTGCTTTTAGCATATTCGATTGTACGCTCAATACTGGCATACATTGGGCAGTAGATATCCGTATTATCCTCTAATCCCGACCTTTCGTACTGTACTGGACGTGAAGAATCTTGCGCTTTTAACCAATTATAAGTTGCTACAAAATTATCACCATTTCCAGCTTCATTACCGAGCGACCAAGTGATTATAGATGGTTGATTTTTATCGCGTTCATACATCGCAATTGTACGCGCCATATGTGCATCTTCCCATTCAGGATCTTTTGCCAATGAGCGATCGCCATACCCCATACCATGCGATTCGATATTAGCCTCGTCAATGACATAAAGACCATAAATGTTACACAGTTCATAAAAACGCTCACACGTAGGATAGTGGCAAGTACGAACCGTATTGATGTTATTTTCTTTCATCAAACGAATGTCCATCAACATACTGGTCTCATCAACAACATGCCCATTATCAGGATCATGCTCATGCCTGTTAACACCTTTAATTAATACTGGCTGTCCATTAACCAAGAATTGTCCATTTTTAACTTCAGCAGTTCTAAAGCCAACCTGTTGTGTTAGACTTTGTAAAACTTTACCCTTTTTGTCTTTCAGATTAATAACTAGACGATATAGGTTAGGTTGCTCGGCACTCCATTTTCTAGGATTCTCAACTACATCTTTTTCAAAGTTAGCAATGCTTGTTTGTTCAGTAACCTCCATGGTTACCGACATGTCGATTAGCTGCTCTTCTTTATTTTCGCTTAATAACTTTGCCTCAACCGTATAACGACCTGGCTTCTTCTCGTAGTGATTAGCTAATTCCACTTGAAGGTTAAATGTGCCATTTTGGTAATTATTATCCAGGCCTGTAATAACATTAAAATCGCGAATACGAACTTGTGGACGAGCTGATAGCGTTACATCACGCTGAATTCCACTTAAACGCCAAAAGTCCTGACACTCCAGATAGCTGCCATCTGACCAACGATAAACTTCCAAGGCAATTGTATTTTCGCCCTGCCTGATGTATTTTGTCAAATCAAACTCTGCGGGTGTTTTTGAACCCTGACTGTAGCCCACTTTCTGCCCGTTTATCCAAAGGTAAAAAGCTGATTTTACAGCTCCAAAAGTGACGAATACTTGTCTTCCATCCCATGATTCAGGAATATTAAAAGTTCTTTTATACGAACCAACCGGATTATAACCTTCCGGAATGAATGGCGGTTCAGGTCTTTTTTTAGCAATTTGCCAAAATGGATAAGTTGTATTTACATAAATAGCCGTATCAAAACCTTCAATCTCCCAGTTTGCCGGTACTTTTATATCATCCCAGCCACTAACATCATACTTCTCATGATAAAAATCCTTAGGTCGATTCTCTGGATCTTGAGTCAAATTAAATTTCCACGTTCCATTAAGGCTCTGATGGTAAATTGAATTAGAAATAATTCCATCCCATGCGTCACGCTCCGTTTCGAATGGCACAAAATAAGCATAAGGTGCTTCTTTATTAATCTCGAAAACTTTTGGATTTTGCCAATCAACAATTATTTGTGCACTTAAGCTGTTTATAGATATCATCCATAAACAAAACAAACTCAGCTTTAATATTTGCTTCATCTTTTCAGTATTTATAATATATAAATTTTATTTAGAATCTCTCATGACACAAATATATGATGTTAGTGCTACGCTATGCCATGACATTTTCATCAAAAAAAGTGGTTTTTCATTCATAAAAACATGTTGCGTTCATTCAAAACATGACAACATTTTATTCAAATCAAAAGACAGCGCACTAAACTTAAATATCTTAGCATAATTGCGACTCAATAAAGAAAATCCTTAAAGTTGACTATCCTCGTTGTAAGCCCCCGAGTTATTTTGCCAACTTTATTTCAGCTCCGCTAAAAAGAGGGTTTTCTTCATTCACCCCCATCCGGTACATAATCGGACATCTTCTCTGTAAAAACAGGAGAGAACTATAAAACCCACGAGGCAAGCCTCGAAGAATCCGTCTAATTAAAATATTAAGAAAACACCACTTAAAGTGTTTTCTTAATATTTTCAAGCGTTTGCAAGGCAATCATCAAGCCTCGTGGCACATGAAAACAACCCTTCCATTTTCCACCTTTCAGCGGCAGTAGCACCTCACCGCGACGGTTCAGGTAGCCGAACCATTCGCCATGTTCTGGGTCTGAAAAGTGTTTAAATGCATAATCATGTACCTTTGTGAACCATTCCCAGCAAGCTACATTACCTGTATGTTGATAGCCCTTTAATAAAGCAACTAATGTTTCAAGATGAACCCACCATAGTTTTTGATCCCACTCCAACTGTTGATTAGGATGTCCTTTTAAGTCCATAAAGTAGAAAATACCTCCGTGCTCTTTATCCCATCCATATTCCAAAGTATCAAGCGTAATTTTAACAGCTTTTTCAATTAATTCAGGACGTTTTAGCTTTTTACCCAAATCCATCATAAACCACATCGATTCAATGGCATGCCCTGGATTGAGGAGGCGCCCTTCAAAACAGTCTACAAATTGACCATCAGGACTTACATTTTCAAGGATAAGACCTTGATCTTCGAGATAAAAAACATCCATTACCTCATGAATCACCTTATCTAAAGTCTCCGTAATAAAAGCCTTTGGCAAAAGTGTCTCAATCTCCATTGCAAGGTTGGATAGAATCATAGGCAAGGCAAAATTCTTAAGTTCTCGTGTTCCTGGCACTATTTTATTATAAGTGCCCTTAGGGTTATTTTGCCGTTTTATGATCGAATAGAAGGTATCCTTAGCTAAAGTAGCATAATTCTCATGCCCGGTTGCTTTATAAAGTTGACCAAAGGCCATGGTAGCAAAACAATCGGAAAAGATATTGTATGGTTGTACTAATGGCTCTCCGTTTTGATTTAAAGAAAAATACCAATTACCATCTTCATCTTTACCATGCTTCTGCAGAAATTCAGCGCCATGCAAAGCCATATCAAGCCATTCTTGCTTTGGCTCAACTGTATTATAGAGCTTAGCGAATTGCCATACTTCACGAGCTTGCAACCAAATGAATTTATCCGTATCGTAAACCTGTCCGTCGCGAGACAAACAGGTAAAATAACCACCATATACTTCATCTTTAGAATGATTCATCCAAAAGGGAATAACCTTTTGGAATAACTCATTACTATATTGTTTGATATAACTATCAATCTTACTCTGTTCCATAACTATAAACTATCTACATTACGAATCTCACTATTATAAGTGAGTTTATCTATGGCCTTCTTTTGCGGCCAAATAAAACTTAACACATAGGCTACTGCAACACTAATTGCTATACCAACTGCACCGTATAATAAAAATGACATTGGCGAATAGCTTCGCAACCATAACAAGGCAACAAAACCAACTATAACACCAATAAAGGCCGCAATACCTGAAATACGCTTGAAGAATATTCCCATTACAAACAATGCTCCAAGTCCACCGGTTAATAGACCGAGGAAGGTATTAAATTGATCCCACAGAGAAGCGATGTCCCAAGTGGCTAATATAAGTGCCATACCTATTCCAAAGATACCAACGATAATTCCAGATAGACGAGCCACAAGCATACTACTTTTACCTTTTGCCTTTGGTCGTAGCACATCAAAGAAATCAGATGTAATAACGGCTGATACAGAATTGATATTAGATGACAAGGTTGACATCGCTGCAGCAAACACGGCAGCAATAAGTAAACCAGCTAATCCAGCTGGTAATTCAGAAACAATAAAATGTGGAAATACGGCATCCAAATTAGGAATTGAAACTGATAAAGCCTCTGGCTTGGATGTATAAAAAGCATACAAGCCTGTTCCTAATAAAAAGAAAATTACTGATACAGGTATACTAATAATTCCATTTAACCATATACTCTTTGATGTGGCCTTTTCGTCCTTGGTAGTCATATAACGCTGTACAACTGACTGATCACTTGTATAAGCTATTAGACTATTCGCAAATCCTCCGAGCAATACAACCCATAGAACCGGTTTAGACCAATCCATATTAAAATCTAAAAGAAACAGTTTTTGATTATCAAAAGATACATCAATAAATCCACCCATTCCTCCATCAACACCAAATATCATATAAGCCAAAGCTAACAATGCACCAAACATTAGGATAATCCCCTGAATAACATCACCCCACACAACAGCCTCTATTCCACCACTGGTGCAATAAATAATTGTTACTACACCCATAACAATTATTGACCAATAAACACTAAAGCCTGTAACGGCGTGTAATGCCAACGATGGTAAAAACAAGACAACTGCGATACGTGTTACCATAAAGATGATAAAAAACAGAGAAGCCATCCAGCGCACACTTCTATTAAAACGAAGCTCTAGATACTCATAAGCTGTTCCAATATTTAATCTTCTAAAAAAGGGTAGATAATACTTAATCACTACCGGAGCAACCAGTATTATAGTCAGGTTAAAAATCAGCATGCGCCAATCAGTAGCATATGACTTAGCCGGAATAGCGATAAATGTAATGGCACTTAATGTTGTAGCAAAAATACTAATACCTGCAGCCCACCAGGGGATACGTCCTCCTGCCTTAAAGAAATCCTGCTCATCATTTTCGCGTTTCATAAAATAGAAACCCAAATACAGCATACCAATAAAGTAAAGTACCAGAACAACGTAGTTCAATAGACCAAATCCTTCCTGGCGTGCAAAATCAAGAGTAATAACTTGATCTGTACGGATACCCGGGCGAATTTCACCACTTGGTATAATCACTTTATTCTGCAATAATACAGCAGATGTTACAGCCGGAGCTTCTGCTTCCAACTCACCGGCACTAAACCAACTATCCGTTATTGTATTATAGAGTAGAATCTCTTTATTAAATCCCGGATGGTTTATCCATAAGCTATCGCGAATTTGTTGTGCCAATACACGCTCGTCACCTTCCGAAGCTTTCATTTTGTTTATAGCATGCTCCACTTGATTAAATGTAGAACCATCATCTCCACCAACAATCAATATATGAGAGGCACCGGTTTTTACACTTGCAGCTGCGGCAATTGTAATTGGATTGCCACCTTTTAGCATCCAATCATTTTTCTTTATCCAATTATTTGCAGATGGCTTATACTTCCACACCTGACTACTGAAGGTTGTAATTGCTTCACCATGTAGCTTATAACGCCCACCTATTACAAATAAGCATTGTTCGCTTCCATCAGTTTGGCTAACTACAGTAGCATGACTTAAAGCCTGAGGTAGTTCAGTGATGGTCTCCCACCCTTTGTCAACAGCATTTAAATCAAGTTGAAGCACTTTCAAATTATACCCATCAACGGTTACGCCACCAACAACATAAACGGTTCTTCCAATTGCCGTCATTCCATGACCCTTTAGAGAAAATGGAAGGGCTGGCATATTTGTAACTTTAGCTTGTTTATTAGAATATGAAATCAAAAAAGATTGATTTGATATACCTTTCGGATTAGACCCTCCTGTGCAAAACACACCTTCGGGCAGAGAAACAGTTGCACCTCCGGCTAATGCTTCAGGCATTCGCCAATTGACATTACTCTGCCACTTGGTACCGTCAAACACTATAATTTCATTCGAGAATTTTTTAATGCCATTTTCCCATGGTTTAGCATCAGGAAAGGCTGAGCCACCAGCCAATATCAATGTATTGTTATGAACACCAACAAACGAAGCTGCCCATCCATGATGAGGATTTGAATCTGACAAGGCAGGTAACTTATTCAACTTACTTTGCTGAACATGTGCGAATATTGGAATCGTAACAAAAAGAGATACGATAAAAAATAAGGTTCTAACTGTATGCTTCATCTTATTTTATTTTTGAAAAAAAGGCATTCATATTAAGTGCATCAACATCTTTAGTAAATTCATCATAAGCACTATCTGTCATTGGTTTAATTGGTAAGCGAAACTGCCCACACTCAATACCCACATATTTCATAAAGGCTTTACCGGTACCGATTCCACCATATTTACCCAAGAGGCGAATCATATCAATTGATTGTTGTTGCAATTGACGTGCTGATACTATATCTCCCTTTTTATAATCATCAATCAACGTAAGATAAAGCGGTGTTGCGTAGTTAAAGGTACTTCCAACTCCTCCTTCGGCACCAATCGCTAGTGCTGCTAATAAGTTTTCATCACGTCCCCACAACATATCATATTGTCCATCGGCAAAGTGAAGGCATGAAAGAAAATCCATAAAGTCCTCATGAGTATATTTAACGCCAGCAAAATTCGGCATCTTTCCATGTAAAGCCTTAATCAACTCAATCATTGGAACATCAACACCTGTTAATACTGGTATGTGATAAAAGTAAACCGGCATGTCAGGTACAGAAGCTCCAATTTTCATCACAAATTCGGCCAATTGCTCAGCAGTATTAGGCTTGAAATAAAACGGTGCCATTACAGCAATTGCATCCATTCCAACTTCTTGTGAGTGAAGTGCCAACTGAATTGCCTGCTGATAAGAAGTACCTCCTACGAGGTTTATTAATTTTAAAGGATCAGTATCTTTTTTCGCTTCATTTGTCCATAAAGAAGCCGTCAACTTACGTTCTTCAACAGATAAAGAAACTCCCTCACCTGTACTACCATTTAAAAAAGCGCCAACAAGGCCATTTGCTTTTAAAAAACTATAATAGTCTTTAATTACTGATTCTTTAATTGACCCATCTTTATCCATAGGGGTAAAGGGTGCTGCGATTAATCCTTTTATTTTTTCCATCATCTTAATGTTGAGTATCGTAGTTTTATTTTTTGCCTAACTATTTAATATATGGTTTAATAATATCTGCCCAGAGAAAATACCCTGCCCCAGTCAAATGCAAACCATCATTTGTATATTTTATTTGCATTAAGTTATCATCCTCATTTTTAAAATGAGAAAATAAATCGATATAGTGCGAACTATGCCCTTGACACCAAATTTTTAAACCTTTGTTAATCGAAATTATCTCTTCGGTTTTGGAGCAATGCCCACTGAATTTCTTGAACACCGGATTAACCGGCAGTATACTCTGGATATACACTTGGGTATTTGGTGATTTCACTCCAATCTGCAAAGCAATCTGCTTAATTTTACTTACAATAGTATCGCTGCTCGTTCCTCGAGCTAAATCATTAACTCCAATGAGTAAAAACACTTTTTTTGGTTTCGATTCAGTAACCTCATCCAAGCGATACAATACACCATCCGTTACATCACCACTTATCCCCCTGTTTCTTACCTTTTTGTTATTAAGTAACTCAATCCACTCACCTCCATCGGTAATGCTATTACCTAAAAAAATAATTTCATTTTTAGTATTCGGTAGTTCTTCAAATAATGATTTCCGTTGATGATAATAAGTGGAAAACCTATCGCTTTGAGCATGTAAGTCAACAATACACCATTGAGAAATAAGCATCAAAACCATTACTACCAGTATCTTGTTGTTTTTCATAACTATTGATTTGTTTTTTTTTGATATTTATAATATTTTAAAAGGATGTTCTAAAAGAAAAGTAGAAACTGGAACACCATCTTCATTCACCAGATTGCCACTCGAATATGGTTTCCATGCATAGCGTACTGCTTTTATAAATTGTCCTTTAGTTTTAACAATCAGCTGATTTCCTTTTAGAATGGCTCTGACCGGATGGAATAAACCATCCTCTCCAGCTACCTCCAGCTCATGCAATTCATTCTCCTCTGATATTTTCAATCGATTCGTATTCGTAAATGATATGCGTAACTCATCTATTGTGCTCTCGACTTTTTCAATTTTAATATTGCCTTGTGGTGTTGCTTCCGTACCATATAATTGATGAAGTGCTAAATGTGCAAAACGCTCGCCAACTTGTTTCTTTTGTTTTGGGTGAACATCTGTTTCATTACCTAAATCACTTGTAACAACCATTGACACATTCGCTAATTGATTTGCCATTCTACGTTGACTATCTCTAAAATGAGGCCAACTCGGACGGTTTAATGATGAGAGTTGAGCAAAATAAAAGGGTAGATTCGGTTGTTCCCAAACGTCACGCCACGATTGAATTAATGTTGGAAACAGAACTTCATGTAATTCAATATTATGCGCATTGGATTCGCCCTGATACCAAAGCACTCCCTTTATTGAAAAGCCTGCTATCTGCTCAATACCTGCTTCAAATAAATAAGCTGGTTGATAGGGATGGCGTTGCATTGGGTCATCTGACTTTTTAATATTAATCATTGCCCGCTGACGACACCATAACATAGTATGATCATTGTTTTGCCAATCGTAAAGCATATTCACTAAGTGAGGATTAAACTCAAGCGTTTTACGATCAACCCAAGACTCAGCAGGAGAGCCACCTACTGCCAGTTGAATTAAACCAATGGCCACATCCAGTTCTGATTCTAATTCCTTACCAAAATACCAAGCAATAGCAGAAAAATCAGCTATCGTTTCAGTATTAGGCATGTGCCACTGACCCGATAGGTAATTTAAGTTATTCACATGATCGAGCATAGCCTTATCCCAAGCCATGTCATTTGTATAGGCACTTTGCCTGAAATTCATTAAGCGCAATTGGGAAGGCATTTTATTTTTAAGTTCTTCAGCACCAAAAGTTGATTCACTTAATTTAAAGGCCATATTCGATTGTCCGGCACACAGCCACACTTCGCCAATCATCACGTTTTCAAAAACGATTTCTTCATTTGTGGAATTGATCTTCAATTCAAAGGGGCCACCATGCTTCATCGCGGGTAATTCCAGATGCCAACGGCCATCAGTGCCAGTTGTAGCTTCAGCCTTTGCACCATTGAATTCAACGCTTATTTTCTCGGCCCCATTAGCTTTGCCCCAAACTGGAATTGGTTTATTACGTTGCAATACCATATGGTCGCCAAATACTGATGCCATTTGCAAACCACCAAAATCACCAGTAAGGTGTTGATATGCCAAACGAGCCATAATGCTCGCGCCTTCTTTAGTTGGATGTAAAGCGTCGGGAAACAAATTTGGACGTGCATGCAAAGGAGAATGCCAGTCAATTATATTTGCCTTGCAGTTGAATGCAACTTGTCCTATGGCTTCTTGAATCTGCCAAAACCAATCACGCGTACCCGATTTAAAGCGTGGATGCCAATGAAATATTGGCGTCATACGACCAACATACAATTCTGGCTGAGTGCCATCTGACTTTTTTACACTATCGATTAAAGCCATATAATCAGTTACAAACTCATCTCGATAATTTGGCCAGTTGCGAGGATCGGTATCATTCAGACCTAAGGAAACAATTAAAATATCAGGTTGGAATTTGACTGCTTCCCTAAACTCATTTTGTTCCATATACGGGCGATGCCCTTTTTGCAATAAGGTGGCACCACTCTTCCCAAAGTTAGCCACCTCAAAGGCATCTCCCAATAATTTTTGTAACTGAGCGGGGTAGCTATAAAGCTTCGGATTGTCAATATTGTAACCATAAGTGACACTATTGCCGACACAAGCCACCTTTATCTTCTGAGCTAGTACTACCTCAGTGGTAAACATCCACAAGATCATAATGTGCAATACTGCATATAGAACTTGTGAAAACATTTTACCTCTGCTCATCCCAACTGTTTTTATATTTATGATTCTTAAAGTGAGCGATCAGGTGAATAAACTATATCCTCCAAAGCATCACGCCCTTCAGGCGTAACTATCACCGCGTTAAACATCCATTTAACTAATCTAATCTCATCAGACTTAAACTTACCAACGGGCATTTTTAGTAATACCTTATTCCATCCTTTATTTAATGTAATTGAAATAGGTGGTCTTCCTTCCCAGTTTTCATTACGCAAGGACACTTCATTTGATAGCTCACTATGGGTATTCTCCCATACAGGAGGCATTATTTCAGTATCATTGAGCCAAATACGACTTTCTTTATAATCCCATTTACCCTGAGGTGGTGGTAAGTCTTTTTCAGAACGGCCATAATTTTGAAAGCGAACATATATTCCAGCATCCTGTTGAACAGGTGAATATACCCATGTATAAGCATAAGCCGTATGATTCGTTTGTGGATCTTCATAGAAAGCTGGAATTAAAGTACCCCATACATGACGTAAATAGATACCAGCCCCAATGGCTTCATAACTTTTATAAGTCTTTCCGTTGTGTTTATAAACCTTTTGCAATTCCTGTTCCGGAGGGAATATTTTTAGTAAGTTACCATTGTTTGGAAATGGATCGGTAATATGCCATTTCACATTTGTTTGACGAACATAAGCAAATGGCTCATCCTTAAAAACTTCCTTCTTAAAATGAAGCATCCGATCCTCAAAATCTTTAAACGATTTAAAATCATCACTGCCCTCAGCACCAATCTTTAAACCTTGCTCATAAAAGTAATTCTCACGCCCACCTCTCCATGTGCTTTCGGCAAGCGTGAGCATACTCGGATAAAACCCATTTTCAGCGGTGATCTGATCTACATCGTCTACATATCTATCGTTCCATACGGCAATAATACAACCTGCTACATCATCACTACCTTCGCTTACCCCAGCAACATTACTATGGTATAAGGCCACAATGTCGGCGAAGGTATCGAAGTGATTGATGTAATGTAATCGGGAATCGATGGCCGGAACACCCGGATGCAGTTTACCTCTCGAACTCCACATTTGGATCATATCAATTTCACCCGTTTTATAGTTTCAGCCAGGATTCCAACTAATCACCTTCTTACCTTTAGCACGAATATAATCAACCATCTCGGGAACAAAATCACGATTAGTGAAACGTACTTCATCCGTTCCAATATGTAAATAAGGCACATCGGCAAAAACCTCACACACCTCATCCATCAACTGTTTCAAAAGCCTCATACCTTCCTTTGATTGCATATCATGACCTAAAGCGCGAGTAAAAGCAGCGCTATGCCCAGGCATATCAATTTCAGGTATTAACCACACATGACGGTCAATACAAAACTGAACTAACTCTTTAGCTTCCTCAATGGTATAATATTGCCCGTGCAAACGTTCAAAATTATCTTTAGCGGTTAAGCCCGGAAAAACCTTACTCTCCAGACGCCAGCCTATATCCTCGGTAAGGTGCCAATGGAAAACATTAACTTTAAACTGCGACAGCAAGTCAATTTGTTTTTTCAATTCATCAACAGGTATAAAACCACGTCCAACATCGTGCATAAAACCGCGCACTTTAAACGCAGGCCAATCAATGATATCGCAGTTTTGTACAAAAAGCTCATCTCCTTCTTTAGCAATCAGCTGACGTATTGTTTGAAAAGCCCAAAACACGCCTTGATCGCTAATAGCCTCAATTTGTATTTTGTTATTCTCAATTAATAAGTGGTACGCCTCATTGGGATTAACAGATGCCTTATCAATTTTCTCCACCATATTAATCTTCAATTGAGTAGAACTATTTACATCAATCGAACTTCCCAAACTATTAATTAATTGTTCTATAACATCACTATTCTTATTGACGGCCAAAGAAACCTGATCAAATGGCGTATTACCATCTTTCCATTCCACTTGCTGTGGACTTGGCAGTAGAGACGGATAGGGCATTTGCGCATGCCCCAAAAGCGACAGAAACGAAACAATAAGAACCAATACTACTTTATTCATTTTCAATTACTTTACAGGCTTTTTATACTTATCTTTACCATCTGTTAACCAATCTAAAGAGAAACTAACAAATGGGTTTTCCTTATACCCATCCTTCTCAAAAAACACACCAATATCACCATTTTCAAGAATTGCTAGTGAAGAATAAGCAGAACCACCTTTATATATCGTTTTTCCCTTGCTCCATGTCTTTCCTTCATCATAACTGATTTTCACAGTTAGATTACTACGCTTTTTTTTATGGTTAGCGTTACAAAACAACAAGCGATCCTTGTCATAGCCATCTTTGGTTGATGTATAACGAATGATACTTGCGTTACAAGTCGGATCCACCAACTGTTCATCTGCTTTACTCACCCAAGTAAGTCCTTCATCTTTAGAAATATGAACATAACGGTGTCCAATACTTTTGACTCGACTATTAATCATCCAGTCTCCATTGTTAAGCTCAATTATCTTTGATTCATCAAAGGGTTTAATAGCCTGATTGATAACAAACCATGTAAGACCATAATCATGAGAACCGAACACATGCCCCCCTTTTTCGAGATTTACAATGGTATGTAATAAAACACCTTTTGAGGTTTGAATACCTCTACCAGAAGTAATAAACTTAAAATCATTCTTCCATTCTGGTAGGGCTATTTGTGCTGTGATATCTTCCGGTTCGCTCCATGACTTACCATTATCCGTACTTTTCACCACATGGAAATAATACACATCCTTTTCTTTATCCAGATCCATGTAATTATAAAACATAAATATGGCATCATTGACCTCGTCAACAATCATGGACGGATCAGAAGCTGATTGACCAATGGGAAAATCAACAACCGTTTCTATTTCACTCCAGGTTAAGCCATTATCTGAGCTGCGGCGCACTACAATATTTATGTCCTTACTCCATTTTAAATCACCACACGATGGTACACGTTCATCTATTGCTGCAACTAAATCGCCGTTAGGTGCTGTTATCAGTGCCGGTATGCGATAACACGCCACATGTTCATTTTTAGAAGCGTTAAATAAATCTTGATTTTCAATTACTCCGGCCTCTATAGAATTTGATTTTTGTGCTGAAACCGAAGTCGATGCAAAAATCAGAACCCATATAATAAGTTTGTTCACTAGCATGATTTTGTTATTTTTTAGTTATAATTTGATCAATGGTAATCTTCTGAAAATACAACTCTCTAACGCCCTCATACAATATGCCAATATTTTTTTCATCAACAATACTCAGGCATGAGTATCCAAAACCATCATTTTCGTTAAGTTCTAACTCATATGGCCAGGTCTTTCCGTTATCGAAACTTGCCTTAATTGTCATATTTTTTCGAGCCTGTTTATTATTGGGGTTAGAGAAAAACAGAACATGCTTCATTTCTCCATTTACTTCTATTTCTGCACTTATAAGGCTTGCCATGCAATTTGATTCCTGCAGAACAGAGTTTGAGCTCACATGCATTTCCCATGTCTTACCAAAATCTTTGGTCACAGCAATAGCGCGCCCATTGGTTTCACTCTTATCTTTTCTATTGCGGTCATCGCGCATATTCAGCATCAAGCTACCATCTGATAGAGTGGCCACTTGTGCTTCGGTGGTATTATCTTTAGCTCCAGTTCCAATTTGCCATGTATTGCCCTGATCTTTACTATAAACAATGGTAGAATGACAGGTGTATGGTCCGCCATCAAGCGCTTTGCTACCAATATCTGCTTTAAACTGTGCTGGAAACACCAGTGTTCCATCCTCCAACGTTATTCCTCTACCTGGCCCCTGAAGCAATAACTGCCATGCCGGATCTTTAATTTGATCTGTTATATTTATTGGCTCAGACCATGTAAGACCATCATCTGTACTTTTTGAAATAACAAACTGCCCTGTTTCGCTGGGTTTCATTCCCGGTTTTGAATCCCACCAAGCCATCTTATCTGGTGTCGATCCGTTTAACCATAAAGCCGCTACCCAAATAGTATGGGTATGATGATCGTATAAAACACAAGGGTCACCAATGCCATTTAGCTGCTGAGGCTGTCCACCCCATTCGCCCATATCCATAATTACTTTCATGGGCTCCCAAGTCTGACCTCCGTCAACACTTCGGCTCATGCCCACATCAATATCTTCTTGTAAATCTTTACTATTATTGTATCGGTTGTCGTAAACCGCAATTAAAGTGCCTTCATTAGTTGTAACCAATCCCGGAATCCGATAGGTATGGCAGTTATCCTGATTGGCTGCACGTACTACATTTCCAATGCGCCAACTCAAACTATTTTCTTCTAAAAATGGGCGATAAGTTTCACCATTACTAAACTTAAATTCTAAATTTACTATGGAAATTAACTTTGTTATATCTATAGAACTATTAACATTTAAGGCCAGTTTAAAATGATGTAAGCCTTTACTTAATTTTTTTGAACCTGTAATAGTATTCTCTATGCCTTTTATGCTACTCTCTCCGAATAATTCTTTGACATCATCTTTTCCCAAATAGTTCACTTGCAACTTTGACAGTTCCGTACTTTGAGTATCATTTGTTAAGTGTACATTTATGGCTGATAACTCAATGGGGGCATCAAGAACATTAAACTGAAGAAGTATAATGTCGTTACTCTCTTTCTCTACTAGAACAGGAACATTTATAGCTGAAACTACAACTAAGTCCGTATTTATTGAACTCGCTTGCTCCTTCGTTACTGAATTACAAGACACTAAACCAAGCAGCAATACTAATGGGATAAAATGAAATACACGCATAAAAGTAATTTATTATTAAAAAAGGAGTCATTCGACCTGAAAAATCAGGCCGAATGACTTATTAAATAATATTCTATTCTAAATTAATTATACCCTTCGGTTTGTTTAAGCATTTCATCGTTAGCCAACATACTTTCTGAAATAGAATAGTAAATTTTGTAAGCTTCCGATTGATCCATTGATGGTACTTCATCAAAAATAAAAGTTTCACCAGCTCTTACTAAATCCCACCAACGTTTTCCTTCGCCAATGAACTCCTTATACCTCTCATCAAGTATAGCCTTAGCATTTTCTGCCTGTGAGGCATTGGTATATTCATGCCCAACAAAGTTCTCACCATAAGCACGCTCTCTAACCAAATTTATCTCTACAGAAGGATCTTCAGTTAAATTATTTTTGGCTTCAGCTAGCAATAGCAAAACATCGGCATAACGATAAACAGGTACATTATTGTAATTAAATCGAGATCCATCGTCTCCTATAATACCTAGAAACTTATTAAGAATTGCCCCTTTATAACTAGGGTTATTAGGTACATAAGGAATGTGATTTGCTCCATTATCATACATATGCAAAAACGTATTCCTTCTCATATCATCTAAATCTTCTATAATAAGAGAAGTTTTATCAGTAGGCCCAAAACGACTTGCTCCATTAACAACAAAATCGGCTAATGACTCACCGGTTTCATCATATAAACTGGCCACGTCAACCATTCTTCCTGTAAAATTACCATAGAAATTACCGCCTTGATCTTGTTGGTAATCAATGGCAAAAATAAATTCATTATTAAACTCATTTGCTTCTCCCCATAATTCCGAATAGCTTACTAAATCATGTCCGCTAACTTGTGATAAGGCCGATTTAGCCTCAGTAAAATCAGAAGCACCTCCACCTAGAACTTTACCTGACCACAGGTAAACATCGCCTTTTAGCACCAGAGTTGCTGCTTTTGACCAATATACGTTTTTACCATTCCATTTACTATCATCGTTGCCAAAGTACTGCAACGACATGGCCAAATCATCTTTAATTTGATCCATAACTTCAGTCTTAGGTGAACGTGGCTTTTTTAGTTTTTCCAAATCAACCTCAAGAAGTGGCTCTGTTGTTATTGGCACATCTCCCCATGCCCTTACCATTGTATAATAGATTTGTGCACGCACGCCATATACCTGACCAAGCATATGATTTCGATCCGCTTCATCACCGAAAGGAACACCAGGAGCATTCTTAATAAAATCATTAATGTAATGCATCAAGCCATAAAAATTGGCCCAATTACCAAAGTGTACAATAGTGGTACTGATATTATTATCAATTAACTCCTGTCCAAAAGGCGACTCAATGGTATTACCACCCCAAACATCGGAACGTAATTCACCCATTTGCCATTGTGTTGAAGCATAATCTCTATACTTCGAAAATATTCCTACATGCGCAGCTTTGGCAGCCTCTTCGGTATCCCAAAACCCATTATAGGTTAATTCACTTTCGGGCTGCATATCAAGCTCACATGAGCCGAGCAAACTAACAGCCAGAAACAATATGATATATCTTATTTTTTTCATCTTTCGTATTGTTTAATTATTAAAAGGTAACGTTTAAACCTAAGGTATATGTCCGTGGCAATGGGAATCGGCCAGTATCAATACCTCCACTAGCGACTTCTGGAGAACTTCCTGTGAATTTATTAAAATAAGCCAGGTTAGCGCCGGTAACATAAACCCTTATATTCTTGAATACATCATTAGCAATGGCCCCTTTAAGGTTATAACTCAGCGTAACTTCTCTTATCGCAAAATAGTCTCCTTTTTCCCACATACGTGAACTACTATTACTTAGAGAACCTTGGTCTCCTCCTCCTGCAAGGTGGTTTCTTTGTCTATCCACTAAAGTAAAAATAGGTACATTAGAAGTAGGGTTGTCTGGCGTCCAAGAATCACGAATTTCTAGAGGTCCATTTTGGTTACCTTGTGTCTGCGCAATACCTTTCACTCTTCGGCCATTTATAATATGATGACCAACAGCAAAGTCCGTTTTCACAAATAGATTGAAGTTTTTATAAGATAAATCAGACATAATACCTCCGGTAAAATCAGGAGTAGTACGACCAATTTCTACCCTATCAAGCGTATTAATTACACCATCACCGTTTATATCTTTCCAACGGGTATCTCCTAAGAAACGTGTATCTTTACGGTGAGCAAATTCGACAATACGTCCGGCATGCGCATCAATATCCGCCTGTGTTTGGTAAACACCATCAAAAACATAGGCCGTAATTAAATCATAACCCACACGTTCTCCTTCCTGAAGTCCACCGACATATTTGGTGCCCCCTGTTGCAGGATCATAAATTTCAGTACCACCTTGTCGATTTTTATCAACCCCATTAGCAGGTAGTGATTTAGCATAGTTTCTTACCGAATAATAAATAACACCCATGTTCCATGTTAAATCATTATTTTTGATGATGTCAGCATTTAACTGTAGTTCAAAACCTTTATTTCTTAATGTTCCATTATTCGTGGTAATAGATGAAAAACCTGTCCACAATGGTAAGGTAAGGCCAGCTAACTTATCTTTCACATCACGTATAAAATAATCAGCCATTAATGTGATGCGATTATTAAGGAAACCAACGTCTAATCCCATATTTAATGTAGTAGCTCTCTCCCATTTCAAATCAAGCAATGGCAGCCTATTGTTCACATATCCTGCTTGTGTATCATAAACAGATGTAGTTGCATAAGTACCAAAAACTCCAAAATTAGATAAGATATCGATATTACCATTAACACCATAACTCAAGCGAGGTTTTAAACTACTAACTATCGAGCTTAATTTTGAATCTTTATAAAATTCCTCATTGTGTGCATTCCAACCTATGGATACTCCAGGAAAGAAATCATATTGATTGTTTCCTAAGCGTGATGTACCGTCACGACGGAAGGTTAAACCCAATAAATACTTATAATCATAGTCATAGTTAACCTGACCAAAGACAGAAGCAATCTCGTACCCAGTTCGATATGAATAAGGAATACCAGAAGCCTCGGAACCTACATTCATTGTATATATCAAGTCGGTAGGTGAAAGGCGTGTAGCAGCACTAAAATTGAAGTCATTCTCTTGGAAATACTCATGACCAACTAAGGCATTGACATTGTGTACGTCATTAAATTGCTTCCTATACTTAATCATCGTGGTTATCTGATTCCGCATTAATCGATCATGAGAAGCAGACGATTTTCTATCCGTATTTAATCTACCTGAACTTAAATAGGCTTTATTAAAGGATTCATTCGAATTATTGATAGTAAAATGGCTACCACGAACAGATAACGTGAAATCATTTAAAAATTTATAATCCAATTGAATAGATGCGGTCAAGCGTTGTTCTAAATTTGAACGAACAAACTTATCCTGATAATAGAGTGGATTACCAAAACCTAAATAAGTACCAGGTTGATACTCATCAGACAATGAACCATCAGGGTTATTATTATAAATACGAGATGTAGGTGCTAAACCAGCGGTACGTTGAAACAAGTTATATTCATTATCGTAAGGCAACGTTTGATTGGAGTGCGCATAAATAATATTTGATGTCACCTTAAAGTTATCAAACAGTTGATACGAGGCATTGAAAGTTCCCGAATAACGTTTAAACGCGGATCCAAAAACCAATCCTTTATCATCGAGCATACCTAAACCCAAGTAATAGGTTCCTTTGTCGTTACCTCCATCAAGTGCTAGGCTATAATCCTGAGCATGACTCTCCTGGTAAAACAATTCATTCATCTGATTTTCCTGAAAAATCAGTGTACTAGAAGGATCAATCGGGTCTTCCATTGTTTGCCAACCATCATAATTTAAAAGGTGCTTGTTGGCATCCGACAAATACATGGTCGTATAAATAGAGTTCGTTGCATTGTTACCTGTTGCAGCAGCATGTCCACCTGTTAAAAACTGATCGAGCCATGCATAACCCATTACATCCTGAGCAGCTCTAACCCCAAGTCGATTAAACTTCACATAGTCAGCTGCCCCCAGATATTCCATTGGGTCCTCACGACGTTTATTTGTGGTGAATTTCGATCTAAATGTCACATTTGTTTTTCCAGATTTTCCCTTTTTAGTGGTCACTATGATGACCCCATTTGCTGCTCGTGCACCATACACCGCAGTTGAAGCCGCATCCTTCAATACTTCCATAGACTCAATATCATCAGAATTGAGTGCATAAAATGAACCGGGAACACCATCGATTAAAATCAGAGGTGTACCCGAACCATCAAAACTGGTTCCTCCACGAAGTACCATAGAAGGTGTAGAACCAGGCTGACCAGTTGTTTGAGTCACCTGCAAGCCAGCAATAGTACCTTGTAATGCTGTTGCAGCATTGGAGCGAGGCGCACTTTCAAGTACTTTTGTATCCAACTTGGCAATCGAAGTTGTCATTTCAGCTCTGGATTGTGTTGTATAACCAGTAACAACCACCTCTCCCAATCTTTTTAGTTCATCAGACAATACAACATCAATTTGCTGTTGTATTCCAACTAATATTTCCTGCGTAGTAAATCCAATAAACGAAAAAACTAAGGTTTCGCCTTCTTTTGCCTGAATTTGATAATTACCATCAATATCAGTAATCGTACCGTTTGTAGTACTTTTCACATACACCGACACGCCGGGTATAAGCTCCCCATCGATATCTCTAACTACACCTGTGATAAGGCTTTGCGCGAACAAACCACTTCCGATTAACCAAGGAAGCAGGAGGATTAAACCAATCCTTCTTTTTGTAGATTTTTGTTTCATAAAAAATAATTTAATATTGCATTATGTCATACATAAGACGCATCAAATTTATGAGAAAATTTTTTTAATCCAAATTTTTTTAACATTTTTGTACATATATCATCTAAATTACAACCATGTCAATATCAGATAAATCACAGGACTTAAATATTAGCTCAGTTGACTCCAGTAGTCTTGTTGATAAGGTTGAGTCCACCTTAATAGAATTACTAATCTCACAAAAATTAACTCCAGGTGATTTAATTCCTAAAGAAATGGAATTAACAAAAATGCTTGGCGTATCACGAACAGTTATACGCGAGGCGCTTAATCGACTTAAAACCATAGGACTAATTGAGACAAGTAAACGTAAAGGCTCAATTATTAAAAGCCCGAACCTCCTATTTCTTTTACAAAAAAGTTTAATCCCAAGTATTCTTGATCATGCCACTTTAAAAGACATTTTTGAATTGCGTCTTGTCATGGAAATTGGGATGAGTGATTTAATCTTTCGCAGAGCTAAACCAAAAGATATTGAAGAACTAGAAGCCATAGTTAAAGAGGAACCAACTTCAGCAAAGGAAGTTTTATTCGATATCGATCATGAAATTGCTTTCCATGGAAAATTATATGAAATAAGTGGCAATCAAACGCTGATGGATTTTCAATCCATATTATTACCCGCCTTCAGGTACGTATATGATTCAGAAATGATTAAAAGCCCTGAGCACGACTCTAAATGGATATCGCATAAAGATTTGGTTCAGATTCTCAAAAACGGCACTCCGAATAAGTTTAGAAATGCCATGCGTAAACATTTAGACAGGCATTTCAAAGGCCATTTCAAGGACATAAAAACAACTTAACTCAAATAGGATTTAAATTGCTCAGTATATGACTTTGAAATGGGTAAAAAATCCGTAATATGATTAAGTTTCACCTGTAATTTTTGACCAGTCTTCTTTATCATTGCAATATTGTCAACATTAATCATGTAAGAGCGATGGCAGCGTTTTATGGATTGTCCTTGCAGAAACATTTCGAGTTTCTTTAAGGAGTTACGAATAAGCTCTTTCCGAACCTGCCCATCTGCTAAATAATAAATATCAACATAGTTATCTGTGGAAACTAAGTAAAGTACATCACGTGAGAGAATAGTCACTTTTACATTTGCATTCTCATCCATAAATTTGATTAAAGTATTCTCTAATTCATCCGGTTTGAAATGTCTTCTCAGTTCAATTACTTCGGTACGCGATTTAAACAATGATATAATAGAAAGGGCAAAACTATAGGGCAATACAAGGGTAATAAAGATATACTTCAAATTTGATAAATACTCAAAAACATTCGTCCAGAAACCCATTACATCATCATAAATAATCGTGAGCAATAAGGTGAGTAATAAAATTTCGACTAAAGTCCACAGCGCAAAATGCTTAATTGTAAACACCGTAAACCTAATAACTCTTCGCATAAACAATTGTGAAAACGCATAATAAACGCCACCAATAGCACCTAAAAATATTAGTGCCAGTGTTTGATTTACACTGGAAAAAATATACCAATCTTCAAGATTATACGGCCTATAAATAGTTAAGAATAAAATTAAGTAAGTGGTTAAAAACAGCACAAAAAACAACCTGTCTTTATAAGAGTCTAATAACTCAAATGGTTTAGCTAGAAAGAGATGTACTTGCATTTATTAAAGGTTAGTAGTGTTTGCACTATTTACAAACAAAATTAAACTTTACTTTAACAAATAAAACCTCGTGCGTTAAAAAAAGGTGATGGAAAAACCATCACCTTCTCAACTTTATTTCTTAACCGTACGTTTTTTAAGGAACCAAATTCGGTTGAACACTTAGTGCATTTAAAATACAAAATTTGTCTCTGGTGGTAAAACGGCTTCTTAATATTAATTAAATTTTGATCGTCATTATCTGATTTTTAAATTGACTATTGCAGAAATTTTAAAATCAGTTTTCTTTTAACACCCATTTCTATTGGCTTAATGTGTAACCAAGCATGCCTTGTTCCCTCTAAAAGCTCAAGCTTAGATTCCATTGGCAACTCCCTTTTATTAAGTCGATTTACATCGGGGATAAAAACCATGGTGGACTCTTTCGTTTTGAGACTTCCCTCCCAGGCCATTTCAAAGACAGATGTATCGTGATTATAACCGTAGGACAATAATTTGCCATTAGTATAGGCTGGATAAGGACGTAATAATGCGCCTTTGAAATATCCATTATTTTCAGCTCCCTGACCATAAGACCAATAAGCTTGTCCAAATTTGTGCTTTTCAATTAGACTAATTGCATACTGTGCAACCGGTACAATGGCGTCACCATGACTATAGTAAGCACCCCATTCGCCCAACCACACAGGCATTTTTAATTGTTCACCTTTTTCCTTAATTCGATTATAAATAAACTTTACACGTTCAGAGTTTGCCCCTGCTGCATCTTTGGTGTCTGTTACTAAGTCATAACCATGAGGTGCATATGCAACCAATGGATCTGCTTGCCCGTTCTTAAGCTTCACCCGCTCAATGCTACAAGGCACACCCATATTACTGTAATAACTATGTTCCAGGAATAAAATTGAATTTTGATCTACTTCTCTAATTGCATCAGCTACTCTTTGGTACATCGCCTGTAAATGCGTGGTTTCAAATTCTTTATTTAGCTCATACAAGGTATCAATAACATATGAGTAGTTTTCTTCAGTTGATAATAAATCAAGCGCTTTTGTCCGATTACTCTCATCAGCCCATGTCATTAACAACTCGAATTCAGACATGATTTTACCCTGCGTTTTATACACTAACTCACCGTATGCTTTAAGCATGGCTGGCATAGCCATTTGCGCTGTTGACCCGGCGAATGGTTCATTCATTATGTCATAACCAATTACAGTTGGATTATTAGCATAGCGTTTGGCAATATGCTTCCATAGTTTCGCATAATGATCTTGAATACCAATGCCATCAACAGCCGGTGTGTTATTCCAGAAATTATCAAAGGCAGTTTGAACCGCTTCACTTAGCATATATGCATCGCTCCAGATGGCTCCGGTAGTATGCTTTTTACCGTCGGTTATAGTTGCCCATTCGGGAGCACCGTCCGAATAGTTAACACTGAATAAATCTTGGTGCATGTCCAAAACAACAAACAGATTGTTGGCTGTTGCCCATTCAATCCGTTGATCGATCTCTTCTAAATAAGCTTCATTATACACTCCTGGCTCAGGCTCCAATCCATCCCAAATGATAATAAATCGAATGCTATTAAAACCCTGTTCTTTTAGTAGCTTATAAAGCTCAGGCCCACCTTTGTAAAGGTAATTATCTGCTTTATTTTTACTCCCCACATTTATTCCGTTCAAAATAACTTGACGTCCGTGTTCATCAATAAACTTATCGCCCTTAACGGTTACTTTCTTTGGAAAAGTAGTATTGCCATCGCTTACATTACATGATACTACGAGAAATAAACTCGTAATAACTAGAAGCTGTCTTAATAAAATTGAAACATTCATTTATCTATACAATTTTAAATTAAAAATGAAATTATCTAAAACTTCAGCAAACATATTACTCAAGATTTATATGCTAGAGAATAAAAAAGTTTTTGGGATAAAAAATCCGTATTCGGGATAGAATTTCACTTAAAGTTGTACAACTCCACCTCAATTTTGTTATACAATTACTATAAACTCTTTTTGATTGAAAGGCATTTAAAAAAAACAGCTCGACAACAGCCGACTTAATATTATGACTTTCAACGTAGTGAACAACTAAATAAGCATACTGCAGGCGTTGGGTTCTTTTGGTCTGGATATACAAATCAAAACTTTTGAAGGACTCGAAACAATGCTGACAATATTGCTATTGTAGGTTCTTCAATATCCCTTGTGAAGACAAAAATATTATTCCTATAACTATTGCCAATTTCAGATATGAAATCATAATGACTTGTGCTTCCCTGCGGGAAATAAATTCCTCATTATTTCAATATAAAATAATTCTATTCCCGCGTATTTACCATCCAGTTTCATTTTCCATCGCCAAATGATTGAGCGGTTTAACAAAGTAGAATAGTTGAAGGAGTATCCCTTTTTTAGCAAAAAATTTTAAAGAAGTGTGATAAAAATTATAATTCATCATCAATTAGAGAACTAAATTAAAACTATGATTACTGTATAGATATTACCTAAATTAATAAATTCTTAAATCAGAAAAACACTTCGGTTAAAGATTTGATTAGTATAGAGTCTCACAAAACGGGCGGTTTTTTTGGTATGTCGGGCATGGTAATGTGTAAGCTACCCTGTTTTTAGTACAGAGTTGTTAAAGAAATTATCTTAAGTTTTAATCTTAAGACGTTACCTTTACCTTCATAATGAACATCTAATGTTGATGCAAATTCCCTACTTTTACTCTCGACATTGATATTTTCCAAACTTATCACGTCTAACCAGCTGGTAGTGTGTCATTTATTTTTCATTATATACTTAGGCTTTTTTTATTAAAATTGTTATAATTGAATAAATATAAATTTACAACGGTTTGAACTATACAAATAGTGAAATAATAAAATTGATTGAAGAAGGAGATCTAAAAGCTTATAAGTCTCTGTTTTCTGAATATTTTAATAGTTTAGTTCAATTTGCATCAGGTTATGTTTTCGACAAAGAAGTAACTAAAGATTTAGTTCAAGATGTCTTCATCTATTTATGGGAAAATCATTCCCAGCTCAAAATTAAAAATTTAAAATCCTACCTTTATACAGCTGTAAAAAACAAATGCTTGCACTACATAAACCATCTTAACGTGAGAGATAAACACAAGGTGTTTATCGTTAATAACTACCTAGAATTACATGACGATGCGATTGATTATGACCCAGAATTGATTAAACAAATAAAAGCAGTCTTAGAAGCCTTGCCTAAAGAGATGAAGCGAGTTTTTAAAGCTAAATACTTCTACGACCTAACAGTTCCTGAAATTGCAGAGGACTTAAGTATATCTCCTAATACCGTTAAAACACATTTAAAAAGAGCAAAAGCAGCCCTTCGGGACAAATTATTTATCTAAACGTTAAGAAAATTCATTTTTCTGTCACCCCATTAAATTGTTTGAAGGTCATAAAGGCATAAAAGACGGAACATATATGCCTGTGAAAATTGAAATAGAATCAAAAACCCTTTGGAAAGTATATAAAGATACTGCCTCTGTCGATGAGTTAAAACAATTCAATCAATGGCTCAAAACAAGTGATCAGAACAAACTTTACTTTGACCTATTCTGCGAAAAGATTGAAGCTGAAAGACAAGAATTAGATAATTCTGAAATAGAAAAGTCGTGGAAACAAATTTATTACTCCATTGCAGTAAAGAAACGATTTAATTCAATTCTTAAATATGCCGCGGCCATTACCCTTCCCCTTATTTTAGGCTTAAGTATTTTTTATTTAAACAACACATCACAAACTAAAACGACAGCGCATAATGAAATACTTCCAGGCGTTAGAAAAGCCACTTTATTTCTTAGTGACGGTAGTACCATAGCGTTAGACGTCAATGATTCTGACATCGTTTTTAAAGAGAACGGACAAGTGGTAGGAAAGGATTCGTTAAGCACTTTAGAATATATAGATGTTGGAACAAATGAGTTGATCTATAACACCATTAAAATCCCTTATGGAGGTGAATACAACCTGAGATTGAGTGATGGGACCATTGTTTGGTTAAATGCAGGTAGTGAATTAAGATATCCAGTCAATTTCATTGGAAACAAACGAGAGGTATTTATTAAAGGTGAAGGCTTTTTTGATGTTGCTCATATTGTCTCCAGCCCCTTCCTTGTGCATACGGACTACTCCACCGTAAAAGTATATGGAACAGAGTTTAATGTGATGAGTTATAGCGATGACAAAATAGAACAGGTCACACTTGTAGATGGCAAGGTAGGAATTAACATCAACGGCAAACAAACATTGCTTAAGCCTGGAGAACAAGCGGAGGTTACCCCCCATTCTTCAGTAGTCGCTGTTAAAAAAGTGGACACCGAACTATATACAGCCTGGACTGGTGGTGAATTGATTTTTGAAAACATGCCGCTTAATGAATTGGCTAAAAAACTGGCTCGTTGGTACAAAGTAGACTTCTTCTTTGCTAACGATGGCGTTTCGCAAAAGCGATTCACAGGTATAATTGATAAAAATAATGATTTTGAGTTTTTTATGTCACTAATTGAAAAAACCACTAACGTAAAAATTATAGTAAACGGCCGTACTGTTTTGGTGAAGGAACAAATATAAAACCAGAATGTGCTGCAAACACATTCTGGTCTGTAATTATAAATCCCAGGGTAATAAATTAAGACACATTGCCCTAAGTCTAAATGTAAACTACAAAATTATGAAAAAAAATTGGAAGTGGACTACGCTTTTGCCAAAGCTTAGTATGCCACGTAAACTGTTATTAATTATGAGAATTAGTTTTATTCTTCTGTTCGCAGTTTTATTGCAAGTATCGGCTACAGGACTTGCCCAGAAAGTAGTGATTGGTGAAAGTAATGTCACTTACAAACAACTATTTAAGGAAATTCGCAAGCAGACTGGTATCGTTACCGTTTTGAGTAATGATGAAATTGATCTAAACAGTTATGTTACTATTGAAAGTGCTGAATTCGAATTAGAAAACTTATTGAAAGAAATAACAACAGAAATAGGATTAACCTACGAGTTAATTGACAACTACATTGTAATTACTCCTTTAAGTGTAAAAGAAAAGATAATAGAATTTGTAACTCTTCAACAGGAAAAAAGAAGTATTACAGGAACTATTAAAGATAATGAGAACTCACCATTACCTTTTGCAGCAGTCCGTATTAAAGGCACTAGTATTGGTACCGTTTCAGATGTAAATGGAAACTACAACCTACAATTTGATGTGCAAGAAAATATCATCTTGGAAGTATCCAGCCTTGGTTTCGAAACTCAAGAGATTGCCATTGATGGGAGAAGCGTTATTCACATCACGCTAGTAGCTTCAACATCTGGTCTTGATGAAGTAGTTATCATTGGCTTTGGTAGCAAAGATAAAAAGAGTCTCACCAGTTCAATCGTTTCTATGGATAAAGAAGAAATGGAAAGGCTGGCAACCACCAGTACTACTGTCGACAACATGTTAGGCGGAACAATGAAAGGCGTACTAATGACACAAAACAGTGGTGAACCAGGTGCTACACCATCAATTAATATCCGAGGTATTACAACACCCTACCCTAACATGACTTCTGGTCAAGCCAATAATATCCCATTATTTGTTATTGATGGCATCCCAATGTTTGTGGAATCCAATGCGATTAATCCCTTATTAGCGCTTTCTCCCAACGACATAAAGTCCATTGACGTATTAAAAGATGCAGCCGCTACAGCTATCTATGGATCACGTGGAGCCAACGGTGTGATTATTGTAACCACAAAAAGTGGTTTCAAAGGCGATAAAGTAGATATTGAAGCTGGTTATACATTCTCCATAGGTAACCCTATCAACCAGTTTGATCCGCTAAATACGGATGAATTTAAGAATCTGCAAGACATGATACTTAGTAGTACAGTAAAGGCCATTAATGATTTTCGCAGTTACGCAGATCCTTTTGTATTAAATAGCCTTGGTCACGTTAGCATGGACTGGAATACATGGATGGTTACTTATGATGGCTTACGAGAAGATGCTTTCGGTACCAAAACAACAAATTGGGTTAAAGAAGTGCAAAACAAAAATGCACCTACCCATCAGTACAACATTGCCTTTCGGGGCGGAACAAAAAGCTCTAAATATTCAGCATCCTTTAATGGCATGAATCAAGAAGGTTTGTTCATCAACGATAAGCTTGATCGCTATGGTGCGCGCCTGTCATTAGACAGTGATATTTCGGACAAATTAACACTTGGAGCCATGATGAGTTATTCGGTTTCAGAGCGTAATAGTGCCACTGAACAAAGTTACATGACCAACCCTATAAAACCGTATATGGTACGACCTGATGTACCTGTTTACAATGAGCGCGGCGACTATAATCGCATTGATGCCTCTATGATGTATTATGGCATGCAAAATGATTTAGCGAACCCTGTCGCAGCAAGAGAAAAGGAATCTTTATTTGAGAGCCAACAGTTCTTAGGGAATGCCTATTTGGACTATGACTTCACGGAACATTTTGCTTTTCATGCAGATATCAATCTTTCGAACTATCATTTTGAAAACAATTATTTTTCACCGTTAGTGAGTAAAGACATTACTTATGGTTTACCTGCTTTATCGTCTTTAGATGCGAGTACAAGTTCATCAAGTACCTCAGCTGTTAACTTCCGCTTTGATTATAAACGTAAAATAAACAAACATGACTTTGCGGCTATGGCAGGGTATGGAGCCGATCGCATGTACTCAAAGTATCAGAGCTCATCATTCCAAGGCTTTCCAAATGACGAGCATATGAATAACGCAGGTTCAGCTCGTGAATTAACGTACTTTACTGATGGCAACAACAAGAGTGGTTTAAACTCTATTTACGGACGATTAAGCTATAATTTCGACCACCGTTATTTGGTTGAGGCTGCGATGCGTGCCGATGAATCATCTAAGTTTGGTCCAGAAAACCGATGGGGTTACTTTCCTGCTTTGTCGCTAGGTTGGCGCATAAATAATGAGTCCTTCCTAAAAGATGTGGGACAAATTGATGATCTTAAATTTAGAATAAGTGCAGGTAAAACAGGGTCAACTAATGTGGCCGACTTCTCATACAAACAATATTTTACACGTAGCAGTTCTGACTATTATGGCGATGAATTATCTGTTCGTATTAAAGATTTGCTGCCTAACGAAGGTGTCAAATGGGAGCTAACAACCGAGTATAATGCAGGTCTTGATTTTTCATTCTTTGCAAACCGATTGTATGGTAGTATGGATGCATATTATCGCTATACCGATGGAGCATTGGCGCCAGCACCACACATATTAGAGTCAGGTTTAACAACTTATTATGCAAACGTTATAGACATGAGTAATAAAGGAATGGAATTTTCCTTGGGTGGCGATATAATCCGAAACAGCAATTTTACATGGAACAGTAATCTTAACATTTCTTTTAATCGCAATAATATCGAAAAGCTTAACAATGCATCTATCAGCCCTTACATGCAGGATTCTTTTATTGAAGGGCAACCCGCAGGAACACTTCGTGGCTATAAGGTTAAGGAAATCATACAGGAACAATCTGTCATCGACGAACTAAATATGAAGGCCATTGAAGCTGGCTTCAATAATTATCAGGAATTTAGCACTGGTGTTGGCGATTACTTAATGGAAGATATCAATGGAGATGGACGTATAACAAGTGAAGATGCAGTAGTGCTTACGAACCCTGAACCTGATTATTTTGGTGGTTGGTCTAATACCTTTGCTTATAAAAATGTATCGCTGTCATTTTTACTGCAATTCTCTAAAGGAGTTGAGGCTTTATGGAATAATCTATTAACAGACTCAGGTGGTAGTGTTGGCATGAGCGTAAACAGAGAATTATATGGTAACACCTGGACTCCAGACAATACAGGTGCGCGATATGCTCAGTTAATCAATTCAAGTTATGGATATTACAACTTTGCGCAATCAGATCGTTTTGTATTTGATGCATCGTATCTACGTATGAAGAACATAAACTTATCGTATCAACTACCAAAAGGATTTCTGAACCGTTTTAATATTGCTAACGCTTCTGTTTTTTTGGCAGCAACCAACGTATTGACAATTACAAACTGGCCAGGGCTTGATCCTGAATTATTGGGTAGCGGAGTAACCAGTATGTCAAGTAATTCAGATCCATATCCGTTAAGTAAAACTTTTTCGGTAGGTATTAAGATTAAACTTTAAAAAGAAGGTAATGAAACATTTATTTATAATATTAGCAATAACACTATCCATCATCAATGCATCATGCGATATGATGGGTGATTTGGACCAAATGAAACCTGAAAACGTGCTGACTGACGAAACCTTAATAACGGATGAAATGTCAGCAGAAACAGCAATTAATGGCGTTTATGCTACCTGGAGAACCATTGAAATTGGTTGGTTTACCCATTTAATGTCTATGCGAACAGGAACGGAGCAAATGCGATACATTGGGGGTTACCAGGGATTTCCAGAAAACGATGTTAAGATTGAAAACATTGGAGTACAAAAAAATTATACGGCACTTTACCGAGTAATTAACATGGCTAATTCTGTGATTTCACAGTTGGATGGTAAAATCATTGAAGGTCTTAGTGATCAGCGGACAACCGAAATTCTTGCTGAAGCAAAATTCCACAGGGCAATGGCGCATTTCCACTTACTAAGGGAATTTGGAGAGTTCTGGGATAAAACCTCTGAATATGGTATGGTAACCTATGAAGAAACGGTACGTGGTGACTTTCCTAAAGCACGCAATACCGTACAAAACACTTACCAAATAATACTTAATGACTTAAATGAAGTTGTTAAGATGGCGCCCGAAATGCCCAAGGCACATTACTATATCAGCCAGTTAACTGGCAAAGCTCTTTTGGCTAAGATTCATTTGTACATGAATGATTTTGAACAAGCTGCTATTCTAGCACAGGAGGTAATCAATGATGGACCAGCGCTTGGTTATAATTTGGAAACGGTTTATTTTGATGTTTTCGAAAACGCTTTTTACTCGCCTGAGGTATTATTTGCGTTACATGCCAGTTACCCTAACGAACCAACTAGCATCTATGGCTCCACACTAAGACCTGGCGGAACACTGACAAGCATTGCTGATCAAATGGTTGATGGTGATGGTATTTATGATAAGCGTTATGTCGATGCCTACCTTAATGCTCGAAATAAGTACGTTCAGGAAGACTTTGCGTCTAATGAACCGGCCAATACACAATTTTTTTTACGCATGGCCGAAATGTACTATATCGTTGCTGAGGCGCAGACTCGCTTGGGTGAACCTGAATCTGCCCGTGTAGCCCTTGCAACAATTACGGAACGTGCTGGATATAGTCAGACTGATATTGATGCCATTGCAGACGATATGTTATTAGATCAAATATTAAAACATAAGTGGATGGAATTGAATACTGAGAATAATGAAGAGTGGTTTGATTTAGTCCGTTATCACATTCTGGATAATTATGTTATCGCTCCTGATTTTGTGATGTCTGACAAGCACCTCTTATTACCTATTCCAAGAGCTGCTATGGCTGGAAACAACCTACTTAAGCAAAATAAAGGTTACTAAATTAACTTGTAATTTAATTCACAAAAACTTGCTGATCCACATCAATGTATAGTGTGGAATAGCAAGCATAGTTATAACATTAATAATATTGATTATGAAGAAATTATTATATATGCTAACGGCTGTCATAGTATTGATGAGCTGTGAAGCCGAAGAAAGGTATTCACTCACTGGTCATGTAAAAGGAGATGTTGATGAAGCATGGGTTTATTTGCAGAAAATGGAAGTTGAAGGCCCTTTGAATATCGACAGCATGATAATGAATAATGGAAATTTCAATTTTACAGGTAAGGTAGATTATCCGGGCTTATACGCTATTGCAATTGATCGCACTCCGGTTGGAGAAGAAAGAAACTATAAGATGGTGAATGTAGCCAAGTTCTACTTGGAGAACGCTGATATTACTTTTGACGGTGACATTGAAACACTACCTACCTATTACTATAGCAGAAATAAAAAAACTGTGAAACCAACTATCTCTGGATCACAGACGCACAATCTCAACCTTCATTGGGACAGCATCCAGAAACCTCTGGCCTTAAAGCTTCGTGATTTGGATAAGAAATATATGAATGAATACTCTATCCCTTATTTCGACGATCATGTTGAAAACATTGAAGTTGGAATAGCCATTGCAGAGCAAATGACAGAGACAGAAATTGAGTTGCGTGATTTAAAATTAAAATTTATAAAAGAAAATATCAATTCGGTTTTAGCTCTGGATCTAGCATCTCATTTTTTCACAGGCATGTATGTTGACCTTACAGTGGAGGAGATAAATGAAATGCTTAGTTGGTTTAAAAAAGAATGGGCAGAAACACCATTACTAGTAAAACTTAAACAACAAGCTGAAGCGGCTAAGCGAATGGCTATGGGACAACCCCTTAAGGACATTGATTTATTAAACACAAAAGGAGAACATGTTCCTCTATCCTCACTGATTGAACCTGGTAAATTAAATATGCTGGAGTTCTGGGCCAGTTGGTGTGGACCATGTCGTGGTGAAATACCCCACTTACGCCGTGTTCATCACCAATATAAAGACAAAGGATTTAATATTATCAGCATCTCAATTGATGGCAAGGAAGCTGACTGGCAAAAGGCGATGGCGGAAGAAGCCATGGTTTGGAATCAATTACGCGATCCCAAAGGCATGAATGGTGATGTAAGAGACGTCTACAACGTATTTGGTGTTCCTACCTGTATCATTCTCGATGAAGAAGGTAGAATATTTAAAACCAACATGAGAGGATCCTATTTGGATCTTTTCTTACAGGAAACTTTTGACAATTAATAATAGATTAAAAAAGAACATCTATTATACTGCAAAATCTCTTCTTAAGATATGTAGTGTCTATTATAGTAGACATTACTAACAAATGTAAAATGGTGTGCCAATTTAAAGGATTGACACACCATTTTTTTGGTCAGAGCATTAAATCAATTCTTTTTTAATTTTCTTTTATCGCTATTTTAAGCTGGACTATCTTAAGTTAAAAAAATCAGCTAGTTTAACTTCAGTTTCGTTAACCCTTTATCGTTCGTTCAGAACATAAAAGAATAAACTAATTTACTATCTAAAGAGCAACTTTACAGCTTAAAATGACAGACATAGAAGTTATTTAATAACCCACCAAGAACACCTCGTAACCTCTCTAATCAATGTATGATTAACAAAAAAAAAGATTCTACACTCTAATTTATAAGAAAAAACAACGACGTTCATCAACTAAACTAACTTTCCTATTTTTTGTTATATTCTTATATTTATGGTTTTAATTAAAAATAAATATATTTGAATTTAGGTTTAACATACTCTGGAATACTATCTTCTTTTGATGTGGTTAAAGAGAAGATTCTTGATTTTACATTTTTAGTTTTCACCCTTTTAATTGGACCTTTATACCTGTATGGTATCTTTTGGTACGGCTTTACAGATATCTTAATATCCATAATGAATAGCCTTATTCTGATAAGCCTTATAACTATTTTAATCTTCATTAAAAGAATTAGAGTCGACTTTAAAAAAAATATACTCTTATTCATATTGGTATACGGGAATCTGTATAGTGTTTATAATTATGGTATTTTTAGTGGTTCACAATTTTTCATGATATTAACATTTGGATTGGCGACATTTTACTATCCAAAATGGATGGCTATAAGCATCAATGTCGGAATTGCTATTTCCTATATATCCTTCATGATATTATATACAAACGAAATACTAATTTATGATATTTCACCAATCAAATTTGCTAGTAACGGTATTATATGGTTATCTGATTTTCTGCTAACGCTAATGACTATTGGCATTGGCGGTTTCGCACTGAATAAAACCTTTTTAGCCTATACCCAACAAATAAAAGAAAAAATAGAAAATTCGAAAAACATGCATTATACTATTGAGAACCTACCAATACCTGTTGGAATACTCAATCGCAATAAAGAAATCATTCATGTAAATAAACAATTTAACACATACTTTGGATACAAAACCAAAGATATACCAACATTTGATGATTGGATGTTAAAAGTATATCCTGAACCTTTTCAACACGATCGAAAAAAGGAAGAAGTAGAGTTATTAATGAAAGAGGGATTTAAAGCGCAACATATTGCTCCCATCGAATTCCATAATTTACAAACTAACAACAATGAGTTAAAAAGTGTAGAGGTACATTATACTATAATTGGAGATATGGCCATATGCACATTCAATGATTTAACTGAAAGAAAACGACAAAAAAGACTTATTGTTGAAACAATGATGCAGGCTGAAAAAAAAGAGAATGGTAGGATTGCTCGGGAACTTCACGATGGCATTGGCCCACTACTCTCCACCGCGAAAATATATGCCCATAGTATTGGTAATAGTTGTGTTTATAATATGAAGGGCGAACACATTGAACGCTTGAACCACCTATTAGACAATTCGATAATCGAGATCAGAAACATCATAAATAATATAGGCCCTCAAATATTAGAACAGTATGGCTTATCAAAGGCTATTCAGTCATTTATTGAACACATTCAACCAATATCAAATATCCAGTTTGAATTTAATAACAACAACGTACACGTAAAATCAAAACTCATAGAATTTGCATTATATAGATCCATAAACGAATTAATTAATAATTCAATAAAATATGCTTCTCCTGTATCCATCAGCATTGATATGAGCGAAAACTCAAAAGGTATTAAACTGACGTATAAAGATGATGGAATTGGCTTTGATTATGAAGAGGCAAGAGGAAAGGGGTTTGGACTTGAAAATATAAAGAACAGAATTGATAACCTTGGTGGTGATTTAACGTACTTAACATCAATTGGCAATGGTGTTTATGTTGATATTCAAATACCCGAAAAAACTTAATGATATGATTAAGGTTGTTATTGTTGAAGATCATGAAATGGTACGAGAAGGATTAAAAGTGCTTATAAATCAATGGCCTGACATGGAAATAGTTGGCGAATTCAGCACCGGTAATCAATGGCTTGACTCCATCAAAACGATTGAAAGCGATATCGTTTTACTGGACATTAACATGCCTAACATGGATGGATTAACAGCAATAAAACAAGCCTTAGCGATTGATGCAGAAATTAAAACGATAGTGTTAACTATGCATAGCGACAGTAATTATTTTAGAGAAGCATTTATTGCTGGAACAAAAGGTTATATACTTAAACAACTTAGCGCCAAGGATCTTGAAAAAGCCATAAGAGAGGTATATAAAGGAAATACGTATTTCTCAAACGATTTTTTAAATAGAGTTGCTGCAAACATAAAAGAAGTACAGAACAAGTCGTCCGAAACACACAGCAACACTTTTTCTCTTTCTGAACAAGAACAACAACTATTAAAGAATATCTGCAAAGGCTATACTAATAAACAGTTAGCAGAGTCTATGTTTTTAAGTGTTAAAACAATAGAAAGTCAAAAATCAAAGCTAATGAGAAAATCTAATTCAATGAATAATGCCAGTCTTATTGTATGGGCAATTAAAAATAACATTGTTAGCGTATAGCCTCACAATAGGGAAAACCCTTCATGCGAAATAGCATTTTCCCTACACACAAATAGGGATTTCTGACAAACTTATTTAGCTCCTTTCCGTTCAATAAAGCATGAAAACAGAAGAAAATTATAAGGTAATCATTGCCGATGATAGTCATATATTTATAAATGGTATTAAATTATTATTTGAAGAGTTACCACAATATGAGATAATTGACTTTGCTTACAATGGTGACGAAATTGTAAACCATCCAAACTTGGGAAATATTGACTTGTTGTTATTGGATGTTAATATGCCTTTGTTGGATGGTATATCAGCGGGTCGTCAAATCAATTTTCAATTTCCATATTTAAAGATGGTAGCGATTACCTTAAATAGTGATCAGGTTTACCTGGAACAATTAATTCGTGCAGGATTTAAAGGATTTATTGATAAAGCTAATATTACAAGCCAATTAGATACTGTTCTTAATCAGGTTATGAATAATAATTTTGCTTTCCCTAAAGAAATTTTATCCAAACTGGTTAATAAATCAGAATCCTCTTAATCACATTTCAAATAACCTACATCAAATAGAATAACATCCACTCATTTTATCGTAAAAAAAAGTTGCTTTTACTTTTTGAGTCAAATTTTCACCTACCATTTCATCATTTAAGTACCTCTTTGTCTCGCGCGGAGCACAAGTCGTTATTTAAGTATGAAAAATTATTACTATTATGAAAATTAAAAATTTAAAGGTTGGAACAAAGCTGGGAATAGGTTTTGGAGTCATCCTAGCATTAACTATAACAGCTAGTATTATAGGCGTTATTATTTTTAATAATGTTGTTTCGAGAGTAAACAATAGTCATGCCATTAGAGATATCGTTGATGAAACGCTTCAAATGAGAAGGTCTGAAAAAGATTTTATATTACGTAAAGATCATAAATACATTGGCAAGGTACATGAAGGAGTAAACAATATTGTAAAAATTGCTAAGCAGTCAAAAGGTAAACATTCGAAGCAAACGGACAAAAATGAAAAAAACAATATCATCGGAAAAGCTCAAGCATACAAAAATGCTTTTGACCAATATGTTGCCTTAGAAACCATGAAGAATGACAATATGGCCACAATGCGTTCTTCGGGGCAGACGGTAATAAGTTTTTTAAGCGAGGCAAAAGGAATTGTTATGGATTTTTTCAACTCTAATTCAAACATAAATGCTTCGAAACGGTATGCTGTATTACTATCAGATATTGGTGAAATTACCAGGCTATTTTTAGAAATACGAAAAAGTGAAAAGGACTTTATTATTTTTAATGAACAAAAATATTTTCAGAAGTTGAATACGAATTATCACAAGGCTATTGAACTTACAGAAGGCTTAAGAAAAAATGTTACCCAAGCTCAAAGTTTAAAACTAATCGACGAGCTTTTAGTAAACTTAACGACATACAAGACTGAATTCAATAGCTTTCATACTTCAATGCAGCAGCAAGAAAAAGTTGCTGAAATAATGGTCTTAAATGCACGCGAAGTAATTGATTTGTCAGAAAAAGCTTCTTCCTTTCAAACAGAAAGAATGTATAATGAAATAATTAATGCAAAATCAGTTTTAGTTATTTTCTCATTAATAGCTGTTATTTTAGGTACTATAATTTCAATTATCACCGCAAGAGGAATCGTCATTCCATTAGCGAAGGCTGTTACATTTGTTAACGCAATTTCAAAAGGTGATTTAAGCAAGAGCATTAACATTAATCAAGAAGATGAAATAGGGCAGTTAGCTAAAGCTATGAATATAATGGCTAGTAAACTTAAAATAATAGTTGAAGATATAGTCTCTGGTTCAATCAATATAGCAAGCGCCAGTGATCAAGTAAGTTCTACTGCACAACAATTATCACAAGGCGCAAATCAAATGGCATCAACGGTGGAGGAAGTATCGTCAACAATGGAAGAAATGACAACAAACATTGAACAAAAGACTAACAATGCCATGGACGCGGAAGCAATAGCTAATTTTTCAAAATCTGGTATTAAAGATGTACAGAAGAACTCAAAAGTTACCATATCTGTAACAAAAGTTATTTCTGAAAAAATAGCAATAGTATCTGACATTGCCTTTCAAACTAATATACTAGCATTAAATGCGGCGGTAGAAGCAGCACGTGCTGGTGAAAACGGCAAGGGTTTTGCAGTTGTTGCAGAGGAAGTTCGTAAACTTGCAGAAATTAGCAAAAAAGCAGCTGAAGAAATTGTCAACCTTACTCAAGACGGATATAATCAGGCAGACAAAACAGGCAAGCGAATGGAAGAGTTATTGCCTGAGATTGATAAATCAGCGTCCTTGGTAAAGGAAATAGCAGCAGCTAATAGAGAGCAAAATAACGGAGCTCGTCAAATCAACAATGCCTTACAACAGCAAAGCACTGTAACCCAAGTAAATGCTTCCGCTAGTGAAGATTTGGCAACAAGTGCAGAAGAAATGGCAAGCCAAGCAGAACAGTTGAAAGAATTAATAAGCTTCTTTAAAACAGACAAGCACAATAATAAAGGTTAAACACCAATATTTAGCTCTTTTAATTAACATTCATCCAAAAGTTCAAATCACGATAACTTTACATAAGACAACATGAAGGTTCGGAATAAACTTTCGTAAAATGACTACTTTTTTCATTACAATCCAACTATAAGTAACACTATACCTCTGCTGTACTTAGGTCATTATTTACCAATGAAAATCAATTATTATTATCACTATGAAAATTAAAAATCAATTATTTTTAGGATTTGGAATCTTGATTCTTTTTCTATTAGCTGTCGTACTATCAATTCTCATACTAAATACTAAAAGTGTTAAATATGCAAATGAGACATCAACGGATGACGTACCAGGAGCCATACATTATTTATTTGTATTAGATGAAATTAATGATATGAATTCTAATACACTAGAGTACCTTAGTGGCGAAGATGATGAAAACATTGCCTTTGAAGAAAACTACCAGGAATTTCTTAATTACTACTCAATTCTTTACAAATTAGAATCTGCCAATACAAAGGATAAAGCAAATATGGAATTAATTGATAAAACTGTTACTGAATATGTTCAGGTTATCAGAAATGAAGTATTTGCAAAATACAACCCCATCCAAGAAAAAGAATCGCTTAAATTGGCTAATGATCTAAAAAACAATGAAGGCACGGAGTTAATAAAATTATTAGAAAAACTAAGTAATGAAGAGTATAAAGATGCCCTAAGGTCAGGTGATTTAAATGAAAGCTTACACGATGATATCCCTGGTTTAATATACTATTTTGATTTGCAGAAAAGTGTGACTAATATGCTATTTTCGTTGTCGGAGTATACTTCTGGAGGAGTTGAGGGCAAGAAGTATTTTTACATTTTTGCCGAGAAATTCTTAAAAACAGTAAAGGCTTTAAAGCCATTAGAACGTAAATCAAGTGAAATAAAACAGCTTCAGATTGTAGAAGGTTTGTTTAATACAATTAAACTAGAGGGAGATCAACTATTTAAAACCTTCGATCCACTAGCTAAAAAAGATGCAATAGCAATAGTAGATAAATATGAAAACGAAACCTTCTCAAAAATAGAAGAGTTACTTGATGAATCGGTTATTAGCGAAGTAAATGAAGCAACCACAGGCTTAAATCAACTTATTGCTTTTCTTAAAAAAATAAATACAATTTCAATTACTTTAACTCTATTATCTATAATATTAAGCGCTGCCGTCATATATATCATTATAAAGAGTATAATTCCACCGCTAAATAAAGGTTTAAAATTTGCTAAAGCTCTTTCTGAAGGTGATTTCTCATCCACACTTTCGATCGATAGTAAAAATGAAATTGGTACTCTTGCCACATCTCTCAATGATATGATGCTTAAAGTTAAAAGTGTATTGGAAGCAATTACAACATCTTCTCAACAAGTAAAAGCTGGTACTCAACAGGTTTCAATAACCTCCCAAGGGTTAAGCACTGGATCAAGCGAACAAGCATCAACTGTTGAACAGATTGCATCTTCAATAGAAGAAGTAACTGCTAGTGTTTTGCAAAACAACGATAATGCTCACAGAGCAACTTCAATTACAAAACAAGCAGAAACTGGCATACAAGAAGTAGCTTCTTTAAGTAACGAAACAGTTAAGGCTAATAAAACTATTTCAGAAAAAATTCATATCATAACAGATATTGCTTTCCAGACAAATATTCTTGCTCTAAACGCAGCAGTTGAAGCCGCACGAGCCGGAGAATATGGTAAAGGTTTCTCTGTTGTAGCCGCTGAAGTTCGAAAGCTTGCCGAATTAAGTAAAAATGCAGCAGAAGAAATTGTAAGTACAACAAACAAGGCTTACGAAATATCAGAAAAGGCAGAAAACAAACTAAATATGATGTTACCAGAATTAGCTAAATCATCACTACTCATACATGAAATTTCAGCTTCTAGTAATGAACAAAGTTCAGCTATAAATCAAGTAAATAGCGCAGTATTACAATTAAATAATCTTGCTCAAAACAGTGCTTCAAACAGTGAAGAGTTGGCAGCGAGCGCAGAGGAAATGTCTAGTCAATCAGAATCTTTATTGCAAACAACAGAATTTTTCACCCTTGAAGTGAAGAATCAAAACAAGATTGAAAGAATGAAAGCCTCATAAAAAGCTAAATTAACAGATCTAAATTGAGCACCATAACCACATCTTCCAGTGATGTATAAAGTAGAGGCAGAACATCTGGAGTGGAATTTATGGTGGTGTCAAATCTTGAAATAGTAGCACATGATGTAGTTCAATATTATCCATACCTCAAGAACATAATGAATACCAAATAAATTTATATTTTGCCTGTCGATTTATTAATTTTGTGAATATGGAAAAATACCCAAAATTGCTTATTGCAATCCTTTTAACTCTAACTTCTTGTAACCAAATACATATTAAAAGTAAGAATACAGCTCAAATAATAAGCTTACCAGACAGTTCTTTGATAATCCTAAATATCGATAGTAAAATAAGTTTCAATAAAGATTTTCATGAACGAAAAGTAATACTTCAAGGGGAAGGTTTTTTTATCGTAAATCCAAAGAGCAAGCAATTCATTGTTGAAACTAATCACGGGGATATCTGTGTTTTAGGAACCTCATTTAATGTGGAAAGCAACAAGGATCAGCTTAACGTTGAAGTCGATGAAGGGGAAGTAGAGGTAATAATTAAAGATGAAAAGAAGAAACTTCTTAGAGGAGAACGAATTCTTTATAATGATGCTAAACAACTTTTTATTAAAAGAAAGGCTGAATTTAAACACCATATATGGACTGAAGAGTTTAAAAATGATATGAGCTACCTAGAAAAAGAAGTGGAAAAAGGTGGAAAGAAACTGCATAAGAGATTAAAAAAGTGGAGAAATGAAATCAAAAATAAATTATAGTAGTTAATAGATTGGTAAGCACTTTACTTCTTTTTTAAATTAACATGATTATTTTTATGATGATGCAAGAATAAGAAAACTTAAACAATAAATAGAAGAATATCTACATTGCACCCACACAAGATGCTGCTAAAGCGGTCCAGTTTTAGAAGGAAAAGACCACCACTGAGAGGTTCTGACTATATTTTTTGAGTTTCCTATGGAAACAAGGAAAATAATGTACCCAACTAACTTAATTGAAAACTTGAATGGTAAAATCGAAAATTCACGAGAAATAAACTCCCTTTTCCAACAAATAAAGCAGTCATAGTATTCCTTTGAATAATGGATCTAGCTATAAACAACCCAACCATCGGTATTTTGTTGATTTACACACTTTGTTCATCATTTCCAATTTTGTTTTTAGCTACTTAATAGAGAAATATCAACTTTTAATAAATTGGCTCTTTATGTTCTCTTGGATTAAGATTGTTGAAATAATAGATACTCTCCTCATTGAGAAACTTAAAAACCATGGGTAAATTTTCATGAAACCGCGATATATCTTTATTCTTTTTCTTTGTCCAGGCAGATTCTGACAAGGCAATTATTCGCGGAAAAGTCATATAATCAAACCTTCTGCTACTCTTAACAGTTTCTGTCCATAAGTTACCTTGAAGACCCTCAATTAGAACTATTTCTTTTTCTGAGAATTCGTGTACATCATCAGGATAATTGTATACATCATTGATAGTGCCGAAAATATCACCCCAACGTCTGCCAACACTGTCCTTTTCATATTGTACAAAATCAAAATATAAAGGTAGGCGTGGGCAAAGAACGATTTGAAACTCCTTATCTAGGGCTTTTTGAAGTTGTTCCACTTTGTCGTGACGCCACCAATAAACTAAAGCTGTTTCATTACCAATACCTGAATCTACAATTTCATCCCAACCAGCTATACCTTTGTTGATTTCAAATAGATAATTTGCCATCCTTCGCATAAAATAGTGCTCTACATCCAGAGGCGTTTTTAATTTTTCACGTTTCATCAGCAATTGGATAGAATCATTCATTTTCCATTTATTATTCCCATAATGAACTTCATCTCCACCCAAATGAATGTGCTTGGAAGGAAAAAGTTGTGCTACTTCTTCCAATATCGTATTTAAGTATGTATATGTTGTTTCTTTGCCTACATCAAATGTGAAGTCAGGATGCTTATCACTTCCTCCCCCTGAATATTCAGGATACGCTCTATTTGCCGCAGAAGCATGCCCGGGCATATCTATTTCGGGTATAATTTCAATAAACCGTTCTTTTGCATACTTTACCACTTCCCGAATCTCATCTTGTGTATAATATTTTGCCTTTCCTCTTTGATTGGTATAATCACCAATCCCACCTATTGTGGTAAGCTTAGGTAAGGACTCAATTTCAATTCGCCAACCATGTTCATCTGTTAAGTGCCAATGAAATTTATTTAATTTAAACATGGCCATTATATCAATTATTTTCTTCACTTTCTCTTTCCCAAAAAAGTGCCTGGATTCATCTAACATATATCCTCTATATTCAAATCTTGGCTCATCTTTAATGGTTCCACAAGGGATTGTTTTTCTATTGGAAAACTTTAATTCTTGCCAAATTGTCATTAAACCGTAAAAAATACCATGAGCATCTGATGCTGTAAGTGTTATTCGTTTTTTGTTAACAACTAATTCATAAGCCTCTGATTTTATTTTACATGAATCTACCAACATCAATTCTATTGTTTCGATAGATTTATCATCAGTTACAATATCAAAATCTTTAAATCTTTCTTTGAATAAGAATACAGTTTGATTTAGACAGCTATCTGAACTCAGAAAAGTAATTCCATTTTTAAAACTAAAGTTTCCAGCGCAATAAGAAATTGAATTTGGGTATGGAATAAGGTTCCATGACTCGATTTCTTTCGTTTGACAACTAGAGAGTAATAGTAAAGTAAAATATAGGGTTATTAGATTTTTCATTGCCTATTCTTTAATCACCTTTTCTTTGTATACTCCATCTTGTTTCTCAAGCATAATAACCTCTCCACTTAAAAATTGGTCATTCACAATAAAAAAATGTTTCGTTCGATTATGTCTGACAATGATCGTATACTCTTTATTCTCAAAAGAAATAGTAAGAGCTTCCGCCTCTTTATCAGTAAATAATTGTCTATTAAGACTATAGACAGGAACACGTTGATAACTTATATTTGTTTGTTCTGGAAAATACAGCAAAGTAATAAATGAGTCAAAGCCGGTTGACTCAATAGATAGTTCTGCTCGTAAACTCTTCTTTTTAAGGTTGTATTCAGGAGACCACCATGCATCAGACAGCTTAATATCAACATCTTTTATTGGCTGTATTTTTAAATTATTTGCTTCATATGTCGTGACTAAAGTACCATCTTCGATAAGCACATTTTTATTTGGAAAATTGAAGTACTGTGAATAGGTATGCCTTTTATTAGCTGAAAAGCTATCAAATACGAGCCAAACATTAGCTTCCTTTAAAAACAACATTCTTCGTTTCATTATAACAGGATCTTCCAGCCTCTTATAAGCAGTATTCTCTGCTTCACCATAATCATAAACATCTTCCAGCTTTGTGAATACTCCCTCAGACCTTGCACCGTATGAATTCTGCCACGAATTGGCATAAACGGAGTTAGGCAAGTTATCTACTCCTAAGGTATTATGACTGATATTACTTTTAAACAATTTGCGCCACTTACTCTCTACATATGTATACCTTCCGCCATCAACCAGATAATCTCTCCCGTTAGCAAATAAATTAATATGCAAAAGGTCGTCGTGCCCATGACCACAACCTAATTTTTTCATATGTAAACTTGTATAGCTTGCATCTTCCGTCCAAGAGTTACGCATATATAAATCACCTGAGCTATTCTGATAAGTAGATACAAAACTAGGACTATGTGAATCCATTTTCTTATAACTAATTAGCTTATCTTTCCCGAATAGAAACATATTTTCATAATCAAATTCAGAATAAGCCCTTGACTTTAAAGTTGGATCTAAAAACAAATAAGCTGCGGTTGTAAGTATACCACGCGTATCCGTATCATCACTATCTCCTAATAAAGGCTGATGGTAATTTGGTTTTTGCCATTGAACATTCGCATAAGCCATGGCTTTGGTTTTCTCAACAATCAAAGATGATAATTCAAAATTATTATGCCTTGCAAGAAAAATAACGTTCATATAACAATGAAACACTTCATTATGGTACATTGGAGATTGCTCCCATTGTGTTCCATCTTCCATTATTTGTAGACCAATACAGGTATTCAAACAAGTTACGGCACTTCTCTGCCATTGATCGGCTACTTTAAAATCCTCTAAAAAGTGTGTGAGTGTATACAAACCATTAAACTCAATCACACCCCAATTACTCGTTTTCGAGAAGTTACTAAACCCACTGTTTAAGTACTCCCCATGCTGATATAAGGAACCTATGAATTTAGAAAAAAAATGAGGCGTAATGCTTTCTGAATTCTTAAAATATTCAAATGCTTTCACCCAGTTTTCACAACGAATACCAGATTCAAGTCTTCTCCATGAATAATACTTCAAACTATCTTCTAACGGGTTCTTATCAATCCAATGACTAACTTGCTGGGTGAATACCTTAGCATATTTCTCATCTTTTGTAAGAAAATAAGCTTTCCCTAAATCAATCCAGTATCGGTGCCTGTTTAACATGAAGCACCACTCCTCATCCCCATTGGGTATGGCAGTCCAATCTATTTCTTCTTTAAACTGATAGGGAATATTCGTTTTCTCCATATCCCAATCATAGCGAAATAAAAAACATTTATTCAGCACCTCATCAGCCGTCTGTATTGATTTCCTTACATCACTTTTATAATGCGACTTTATGTATGAAAGGTCCTTATTTGAAACATTCAAATAGATATTTTCTTTTGAGCGATATAATTCTAGTAATTCATTCATTGCCTGATCATATTGATCTGCTTTAATGAATTCATTAAGAACCGTCAATCGGGGTAGTTCACCATTGATTTTATTTAAGATATCTTCATTAATATTTTGCTGTGCACACAAGCCATTAGCAATGAATAAAACTATGAATGTGCCTATTATTTTTGATCTCATAAATAAAATATTTTCAGATTATTTTTAACTAAGAGGCTATGAACTTTATCAATAGTGAACTCATCTACTTAATCTTTAGCGGAACTTAACGCTTATCGGATACTTAATCTTTTCAGCAAAACTATTCAGATAACTCTCCCAAGCATCATTATCTCCATATTGCTTACTTCCACTCCAGGTAAAACCGGCATAAAATTCCACCTTACCGTCGATCACTTTCAGGTGCATCAATGCATGGCTTTCATCTTTTATATCTGATTTGATCTGTGATGTACTTAGCAAATAATCAGGATGTGCGACCATAGCTGTATTTAACTCTTCACCTTTATGCGGTGTATGATAATTGATCCAAGTGCTGTTTTCAGTAACTTTACCAAGTTGATCGTGCAAGGTTAATCCTACCGTTAACGTATCGGCACCTTCCACTTCAACCACATACTTGGTAAAATTAGTGCCTAACTGGATCGAAACATGTTTCGTTTCTTTCACAGTTGAGGCTCCTACTTGGTATGGCGCATGGTTCAATGTAAATTCGGATAATAAAGGTCCATTGTTATGAACCTTATGTGCTGTAAAATTAAATGCTGCAAATAGTTTTCCATCGAACATAACACCAGTTGCCCCACATCCACGACTAGGCCCAACATGGTAGTTATCCAGGCCTTCGCCATGGTCGATATGATAATAACCAGGCTCATCGACATTGCCCTGATACCACTTATTGATGATGGAATAATCTACTTTTTTTAACCAGCAGTCAATCCCACTGGATAAAGTACCACCCTTTTCGCCAGCTTCAGCCATACGCTGAGCTTCTGGTCCGTATGTACGAAACGCCACTCGATCATTTTCCCAGGCAAAATCATCAGTGCGTTCTGGTACAAAACGTGCGAACGTTCTCACTTCATCGGTGATTTTAGTAGTTTCTCCAGGCACAATTAAAAAAGTCTTTTCCTCTTGAGCTTCCAGATTAACCATAAAAGTTATGGCATCTACCTTATCATCCCCATCCGAATCTAATAGTTGACTTGGTACTTCGAGCCCATTGACATTCTCCTTAACTACCAAATGAGAACAATCGAACCCTTTATCTGTCAAGCTGACGCGAACCAACTCATTGCTTCGTTGTAAATCAGAAGGATTACTAACAGATAATTTTACTTGCTGTTGGTTGCAGCTGCTCATAACGAGCAGGACTGCAACAAACACTATAGAGACTATTTGCTTCATAACTATTCTTCTATGTCATTTTCACCTTTCACATATCCGAAATTGGCCAAAATACCGCCATCTACGTAAAGTACGTGACCGTTTACAAATTCACTAGCTTTAGAAGCTAGAAACAAAGCTGCATTACCAATGTCTTCAGGCTCGCCCCAACGAGCAGCAGGCGTACGTGTCATCACTAAATCGTTAAACGGGTGACCACCTTCACGAATTTCTGCCGTTTGAGAAGTCGCGATGTAACCTGGTCCAATACCATTGATTTGAACACCATACTTCGCCCACTCACAACACATGTTAGCCGTTAGTAATTTCAGTCCACCTTTGGCCGCTGCGTATGCCGAAACAGAATTACGACCGTACACACTCATCATCGAACACATGTTGATAATTTTACCAGCACGTTTTTTAATCATGCCAGGCGCTACACGTTTAGCTACAATTAATGGAGCAACTAAGTCAACTTCTATTACTTGCTTAAAATCGGCAATCGGCATATCCAATATTGGAATACGTTTGATGATTCCAGCATTGTTAACCAAAATATCGACACCACCAAGATCATTCTCAATTTGGCTAATGCCCTTATCCACTTCTTCTTCGTTGGTCACATTAAATACCAAAGTATATACATCAATGCCAACTTTAGCATACTCAGCTTTACAGGCTTCCAATTTCTCTTCCGACAAATCGTTAACACATATTTTAGCTCCTGCCTGGCCCAACACCTTACCAATAGCCATTCCAATACCGTGTGTTCCACCTGTGATTAGAGCAACTTTACCTTCTAATCCAAATAATTCGTTTATCATGAGTTTTCTTTTTTCTAATGATTAAAAAATGTGAATTTACCAGCCTAACGTAACTCGTCAGGCTGAATGTGATCCATATCGGTATAATCAAGGTTTTCGCCTCCCATACCCCATATAAAACAATAATTGCTTGTTCCTACACCTGAGTGAATTCCCCATTCTGGAGAGAAGACAGCTTGCTCATTGTGGATAAATAAGTGACGCGTTTCTTGAGGTTCTCCCATCAAGTGACAAACAGCTTGTCCCTTTGGCACTTCAAAGTAGAAATAAGCTTCCATGCGACGATCGTGTGTATGACTTGGCATCGTATTCCACACCGAACCTTCATGTAATTCGGTTAAACCCATTACTAACTGACACGACTCAACAATACCTGGTACGATCAACTGATAAATTGTACGCTCGTTACTTGTTGCCTGCGAACCCAAGTTCAGGATGTTCGCCTTTTCTTTATTAACAACTGTTGTTGCATACTCCTTGTGCGCTGGAGTTGAGCTCAAGTAAAACTTAGCTGGATTACTTTTATCTGCACTGGCAAACTTCACTTCGTTACTCCCTCGGCCAATATAAATAGCCTCTTTATTTTTTAACCGGTACTCAATACCATCAACCGTTACAATACCATCACCAGCAATATTGATGGCACCTAACTCGCGACGCTCACAGAAATATTCGGATTTAATGGCATCAATGGTCTCCATCACCAACTCCTGGTCAACAGGAAATGCTCCCCCAAGAATGTAACGTTCGTATTGTGAGTAACTCAAGTTTATTTCGTCTTTTACAAATAAAGTCTCCACCAGAAACTCTTTTCTTAACTTCTCTGTATCGTAGTTTTTAACGTCTCCCGGATGACAGGCTCTGCGACGGTCGTAATTTATTGTTGTCATAACTGTATTATTTAAATATTATTCTTTTACTAAATTCAAATTCTCATCAAGCGGAGTCATTTTAGGTACAAGTAATTGTACAATACCTAAAAGAACTAAGTACATGGCGCCACCAATAAGGAATGCCCAGAAGTAACCCGTATTTCCAGAACTATCAAGAACAGTACCTAAAGCAACATCGGCAATAGCAGCAGCGACTACTCCAACCATACCTCCGATTCCAGTAACAGAAGCGATTGCTTTCTTTGGGAAAATATCAGATACTATTGTAAAAATATTAGCCATCCAAGCCTGATGACCAGCCGCTCCAATACCAATTAAAACAACCGCTACATACAAGTTCTCAGCAAAAGCTACATAACTGACCGGTAAAATTATTAATGCACAAGCTAACATCGTTCTCTTACGTGCCTTATTTACAGACCATCCTTTGCTCATAAAGTGACCAGATATCCATCCACCCATGATACTTCCTCCATCTGCTAAAGCATATATTATCAAAAATGGAAGTCCCATACTTTTAATATCTATACCGTATGTAGAAGCCATGTATTTAGCACCCCAGAACAAATAGAAGAACCAAACCGCATCAGAAATTTTTGCTACAGCGAAAGCCCATGTTTGTCGCTTTGGCAACACTTTAGCCCAGGAAAGTTTTTCAGTACTTTCGGTAACAACTTCATCGGAGTTAATATAATCCAATTCCTCTTTTGAGATATTTGGATTCTCTTCAGGTTTCTTATAAACTTTTAACCATAAAACAACCCATATAGAACTTAAAGCCCCTGTTATTAGAAAAGGAATTTTCCAACCTTCACCGGTATGCTTATCAACAATTGCTCCTACCACAAATGGCGCAGCAATCGCCCCAATACTTGTGGCAGCATTGTATAAGCCCGTTGCAAACGCGCGTTCTTTTTTAGGAAAATACTCTGCAACAGTCTTATTGGCTGCAGGGAAATGCCCCGCTTCACCAAAACCTAAACCAAAACGAGCAATAGCAAATAAACCTACACTGGTAATTGTCATATTAAAAAGCGTAATCTCTTGAACGACCAATGCATGTCCCATACCAAACAAACTCCATATACCAATGGCCAGCATGTAACCTTTTTTAGTTCCCAAACGATCGATAATACCACCCATAGTAAGCATACCAATTCCATAAGCTACCTTAAAGGCAATAACAATTGTTGCATAGTCTGTGTTAGTCCAATCAAACACATCTTCTAATATTGGAGCCAAAACACCAATAATACTTCTATCGAAGTAATTAATGGTAGTAGCAAAAACCAGCATCAATAAAATTCGATAACGATACTTCGTTGTTACATTTGTTGATTTTGTCATATTCTTATATTTTGCTTTTTATACTGCGGATTGTTTCAATCAATTCTTTAACTTTCTCTTCGAGTGCTAGCCAATCCTTATTGTCTATAATATCATTAGGAAAAAGATTAGACCCCATACCTACACAAGTCACGTCTGCGGCAAACCATTGTTTTAAATTCTCTTTTTCACAGGTAACCCCGCCAGTAGGCATAATGTCAGTCCATGGCATTGGTGCTTTCACTGCTTTCACAAAAGATGGCCCACCGACTTCTGATGCTGGAAATACTTTCACTACTTCTGCACCAAGTTCCTGAGCTTTATTAATTTCAGAAATGGTTCCACAACCTGGTGACCACATAATCTTACGACGACTACAAACTTTCGCCATCTGTTCATTTAAAAGTGGTGACACTATAAAGTTGGCACCATTTTGAATGTAAAGAGCTGTCGTTCCTTCTTCAACTACGGATCCAGCTCCCATAATCATACCAGGCAATTCAGCCAAAGCAAACTTATTTAATTCGGTAAATAGTTCGTGAGCGAAGTCGCCTCGATTAACAAATTCAAATACTCGTATTCCACCGTCGTAGCAGGCTTTAGCAACTGCTTTACAAACTTCAATATCAGCATGATAAAAAACGGGCACGACACCTGTCGTTTTCATTGCCTGATACACTTCTATTCTTGTATACTTTGCCATTTGTTTATATAGTAATGTGAGTCGGCTGTGCTGAATTCCGTCTTTCAAACTTTCCTTCAACACAGCCTAATCCACCAAAAATTTTAACGACTTACTCGACCGGAGGCATCACCTCCCATTAGTTTTTCCACTTCTTCAACTGATACTAAATTATAATCACCTTTAATAGTGTGCTTTAAACAAGAAGCTGCTGTGGCGAACTCTAGCGCCTTCTGATCATCACCTTCATAAGTTAATA
>JAFMVD010000069.1 GCA_025499625.1 Carboxylicivirga fragile | reverse complement strand
AATTTTAATGATATTTGATAGTAGATTTTTTTTCATAGATTTTGGATTTGGTTAACGAACTGATTTAAGAAAGGGACAGATTATTCAATCTGTCCCTTTCTCCTTTTATGGCCTTATATCAATTGTATTTTAAAATAAATGATAAACCATTTTGGTTTGTAATCGCCATCAGCCTTCACTTTAACATGAATTAACTTTGCTTGAGATTTGTTCACTAGAATAAACCCCATATTTGCACTGTAGATTTTTATTCATAGATTTGGATTTAGTTAACGAACTGATTTAAGGGTAAGGACAGGTTTTTCAATCTGTCCTTTTTTTATTTTATAAACGGTTCTGTTCTTCGAATTACACACATCACTTCTTATTTCTTATTTTCTTTTCATCATTTGTCAAAGTGTTTTGATTTTAGTATCTTATAGTCAATAAAACCTCAAATAAGAATAGCTATGGATAACCTATTTCTAAAATACATGAAAGAGCGTTCGGGGCAAAAGAAACAGCCTGATACGTCCGATACATTGCCAGGGCCAGTTATTACTATATCGCGCGAGTATGGCTGTCATGGTAAACGAATAGCTGAACGTTTAGCCGCCTTGCTTAATATGAAAGCTTCTAAGTTGGGAGTGGAAAAACAGTGGCGTTGGATTAGTAAAGAAATTCTTGAGCGCTCGGCCAAAGAGCTAAAGTTAACACCATCCTTACTAAAGGATTTAAGTGATAAAAAGCAAACGTCATTCTTCGAAAATTTAGCCTTGTTTTTCAGTGAGGCCTATTATCCTGGAGATGCGAAAATTAAAAATACCATTGCTAAATTTATTCACGAAGAGGCAGCCGAAGGTTGTGTTATTATTGTGGGAAGGGCTGGAGAGGCCATCACGAAGGATATAAAACAATCGTTTCATATCAAACTTGAAGCACCACTTGATTGGCGTGTAAAATCAGTTGTGGAGAATAGTGGGGTAAGTGCTGGGGAGGCTCGTAAAACATGCATAGAACAGGATAAACGACGTGAAAAGTTTCGTGATTATTTTGAGAAAGACAGGCCTGATGTAGATTTCTTTGATTTAAGAATCAATACTAAATCGATGAATGATGACGAGATTGTGGATTTATTATTGTCAGTTATTGATTCCAGAGGATTTCTATAGGTAGCTATTCATTAATTGTAAAGCTTGATGTTTGTATGAAGTGCCAAAAATATTGAGGTGATTCATTACATGGTATAGCAGGTAAATATTCTCTCGGTATTCATATCCGGGCTTTAAAGGATAACTTTCGTGATAGCTTTGGTAAAAATCAGGATGAAAGCCACCGAATAATTTCGTCATAGCTAAATCGGCCTCTCGATGGCCGTAATAGACAGCCGGGTCAATAAGAGCCGGCTTTCCTTTTTCATCAACCATATAGTTACCTCCCCAAAGATCACCATGCAAGAGAGATGGTGGCTCATTTTCCCATTCCAGGATGGAACTTATTTTAGCTTCCAACTTATTAAATGTGGAAGCGAAGACTGGATCGACATAGCCATTTTGTTCGCAAAGGCGAAATTGGTAAAGCAAACGCTTGTTAAAGTAGAATTGCGGCCAGTCAGTGCAAGTGTTGGAAGCGCACGTATTAATTTGAGGAGTAGAACCAATGTAGTTATCCTCATAAAATCCGAATTGTGGGCCACGGTAACGATGTAGCTTTGCTAATAGTTCTCCAAAGTCTCTGAAAAAATCACTCGTTTTTACCCCGCTTGAAATCTTTTCCAGCAACAAGTAATCCGAATCAACACTGATGACTTTTGGTGTTCGAAGGGCGCCGCATTTTTCTAATTCAATTAAACCATTGGCCTCTTTTCGAAATAAGTCATTATTAAATCCCTGTTTCAAAAAGTACTCATTGCCATCATTCGCAACTATTATTTGCGATTGCGCAATGCATCCACCGCCAACTGAATTTTGATTAACAACAGTGGCATTAATAACTGATTCTATCCTCGAAACGATATCAGCCATTTTGGATGTGCTTTAGCAAGCCCTCGCATGCATCTTCCAAAATATCCAGTACCAACTCAAAACCAGCCGCGCCTCCATAATATGGGTCGGGAACTGCATTCTCAGAATGTACACTGCAAAAATCTGTCATCTTATAGATTTTAGCCAAATCACTTTCGTTGCGAGTAAGGTTTTCAAGATCCATAATATTTTGAGAATCCATGCCTATTACATAGTCAAAATGGTCGAAATCGGCAGGAGCATCAACTTTACGACTAATGCTTGTCAATTGATAATTGCGTTTGATGGCATGTTTTTGCATGCGCTCATCCGCATTGTCTCCGGCATGATACCCGGTTATGCCAGCCGAATCAATCTCAAATTGCTTGCTTAATCCGGCCTCGTTTATCAATGCCTTCATTACCGCCTCTGCACTTGGGCTTCTGCAAATGTTACCAAGACATACGAACAGAATCTTTGTTTTATCCATTTTTATATTTTTTGAGCTTTAAATATAATTCTTTTTTCTGCTATTGTAACTGAGTTAAACAAAGGTGTGAAAGCTTTTGTTATCCTTAAAAAAAAGGACTTAATTCGTAGTTCATTAAGTTTAAAGATTGACTTAATGTTTGTGCTATTTTGACTAATTTAAAGGGTTTTCCAGTATTGGTCATATTATTATCGTAGAAAAAATATTCGCATGAAAACGTTTGTTTGTAGTTTGTTATGTCTTTTGTTTGTAGGTGGTTTAAATGCCCAGGAAGATTATAAAGACAAGAATCAGAAATTTGAATACACCATTGAAAAGAAGCATCAAGTTGTTCAATTTGATCCGGATGCCTTACGATTTAAAAAGCGACCAAAGAACATCATTTTATTTATTGGTGATGGAATGGGAGTAGCACAGGTTTTTTCGGGCATGACTGTTAACGGCGAGTTGAACATGCAAAATATGAGTCATGTTGGTTTTAATAAAACCCAAAGTGCAGATAATTATGTGACGGATTCTGCTGCAGGAGGTACGGCTATATCAACAGGAACCAGAACGTATAATGGAGCCATTGGTGTTGATGTAAACGGAAAACCACTAACGACAATATTAGAATATGCTGAGCGTAATAACAAAGCTACAGGTTTGGTTTCGACCTCGGCAATCACACATGCTACGCCAGCATCTTTTATTGCTCATCAACCAAAGCGAATGATGTATGAGGAGATAGCTGGTGATTTTATGAATACCGATATTGATGTGTTTATTGGTGGTGGTGCTGATTTTTTTACCAAACGTGTTGATGGACGTAATTTGGTTACTGAATTAAGTGATAAAGGTTATAGAGTTGGCTATTCTTTGGAAGAGGTAGAAGCTGTAAAATCAGGTCAGCTGGCCGTATTAACTGCTGTAGGGCATAATGCTGGCTATCGCGATAGGGGAGAGATGTTGGTGAAATCAACTGAAAAGGCCATAGAGGTTTTGAGCAATGCCGATTCAAAAGGTTTCTTTCTAATGGTTGAAGGAAGTCAGATTGATTGGGGTGGGCATCAAAACGATGCTTCGTATGTGACTGGCGAAGTGTTGGATATGGATAAAGCCCTGGGTGAAGCTATGAAGTTTGCCATTGAAGATAGAAATACGCTAATAATTGTTACAGCCGACCATGAAACAGGAGGTATGACAGTTGAAAATGGAGATCCGACTAAAGGTAAGGTATCAACCGGTTTTACTACAGGAAATCATACTGCTGTAATGGTGCCTGTTTTTGCATTTGGACCAGGAGCCGAAGCTTTTAGTGGCGTATATGATAATACCGAGATTTTTGAAAAAATGTATAAGCTGTTTCGTTTTAAGGAAAAAGACCGTGATTAAGGTGATGAAATTGCAGATCAAATAAAGAATAAAATAGACCTTTAGCGAGGTCTATTTTTTATTTTAACAAAGATTAAGGGAATAAATTATCGTTTTTATATCGGCACTTCAAAGATTCCACTTAAATTTATTAGCTAAAACCTTAACAAAATGAACAGAACTGTACATATAAAGTGTCTTAACAATAATACGAGTAAATGTTATCCATTGGGAACTTCTTTGAAAGATGTTGCCGAGGACATGCAGATTCAACTAGCAAATCCTATTATCGGAGCTTTTTCTAACAATCGCCTGAAGGATTTGTCATTCGAATTGTACCATCCGCAGAATATCCGATTTATCGACCTCACGGAACCAGATGGTATGCGTATGTATATCCGTAGTTTATCTTTTGTTCTGTCCAAAGCTGTATCTGAACTTTACCCAAAGGCGAAGTTGAGAATTGAGCATTCTGTTTCGAAAGGAACGTATTGTTCGCTTGAGAACGCAGGCGGAGAACTCAATATGGAAGATGTATTAGAGATAGGTAAACGAATGCGTGAAATAGTAAGCGCAAATCTACCATTTGTACAGCGCGAAGAAGAATCGGAAGAGGTTATTCAACGTTTGGAAGAGCAAAATCAGGAAGATAAGGTGACACTCATTAAGCACCGCGGAGAAGTATATACAAGTTATTACAAGCTGGATGGATACTTGGGTATGTATTATGGCTATCTGGTGCCTTCCACTGGTTATTTGCAGGTGTTCGATCTTATAAAGTATTACAACGGTATGTTGTTGCAAATTCCGAAACGATCAAATCCGAAGGAGTTGGAGGATATTGTGGTTCAGAATAAGATGTTCGATATTTTTCAGGAGTTTTCGGAATGGAATCGTGTTTTAAATGTTCAGAATCTGGGTGATGTTAATGCGGCTTGTTCCAGTGGTGAGGCTGAAACGCTAATTAAAGTATCGGAAGCCCTTCACGAGAAAAAGATTGGACACATCGCTGATTTGATAAGTGAGCGTAAAAAAGAGGTGAAGCTGGTATTAATTAGTGGACCTTCTTCAAGTGGAAAAACAACCTTTGGGAAACGACTTGCTATCCAATTAATGGTTGCAGGAATGAATCCTTTGAATCTTTCCTTGGATAATTACTTTGTGAATCGCGAAGAGACACCTTTGGATGAGAATGGCGAATATGATTTTGAAGCCTTGGATGCGCTTGATGTGGAGTTGTTCAATCAGCAGTTAGTGGACTTGTTGGCGGGTAAAGAAGTTGAAATTCCTAAGTTCTCATTCGAGACCGGGCAGCGTTTTTACGATGGCGATAAGTTGCAGATGAATGAGGAGAATATATTGATAGTTGAAGGTATTCATGGCTTAAATCCACAGTTAACGCACCTAATTCCAAATGAATCAAAATTCAAAATATACGTATCGGCTTTGACATCAATAAATATTGATAATCAAAACCTGATTCATACAACCGACAATCGTTTAATCCGACGCATTGTACGTGACTATAAATATCGAAACTATTCGGCTCAGGATACTATTTCGCGTTGGCAAAGTGTTCGACGAGGTGAAGAGAAGCACATCTTTCCATTTCAAGAGGAGGCGGATGTAATGTTTAATACGGCATTGTTATATGAGTTGTCGGTATTAAAGCCATTGGCCGAATCCATATTGTTGGAAGTGCAGCCCAATCAGCTTGAATATTCGGAAGCGTGTCGCTTGCTCAAGTTCTTCAGTTATTTTAAGGCCGTGCAGAGCAAGGAAATTCCACCTACATCCATTATTCGTGAGTTTGTTGGGGGCAGTAGCTTTAGTTATTAAGATGATAAATACCCAAATAACACAAGAGGTATTTGCCCAATCTTGTTAACTTTGGCCTTATAAGATTAAGAGATGATAAAGAACCTTGTAATAATTCCTACTTACAACGAAAAAGAAAATATTGAGGCCATTATTTCGGCTGTGTTTGAGTTACCGCTTTCATTTGAGGTATTAATTATTGATGATAATTCGCCCGATGGAACTGCATCGATTATTAAACGGATGCAAACCATCTATCCCGAAACGCTTCATATGATTGAGCGTGAAGGAAAGCTTGGTTTAGGAACAGCTTATATTACAGGTTTTAAGTGGGCCATTAAAAATGAGTATGATTACATTTTTGAGATGGATGCCGATTTCTCGCATAATCCCAATGATCTGATTAAATTATACGATGCCTGCGAAAAACAAAATGCTGACTTAGCCATTGGTTCAAGATATATATCAGGCGTGAATGTGGTTAATTGGCCAATGGGGCGTGTGTTGATGTCGTATTTTGCATCGGTTTATGTTCGTTTTGTTACGCGCATGAGAGTGATGGATACAACGGCAGGGTTTAAATGTTATCGCCGAAAAGTACTGGAAACCATTAAGCTTGATAAGATACGTTTGAAAGGTTATGCCTTTCAAATTGAAATGAAATTCACAACTTGGAAATATGGCTTTAATGTGGTGGAGGTGCCAATTATTTTTACCGATCGACAAGAAGGTAATTCTAAAATGAGCGGAGGAATATTTAATGAAGCTGTTTGGGGAGTTATTAAAATGAAGATTAGCAGTTTCTTTAAGAAGTATGAAGTTTGACTTTAGTTCGTACTCTTACTAATTTTATCAAGTAATCATTTGAATCAAATTATATGTCGACTCTTTTAATAAAAGACGCAAATATCATTAACGAAGGCACGCAACAAGTAGGAAGTGTGTTGATTGAGAACGATACCATTAAGCAGCTTATCTTTGATGGTTCATGCCCTGAAGCTGATAAAGTGATTGATGCAAAAGGTTTAATGTTGGTGCCCGGAGCCATAGATGATCAGGTGCACTTTAGAGAACCTGGCTTAACACAAAAGGCAAATATTGAATCGGAATCGCGTGCTGCTGTGGCAGGCGGTATTACTTCGTTCATGGAGATGCCAAATACCAAACCTCAGGCAACAACACATGAGGTGTTAGAAGAGAAATATAAGATTGCTGCGCAGAAATCGGCCGCTAATTATTCCTTTTACATAGGTGCAACCAATGATAATGTTGAGGAGTTATTAAAGACTGATCCTAAAACAGTATGTGGAATTAAGATTTTCATGGGTTCTTCAACGGGTAATATGTTGGTAGACAATGAAGCTGTATTGGACAAGATATTTGCTGAAAGCAAGGTGTTGATTGCAACGCATTGCGAAGATGAAGATACCATTAAGAAAAACACGGATATTTACCGTGAGCAGTTTGGTGACGATATGCCATTTAAATACCATCCTGTTATTCGTTCTGCCGAGGCGTGTTATAAGTCGTCAAAGAAAGCGGCAGGATTAGCACGTAGGCATAATGCTCGATTACACATTTTGCATTTAACTACAGCCAAGGAATTGGAGTTGCTTGATTTTGGTATGCCACTCAAAAAGAAGCGTGTGACTGGAGAAGTGTGTGTGCACCATCTATGGTTTTCAGATAAGGATTATAACGAGTATGGATCTAAAATTAAATGGAACCCTGCGGTTAAATCCGAAGCTGATCGTGATGCTTTGCGCTTAGGCTTAAAAGAAGGCAGGTTGGATGTAGTAGCTACTGATCACGCGCCTCATACCAAAGAAGAAAAAGCCAATAAATATTTTCAAGCACCATCGGGAGGGCCATTGGTTCAACATGCTATGGTGGCTATGTTGGAAATGGTGAAGCAGGGTATATTTACCTATGAATTAGTTGTGGAAAAGATGTGCCATGCGCCTGCTGACCTGTATCAGATAGACAAACGTGGTTACATTAAGGAGGGTTATAAGGCCGATTTGGTTTTAGTAGCTGATGATAAGCAATGGGAAGTTAAAGAAGAAAATGTGCTATACAAGTGCGGGTGGTCACCTTTTGAAGGGACTAAGTTTTCGCATGCCATTTCCCATACCTTTGTGAATGGCCAGTTAGTATATGCCGATGGAAAAGTCGATGAAAATATTAGAGGAGAGCGTTTAAGTTTTGATAGATAAAAATCAAGCTCTTGCAAATTATAGATATGAGAATGAAACTTAATAAAGCTAAGCACATTGTAATTATTACAATGTGCTTTTTTGTTTTTTGTACATCCTGTACTCAAAAGTCAAATACCAATTCTAGTGTAATTGAAGAAAACATCTTGTCGGGTGAGTTATTAGCCGATACAATTATTTATTCGGTGGTTATAAAAAATCGTGATTCGTTGGATCAATGGGCTGAGAAAAGCTTGAGTAAGCTAAACCGAAAGCGAATGGTCGATCAAATATTTGAATCGGTTTATGAGCATCAAGCTGAGGCTTATGATTATGTCACCGAGGCGCCAATGTCGGTTTCTGATGTGAAGGCCATTGAAGATAAAGAAGACTTTTCGCGCGATAAAGTGGCTAAGTTGCAATTCTGGGAAGCGTGGTACTACGATGAAGAGCAAGTTGTAATGAGCAAAAAAGTATTATCAGTTTTAGTGGCCTACGAGGCAACTACCGATGATGGTGATTTATTAGGTTACAAGGCTGCTTTTTACATTAAAACAAAGTAAGAACAAGTGTAGAAGTATAGTTAACTTCTACACTTTATTAAAGTTCCATTCTGATTTCTTAACTACATATCGTGCTGTTTTTCGACTGACTTGCGAATCCACAACTTCTTTATTAGAAATGATTTCATTAATGGCTGCATTGGTATAGTGTCGAATGGTTACTAACTCCATGTCTTCATTGTAGCGAATGTCAAAGTCGCTGCTTAGTTCCTCAATTACTTTGCCGATGTTTTTGTGATGATCCACACATATTGAGAAGTTCAAGGCTGAACTTTGCATAAGGTTAATCTTTACCTGATGTTTTGAAACCACCTGAAAAATATCACTCAGGTTTTGTTCCAGAATGAAAGAAAAGTCCTTTGGAGAAATACTTAAAAGTGTCTGGTCTTTTTTAAGTACAAATATGGGGTCTAATTTTTGAGCTTGCTCCGTTGCGTTAATTACTGTTCCATCTTCATCGGGTTTGATGAACGATTTTACCAATAAGGGTATTTGCTTATTTTGTAGTGGTTTAATGGTTTTTGGATGAATGACCTGCGCCCCGTAATAAGTTAATTCAATGGCTTCCCAATACGATAATTCATCAATCTTATGAGCCTTCGTGTACCACCTTGGATCGGCATTAAGCACGCCCGGCACATCTTTCCAAATGGATAGGTTATTTGCATCAAGGGCATATGCGATGATAGCACCTGTGTAATCAGATCCTTCGCGGCCAAGAGTGGTTGTTAAGTTGTTTTCATTAGAGCCAATAAAGCCTTGGGTGATAAAGCGCTGATTGTTATTTGTGGAAAACCTAGCGCACATCATTTTTTGAGTTAATTCCCAATTAACGCCAGCATTTCTATAGTTGTCATCGGTTCTTAATACTTTGCGAATATCAACCCACTCATTATTTATTTCTACCGAATTAAGATAAGTACTAACAATGTGTGTGCTTAACAATTCGCCAAAAGGTACGATTTGATCATACTCAAAATCGTAATTTAAAGAAGCTTCTGATTGTAGTTTGTCTTCTAGCTTTTTTAATAAGGAATCAACAATGTTAGTTTGATCTGTATCAAAAAGTTCTTTTACAAGATTGTGGTGGTAGGCTTTGATCTTGTTATAGTTGTCATTAATTTCATTTTGCTTAGCATCAAAATAGGACTTTACTAAGTGCTCAAAGGCGTTAGTCATTTTACCCATGGCTGATATTACGATCACCATTGGTTCTGAAAAACGTTGTATAATTGTAGCTATGTTTTTAACACCATCAGCATCTTTAACCGATGCTCCACCAAATTTTAATATTCTCATAGCTTAAAAATACATTTCATTTTATAATTTCAGAAAGTTTTAGCCAATATTTAGTTCGAGGAAGCTATAAGCAATCTGAAATACTCAACTAAATGGCTGTTCAATATGTTTTTAAGATATGATGTATTTAAGAAAGCTATGTGTTTTAATTGCCCTATTATTGCTGACAAGTTTGAGTTTTGGTCAAACAGAATTGTTTTCAACTTATAAGCAGTTGAATGATGAAGAAACGCGCCTGCCCCAATTTAAAGATAGTGATGAGCTATTAAAACTTAAGTTGGCGCAAGTTGATAACATTAATCGATCTAGAAGGAAATATCGTGTTCAAACCGTAAGGTTGGATATTCTTGCTTCGCGTGTGGCTAATAGGATGGCTCATGAAGCTGCTTTAAATAAGTACATGGGGCATTGGAATATGGCTGGTGAGAAGCCGTATATTCGTTTTGCTAATGATGGAGGTGTTCATCACATGGTTGAGAATGCATCCTCCATTTCATCGGAAGGGCAATTGCCAATGGAGCCAAATAATATTAGTGCATATATGCAGGAGTGTCACTTGGCATTTATGGCTGAGCGTAAACCCAATGATGGGCATAAACAAAATTGCATCGATCCCTTTCATACGCATGTAGGTATAGGTGTGGCATGGGATGGTGGTGAGTTCCGTTATTATGAAAACTTTTTGGATGTCTATTTGAATTTTGGACATATAAAGCAAGAAACTTATGTAGGTGACGAAATTAAATTATCCTTTAAAATGGATACAGATAATTATCACCTGTATTCCATTGTTGTTTATTCCGAAGAATTTCCAAGGCCAATGTCGCCCCGAAAGATTAGTCGCCTTCATTCATATTCTGATTATACCGAAACTACTTTTTTGCAATTAGCTCCTTGGGAATTACCTCAAAAGGATTCGGATGGTTTTTATCATTTAAATTTTCGACCAGAAAAGAAAGGGTATTATTACTGTCAGATATTTTTGAGCAAGAAGCCATATAAAAATGGAACCGCAAGTACTAAAGGAAAACTACAAGCTTCTGGCCTAGTATTCAAAGTTAATTAAATACTTTATTTTTGTGAAAAATATTCAAGAGTGGAGCTAAATCAGATATTGGCCTTTTATAAAGGTGATGAGCGAATAGAGTTGATTCGAGAAAGCATAAAGACGACTTCGACTAAATTGTATTTAAATGGATTAGTTGGTAGTTCAAAGGCTGTTATAATGGCCAGTTTAATCGATCAAGGGCCTCATTTGGTGGTTATGAATGATCGCGAAGAAGCGGCCTATCTGTATAATGATTTAGCCCAACTTAGTTCAGCTACTAATGTGTCCTTTTTGCCATCTTCGTTTAAGCGATCGCCTGAATACGGACAAAAAGATAGCCAGAATGTACTGCTACGAACTGAGGCCTTGAGTCACTTGCATACCGGAGTAAAGGAGCTTTTTGTGCTTACCTACCCCGAAGCATTGATTGAGAAAGTTATTTCTGCCGAAGAGCTAAATAATAATCGCTTAGTGATTAATACTGGCGATAGTCTTGATATTTCGTTCATTACTGACGTGTTGATCGAGTATCATTTTCAAAGGGTTGATTTTGTTTTTGAACCCGGTCAGTATTCCGTGCGTGGAAGTATTATTGATGTTTATTCGTTTTCTGATGAAGATCCTTATCGAATCGATTTTTTTGGAGATGAGGTTGATAGTATTCGCAAATTCAATTTGGAAAATCAGCTTTCGAAGGAGAAATTGGAGCAGGTAATTATTGTTCCAAACCTGACGGAAAATCAAGAGTCTAGTCAGCTTTGTGCTTTGTCTGATTATTTGCCAGCCAATACCAAGGTATGGATGGATAATCCTGACTTTGTTTCGGAACGGATGAATGAAGTGAGTGCTAAGTTAAATTTGCTGGAAGTATCTGAAGAGGAAGAATTAGACGAGGAGAGCGAAAAAGATTACCTTCATGCCAACCAGGTTTGCAGTAGCGAAACCTTCATTGAAGGACTAAAGGATAGGGTGGAAATTCTATTCGGTAAAAAACATAGCTCAAAGTATACTGAGACAGTTAATTTTAGCTTTTCACCACAACCCGTATTTCACAAGAATTTTGACTTGCTGGAAAGTGATTTACAAGAAAAGTCTAAAGCGCAATTCGAATGTCATATCTTATCGGATAATACCAAGCAGTTCGAACGACTGCAAGCTATTTTTCACGATAGAGGTATTAAAGTTAAATATGTCGAAATCAACCATAGCTTGCATGAGGGTTTTGTTGATAACGATGCATCCCTTTGTTTTTATACCGATCACCAAATATTTGAGCGTTACCATAAGTTCTCGCTGCGAACAGAGAAAGCTAAAGCCGCGCAACAAGCAATTTCTTTAAAGGAATTAAATCGTCTTAATCCGGGTGATTATGTGGTGCACATCGATCATGGAGTAGGCCGTTTTGGAGGCTTGGTAACATCACAGGTAAATGGAAAGCCACAGGAGGCTATTCGTTTATTGTATCGTGATAACGATATTTTATTGGTGAATATCCATTCCTTACACCGTATTTCAAAATTCAAAGGAAAGGACGGTACGCCACCCAAAATCAATAAATTAGGAACGCCTGCCTGGCAAAAGCTAAAAGATAAGACTAAATCGAAGGTTAAGGATATTGCTCGCGAATTAATCGGTTTGTATGCTAAGCGTAAGGCTAATCCAGGCTTTGCATTTACGCCTGACTCATACCTGCAAACTGAATTAGAGGCTTCCTTTTTATATGAAGATACGCCTGATCAATACAAATCAACGGTAGCTATTAAAGGTGATATGGAATCGTCAACCCCTATGGATCGTTTGGTCTGTGGCGATGTTGGTTTTGGTAAAACTGAGTTAGCCATTAGAGCGGCTTTTAAAGCGGTTTCAGATAATAAGCAAGTTGCCATATTGGTTCCTACAACCATATTGGCATTGCAGCACTATCAAACTTTTAAGGAGCGCTTGAAAGAGTTTCCTGTATCGATAGATTATGTGAGCCGGCTACGAAAAGCAAAGGATACTAAGGCGGCCATTACTAAATTGAAGGAAGGGCAATTAGATATTCTAATCGGTACCCATCGCCTGATTGGAAAAGATGTTGCGTTTAAAGATTTGGGTTTACTGATAATAGATGAAGAGCAACGTTTTGGTGTTTCGGTAAAGGAGAAGTTGAAACACCTAAAGGTCAATGTTGATACGCTTACGCTCACGGCAACACCTATACCGCGTACCTTGCAATTTTCGTTGATGGGTGCGCGTGATCTATCTATCTTGAATACGGCACCACCGAACCGCCATCCCATCATTACAGAAGTTCATGTTTTGAATGAAGCTATTATTAAAGAGGCCATCTTATACGAGGTTGAACGCAATGGGCAGGTATTCTTTATTAATAATAGGGTTCAGAATATAATGGAGATTCAGGATATGTTGAATCGCTTGTTGCCCGATGTAAAAACTATTGTGGCTCATGGTCAGATGGAAGGGGCTAAGCTGGAAAAAATAATGCTTGACTTTATTTCTGGTGAATACGATGTGTTGATTGCAACAACCATTATTGAATCGGGGCTTGATATTCCCAATGCCAACACCATCATTATTAATAATGCACATCATTTTGGTTTGAGCGAGTTGCATCAGCTACGGGGGCGTGTTGGGCGTTCCAATAAAAAAGCATTCTGTTATTTAATGGCGCCGCCGTTGAGTACCTTAACTCAGGAGGCCAGACGTCGATTGAAGATTGTTGAAGAGTTTTCTGATTTAGGCAGTGGTTTTAATATCGCCATGCAAGATCTTGACATTCGTGGAGCGGGAGATTTATTGGGAGGTGAGCAAAGTGGTTTTATTTCAGATATTGGATACGAAACATATCAACGCATACTCAACGAGGCTTTGCTTGAATTAAAGGAGACTGAGTACAAGGATTTGTATAAAGAGGAACAAAAAGAGGCAGCGGAAGAAGCCATCTTTGTTAAAGACTGTATTGTAGAAACGGATACTGAATTGCGTTTGCCCGATAGTTATATTGAGAACATTGCAGAACGCATGCATCTTTATCGCGAGTTGGATAACATTGAAGAAGAAGAAGCGCTTCAGGCATTTGAATCTAACCTGATAGACCGCTTTGGAGCTATTCCAGAATCGGGACAACGCTTGCTGGAGATTGTGCGCATACGTAGGATGGCCAAGAAGATTGGTATTGAGAAAATCATCTTTAAGAATAACCTGGTGTATTTATACTTTGTGGCTAATCAAGAATCGCTGTTTTTTGAATCGCAGGTTTTTACAAAGATATTAGCCTGGATACAGAGCAATCCTAAGCAAGTGAAAATGAAAGAGGGGCGTAGTAAGCTCTATCTAATGATAGAGCAAGTAAATTCAGTACACGACGTTAAATCTATTTTTAATCAAATACTGGAATTTATTAAAGCGTAAAGTTACCTTGTTGGGTAGAAGAGAATTTCGTGAATAGTACCTGTTGAATCTTTAATGGCATGACCTTTAAATAAGGAAATGGTGTTGTCCATCGATTTAAGTGAGTACATTAGCTTCTTCTCGTCAACAGCGGTAAACACATTGTTAAGTTCAGTAATGGTTTTATCCATTATTTCAATGCCATTGAATATTTTACTATTACTGGCTTCCTTTATTTTCAAGTTTTCGTTGGTGATAAAATAGGGTAGACCAAACGAATCTATCATTGTTTTGTATGCAATGGAGGTTTTGTTGCTATACTCAAAATCAGCACACTCAATTAATGTTACTTGTAAGGACTTCATTTTGTTGAAAACTATTGATGAGCCTGACATTTTTACATTGAAAACCTGACCATGCACATCTTGCATGGCAATTTTCACATCCTGAAAGCCAAGGCCTTTTTCGCTAAACTTATTAAGTAGTTCTTCAACTGTTTTGTGATAATCAGGCTCAACAAAATTTAAATATGGAAGTGTGATGACATCCTCCATATAATGGGTTTTGTATAGATCAAGTGCCAGATGGTTAAGGTATTGTATTTTTCCTTCTTGAATAATCATTAGTGGCATTGGTGCATCGCTAATAAATTGGCGGTAACCTCGTTCACGCTCTCGTTGTTCCTGGTCTACTCTGTGTTTGTAGAAGGCTAAATCAATGCTAATACCAAGTTCTTTTTTGTTGACAGGTTTAACTAGATAACCATATGAATTGGATACAATGGCTCGCTTTATAACCTGACTACTAGTGTCAGACGAAACATAAATCACAGGGATGTCTAATTCGCATCGTAGTTGTTCGGCTGTTTGAATACCGTCAAGTTCTCCTTCCAGATGAATGTCCATTAGTACTACGTCCGGACGTAAGCGGTGGCATAAATCAATAGCTTCAGTACCATTGGCGCATCTACCTACTAACTCATGACCTAGTTCACGTAAGAACATGGTGAATATGGCGGAAATAAACTTATCGTCTTCTACAACTACAACTTTTCGCATAAACTAACTTAATGAATAAGAACCTTTAATCCCTTAATGGTTTTAATTACTATATTTGCGCGAAGTTCAAACCGATATAGTTTAAACTCGTTATAAATTAGTAATTTTTGAGGTGAATTTAGTTATTGACAGAGGAAATACACAGTGCAAATTAGGAATTTTTGACCAGTGCCAAATTACTGTTACCGATTCTACTAATTTTCTTGATGAAAGTAGTATTCAAGATCTCGTATCTCAATACGGTATAACGCGGGCGATTCTATCATCAGTAGTTAACGAAGATAATGACCTTTTGCTTACAAATTTAAGAAATCACATCCCTTTTGTTTTAGAGTTGAATCATTTATCAGCCTTACCTTTTTCATGGAATTATAAATCTAAAGAAAGCATCGGAAAGGACAGGTTGGCTGCTGTAGCAGGCGCCGTTGAACTATATCCACAAAAAGATGTATTGGTTTTTGATGCTGGTACTGCTTTAACGTATGAAGTAGTTGATGCAAAAAGTAATTTCAAAGGTGGGAATATATCTCCAGGCATGCATATGCGATTTAAGGCTTTAAATCAATATACAAGTCGTTTACCCTTGCTCGAGCCAAATGAGGATGTGCATTTTATCGGTGATTGTACAGAAACAGCTATTCAGGCAGGAGTTCAGAATAGTATGGTTTTGGAGATTGACGGTGTGATTCAGCATTTAAAGCAACAATATCTAAATCTAATATCAGTTATAACCGGAGGGGATGCAGAATTTTTTGCAAGGAAGTTAAAAAATCCCATCTTTGTAAGCTCGAATTTAGTACTTATAGGACTTAATAGAATTCTCGAATATAATGCACAATAAATATAGACTCTTTTCTGCGACTTTAATCATTGTCTTGGTTTCCTTTAGCGCAATTGCTCAAAAACGTACTTTCTCTCCATATTCAAGGTATGGCTTGGGTGAGATGCAAGATGGAGGATTTGGCCGTAATGCTGCGATGGGGCGTACAGGTATTGCCTTGAGTAATTCTACCAACCTTAACAATATGAACCCGGCCTCTTATCACGGTATGGATTCATTGTCCTTCTTTTTTGAAGGGGGCTTAATCGGTTTTCAACAGAAATTACAAACGGATGAGGCCACATCAGAAATGTCTGATATGAACTTTGCTTATTTTGCGGTAGGTTTTCCGGTTGCTAAATGGGGGTTTATGTCTGTTGGAGTGGAGCCAACCTCACTTGTGGGCTACGACTTTTATGATGATAATATACAATCCGACTCTAATCCCAATGGCTATCCTAGTTATGATGGAAAATACTCTACATTTACAACTTCAGGAGAAGGAAATACATCTAAAGCTTATGTTGGATTAGCTTTAAGTCCAGTTAAGAATTTATCAGTTGGAGCGCACTTTTCTTATATGTTTGGAAATATTCGTCATTCTTCATTGGTGCAATTCCCAAATGATGCAGTTGCTTCAAAACTGGGAACATCCATGCGTATCCAAATAAATGATATTTTCATGGATTTTGGTGCTCAATACAAATTGGACTTGAATGAAAAGCACAGCTTAACATTTGGTGGTATCTATAATCCCAAAACAGGTATTGGTGGTAAAGTAACTCGATTGGTTGCTGAAGGTAACACTTTGGAATCAGAAGGTAAGATGGTGATTGCTGTTGATACCTTACATTATGACGAAAATAAATTAACAGGTAACGCCTTTGAAATGCCAGAAAAGTATGGATTTGGGGTAGCTTATAATATTAAAGATGCATTAACTCTAACAGCTGATTATACTTTGGCAAAATGGAGCGAAGCTAAGTTTCCAGATGACAACACTACGACCGCAGACATGGAAAAATGGGCTTTTGGTGCTGAATTTATTCCAAATGAAAGAAGTGCTCGTTTCTATCCGGCACGTATACGATACCGCCTTGGTACCTATTACAAAAATGACTATTTAATCCTAAATGATCACCAATTGAAGGATTTTGGCATAAGTTTTGGAGTAGGTTTACCATTAAAGCGTTCAAAAACATCATTAAATGTTGCATTTGAATGGGGTCAAAGAGGAACGACAGATTATAAATTAGTTAAAGAAACCTATGGTAAAGTAACAGTCAATTTAACTTTACATGAAAATTGGTTCTTTAAACAGAAATTTGATTAGTAACAATGATAAACCGCAATACCATGCCAATGAAAATTACTACATTATTAATTGCAGGCTTACTGTTTAGTTCAGTAATGTTTGCTCAAAAGGGAGTTGAAGATGGGTCCAAGTATGGACATGGAGAAGATAGCATTAGATGCTTAGAGAACCTCTCTCTTTATTCTGAATACTACAAGCAGAACAACATTAAAGAAGCATATCCTTATTGGGAAATTGTTTTTAATGAGTGTCCTGCATCAAGTATGAACATTTATTCTCATGGAGAACGAATGGTACAAGCAATGTACAAAGGGACAAAAGATGCTGCCAAAAAAGATGAGCTTTACAGTCTTTTGATGAAGATTTATGACCAACGTATTAAATATTTTGGTACGCATAAGAAATATCCAACTGCTTACATTAATGGTAAGAAGGCCGTTTCGATGTTAACTTATAAGCGTGACGATACTGAGGTTATTAAAGAGGCGCATGCCTTATTAAAAGAATCTGTGGGTATACGTACTTCAAAAACTCAGTCAGCTGTATTGATGTCGTACATGATGAGTAGTGTTGCCATGTATAAGATGGATGCACTTAGTGGGGAAGATTTGGTAAATACCTACACTCAGGTAACCGACATTTTGGATGCTAAAAAGAAAACTAGTAAGAAACCAGAAGTAATTGATGAGCAGAAAAAGCAAGTTGAGAGTTTATTTGCTCAGAGTGGAGCAGCAAACTGTGAAGTGCTTTCTAATATTTTCGCACCTCAATTAGCTGATCACACACAAGATTTAGATTGGTTGAAACGTGTTAACCGCTTATTAGCAAGAGGTGATTGTACCGAGTCTGACTTGTTTTACAAGTCTTCTGAACACCTACATGTAATTGAGCCATCAGCATCTTCTGCTTTTGGATTAGCTCAAATGTACATGAAACGTAAGGAAATGGATAGGGCTGTCGGTTATTTCCAAGAGGCTATCACACTTGAAGAGGATGATGAAACTAAAGCTAAGTATCATCATTATATTGGTTTAATCTATATGTCTCAGGGTAAATTTGCTCAAGTACGTAGTGAGGCTAAAAAAGCAATTGCCTTACGTTCTGATTGGGGAGCACCTTATATTTTAATTGGAAAAGCCTATGCTTCGGCTGCTTCAAAATATGGCTCTAATGAGTTTGAGCATAAAACAGTATATTGGGCTGCAGTTGACCAGTTCAAAAAAGCTAAGTCAGTTGATGCAGAAATGGCTGCTGAAGCAAATGACTTAATTGTAATGTACTCGCAATATTTCCCGGGTACTGAAGAGATTTTCTTTAATACATTACAAGTTGGCGCTGCTTACAAGATTGAAGGTTGGATAAACGTTCAGACTACCGTAAGAGCTAAAAAATAAGCTTTGATACTTAATAGAAAAAATATCATTTCAAACATATTTTCAGCAAGCAGTTTTTTACTGCTTGCTGTTTATGTTTTTATAAGTTCGTGTACGTCAAATAAGCCGGAAGAAATCGAGGCCATTGGCGATCGTGAGGAATTACCTGCTTTAGTTTATAAAGATTTAGAATCTGTAATTACTGATTCGGGTCGGGTTAAGTATCGTTTGTTAACCCCTGATATGCTTCGTTACGCAAAAAAGGAAGCTCCATACATGGATTTTCCCAATGGCTTAAATGTGATTATGTATTTACCTGATGGCACTGTTGAAGCACAAATTAAATGTTCGAAGGCACTGTATCTCGAAAAGGAACAGCTTTGGGAATTGAATAACGATGTGGAAGCCGTTAACCAAAAAGATGAGGTTTTAAATACAGAACAACTCTTTTGGGATGTGAAGGAAGGAAAAATCTATAGTGAAAAGTTCGTGAAAATGACAAAAGCCACAGAAATCATTACAGGTACAGGTTTCGATTCGGATGAGTCCATGAAAAACTGGGAAGTACGTGATGTAAGTGGTATTATTGCGTTGGAGGAGTAGCGCTATATTTTAATAAGTTTTCCTATCTTTCCAATAAGAAACCGTTCGCAGAATACATGAACAACTTTACAGTAATTACTTTAACACTTCTTTTTTCAGCCTTTTTCTCAGGTTGTGAGATGGCTTTTTTTAGTTCCAATAAATTGCTGTTGGAGCTTAATAAGAAAAAATATCCTTTTCCTGCCCGAATCATTGATCGTTTTGTTCAGAACCCTGGGATTTTCTTATCCACTATTTTAATAGGCAACAATGTAGCGCTTGTAATATATGGCTTGCAAATGGCGCTTGTTATTGAGCCTTTTATCGTAAGTTATGTGCAATCAGAGACTGCGATTTTATTAATTCAAACGGTCATTTCAACCTTTATTATTCTACTTACTGCCGAGTTCTTACCCAAAACATTATTTCGAATTAATCCAACCTTCGTTTTAAATATTTTTGCACTACCATTATTGTTTTTTTATACCATTCTTTATCCATTTAGTCGTCTTACCATGTGGGTTTCGAATTTTGTGATTACGGTTTTGTTAAAAGCTAAAACGGCGCCCAAGCAAGGTCAGTGGATGTTGGGAAAGGTTGATTTGGATAACCTGCTAACCGAGCATCATGAGAAGACAGATAAGGAGGATGCGAGCAATGAGTTTAAGTTATTGAAGAATGCATTGGATTTTAGCAAACTTAAGATAAGAGAATGCATTGTTCCCAGGACAGAATTGCAGGCCATAGAGGTAAACGAAGAGATGGAGCCTTTGAATAAGCAATTCATCGAAACTGGTTTATCTAAAATATTGGTTTATAAAGAGAGTATCGATAATATTATTGGGTATGTGCATGTTTCTTCTTTGTTTAAGAAACCAAAGAAGTTGCGTAACTGTGTGAGTCCAATTTCCATTGTGCCAGAAACGATGACGGCCAATAAGGTATTGGAACTATTTACAAAAGAAAATAAGAGTATTGCACTGGTGGTTGATGAGTTTGGGGGGACTGCAGGTGTTGTTACGCTCGAAGATATTTTGGAAGAAATTTTTGGTGAGATTAATGATGAGCACGATGTAACCGAACACATCGATGAAGTGATTAACGAAACTACCTTCCGTTTTTCAGCCCGCTTAGAAATTGATTACCTAAACGAGAAATACGATTTTAATCTTCCGCAATCGGAAGATTATGAGACAATAGCCGGATTGATTCTTCTTCATAATAAATCAATTCCTACGGTTAATGAAGAGATAAATATTGAGTCATTTTGTTTCCGTATTCTGGAAGCGAGTAATGCACGCATCGAATTAGTTGAAGTAAGTGTGATTTCAGATTGATTCTAAACTAAACTTTATTTAATCAAAGCTTCTTGCAAGGAATGGTGTAAGGCATTTTTTTGTATATTCGTAACCTTAATAAAAAACGACAACAGTATAAAGTAATAATAAGTAATAGAGAATGGCAACATTAGAGAAAATAAGGAACAGAGCCGGTATCGTTATCTTTGTGATTGGTCTTGGTTTAGTGGCCTTTTTATTGGGAGATTTTTTGAACTCAGGAGGTTCAATGTTCAGAAGTCAAAATATGGTAATTGGTGAAATAGATGGAACATCAGTATCGTATCCTGAATATCAGCAATATTTAACAGAGTTAGAAGATTATTATAAGCTAAATTCACGTTCGTCTGCATTGGATGAGAATACATCTCAACAATTACGTGAGCAAGCCTGGAACCAAATGGTGCAGGATGTTATCATGAATGATAAATATGACGAACTGGGAGTTCAAGTAACAGCTGATGAGCTTTTAGAGTTGGCTACTGGTAAGAATGTTCACCCCCAGATTCGCCAGATGTTTACTAATCCACAGACAGGTCAATTTGATAAAGCTCAGGTAGTTAATTTTTTGCAGCAAAAGAAAGCTGATCCTCAAGCTGAGTTTTATTGGTTATTCTTGGAGAAACAAATAAAGAAGGAGCGTTTATTTACAAAATACCGTGAGTTAATTAAAAAGGGTATGTATGTAACAAATGCTCAAGCTAAGTCTGAAGCTGAAGCGAAGCAAGTAAAAGTTGATTTCGATTTTGTTGTTAAGCGTTATGCTACTGTTGCTGATTCAGCAATTACAATTAGCGACAGTGAGATTAAAGATTATTACAAAAAGAACATTGATAACTATAAGCAAGAAGCAATTCGTGATATCGAGTACGTTTCTTTTGTAGTTGAACCATCGGAAGATGATAAGAAGATGGCTCAGGAGAAAATTGACAGAGCATTGGTTGATTTCTCAAAACCTGAAATTGATGCGGTTCAGTTTGTAAAGCTTAATTCAGAAGCTGATCATATTGATCGTAATCTTAAGATTGAGCAAATTGCATCTAACCTTCAAGGTTTTATTGCAACGGCTGAAGTTAACGAAGTTTATGGTCCATATTTCGAAAATGATACCTACAAGTTAACGCGTTTAGTAGAAATCAATCAGATTCCTGATTCAGCTAAAGCACGTCACATTCTTGTTAAAGATCCAGCTTTGGCCGACAGCTTATATAACTTGGTTAAATCAGGTGCTGATTTTGCAGCTATCGCACGTACTAATTCCCAAGATCCTGGTTCAGCAGTGAACGGTGGTGACTTAGGTTGGTTTAAAGAAGGTGCTATGGTTGGTCCTTTTAACGATGCTTGTTTCGAAGGTAAAAAAGGTGATATCGTAAAAGTTGAAACTCAGTTCGGAACACACATTATCAATATTCAAGATAAAGGGCGTCCGGTAACAAAGTATAAGTTAGCAACCTTAGAGCAGAAGCTTAGCTACAGTACACGTACTAATCAGGATGTTTATGCTAAGGCGGCCAAATTTGCAGCCTTAAACGGAACAATTGAGAAATTCAATGCCAGCGTTAAAGAGGAAAACTTAATTAAGCGTTACGGTAGAAGCTTAAAGAAAAACGACCGCAGTGTTGGTAATCTTGAGCATTCACGTGAGTTAATTCGTTGGGCTTTCAAAGCCGATGTTAATGATATGTCTGAAATTTATGAATTTGGTGATGAGTATGTAATTGCTTATTTAACTGGAGCAAAAGAAGAAGGCAGTCAGTCAATCAACGTGGTGAGAGCAAGTATTGAGCGCGAATTACGTAATGAGAAAAAAGCTGAAATGATTATTGCCGAAATTAAAGGTAAGAATCAAAGTGATATGACGGCATTAGCTTCTTCACTTGAATCAGAGGTGCAATCGGCTACAGGAATTGATTTTGGTGCATTCCAGGTTCCAGGAGCTGGTGTAGAACCTGCATTAGTTGCTGCAGCTACTGCCACAGCTATGGGTGAAGTAAGTGCACCTGTTGCAGGTAACAATGGTGTTTATGTAGTGAAAGTAAATAATGTTGAGCAGGTTGAAACGAGTGAAGAAACTGAGAAAGCTCAATTGAAACAAAATGTTACTTTCAAAATTGACTACCAGGCAACTGAAGCAATTAAGAAACAAGCTACAATTGTAGATGATAGAAGTAAATTCTTCTAGAAAAAATATTTGATATTGAAAAAGCAGGACTGTTTTAATGGTCCTGCTTTTTTTTTTGAAAAGATTTTAAGGATCGCATCTAGACTAAAGTTATGTAAGTAAAGATGCGATCCTTAAGCTAAATCATGAAAGATTTTTTCTATTTTTGACCCACTATGTTGATTAGTGGTTAACTTAATAAAGACAGTGTAATACCGTTTACAAACCAAAACGATTGATAAAAAAATCAATCTGTGCTTTTGTATCGGCATTAACCATTGTAATTAGCAAAATGATTTATCAA
>JAFMVD010000068.1 GCA_025499625.1 Carboxylicivirga fragile | reverse complement strand
ATACACTCATTAATAATTATGAAAAACAAAGAGGCTAACCATAAATGATTAACCTCTAAATTTTATTTAAAATCTTGTTACTTCTGAAATTGCCTCTCTATTAAAGAAATTGAAAAATCAGAACTAAGCTTCCCAATTGACAAACGGGTGGTTCAGATGTTAAAACAAATAATTAAATAGTGGCTTCAACCACCAGATGAAAGGAATCGTCTTTGTATTCTGATCGATTGAAATCACCATAATAATTTACTTCCTTAAATAAATCTTTCAGAGGTGCATCCATCCATGATTTAAGAAGCGGCAATAAAACAACACTGCTTTCTGCTATCTTTTCCTGGCCAGATGTTAAAACGGTATTAAAATCAATTTTCCCATCTGCACGATGAACATAGTTACGTACAAACTTATAATTAGCGGTTTCAATCGTTGGCAAATGATCCACCTTATCGTTAAGAATACGATCGTAATTAACAATCTGAAATAGAAACTTTCCGCCAGGCTTAAGTAGTTTCGCAACTTTCCAGAAAATTGATAAGACATCAGCTTCTTCGCCTAAATGAACCAAAGTATTACCAAAACAAAGTATAGCATCAAATTTTTTAACCTTAAACTCGTCAGTAATACCCTGCATATCTGCCTCCTTAAACTGAACATCCAAGGCTCGCGGACACTTTTCATTAGCAACATCAATCATTTCAGCATCGAAATCAAAAGCCCTAACTTTTGCACTTCTTCTGGCCATTGCAATTGACAGCGAACCGGTACCACATCCCATGTCCAGAACATGTTTTAGAATAAAATGTCCACCAACCGCCGATTCAACAAAATCAAGCTGTTTCTCATTCAATGGAAACAACTCGTCATAAGCATATGCAATGCGACTATAAAACTCCATTAGTCTATCGTTTCGGAAATGTGATAATTATTTCGCTCGGAACCATTACGCGATACCAATTCACCTAAAAATCCAGCTAAAAACAATTGCGTACCAATTACCATGCAAGCAAGCGCAATGTAAAAATAAGGGCTATCAGCAATAAGAGGCGCTGACAATTTATAATAGAAAACATATAGCAGTTTCTTCATTCCCAAATACAAAGAGGAACCTAAACCAAGCATAAACATTAATGTACCCAAAGCTCCAAATAAATGCATTGGTCGCTTACCAAATTTTGAGATAAAAGTAACCGACAACAAATCAAGGAATCCCTTTATGGTGCGTTCAATTCCAAATTTAGTTACGCCATACTTTCGTTCCTGATGCTGAACCACCTTTTCTCCGATACGGTCGAAACCAGCCTGCTTGGCAATTAAAGGTATATAGCGATGCATTTCACCATATACCTCAATATTTTTAACCACTTCGTTTTTGTAGGCCTTTAAACCACAATTAAAGTCGTGCAACTTAATGCCTGACACCCAACGAACGGTTCGATTAAATATTTTACTTGGCAATGTTTTACCAAGTGGATCATAACGTTTCTTCTTCCAGCCGCTAACAATATGAAAATCTTGCTCGCGGATCATCTTCACTAATTCAGGCACCTCATCAGGACTATCCTGTAAATCGGCATCCATGGTAATAACAACATCGCCTTTGGCTGCTTCAAAGCCACAGTACAAGGCAGCTGACTTACCATAATTACGTCTAAATCGAATACCACGAACCATATCGTTTGCTTCCTTTAAGGCCTCCACCACCTTCCACGAGGTATCTGAACTGCCGTCGTCAACAAACACTACTTCATAAGCTAAGTCCAGCGGGTCAACTACCCGCCGGATCCAACTTAATAATTCTTTTAACGATTCTTCTTCGTTATATAATGGTACTAGTATCGATAAATCCATATTATGCTTCTGCCGCTTCTTGTGTTTCTTCTTCAAACATAGGCTTATCCTTTTTGAAGATGGCCGCTAAGATAAGTGAAATTATTATACCAAATATAGCTGAAGAGAAAACTCCCATAATAGCCATCACCGGAGGATTCATAAACTTCCTTGTCATGGATTCTACCATCTCAATATTACCTTCTACTTCTGGATTCTTTTGAATAGCCTCTTCTAGTCCCTTTTGAACTAATTGCTCCACTAATCCCGGATCAATAAATTGAAATAGAATGTAAGTAAAGATGGCTGAAATAACACCTCCAATAAAACATGTCATAAATCCAAGACCAACTCCTTGCTTATAGGGAAGGAATCCGTCATTCTGCTTATCTCTGAAATTAATCATTGCCCAGCTAACAAATCCAATTGAAATAGCCAAAGATATCCATGTAACAAAACTTTCGCCAACCATACCCGCTAGATAAATGACCAAAGTGAAAACAATTGAAATTACACCAAGGTATAGACCATAAGTCATACCCGCTTTAGAACTTGATACTGTTTTTTCCATAATTTGGGTTTTTAAAATAATTAGACATCTAAAATACAAATATCCTCCGAATGCACCACTTTGAGCTAAAAATAAACATCAAAATGTTTTTTGTGAAAATTTTTGTTTTTCATTTTCACCTATTTACGTATTTGATGCAAAAAAAGTAGCAAAGTTTATTTGCATGGAAGCGTTTTTGTTTTACTTTTGCATCCGCAATCACAAAGACGGGTAAGTCCCATACGACTAGCTCCCGTTGAACTCCCCCAGGGCCTGGCGGCAGCAAGGGTAGACGGTTGTAGCAGTGCGATGTGGGTAGCTTACCCACCCGCCTGTGTAGCTCAGCTGGCTAGAGCAGCTGATTTGTAATCAGCAGGTCGGGGGTTCGAGTCCCTCCACAGGCTCCATTAAGACAACTAAAGAGTTGTTGGAGATTTAAAAAATATTGAAACACAGTTGGGGAGATACCAAAGCGGCCAACTGGGACGGACTGTAACTCCGTTGACTTATGTCTTCGCAGGTTCGAATCCTGCTCTCCCCACACTTTTGCCTGTGTAGCTCAGCTGGCTAGAGCAGCTGATTTGTAATCAGCAGGTCGGGGGTTCGAGTCCCTCCACAGGCTCTTTTTTTTTTAAGAGCGGCAAAAGAAAAACTGTTATTGCGAAAGTAGCTCATCCCGATAGGTATCGGGAGATAGAGCAATCGCAAAAAACGCGAAAGTAGCTCAGTTGATAGAGCATCAGCCTTCCACGCTGAGGGTCGCGGGTTTGAGCCCCGTCTTTCGCTCAATAAGCCATTCGATTTATATCGGGTGGCTTTTTTGTTTTGTCCTCTTTCGCATTTGCATGCACCAGCAATAATGACTTTCTTTAAGCTGAACAAAGGACTTAATGTATGTTGGTTAAAATCTACGAAGACAATCCGAATGAGAAAGAGTTAAAACGCCTGGCTGACATTCTGCGCAATGGAGGTTTGGTTATTTATCCCACCGATACGATTTACGGAATTGGTTGCGATATTAACAATGCCAAAGCGGTTGAAAAAGTAGCACGCATCAAAAACATCAATCTAAAGAAAGCTAACCTCTCCTTTATTTGTTACGATTTAAGCCATATTTCGGATTACACCAAGCCAATCAACAATACTGTATTTAAATTGATGAAACGGCACCTACCAGGCCCTTTCACGTTTATTCTGAATGCCAACAACAATGTTCCAAAGCTATTTAAGAACAACAAAAAAACGGTTGGGATCAGAATACCTGATAACAATATTATTCGTGAACTGGTTAAGGAATTGGGTAATCCTATATTATCAACATCAGTTAGGGATGAGGATGATGTACTTGAATACACTACGGATCCTGAACTCATCTACGAAAAATTTGCTGATCAGGTAGATGCTGTAATTGATGGTGGTTATGGTGCGAATGAACCTTCTACTATAATTGATTGCACTCATGATGAAGTTGAAATTATCAGACAAGGAAAAGGAGAAGTAGACCTGTAATGTTCAATTTGAAAATTTGCCAATGAGTTAATTTGAAAATTAATACATCTCCAAATCGGCACATTGAAACATTAAATCTACTCTTTCCAGAAATAAGGTGAAAAAATCAAAATCACGGTAAATATCTCTAAACGCCCAATCAGCATTAGTATTGACAAGAACCACTTACCAAAATTGGGTATCTGGTAAAAATTTGAAGCCGGCCCCACATCTCCCAAACCCGGACCTATATTTCCAATGGATGTTGCAACAGCTCCCAAGGCCGTATCTAAATCAAAACCCATTATACTCATGATGATCATACTGATGCCAACAATCATCATATAAATAACAATGAAGGCTAATACATTTGTGATGATACCCTGACTTACCGCCCTCGTATTATAACGAACAGGAATTACTGCATTAGGGTGCACCAAACGCTTTAATTCGTAATAACTGTTCTTCATCAACAATACAATTCGAACTATTTTAATACCGCCACCTGTTGACCCTGCCGAACCACCAAAAAACATCAACAAGAAGATTATCACACCCAAGAAAGGTGCCCACAGCAGGTAGTCAGCCGTAGCGTAACCTGTAGTTGTAATAATTGAAACCACCTGAAATAAACCATCGCGCCATGATTGCTCAAGCCCTAAAGATCCGCCGGTATAATAAAGCACACCACCAACAACTAGGCTCACAATTATAACCAACCAAAAGTACGACTGAAACTCTTCATCCTTAATTACTTTTGAGAAACGACCTTTTAAAGCTGCAAATGAAAGGGTAAAATTAGCTCCTGCCAAAAACATAAAAAAGATCATCACATATTGAATGAATGGTGATGCAAAATAAGCAATACTTGCTTGCTTAGTAGAGTAGCCACCAGTAGCCATAGTAGTGAACGAATGGCAAATAGCATCAAAGGGTGTCATCCCTCCAAAATACAGAAGAACGGCTTCCACAAAGGTAAAAAGCACATAAATACCATATAAGCGCTTAGCTGTTTCCTTAATACGAGGATGTAACTTATCGGGCACCGGCCCTGGCACTTCGGCCACAAACATCTGCATGCCTCCAACTCCTAAAACTGGCAATATGGCCAAAGAAAGCACTATGATTCCCATCCCTCCTAACCATTGTATCAGGCTTCGCCAGAATAGCAAACCATGAGGTAAGGCTTCAATATCATTTAATATACTACTACCCGTTGTCGTAAAACCAGAAATTGTTTCGAAGAAGGCATCTGTAAACGATGGGATTGCTCCACTCAACCAAAATGGCAATAATCCAAATAAAGAAAACACAAGCCACACTAATGTTACAATTAAATAACCTTCGCGTTTACCAATATCTTTAGGCGATTTGAGTAAGGAGAAACCGAGTCCTCCACCCACAACTATACAAATAGCCGAAGAAATTAAATGATAAGGTAAATCAAACTCATTATACAATGCAGCAACACCAGCAGATAAAAGCATAAAAACACCTTCAACAATAAGAAGAAGGCCTAAAACCAGTAGAATAAATCGTGTATTAAGCATAAATATATGAGCAGCTATTTAAGCACAAATATGTTATTTTTTTTTAGAATACAGACCTCAATAAAACAATTCTAAGAAATTGTTCTAACTAAACATCTTCTCAACCTTCGCAATACCAGAAGGCATAGCAAACAAGACCACCTTATCATTTGGTTCTATCTGAGTAGCACCTGTTGCAATTATGGCAGATTCTCCTCTAATAATACCACCAACATTAACATCTTTTGGTAAACTCAACTCAGATAAAGGTCCTCGGGTTATCTTAGAACTTGGTTGGGCTACCAACTCAAGTACCTCAGCATCGGTCGCTATTAAACACTTCACATGCGACACATTGGCACGAAGCGTATATCTAAAAATATGACTTGCAGCAAGCAGTTTTTTATTGATTAAAGTACCAATACCTATATTCTCGGCTAAATCGATGTAATCAATATTTTCAACCTCAGCAACCGTTTTTCTAACACCCATTTTCTTGGCCAACTGACAAGCCAGAATATTCACTTCCGAATTTCCGGTCACAGCCACAAAGGCATCCATCTTCTTAATGCCTTCATCCTTTAGTAGTTCAAGATTACGGCCATCGCCATTTATCACCAATGTATTTGATAGTTGATCGGCCAAACGTATGGCTTTCTCTTTGTCTATTTCAATCAACTTAATATTATACTTACTTTCTAGTCCTTGCGCCACCTTTTTCCCAATTCTACTACCTCCAAGAATCATCACATTCTTAATTTCGAATTGCTTTTTACCAGCATCTAGCATCACCTGCTTTACTGCCGATTTGGTAGTAATCACATATATTAAATCATTATGCTGTAGCGATTCCTTTCCGCGTGGAATAATTGTTTCACCATCGCGATTAATGGCAACAATATTATAAGCTTGAGTTTCGTTGCCACTCGAAATATCGGCTAATGTACGATCAACTATTGGTGCATTATCACGCACCTTAAGCGCCACCATAACCAACTTACTACCTGTGAATTCAAACAATTGCCGAGTACCTACTTGCTTTAAAGAAGCTTTAACCTCTTTGGCTCCTAACTTTTCAGGGTATATCAACTCATCAATACCTAAACGCTTAAAGAACAACTTATTTTCTTCATCCAGATATTCATGATTATTTACACGAGCAATGGTTGTTTTCGCCCCCAACTGCTTAGCCAGAATGCAGGACAATATACTCATATCCTGATAGGGTGGTACGGCAATAAATAAATCACACGACTTAACATTTGCCTCCTTCAAATCCTCAATAGAAGATATGGTACCAACTATTGTCATCAAATCGAAATGAGAGTCAACCTGTTTTAGTTTCTCCTCCTCTTCATCCATAAGAATCACATCGTGATTGGCATTACAAAACATCTTAGCCAAATGCGTTCCTACTTCTCCTGCTCCTGCAATAAAAATTCTCATGTTGCCTGAATTCTTTTATCCCCGTTTTTGTACTGGCAAAAACATCGCAAATTAATAGATAAACACACCATATCTCCAAATATTATTGATGAAAATCATAATTTATTAACACATCGCTATCGAACAACATGCTACAAGGCGCTTTAAACAACACTTTTACTTATTCCGCATGGTAAAAAATTTTATCTGACTCTTTACTATCAATGATTCTTAAAGCGATGTTTTCATACACGGAATCATTTTCAAATTGATTCGCATACATGATTGCTGCACATTCAACTGGTTTAGTTAATCCTTTTGACGGCCAGACCAACTTTTTCCTTACAATAAAATAGGACTTATCTCCTACAAACTTTACAGTTAACAAAGAATCTGAATCATTACAAGCTAAATACGTTTGGTGTTCATGTTTGACTCCATATTTTGTCCAATAGGCATCAAATAGAAATTTGATTTCATCATTCGCAATAGCTTTGCTTGCATACACCTCATTCACAGAATCATTGAAATAGTTCACAAGCAATACAGACCTTGATTTACTCATTAAAATTCCTCGTTGCGGAAGTAAAGCTCTGTTGCAATGAAAACTTAGAACAAACAGAATAGTGATAAACAATGTAGCAAACACGAGTTTAATTCGACTACTTTCTAAATAAAAATATATCATTATAAAGATTAGAAAAAACAGCCCCAATTGAATAGGCTCAAAGTTCAGCCTGGTCTGCAAAGCAAAAGGCAAGCCGTCAATCCATGTTACAACATTATTCATATAAAACAGCACATCGCTCATCCCTTCAGTTAATAACGACATAATTAAACCTGACCAACAAAACAATGCACCAACAACAGCCAACACCAAAGCTAGGGTAACTGCAGGTATCAATAAAGGATTGGATAACAAAAAGTAGATTGGGAATTGATGAAATACCATAATACTGATCGCCCCCGCTCCTATTTGTGCTGACAGAGATAGTGCAATAATAGACCAAGCCCATCTGAACGGTGGAAAGCTAAAATAGATCCATTTATTGATACTGGAGTAAAAAGCTACTATTGAAGCAACTGCACAATGACTTAACCAAAAACCAACATTATAAATTGTGAGTGGATCAATCAGCAGAATCAGAAACATACTTGCTCCCAACAGATTATAAACACCTACTTGTCGTCCCCACAAACGCCCCATTTCTAATATTGAAAACATTATACTAGCACGTAAAACAGATGGAGACAAACCAGTTACAAAAGCATATACCCACAAGCAAATGATTAAACTTATTGCTAATAATCTTCTATACTTACCTAAGAATAACTTTAAAAAACTGCTTAATATCAAATAGATAATTCCAACATGGAGACCCGAAACAGCAAGTAAATGAAGCGCTCCTGCACTTGAATACTTTTGTTTTAATTCATATTGCAAATCACTTTTATCACCTAAAAAGAGAGCGTTCAACACCGACAATTCTTCAACACCAATACCATATAGCTTGTACTTTTCATTTAAGTATGTGCGCAGTTTTGCACTTAGCACGAACAAATTATAATGCCCTTTTTTGCTTTGCACCTGTTTAAGTTGGCTAACATAAACACCAAAATGCCACCGCTGATTTTTCAAGTACGATAAATAGTCAAACCCATAGGGTATTAATGGCCTCTGGAAACTTATAAAACTACCCTTAATCAATAGTGTTTGACCACTCAGCACACGTTCTGAAAACTTCGACTTCGACAAGTAAACCAAACCCTTGCTACCATGAAAATTATGCAGAGAATCATTATTGATGGCATGTAATTTAACAAGGTAACGTGTGCTTTTTTCAGTCTCGCCAAGCTCGCGAATAATTAAAACTTTTGCTGAAACAGATGAGTTACTTTCAATAAATTCTGCTGGTCGTTGCTGATGATAAACGAATCCGGACAATAATAAAATAACGAAGACAATAAAACCATGCAGCCAGCGCCAATGGTATAAAGGATGTTTTTTATACCATATAACAAACAGCACGTAAAAAATAATAACGAATAACAAAAGTGCAATTGCAAAATGGGAATCTACATCTCCACCAAACGAATAGATCCCAATTATAAAAGGGATAACAATCCTTAAAAAAGGTGCTTTCTTAAGAAAAACATGTAACATATGCACTAAAGCTTATACCTACCAAAAATCAAAAGACGCGGGCATAATGCCGATGAACTGGTGAAGTATCAATTAGCTCATAATTAGCCATTGGCAGCTATCAACATTCGATCGGGATTACTAAATAAAATTATCATAAACTTTAGTTATAGTCAACAAAAATGCCAATAGAAATTCTATCGGCATTTAAATATTGTGATCAAAATTTTATTCTAATGCGACATGCCGTCACTTTCAATCGATTTAAATCCTTCACCAAGAACCTGACTACTATCCATTATATTCACAAATGCTTTCGGGTCAATCTTCGAGATATGACTCAAGAGAATTTGAGATTCACGACGGGTAACTGTCGTATAAATCATTTTACGCTCAGCACCTGCATACATACCAGTTCCTGTGAACATAGTACCTCCACGCTTTAAGCCATGCAAAAGTTGCTCTTGAATCTCGTCTGATTTATCCGAAATAATAAAAAGAGTTTTATTAATCTTCATACCATCAATCACCATATCAATGATTTTCCCTTCAATAAAAATAACTACCCACGAATATATTGGCAATGTCCAGTCAATGGTTCTAAAACTAAATTCTTTGCCTTCGTTAGGCATGAAAATAGTCAACAAAGTAATTGTTCCATCCACAATCATCACTAATTTACCAAGTGACATACGGGTATATTTATTCAGGATCATCGAAATAATATCAGACCCTCCTGATGTAGCTCTCGATTTAAATATTAAACCAATGGCAACACCATAAATAATACCTGAAATAATTGTATTTAAAATAGGTTCATTTGGAATGAATGCATCGTGCCCCCAAACGGATGGCATCTCCAAAATGTACACAAATCCCATAATGGCAAATGTGCTGACCAAAGTCTTAATTCCAAAGCGAGGACCCAAAACAAGGGTTCCTACAATAAGTAATGGAATCTCCATAAACAGTACCGATGTACTAATATTTAAACCCGTTGTATGATACAAAAAGTTAGCAATACCATATACCCCACCTGGAGCAAGCATATATGGATTAACAAATAAAACATCACCAATCGCAAACAATGCACTACCCACAAGAATGTAAATGTAAGCTTCAAACCAATCCTTGGATAAAAATTTCTCTTTTGTTACAAAAGCCATGACTTTGCTTAATAAATTAGATTAATATTTACGTAAAAAATCGCGCAAATATCGTCTGTTTTATTAAGGTGAAACATGACTAAATGCAGTTTATTAAAACAATTTTATTTGCTTTAATAAAACCATACATTTATCACATTTAACACATGACTTTTAGCTATAGACATTGAAATAAAACAACGCAAACGGCTAGTCAATGGCGAACCTAAAATCGTATATAATATGTCCTATTTATCCCAAACCAAATAAGCCGAAACCAACCAATGATTCATTTCATTTTCATCGATTGGCTGTGCGTCAGGAATACTTATTGTAAATTGATGAATACCTGCAGGCAAATCAAGCGCCACTTCGTAAGGATCGACCATTGATCCCGGGCACCAATTGGATCTGGACAAATCAGACGAAGCCAATCGTTCTTCAATCACTTTTTCGGCGTATTTGCCTTTATTCCAATCAATATAAGCTGCAGTATCAGTTATCAACCAAACGCCAGAGCCTGGGTTAAATCTTCTAAACGAGGCACAATCATCTCGCCATGGCAACATATTTAATACTTCTTTACCATCAATCTTGATGATATTCTGACAAGGCACAAACTCATCTCCTCCAGAATGACCACCGTGTCCTGTTGTAATATATTTTAATCGTAAGTTTTTCACTCCCTCAGGTATTTGAGCTTCGAACACTAAATCTTTTCTTGAGAAAATATCAGCATGCACCTGTCCATTCACATATGGGATGGTATTTAGAAGAGGTAGAACCTGCGTTTCAGTTTTTGCTAAATACTGACAAGGACTCTCCTCAAAAACCAATTCAGCCGAAACAGAATAACCTTCTTTTGTCCAGGTATCCACCCAGATTCCTATCCAAACTTCACCTTCCAATAAGCTCAAACAGTCACTCACATCCTCATCCCAATGCACTTCCTTTTCCCAATGGGGAATATAAACCGGTTTGCGATTATCCATTTGTTCATTGTAAAAACCTATCCCAAAAGGCGTCATAAAGCGCATCAACTCAACCACAGGACTATACCCTTCCTCGGACACAATGCCTTTTAGGTTTTCCAATCCTGGCGCAGCATCAGCTAAGGAATCCGTTTTATTATGAAAGCTTATGAAATTTTTCAAGTCGGAATTAGACAATACAAAACACGAACCTGATTTATCCCATCTATCACCTGCAGATGCAAGGGTAATTCTAAGGTTCGTTGAAACATCTCGCTGATAATTTGGCAACTGTACTTTTTTTAAAAGAATACGACCACTCATAATCCTAACTACATCATCAGTATTCAAATCAACGGCCGTATCAAATTCACCAGAACCAAAGAACAGGTGTTCATTATCAAATATTGATATTGTCTTATTGCCCATAGAAGGTAGTTGCTTCGGACCACACGAAACCAATAAAACTAGAAAACTTATAAAAACTAGTGCACCTTTCATTTTTAATCTATTTAAATTGTATCCTAAGTTATTTTAAAATTATTTCTCAAGAAACTTACAATTGTAAAAAACACGATTAGCACGGCTGAGAGTATGCTTAAACCCATTCCTATACCAAAAAAATCGATAAGCAATCCTAGCCCTAAGGCAAAAAAAGCAGTAAAAATGGTCTCACTTTGCGATTCGGCAGACATCACCGTTGCCATTATTTGATCGTCAAAACTTGAACTCACATAGCTAATCGCTATTGGCCTACGAACATTTTGAACAAGCAATATAAATGTGAATGCAACAACCGCCATAACATGCCATCCTATCATATAAAAAACTCCACCAACCAGTCCTCCCAGCCAGCCAATGATTTGCACAAAACTCAAAGCCTTGTATGAATTGGTAAACTTATTTTCTATCAAATGAGCTATTCTACTGATATAAGAAGTTAAAAGAAAAATTATAAAATAAATCACTCCAATAAGCAAAGCACCTTTACTTTTTTCATCTAAGTTATCAGCAAAGGGTAAGACAAGAGCTAAACTCAACAACAATGGCTGCATGTAGTCTTTTATGGCTTTATAAAAACCTGTATAACTACTTGTTGTAATCAGAATTCGAAAGGATGCCCATTGAGAAAACGCTTTCTTTAAAGCTTTGAAATGTTGTTTTAATAGATGCGCCACTCCCCCACTTTGAGCACTTAATTCTCCATTCAAGAAATCCGGGTAAGAAACCATTAAAAGCAAATCGATCAAATAAGGAAAGATAGAACACAGAAAAATATATTCGTAACTCCCCATGTAGAAAACAATGCCTGCACTTATTAAGGAAGCCATAGCAGAACCACGTTGTGACCAAGACCTGGTTCGTCCATAATAAATTGTTTTATCCACTGCCCATGCATTATGCTTGAGATAAGCTAAAATCATTGCCTTGTGCGTGCCTGTTCGAAAAGCGTCACCAATACCGTAGAGAACAAATGCCAATACAAACCCCCAAAAAGAATTAAAAATAAAAAAAAGCAGAAAACTAATAATATAAGATGCAAATGACAAAATCATTGCTCGCTTACGCCCAAACAAATCAGCAATAAGCCCCGAAGGCACTTCCAATATATTTATACAAATTTCGCGTACAGCATACAGAGAACCTATCTCGGTAAAAGACAAACCTTTTTCGTAAAAAAACAAAAGTAAAAACGGATCGAAGAAACGTAAGTTCTTAAAAAAGCCATAGGCGCAGAACTTGTAATATTGAATATCTTTTTGGAAAGTCATCCTTATGTTTTAACAATGCAGTTCAAAATAAACAAATACAAAGCATAAAACAATAAATAGCTAAAATGAGAAAGTCGCCTTAAAGCATTCTTTAAGACGACTTTCAACTTTTAACCAAACCTAACCCTAAACTATGAGAAAACTTACTCAATATCTTGAAGCACTGCGTGCTTAACTTTCTTTTTGTTGTTACAAATTAAGTTCTTTACTTAATCTTAACACTACAAAAGTATGGCGTTTTTGAAAAAAGACATAATGATTTGCGTTAAAATAAGTTAAAACAAATGTTAACATATCTTTATTTCCACATACATAGATAGTTAGAAGTTATATTTAAATGCAATATTAAATGTCTCTTTAAACTGCAAACGGTCAGACTCATTGGTAAAATAGCGAAGGTGCCCAACAATACGGGTAGACAAAAAGCGATTAATTCGCATATCCAGTATCACCTCCCAATCAGCTTGAACGAACGGATCATTTATTTTATACTCAGAAAAGACATCCAATTTTGAAGTCAAATTAATTTCTTTGGATATTTGATATACAAAATTATTAACGATCGACAGACCATTCTGCGAGGCGATATTTTCACCAACCTCAACACCATACTTTGTTGGATCGATTGTCTCAGAATCAGCAACTATTGTAAGGCGCGATGTTAAGGGTGAAAGTAAAAGCGTGAATTTTGTATTAGGCTTATAATCCATACCTATTGCAAACGACATGTAGGCAGGTGCTAAAAAACCGGATATTGGCGTTTCCCGATCAGCCCCTTCATAACCATAGAAAAATTGTGTTTTAAAATTATATAAAAAACTATAGTACCATTTCTCAGAAGATTTCAAACCGTACTTGGTATTTATTTCAATTAAATCGTCATTAATACTCGTAGACTCATCCTGAACCGACAACACACCGATCTTGTGAATAATATAATTTTCCCAACTATGTTTATCCTTGGCATAATTTGCTTTTAAACGCAAATCACTACTTAAGCTCACACTGCTCTCTCCACCCTTCGCCCAATTATCAATATAACCTTGCGATAACTGAATATTCTCCGTTCCCTCAAGTGTCCATGGACTTTTTTCAATAATAATACGTTCCAAATTTGGTTTGGTATTGAAAGTATCACGCAACATGCTTCGAATGGCCTTATCAACTGCACGCCTTTGCATATAATGTCGGCCAATATTTGCTACATCAGCAATATCTTCCCACACATGATCTACAAATTCAGGATGAGTATATACAGCTCGACTCATAACTTTATCAATTGGAGCCTGATCCTTAAAAAACGTCTTCGTTTCTTTTAGTATCTGTCGACTCTGCATTAAATTTTGATAATCAGCCAAGCTTTTCTTCGAGAAATCAATTGGTTTATAATTGATATCAGGGTAGTTTGGCTCCTTAAAAAACAAATCCAGATCATGTATTGTATAATGCTTACGGTCATCTATGAGAAAACGATAAGCTTCAAACATATCCAAACCATACAGCCTGCTTTGAATTATAAGGGTAATGTAATTGTTACGAAACTCAATATCTGTTTTATTGTACTTATAAAATCGTTGACCAAACTCATTTGTCTTAAGAAACGCTTCAATACTTTCGGCATCTATGTTCAAGGCCTGCGTATTCTGAGCACTTGCATTTGATAACATCCCTGATGTTACTATACAACAACAAATAATACTGAAAAGACGTAACCGTTTTTTGAAAGCCAAAACAAACACCAATTGATTATTAACTAACTTTTGCAAAAACAAAAGTAACAGTAAAAGTAGAATCGATAAAAAATATTGAATAAAAACATCAAATTGATTTGAACTTCGTAAAATTTAAATGGAATTATAAGCTTCTCAAGGCGATTTCTGTTGTAAGTTCTTATTTATAATATTTTAGCTTTTCTAAATAAAATGTTTTTGTAATTTTGTAGCAATTAAATACTCGTAACATGGCAAGTAAAATTATACAATCCGCTTTATCGACCCGTGTTTATCTCAACATTAAAAACAGGGACGAGTTCGCCTATTAATAGAACCAGAAGACTGGTTCGCATTTCTCATACTTAATTTCTTATTAACCTTATTACTGTTGCATCAGGCAACAAAAATCGAATACACTTTTGTGCCTATGCGCCATTTGTGCGTTCTTAAATTTTACTATTATGGAATTACCATTCTCAGAGTCATATAAAATTAAAATGGTTGAACCGATTCGCAAAAGCACACGCGAAGAAAGGGAACGTTGGATTAAAGAAGCTAAATACAATCTTTTCAACCTACGTAGCGATCAAGTATTTATTGATTTGTTAACAGATAGTGGCACAGGTGCTATGAGCGATCGCCAGTGGGCTGCCATGATGCTTGGAGATGAAAGTTATGCTGGTGCTTCATCGTATTACAACCTAAAAAATGCCATTAAAAACATTCTTGGTTTCGATTACTTTTTACCAACTCACCAGGGTAGAGCAGCGGAAAATGTGCTATTTTCTGCATTGGTAAAAGAAGGCGATGTGGTTCCGGGCAACTCACATTTCGATACAACAAAAGGTCACATTGAGTTCCGCAAGGCAAGTGCTATAGATTGCACCATTGATGAAGCCTTTGATACAACCCTTGATCACCCTTTTAAAGGCAACCTTGATTTAAATAAATTAGAGCACGTTCTTGTTTCAAATCCGAAAGAGAACATCCCAATGATTATTGTAACCGTAACTTGCAATTCATCAGGAGGTCAGCCAGTATCGTTACAAAACATGCGCGACGTATATGCCATGGCAAAAAAGTATGGTATTCGTGTTATTTTTGACTCTGCTCGTTTTGCTGAAAACGCCTATTTTATTAAAATGCGCGAAGAAGGTTACGCAGACAAAAGCATTAAGGACATTGTTAAAGAAATGTACACCTATGCTGATGGCATGACTATGAGTAGTAAAAAAGACGCCATTGTTAACATGGGTGGCTTTATTGCGCTTAAAGAAGAAGATCTTTTTAAGAAAGCTTGTCAGTTCAATATTATCTACGAAGGCTTTATCACCTATGGTGGTATGTCCGGGCGCGATATGAATGCCTTGGCACAAGGATTAGACGAAGGAACAGAGTTTGACTACCTTGAAACTCGCATCAAGCAAGTCGCTTATTTAGGTCAAAAGATAAAAGAATATGGCATTACCATCCAGGAGCCATTTGGTGGACATGCTATTTTTATTGATGCTAAAAAATTCCTACCACATCTTCCTAAAGAAGAATACGTGGCTCAAACACTAGCTGTAGAATTATACAAAGAAGCTGGTATACGTGGCGTTGAAATTGGTACATTATTGGCCGACAGAGATCCTGTTACGCGCGAAAATCGATATCCTGCATTGGAATTAGTGCGATTAGCTATTCCGCGTAGAGTCTACACAAACAACCATATGGATGTAATTGCAGTGGCCTTAAAGAATGTCTTTGATCGTCGCGAATCAATCAAACAAGGTTATAAAATTCTTGATGAAGCACCAATTATGCGTCACTTTACGGTTGAATTAGCACCAGCTGTTAAAACAGAAGCAACGGTATAAAAAACATAAGCCATTATACAATTAAAGGTTGTGCACATCTGCACAACCTTTTTTTATGCTTTCCTTTGAAGGCTATTATATTTTGATTTGCTTTGTAGCCTTTCAAGAATTATCGGTACAACTAAAGGCTTTGTTATTGGTTGTACTACTTGTTGGCTCTCCCGATAATTTTCGGGACTAAATAATAAAATTACATGAAGGACCTTACTGTAGGAAATGAAGCTAAAGTAATCTTCAAGTTTGCTCTACCAATGGTAATGGGTAATCTCTTACAGCAATTATATCATGTAGTTGACAGCCTTATTGTAGGGCGATTTCTGGGAAAAGAAGCCTTAGCCGCTTTGGGAGCTTCAGCTCCAATATTCTATGCCTTGATCGCTTTTATTATTGGTATCGGCAGCGGAGCCACCATCGTAATAAGTCAGTATTATGGCGCAAAAAATTTACATAAGGTCAAGCGTGCCATCGACACCATTTTTATTTTTCTGTTTGTTGCCTCCATTTTTATCACAATCACCGGTATAACATATAGTGAGGAAATATTCCGCCTTTTACATGTTGAAGAAGCAGTGATTCCTCTCGCGACGAAATATTTCAATGTATTTATGATGGGCATGCTTGCCTTCTTTGGCTTTAGTGCTACATCCTCCGTTTTGCGAGGCCTTGGGGATTCTATGACTCCCTTATGGTTCATGCTAATCGCAACAGTAATCAATATTCTACTCGACATTATTTTTATCGTCGTATTTAATTGGGGTATCGAAGGTGTAGCTTATGCAACCGTAATAGCACAAGCTGGCGCTTTTATCTCTGGCGCCATCTATTTGACACACAAACACCAACTTATATCATTCAATTTCAGAAAATACAAATTTGACAAGGAACTCTTTTATCAAAGTGTAAAAATTGGATTACCTACGGGGTTTCAACAAGCTTTTGTGGCGCTCGGAATAATGGCGCTTGTTCGTATTGTTAACAATTTTGATACCGATGTTCTTGCGGCGTTCTCGGTAGCAAGCCGTATTGATGCATTGGCAGCAATGCCAGCGCTTAATCTAGCCAGTGCTTTATCAGCCTTTGTTGGACAAAATTTGGGTGCAAAAAGAATCGATCGCATAAAAAAGGGACTGAGGGCCACTTTAGTAATGGCCTGGGGCATTTCCTTAACAGTTACAATCGGTGTAATTCTTTTTGGAGATCACATCATGGCTTTGTTTATCCAGGATGAAAATGTAATAGCTCACGGCACTAAATACCTTGTAATTGTGAGTTCGTTTTACATGATCTTCTCTACTATGTTTGTTATGCATGGCGTATTACGAGGAGCTGGCGACACACTCATCCCAATGTTTATAACCCTTTTTTCACTGTGGGTTATTCGTATACCATTTGCCATTGTACTATCTGATCTATTTGGTGTAACTGGTATCTGGTGGGCCATCCCAATTGGTTGGACCATGGGTCTTGTTGGATCATTAATCTACTATTTTACAGGACGATGGAAAACTAAAAGTATTGTCACATAACTTCTTTCACTATGCTTAATATCATCCTGGCTATTAGTCTTATTACATCTTCACTTTTTAGTATACACTCTAAAGAAGTAAAAAGCATTAGCCATCAAATAAAACTATCTCAAAAAGTAAGGGAAACATCTGGTTTAATTTATTACCAAAACGATGTATGGACCATCAACGATAGTGGAGACAAGGCAAATCTCTATCGCATTAGTTTACAAAGTGGTGAAGTTATTCAGACCATACACATTCAAAACGCTAAAAATATTGACTGGGAAGATATTGCCCAAGATGATGACTACATATACATTGGAGATACAGGTAATAATAGAGGAAACAAGAACACTTTTCGCATCTATCAAATTTCAAAAAAACATATCCCAAAACAACTTACAAACTGTACTATTAGCGCAGAAATAATTACTTTTCAATATGAAGATCAAGGAAGTGATTTACTTGCTTATCAACATGATTTTGATTGTGAAGCGCTCATCTCTATTAATGGAGAAATAGGTTTATTCTCAAAAAATTGGGCAAGTGGTAATACCAATTATTACATCATCGATAAAAGTACTGGAACGGCCAATAAAAAAGCAACATTCGCTTCAAGTGGAGTGATTACAGCTGCGGATTATGATGTAAAAAACGACATCGTCTTTCTTACCAGTTACCAATACAAAAACGATTCGTTCTTCCCCTATCTCGTATGTATTAAAAACTTCTCCACGAAAAGACCGAAAACAGAAGAATATCAATTAGAAAAACTTAATCATTTTCAAGTTGAAGGTGTTTGTATCATTAACAATGAAGTGTTCATAAGTAATGAAGAAACAAGTCATGCCCCACCATCAATTCATAAGGTAAGCATCAAGCAAACTACAAAGCTGCAATCTGCTCCTTAAAGGTTTGAGCACTAGCAACAAGTTTATACTGCTTTGGCAAAACAGGTTTCAACTCCTTAATTTGAAGTCCCATAACAAAAATTGGATACTCAGGTACAGCATTGGTTAAATCCTGTAATATGGTATCCAGTTCATCTTTTTCGCGTGCTGCAACAAAAGCAGTAAACAAAGCATTAACATCACGCGTTTCAACTATCACTTTTAAATCCTCAATGGGTACAGCTGCTCCCAGATAGACAACATTATAGCCTTCTTTACGAGCAATTAAACTATAGAAAAGCAAACCAATTTCATGCAACTCATTCTCTGGCAAGAAGAACACTATACTCTTACCCGCCTTTGGAATAAAATTCTGCATCTCATTATCAATAGCCACAATCAACTTTTGACGAATGAGATTTGAAATAAAATGTTCCTGCGATGGGTTAATGGTACCAGCTTGCCACAAAATTCCAATGCGATCAAGAAAAGGGAACAAAATATTCTCTACCGTTGACTCAAATCCTTGCTTAATTATTGAATTGGTTAAGACATTTGAAAACTTACTTTCATCCAATTCGAGCATGGCAACCAGCAGGCTTTCAATTTGAACATCGGTATTACGCGTATCCAAACAAAGGTCAATCACTCTTTCGCGTAACTGACTTTCACTCATTCCAGCAATTTTCGAAATTTTAAACCCATTCTGATTTAAAATCGAAACATTTAAAATTCGTTTTAAATCATCATCACTGTAATAACGAATATTAGTGGAGGTACGCTGAGGTTCAATTAATTGATACCTGCGTTCCCATATACGAATGGTGTGGGCTTTAATTCCCGATATTTTCTCTAAATCTTTTATTGAGTAAATTGCCATACTAGCTCGAATATACTTTTTATGGTTTGCCTGACTCTGTAACAGGCAAATTATATTGAATGTTCAGTTAGATTAAATATTATTCTTTTCTCCAAACCTACGAAACTACAAGTAAAACTCCGTAGCAATCTATATAGATAAAGGAGACCCAATTGAGTCTCCTTTGAATAATCACGTTGCAGAAAGAAGCGTTATGGTACTATCACCTTGTCAATAACGTGTACTATTCCATTGGTTCCTTGCACATCCGCTGCTACAACATTAACATCGCCATCAATGGTAACGCCATTGTCAACATTCACCATTATCGATTTAGTTGTGTTTAGTGTCGGAACATTACCATTGCTTAATCCAGTGGATAGCGCATTGGCACTTACAACGTGAGCTAATAATATAGGGGTCAAATCTTCTTTTGTTAAATCATCAAGTCCTGTTATTTCCAGTGCCGCAAATAAATCTTCAAAAGCTTGATTGGTTGGTGCGAAAACAGTAAACGGCCCTTCTGTTAATAGTGCATCAACTAACTCGGCTTTTACTAGTGCACTAACCAAAGTTGAAAAATTGCTGTTTTGTGAAGCAATGTCAACTATCGTAGGAGGCACAATTACTTTATCAATAGCATGAATAATACCATTTGTAGCTACAACATCGCTTGCAACAACATTACTCATACTATTAAGCATTACCCCGTTGTCAACATCCACCTTAACACTAATATTATTTTCAAAAGCAGATCCAAGTGTTGGAAAATATCCGGCTTCAACCATAGATGCAGGCACTACACTACCCATTACGTGGTATAATAAAATAGGCGTAAGCGCTTCCTTTGATAAATCGTCGAGACTCACATTTGCTTCATTCAAAAACATTGAAAAAGCATCATTAACAGGTGCAAAAACAGTAAACATACCTTCATCATTATCGAGCGTTGCAGCCAATTCAGCCTTAGTAACAGCTGCTACTAATGATGAAAATGATTTGTTAGCAACCGCATGGTCTGTAATACTCATCGGCAATATAACTTTATCAATCACATGTATAATACCATTGTCTGCTTCTATATCAGTTTGTATGATACTTGCTCTATCGTTAATCTTGCCCATAGTCATATCAACATAAAACGAAAGTGTATAACCTTCAGATGGCCCAGAACTTAAAGAGCTATAATAACCCGATTCAATCATCGAAGCTTTCTTCCCTCCTGCTACAACATGATATAGCAATACCTCTGTTAGAACTTCATTTGGAATATCGTCCAAACCGTTCACATCTAATTCTTCAAGTAAAGCTACAAAAGCAGCATTGGTTGGAGCAAAAACTGTGAAATCAGAATTATCGGCAGCTAAATCATCGTCTAATCCTACTTTTTGAAGTGCAGCAACCAGAATACTAAAATTATCATCACTGGCAGCAACTTGCGTAATCGTTTTCTCCATCATTGGTGTTTCCTGTGTCGTATCGTCATCGTCGTTACATGATGTATTGACAAATAGTAAACCTCCGAATAGTACCACAACTAATAAATTTCTCTTTAACGTTTTCATGACTCTAAGTTTTGATGTTTATAAATTTGTAAAACTATAAGGGAAACTTTGGGGAATCATTTTTGTTCATTCTTTTTTTATATTTCTTAAACAAAATACACATCAAATACACTATCCTATTTATTTTCAATACATTATTGACTCGTATTTTTTTACTTTTTTTTCTAAACATTACTTTTCAAACCAAAACTTCGGCGCCAACATGTTCAGGAAAAAGCTTACCTTTGGAGTTCAATTACGAAAACGATAATTCATGATTCAATCAATGACGGGATTTGGGAAAGCCATTTGTGAGCTTCCTAATAAGAAAATTAGTATTGAAATAAAGTCCCTTAATAGCAAGCAGCTCGACTTAAATACGCGCCTACCAAATTTATACCGTGAAAAAGACATTGAAGTCAGAAACCTGTTGAGCAAGAAGCTTTTCAGAGGGAAAATTGATCTTGGCTTTTATGTTGAAGCTGCCACTTCTGATAAGATCACAAAGATAAATCACCAGGCAATTAAGGATTATCATGGTCAATTAAAAGCCATCACCGAAGATTTGGGCATGTCGGATAACACAGATTTTCTGAAAGTTATAATGCCTTTACCCGATACTGTAAAAGTTGAATTAGCTGAATTAAATGAGGAAGAGTGGAAAGCGATTGCCGCTACTATTCAAAAAGCCATCGATGATATTATCTCATTTAGAAAAAGTGAAGGTCAAGCTTTAGAGAATGATATTAGGGAAAGAATTACTTGCATTGGCGAGCTACTTACCGAAGTTCCTAATTACGAATCTCAGCGCATTGAGAAAATAAAAACCAGAATCCGTGAAAACCTGGAAGAAGTAGCTCAAAAGAGTCAAATTGATGAAAATCGCTTTGAACAGGAAATCATATTCTATCTTGAAAAACTGGACGTTACTGAAGAAAAAGTACGCTTAAAGAATCACTTGGAATATTTTATTGAAACCATTGAATCAGGCGATAGCGTTGGAAAAAAATTAGGTTTCATCACACAAGAGATTGGGCGTGAAATAAACACTTTGGGCTCAAAAGCCAATGATGCCGATTTACAGAAGATTGTAATTCGCATGAAAGATGAACTTGAGAAAATTAAAGAACAGATTCTAAACGTTCTTTAAGCACATTGAAGAACTAACATATCACTCACAGCAATGACAAAAAAAGGTAAACTACTTATCTTCTCGGCCCCTTCGGGGTCTGGAAAGAGTACCATCGTACAAGCCTTATTGAAAAAAGATTTCAAACTAGAATTCTCCATATCGGCAACAAGCAGAGCTCCCAGGGGCGAAGAAAAACATGGGCAGGAATATTATTTCCTATCTGCGGAAGCCTTCGAACAGAAAATAAAAGAAGATGCCTTTCTGGAATGGGAAGAGGTATACAGCGGCACACACTATGGCACGCTTCGAAGTGAAGTTGATCGAATAACATCAGCTGGTTATAACATTGTATTTGATGTTGATGTGGTTGGAGGGGTTAATATTAAGAAAGAATATGGCGATGAAGCATTGAGTATTTTTGTTCAGGCGCCATCGATCGAAGAATTGAAAAAACGATTAATAGGTCGAAATACTGACTCGGAAGATAAGATAAATCAGAGGTTAGCAAAGGCTGAATACGAACTAACATTTGCCCCTCAATTTGATGCCATTGTTATTAACGACAATCTTGATAATGCGGTTGAAAGTGCAGAAAAACTATTAACTAGTTTCTTAAAACAATGAAGCAAATCGGTCTCTTCTTTGGCTCATTCAACCCAATTCACATAGGTCATTTGGCATTGGCCAATTACATGTGCGAATTCGAAAACATGGATGAAGTCTGGTTAGTTGTTAGTCCGCAAAACCCTTTTAAAAAAAGCGTTGATTTAATAGAAACAGACCAGCGCATTAAAATGGTTGAGTTGGCTACCGAAAACTATGCCAATATGCGAGTCGAAACTATTGAGACAACATTACCTACCCCATCATATACAATAAATACACTGGAAGCTTTACAGAAGCAATACAAAGATTGCTTCTTCAACATTATAATGGGGGCTGACAATATTCAGAATATCCATCGATGGAAAGATTCAGATATGATCCTTTCCAACTACTGTATTTACGTTTATCCTCGTTTAGGCTATTCAACTGATGGCATAGAATTACCGCTAAGCTGCAAAATAACGCAGGCTCCCATCATTGAAATTTCATCCACACAAGTTAGGCAATGGCTCAAAGCGGGTAAAACAATTCCTTATTTCACGCCTGAGAAAGTCATCTCCTACGTAAAAGAAAACAAACTGTACCAGTAAAAACTGGATCTTATACCAATTGTATTCCAAAATGATTGATAAATCATTTTGCTAATTACAATGGTTAATGCCGATACAAAAGCACAGATTGATTTTTTTATCAAT
>JAFMVD010000067.1 GCA_025499625.1 Carboxylicivirga fragile | reverse complement strand
ACACTCATTAATAATTATGAAAAACAAAGAGGCTAACCATAAATGATTAACCTCTAAATTTTATTTAAAATCTTGTTACTTCTGAAATTGCCTAATTAAAATACAAAAGGTCGCCTGAAAAATTCAGAACGACCTTTTTAAGTAGCTAACTCAACAAAAATTTATTCTACATCCCAAACATCGCCGGAATGTATCAAATCATCAAATGATTTTATACTTGATATTTCTTGTACGTCTTCTAATTGTTGCTCAACACACTGGTCGTAAACCGGTGATTTAACATTACGTATAACACCTAAGGCAACTGGATATTCAGGATATTCCATATCAGCCAATTTCAGATGTAAGGTAATGTCTTCACATTCCGAATCATGAACCAATATGTCATCTTTTGTTACACCATTCTCACCAAGGGTCACCACTTTTAAGCTCAAACCATCTAACATTAAACCCTTATCACTTTCTTTTCCGAAAATCATAGGTTCACCATGTTTCAACTTGATGGTACGATCAGCCGAATGCGCTTTATCTGTTATGGCATTGTGCGTTTTATCATTATAAATCACACAATTCTGCAACACCTCTACAATTGATGTTCCTTCATGATTCGCAGCAAATTCCGCCATTTCAACCGTATGCTTCAGGTCCTTATCGATGCATCGCGCAAAAAATTGTCCACGCGCACCAATGCATAACTCACCCGGACGGAATGGAGCTTCAACCGTTCCAAAAGGAGAAGTTTTTGATATAAAACCACGCTTCGAAGTTGGAGAATACTGTCCTTTAGTTAAACCGTAAATCTGGTTATTAAAAAGGATTACATTCAAATCAATATTACGTCGAATGGTATGTATAAAGTGATTTCCACCAATGGCTAAAGCATCACCATCACCTGTTATCTGCCATACTTTCAATTGCGGGTTAGCAACTTTTACACCAGAGGCAATTGCTGATCCACGACCATGAATGGTATGAAAGCCATAGGTATCCATGTAGTATGGAAAACGAGATGAACAACCAATACCGGAAATCACTGCCACTTCTTCTTTGGCATATCCTAAATTGGCCATTGCTTTCTGCACAGAGTTTAAGATAGCGTGGTCACCACAACCTGGACACCATTTTATACTCTGATCACTTTTAAAATCTTTGTAATTTAATTTACACTGTTCAGACATTTTTATTCCTCCAGCAATGTTTTAAAATGTTCTTTTAACTCAACAACAGTAAACGGTTGTCCTTGTACTTTATTAAAACGTAGGTATTCCAAATCAGGAAAGTTCATTAAAAGATAATTAGCGAACTGGCCTAAATTCAACTCACACACAACAATCTTCTTATACTTCTTAAGAACTTCGTATGTGTTAATTGGCAGAGGATTAATATAATTAAAATGAGCCAAAGCAAAATGATGCCCTTCGTGCTCTAATTCATCAACCGCAGTGAATAAGTGACCAAAGGTTCCACCCCAACCAACAACCAACACGTCCGAATCCTTATCTCCCAATACCTCAAGCTCAGGAATATGATGAGCAATTTTTTGAACTTTCTGCTCACGAATTTCGACCATTTTTTGATGGTTCATTGCATCGTGCGAAACATCACCTGTATCAATATCTTTTTCAAGACCTCCAATACGATGCTCCATACCTTTGACCCCAGGCTTAGCCCACTGACGTGCTAATTTCTCTGCGTCACGCTTATATGGGTGCCAATCCTTATCATTTGGATCAGCAACTGGCACTTCAATGGCAGGCCATTCTTTTAGATTTGGCAAACGCCATGGCTGTGTTCCATTCGCTAAGAAACCATCGGTAAGTAAAATTACTGGTGTCATATGCTCAACAGCAATTTTAGCTGCATAAAAAGCATAATCGAAACAGTTTGTTGGAGAACTTGCAGCAATAACAACAGCTGGGCTCTCACCATTTCTACCATAAAGCGCCTGCATTAAATCACTCTGTTCAGTTTTTGTTGGTAAACCTGTAGAAGGGCCTCCACGCTGAACATTAACTATTACCAATGGTAATTCAGCAATTACAGCTAAACCAATGGCTTCTCCTTTTAAAGCTAAACCAGGACCTGAAGTTGTGGTAATTGCAAGATTACCTGCAAAACTAGCACCAATAGCTGTACAAATTCCAGCAATCTCATCTTCCGCCTGAAATACTTTTACACCTAAATCTTTACGAGCACTAAGCTCTTGTAAAATCTCAGTAGCCGGTGTAATAGGGTACGAACCTAAGAATAAAGGTAACTTACTTTTTTCAGCTGCAGCTAGGAATCCCCATGCCACCGCAACATTACCACTTAAATTACGGTATTTGCCTTTTTTAATTTGTGCTGGGTTAATATGGTAAGAAGGCGTAAGTGCCTGAATAATTCCACCATAGTTGTAACCATCTTCAAGTACTTTTAAGTTAGCCTCAACCACCAACGGATTCTTGGCAAACTTCTTTTTAATGTACTCTTGAGTGTGTGTTTTTGGACGGTCAAATAACCAATATACCAATCCAAGAGCATACATGTTTTTACTACGAAGAATACTTTTATTATCAAGCCCCATATCCTTCAAACTCGCCTTAGTAAGCGTAGTAAACGGTGCCTTAATAATATTATAATCTCCTAATCTTCCTTCCACAATCGGATCATCCGTTTCGTAGCCGGCCTTTTTTAGGTTTTTCTCATCACAACTATCCACATCCAAAATGATGGTCCCACCGGGTTTCATCCATTTTGCATTTGCCTTTAAAGCGGCAGGATTCATTGCAACCAACACATCACAATAATCACCTGGAGTAAATACCTCTGAGTGACCAAAGTGCACCTGAAAGCCGGATACCCCACTGATGGTTCCTTGTGGTGCTCTAATTTCTGAAGGATAATCTGGAAATGTTGAAATATCATTTCCAAAAATCGCCGAAGTGTAAGAAAATAAGGTTCCGGTTAATTGCATTCCATCTCCGGAATCACCTGAAAACCTAACTACAACTTCTTCTTTCTCGATAACTTTTGACCTTTTACCCATGATTAACAAGGTTCTGATTTAGTATCTCTTTATTAAAAAAGTTAAGTAACATTAAGAAAGGAAACTAATGTTACTACTAAGGTAGTGATACATAAGTTCCCTTCAAAATCGGAGTAAAGGTATTGATATGTGCCCCATCACTAATTGACATTTGTCATACTTTACCCTAATTAGGCAAGTGTTATATAACACATTATAAACATCTAACACATCTTTGTTCGTTATATTTATAATCTGTTACTTTATCCGCTTAGAATATACATTTCTTAAGAATATGATTGTATTTTTGTGCAAATCATAACACAATAAAACTAAAGAATAATCATTGATATGGCGTTAATTAAAGAGGTGAGAGGGTTTACACCAAAATTTGGTAAAGATGTTTATTTGGCAGAAAATGCCACCATTATAGGTGATGTAGAAATGGGAGATGAGTGCAGCATATGGTTTAATGCTGTTTTGCGTGGTGATGTTAATTCTATCCGGATTGGAAATAAGGTAAATATTCAAGATGGTTCAGTATTGCATACTTTATATCAAAAGTCGACGGTTGAGATCGGGGATAATGTATCTATAGGCCACAATGTAACCATTCATGGTGCCAAAATTGAAGACAATGTATTAGTTGGAATTGGAGCCACTGTACTTGATCATGCTGTTATTGGTCACAACTCCATAATTGCAGCTAATTCATTAGTATTAACAGGCACTATCGTTGAACCTAACAGTGTATATGCAGGAGTTCCTGCTAAGAAAGTAAAGGAAATAGAGCCCAATCAGACCAAGGAAATGATCAACAAAATTGCCAATAATTACCTGATGTATTCAGGCTGGTATAAGGAAGAATAAATGATACGATTAGCCACTTCAGATTTGGAGTGGCTAATTTTACAAATGAATTTGTTCCACTTTTATATTACCGTCAAAGAAAAGTTCAGCGGTGTGTTTAAATTTCTCAACACTTTCGGTAGTATAGAACTTTACTGAAGCATTTTTTGAACATTTCTCATCCATCTCAGGATGCCTTTGCAAATAATCAAATAAACTATCCGCCACAATACGTCCTTGATCAATCACTTTAACACTTTCTTTTACGTACTTTCTTATTTTAGGTAGTAATAAAGGATAATGTGTACACCCAAGTATAATGGTATCAATGTTATTATCCTTATCCAATAGGTTGTTTATATTCTTCTCCACAAAATAATCTGCCCCTCCATTCAGAAACTCATTATTCTCAACCAAAGGAACCCACATTGGGCAAGCTTCCTGTGTTACCTTAATGTTTGGAAACAACTTCTCCACCTCCAGCACATACGATTCTGATTGCACAGTACCAGTAGTACCCATAATCCCTATATGTTTTGATTGGCTGAGATTATTTACTTGTTCCACACTTGGCCGAATAACACCCAACACCCTACGTTCAGGATCGATATTAGGTAAATCTTTTTGCTGAATATTTCGAAGTGCTTTTGCTGATGCAGTATTACAAGCTAAAATAACCAAATGAGCCCCCATCTCGAACAATTGTTTCACACACTGAAGGGTATATTCATACACAACTTCAAACGATCTTGTTCCATATGGCGTACGGGCATTGTCACCTAAATAGATATAATCGTACTTAGGAAGTTTCTTTACCAGCTTATCCAATATGGTCAACCCTCCATAACCTGAGTCAAAAACAGCAATAGGGCCTATTTTATTTTGCTTCATAATTTACAATAACAAACCTTAAAGATACAAAAGCGGGTGACTTTTAAAAGTCACCCGCTTAATATCTTAATTTATCTGCCTCAGCTTACAATCCGGCTGGAGTAATTAATTTAGCTTTTACAAATTCTGCACAATCAATACTTGTTTCAGAATGGTAAACAACAACTTGCGAACTAAGATCGAAAATATAAATTAAACCTTGCTCTTGTCCAACCTCTTCAATAGCCTTTTGAACCTTCATGATAATAGGTTGTAACAATTGCTGTTCCTTTTGACCGATTGTCTGCTGTGCCATTTGGCTATACTGTTGCATACGTTGGTCGTAATCTTGAATTTCTTTCTCCTTTGTTGCACGAATAAGATCAGGTAAAGTATCGCGCTGAGCCATATACTCAGTATACTTTTTCTCTAGATCTGCCTGCATCACTTGCAATTGGTTCTGCAACTTTGTTGCCTCATCTTGCAATTCTTTGTCAGCCGCAATTTTTTCTGGCAACTCGGCTACCACTTGCTGGATATGGATATGACCAAATTTTAAATCTTGTGCTTGTACTTTACCTGCAATGGCAAAAACAGCTATAACTGCAAATATTTTTAATGTCTTCATCTCTATATAATTTTAATCTGTTCTTATTGAATTCCTAATTTTGCCTTTACCATTGGAGCAACATCAATGCTCTTTTCTGAATTATAAATTGGCACTCGTGTTGCTAATTCGAAGATATATAAAAATCCACCTTCGGCACCTACTTCTTGAATAGCAGCTTGTAGTTTTTGCATTATCGGAGCTTTCAACTCATTCTCCTTTGCCTGAATTTGCTGCTGTGCTAACATATAATAGTTTTGTACTTTTTGGCCCATTTCACCCAATTCTTGTTCCTTCTGTGCTCTTTCCTGAGGGGTCATAGCAGATGCTGTTTGCTGGTATTCGGTTTGCTTCGCCTGTAATTCTTCTTGCATAACCATCAGCTGTCCTTCTTTCTCTTTATACTCAGCTTCAAGCGTTGCTTCTACCTGTTTCAATTCAGGCATTACACTCAATATCTCCGTTGAGTTTATATGTCCAAATTTCATTGGTTGCTGCCCCGCAACTCCAACAACATTTAGCAAGATTAAAGTAACTATTGCGTATAATTTATTCATCCTTCTCATTTTATAATTTGGAATCAAATATATTTAAATTATTCACTTTTGTATCCTAGTTTGATCAAAACATCATCACTAATATCATATTTGCTATCCACATACATGATGCCCATACCGGATGCCTTATCAAATACAGCAGCAAAATTATCTTCCGATGAAACTTCTGTTATTGCATTATAAATTTCATCCTGAATCGGCTTTATCAGCGACTCTCTTCTTTTAAAGAGTTCTCCGCCTTGTCCAAAATAACTTTGTTGAAGTGCCTTTGCTTCTTTTTCCTTTTCAACAATTTCATTTTCTCGTTTCAACTTCATTTCGTTTGAAAGGAAAACATTCTCAGTCTGATAGTTTTGATACAATTGGGCAATCTCACCAAATCGCGTTTCAATCTCCTTCTGCCATTTTTCTGACAATTGGCTCAATTGCTCATTGGCAACTTCATAAGCTGGTATATTTTTCAATATGTACTCCGAATCTACAAAAGCGTACTTCTGAGCAGAGACAATACCACTAATAGATAATAACAAACTTAAAAGAATAATTTTCATAGTCTTAATTTTTGGTTTCCTGTCAAATTAAACAAAAATCAAACCAAACTCCCAACCCACTCTCTACTAGAAACTTTGACCAATAACAAAGTGGAATTGACTTCCGCCAGCATTTCTTCTATACGGACTGTCATCAAAGCCATATCCCCAATCGATACCCATCAAACCAAAGATAGGTAAGAAGATACGTAAACCAACGCCTGCTGCACGCTTCAATTCAAAAGGATTGTAATCCTCATATTGACTCCAGGCATTACCTGCCTCTAGGAAACCAAGAGCAAATACTGTTGCTGATGGTTGAAGCGTTAGTGGGTACCTCAGTTCAAGGGTTAATTTATTATACATATTACCATCATACGAACCAGCTGTATTGTATGGGGTTAAGGATGAATTTTCGTAACCTCTCAAACCGATGGTTTCACTACCATACATGCTATATCCTGACATACCATCACCACCAAGTACATACTTCTCGAATGGTGAATTAAGATCTTTATTGTAATAACCTAGAAAGCCCATCTCATATCGACCCATGACCACTAGTTTTTCACGCGTATCTATAGTCTTATATACTGCACCTTTAAAGGTCCATTTGTGGTATTCAATCTTTTGGTACTTTTCCTCCTCACTGGCTTTTGACCAATCTTTATCTGAGAACATCGACCATGGTGGCGTAAATTCTAAACCTACGGAGAAGTCTGATCCACGACGTGTATATATAGGGTTATCAATCGAACGACGACTCAAGTTAACTTTAAAATTAAGGTTATGGGAAATACCATTCTGCATAATAAAGTAATTCCAATCACGTAAGTCATATCGTTGGTAACTTGCTTCAAGATATAAAGTAAACCAGTCATCTGGCCAACTCAAACGTTTACCAAAACCGAGTGAAGCTCCTGTTATTTTCATATGCTGATCCAATGCTTCTTGCTGACCATAGCCATAACCGCCACCGTAGCCACCGCCATAACCGCCGTAGCCACCATAACCGCCGCCATATTGGCTTGATGGGTTATAATAACTTGAACTTACACCTGTTTGAATAGAATGGTAAATTGAGAAACTTAGTGAATTTGGTTTTTTACCACCCAACCATGGCTCGGTAAACGACAAACTATATGATTGATAAAACTTACCATTAGTTTGCGCACGAAGTGCTAAGGTCTGTCCATCACCAGTCGGCAAAGGACGCCAGGCTTCTTTATTAAATATGTTACGAATGGAGAAGTTTGTAAACTTTAAACCAAGCGATCCAACAAACATTCCTGCTCCCCAACCACCGGATAATTCAATCTGGTCATTGGCTTTTTCTTCAAGGCTATAAACTAAATCTACTGTTCCATTTTCCTGATTTGGCTGAACATCTGGCACGATGTTTTCCGGATCAAAATGCCCTAGCTGAGCCAATTCACGTACAGTACGAATCAATTCCGATTTACTAAATAGCTGCCCTGGCTTTGTACGCACTTCACGACGAACTACGTGTTCGTGTGTTTTACTATTACCTCGAATAATAACATTATTGATAGTTGCTTGCTGTCCCTCAAAAATACGCATCTCAAGATCGATAGTATCACCTTGAACACCAACTTCAATAGGATTTATGTTTGAGAACAAATAACCCTTGTCCATATATTCGTTATGCACCGCATCTTCATCATCCCTCAATCGCTCATTCAATAACTTCTGATTAAATACATCACCTTTCTTGATACGTAATTTATAAGCTAAATACTCTGATGCATATATAGTGTTACCAACCCATGATATATCACCGAAGTAATATTTATTTCCTTCTTCTATCTTCAGTACGACCTCAACAGTATTATCTTCAATGTTTCGAATCACATCCTCTGACACAATTCGAGCATCGCGATATCCCATCTCATTGTACTTATCAATTAGGGCTACCAAATCTTCTTCATACTTTTCGACAACGAATTTTTTAGAACGGAAAAAGTTGCCAATCTTACCTTTCTGATTGGTCTTCTTCATTGCCTTATTCAACTTGGCATCTGTTAAAACTTCGTTACCTTCGAAAACCAAACTACTAACTTTTACCTTATCTTTCTTGTCAACATTAATATCCAGATTAACATGGTTTGGCTTGTTGGGATCATCTTTCTGAACGATATTAACAACTGTATTATAAAAGCCTTTATTATCAAAGTAATCCTTAATGTATTTTTCAGCACGTGTAATCATATAAGGCGTCACCTGTTGCCCCTTCATCATGATTACTTTTTCTTCAACGGTTTCAATCTCGCTTTTCTTCAAACCATAAAAAGTCATTTCCGACAATCGTGGTCTTTCAAGCAAGTGAATCTCTAAGTATATTTTACGAGCTTCTATTTTCTTTGCCTTGATTTTAACATCAGAAAACAATCCATGATTCCAATAACGACGGATTGCTTCAGATACCTCATCACCAGGTACGGTAATCTGTTGTCCTACACGAAGGCCACTAATATTTACCAAAATCTTAGGATCCAGGTTCTCAACACCTACTACCTCAATTTCAGCAATCTCATATTTCTTTGGCGTTCCCGAATAGGATATATTGGGTTCGTCCTGAGCTTTAATATTAGCAAGTGATAGTATAAATAAAGTAACTAGTGCAATCTTATAGCGAAAATGACCTTTCATGTAATATCTTCGTTTGTTCATTTTGTTAGGGAAACTTCCTGTAAAAACTTCGACGAGCAAAAATGCTATAAGTTTTCAAGTAATCCACTAAAAATCCTATTTTTTTATTTGATCACCAGTTTTTCCGAAACGTCTTTCACGCCCCTGGTAATTCAAAATCGCTTCGTAATAATCTTCTTTTCGGAAATCAGGCCATAAAACATCGCTGAAATATAGCTCGGAATACGCTAACTGCCAAAGTAAAAAATTACTAATCCGATGTTCACCACTTGTGCGAATCATTAGTTCTGGATCAGGCATTGATTCAGTGGCCATTAAAGAACTAAATAGCTCATCATTGATTTCACCCAATTCAAGCTCACCATCCTTCACCTGAACAGCAACTTTTTTAACCGCTTCAATTATTTCCCAACGTGAACTATAACTTAAAGCCAAAGTAAGCGTTAAGCCATCGTTACCTGAAGTTTTAAGAATACACTCCTCTAGGCGTTTTTGAACACCGCTCGGAAGATTCTCGCGACACCCAATGGCATTTAACCTGACGTTATTTTTCATTAGGGTTTTGGTTTCGGAACTAATGGTTGAAACCAATAAACTCATAAGTGCGTCAACTTCGGTTTTGGGGCGGCTCCAATTCTCGGTACTAAATGCATAAAGTGTTAGATACTTTATTCCGAGTTCGGCAGAAGCTTCTGTAACATCACGCACAGCTGTAACACCATGCTTATGTCCAAATACTCTGGAATTCCCTCTCTTTTTTGCCCAACGGCCATTACCATCCATAATTATGGCAACATGACTTGGCAATCTATCTGCTATCAGTTGGTCTTTCAACGACATAATACAACTGTCCTGTTTTTAATATCCTCCGTTACAACGAGTTTTACGCTTCAACATACTTATTGTCACGTAAACGTTTGCAAACGAAATCCAATCATTATTGTGTGTCATGGTGTTACCATAGCCGTACGGATCCGAAGGATCAACCCCTCCATCTCCTACATAGTCTAAGTCATCAACAAAAGTTTTTCGAAAAGACCACTCTGCACCTATCCTCACCCACTTGTTAATCTTATACTTTGCTCCAACACCGAACGGCAAAGATAATATAAAAACTGGTTTGCTTGCATTGTTTCCAACATCTCCTTCTATTCTGTTATAGAATATGGTTCCAAGGCCTGCTGAAAGGTAAGGCGTGAATGTGCTAGATGCGATAAATTTATGATCGTAGGATAAAAAATTAAACTCAAATTGACCCGAAAAATCACCAATACTTCGGCTAAATGAATAATTTGCGTCTGGTGTACTTTCAACAAATCGCCCATTACTTCCATCGTAACTCCCACTAATATTGGTATACATCGCCATGCCTTTAAAGGCCAACCTATCGTTAAACACATAACGGCCAATGCCACCAACTGCAAGGTGAGAATTTAAAAATTGCATAGATGGATTCAAATCACCAAAATAATAGGCTACACCTAAGGTTCCTCCCAACTCAATTCTATCTTGTGCAGATAAATTCACTGTACCAAACACAGCTACAATGAGCAGAACAACTTTAATTACCAATGACTTTAACTTAGTATATAATGGATACAATCGACTCTTCACTTTTTGTTAAAATTCACATTTGAAACAAATGTATTATAAAATTTAAAACAACTTAGACCTTTACACTCAACCTACATTCTAAAACCCTTCTTTTGAAATTTTATTGCATTTAAACACTAATTCCGCTTGTCGATTCCCCACATTAGTTTATTTCTTAGGGTGGTGAAAAAGGAATGCCCTTTGAGTTTTATGACATTAATAGTAAAGTCTGCCTTTTTCACTTTTAAATGAACGGTTTCATCCAGAATTTCACTTCTTGAATCAAGTGAAGCCAGAAACTTACTATCACGGCCTTCTACCTTTAAAGTAATCTCAACATTATTTGGAACCACCATTGGACGAACCGTCAGATTATGAGGTGCGATAGGGGTAATTATAAAATTATGAGAATCGGGATGCATAATAGGGCCACCAACACTCAGGGAGTAGGCTGTTGAACCAGTCGTGGTCGCAATAATTAAACCATCGGCCCAATAAGAATTTACAAATTCATTATTGATATAGGTATGGATGGTGATCATGGAAGAACTATCCCTTTTGGTGATGGCTAGCTCATTTAAGGCATAATTTTTCTTGCCAAATAAATCAACATCTGTTTCAAGGCTAATTAAATCAAGCTGCTGAACTTTATACGAACCGTTAAAAACGTCAGCCAAAACCACTTCCATTTCTTGCTGAGATATATCGGCCAAAAAACCTAAACGACCACTATTTATTCCAACTATCGGAATCCCTGAATCGTGCACATAGGTAACTGCGTGAAGGAAAGTTCCATCTCCACCAATGCTAAATAACAAATCAACCTTTGGCAAGGGATTATCGTCATCGAAAAAACCGTCCACTTCAGGCTTCATCTTAACCGTGGACAGGAGAAACTCATAAAATGGTCGGTAAATTATTACTTCAACACCATTGTTTTTTAAAACCTTAAATAAAGTTTTACAAGAGGTAAAAAATAGTTTGTCAATCTTTTTACCAAAAACGGCAATTTTCATTTATAGTTAATTTAAGATAATAGCAAATAATCGCTTAATTACCATACTTATCTATTAGTATCAGAACCACAAATCTAAAACTTATTAGCAGTATTTAATTAAAAATCGAGGTTTATATGCATAAAGAAACCGTGCTGCCCCAACTTATTGAATGAATAATTAAAACTCACCACCTTATCGTAGAAGGTGACCATATCAATACCTAATCCATAACCATACTGTAAATCATTTGCCAAAGTATTACTAACATCAGGACTATCAAGCCATGCATAACCCATATCAAAATAGGCTTTTAAATAAAAGGCATAATGAATTTTTGCAAATTGACTCAAAGGCATGAATCCGATATTCTTAACCCTAGGCTCCAATAGAGTAAAGAGCATTCTATTTTGAAGTAAGGCTCTTTTAGTACCATCAATTACGTACAACTCATATCCATTTATGAAAGAGTCATAACCAATTCCTGACTTTAAGATATAGGGCAGATGATCGCTAGTTGATGCAACTCCCTCAAAAGTAGCACCATAATGAAATAACCTACTTAACTCAATATATTCTTGAACCTGAACACCAAAGCTTAAATCATCTAACTTATTGGTAAGCACCCCCAAACCATGCTTTTGCAATTCTAGAGTCACCTTTCTTCCTTTTAATGGATATGCCTTAGAATCCCGTCTATCATAGTTGTAACTGTACCCTAATGTTAAAAACTGAAGCTCTGAATCTCCTTCAGTAAGGTAATTCGGATTAAGCCCGATGACGCTATCATTAACATTATAGGCAAAATGACTTAATTTAAGATTGTGTCGCTGATAAAAATCACTTCTATAGGCATAATAAATACCCGAGTTATACTGATACTGCGCCATCCCCTCATCAAACAAAATAAACTCTGGCCTATTGTCAATTGTACGATACGACAACTGATTTTTGGCAACAACATTAAATTCAACACCCCAGCCTGTTTTCCTTCTATACTCAGGAGAATCAAACAACAATGAAACTTGCGTAGCATAACCTACTCTGACTCTCATTTTCAAACGTTCCTTTCTACCTCGAAAATTATCACGTTTAAGGTAAACACCATAATTCACTCGCGACCAATCCTTACTTTCTAAAAAAGAACTAAAATTTCGATCGGCATATTCAAAAATTGGGAATGCCCACCAATACCATCGTTCATCAACCTTAACATGAAATATTAATTCATTGTTATCTCGCTTAGCGTAAGTGATTGACACAAAATTAAACAAAGAAGTATTTAATAAATTATTGCGGCTATTCTTTATGGCTTCACCAATTTTATTAACCATTATGGTATCTCCATAGCTAAATACCAACTCATTGAGTATAACTCTTTGCTTGGTAACTTTATTTCCCGAGATAATAATTTGCCCAACAACAGCTTTTTTGGGGTCAGCAGACTGCCCTTCGTATGAAGCAAAGGATGGATGATGCATAGTCAGACAAACTATGCACATAAAAAGAAATACATTAGTACCTGACTTTGCTTCCTCCATTTATTTTTTCTTACCTATACATTCAAATAATTCATTAGGGCGTCATAATTTTTCTGTGCAGCTTGATCATATAGATTATCTCCTGCATAGGTTGTTTTCACCTGATAATCATACCTATCAAAAGCATTAATAACAGCAGTTAAATCCGTCCTGTTCAACTTTATGGTCACCCCAATCCGATCCACTCCACTTGTTTGCGACACATACAAACTTAAAATTTTTGCGTCAGCATCCTCTACGATTCTTGATATTTCGGCTAAAGAATAATCTCGCGGTAATAATTCAAGCTCTATAACACCGCCAGGTGTATGTGCAGCAATTAAGTCAGCAAACTTACGCAATAAATCACTTTGCGTAATTAATCCAAGATATTCTTCATTAGCATTCAAGACAGGAACCACGGTTAATTTTAATCTGGAAATTAATTCAATCACATCATAAATATGCTGATGTTCGAATACATATGGCTTATCAAATGAGAGCGGATGATTACCCAAAGGCTCGTCAGCACGATTTAAATCATAAATATCAACATCAGATATTAAACCCAAAAATGATTGATTATTCACTATGGGTAAATGCGACACACGAAAAACCTCCATCCAGTTTATTGCATCCAAGCCAGAATCGGAAGTTTTTAACGAAGGCACAACATCTGATATTAATTCTTTCGCCAACATAGACTACTTTTAGAAATAACTTATAATTTTGCCAAATACTTGATCCGTAAAAAAACTGGAAAAAGTATAGCGTTTATTAAAAATACTTTCAATGTTTAAAACAAACAACTGATTGTATAGTTTATTAAGTTTTTTTAACCTCCAAAACGGCGGGTTTATCAATAAAATAAAGAATGACAAAGCTTAGTGTTAATATTAACAAAGTTGCCACACTACGCAATTCGCGTGGAGGTGACACTCCCAATGTGCTGAAAGCAGCCATTGATGTTCAGAAATTCGGCGCTCAAGGGGTTACCGTTCACCCGAGGCCTGATGAACGACACATTCGTTACCAGGATGTATTTGACATTCGCCCGGCTATAACAACCGAATTTAATATTGAAGGATATCCATCAAAAGAGTTTATCGACTTAGTATTAAATGCCCGCCCACACCAAGTTACCTTAGTTCCTGATCCACCAGAAGCTTTGACTTCAAATGCGGGATGGGACACAGTAAAGAACCTGTCGTTCTTGCAAGATGTTATTGGAAAATTTAGCGATGCAGGTATTCGAACATCCATTTTTATCGACACCGATTTGGAAAATATTGCCAACGCAGTAAAAACCAATACGGATCGTATAGAACTGTATACTGAACCTTACGCCGAACAATACAGCAAGAATAAAGAAGCAGCGATTGCTCCATTTGTTGAAGCCGCAAACTTAGCCAATAAAATTGGCTTAAAGATTAATGCCGGTCACGATTTAAATTTGGAGAATCTAAAGTTTTTCAATGAGAAAATTCCATTCCTAAAAGAAGTATCAATTGGCCATGCCCTCATAAGCGATGCTCTATATATTGGATTAGAAAGAACCGTACAGCTTTATAAAGATCTCTTAATTAAAGAAAAGTAAATCATGAAATTGTTCTTCAGAGAATATGGTCATCAAGGATCAAAGCTGATAATTTTACACGGCTTGTATGGTGCTTCTGATAATTGGGTAAGCATTGCTCGTCAGCTGGAGAACGATTACCATGTTTATATTCTGGATCAACGAAATCATGGCCAGTCGCCTCATAGCACAGAAATGAACTATGATGTCATGGCCAATGATTTAAAGCTTTTTTATGAAGATCAAAACATTGACAAAGCGCATCTTATTGGTCACTCAATGGGTGGTAAAACAGCCATGCGCTTTGCATTAGAGAATCCACAACTAATTGACAAATTGGTTATTCTCGACATTGCTCCTAAATCATATGCATCGTTTAGTAACTATGCACAGATCACCAATAATCATGCTGGCATCATAAAAGCAATGCAAGCGGTTGATGTGCAAGGTGTAAATAGCCGCAAAGACATTGACACACAACTAAGCAAACAGCTTGACAATGATAAGCTAAGACATTTTCTATTAAAGAATATTGAACGTAAAAAAGATGGCACTTATCAATGGAGACTTAACTTGGCTATTATTAGTAAAAGTTTAGAAACACTGATGGATGGCTTCTCAGGTTTATCGCCTAACGAATGTAAAGTTTCGCTGCCAAGTATCTTTATTCGCGGAGAGAACTCGGGTTATGTTATGGACGAGGATACTTTAATTATTAGAAAGTTTTTCAAAGATGCTGAAGTTGTATCCATACCCGAAGCAGGACATTGGCTGCATGCTGAACAACCTACACTATTAGTTAAAACCTTGGCTTATTTTCTTTTGGATTAAATCACCGTTTCAACAGCATCTTCTTCAATTAAGTCTTCTCCTTTAAAACGGAGGAAAAGCTGAGCGGTTGCCAACACATCCTTCTCACAATAACGTGCAATTCGATCCACATCTCTTTCTTCATAAAACACAGCTGCTACCTGACTTCCATCAATGTCATCCTTGGGTGATGGGATATTAAAAATAGTGGTTAATAAATTAAGTGATGTATAATGTTTGTAGTCGCCAAACTTCCATAGATCAAGTGTATCCAAGAATTTCACCTCCCAAGGTTTCTTACCAGCCACATCCAAAACTTTGGGCAACTTAATACCATGAATTAACATACGACGTGCAATAAAAGGAAAATCAAACTCACGCGCATTATGCCCACACATGTTCTTACTCGCATTTGCCCTATGTTCCAACATCTGCTTAAATTCTTTTAACAAAGCAGCTTCATCAACACCAGCAAACGACTTTAATCTGAATATGCGCTTCCCATCACGAATCACAATTATGCCAACAGATATACATACGATTTTACCAAATTCGGCATATATACCTGCCCGGCCATATACTTCTGCTGCTGACTCTTCATCGTTACGAAAATACTGTGATTTCTTATCCCATAAGGCCTGCATTTCAGGGCTTATATCAGCAAATGACGGCTGGTCGGGAACAGTTTCAATATCAAGAAATAAAACATCTTCGGAACGAACAGATTCTAACATGATAACTATGAATTAAAGCAGGACAAATTACGTTCAATAAAATTGCTTAGTATATTAATAGCTCTGTGATTATTTCCTCCCTGAGGAACGATCAGGTCAGCATAGCGCTTGGTAGGCTCAATGAATTGCAGATGCATAGGCTTAACCGTGTCATCGTATCGCGCCAAGACTTTCTCAACCGTACGACCGCGTTCTGCAATATCACGTTGTATCACTCGTGCTAAACGATCATCGGCATCAGCATCAACAAACACTTTTAAATCCATCAAATCACGTAACTTCTTATTTCCTAAAATCAGAATACCTTCAACGATAACAACATCGCGCGGCAATACTGTAATAGTCTCGTCGGAACGTGTACAGCTCAAATATGAATAGATAGGTTGTTCGATAGTGCTATTCTCCTTCAATTGCTTTAAATGCTCAATTAACAAATCGAACTCAATTGCATCGGGGTGGTCAAAATTTATTTTTTGCCTTTCTTCCAAAGGAATATGTACATTATCCTTATAATACGAATCCTGAGGGATAACTGCCACTTCTCCTTTTGGCAATCGTTCAATTATTTTTTTAACCACAGTTGTCTTTCCCGAACCCGTACCTCCTGCAATTCCTATAATGAGCATCTTAACTAATTTAACTATTTTTGACTACATAAATTGGTACAACAAAATAACGAAAAAATATTGAGTATGATTAAACACATTGTATTGTTTAAGCTTCAAGAATTTGAAAACGAAGCTGCAAAAGAAGCTAAACAAAAGGAAATTAAACTTGGATTAGAAAAACTTGAAAATATAATTCCCGAATTAAAATCAATTGAAGTAGGGATTAATAGTAACCCTGAGGAAAATTTTGACATTGCGCTATCTACTACATTCAATAGTATGGAAGACTTGGCTACCTATGCTAAGCATCCCGATCATTTAGCCGTAAGTAAAATATTACGAGCTGTGCTCGAATCACGATCATGTGTTGATTTTGAGATATAGTCCATACGGATGACATCTCTCAAATAATATTGACTTAAAGATGTCATCCGTTTAAAACTTTATTATATCGTATCGGAATAATACGCTAACGGCAAATCTCTCAAATTATAACGGTTAGCCATAACCTCTCCATAAGCACCTGCTGAACGAATAGCAATTAAATCACCACGCTTAGTTTGGGGCAAATCAACAGCTTTACCAAAGCAATCGCTCGATTCGCAAATTGGTCCAACTACATCGTATTTCTCATTAGGCAAATCTGAACTTATGTTCTCAATTTTATGATAGGCCTGATACAAAGCCGGACGAATCAAGTCGCTCATACCAGCATCAACAATGGCAAAATGCGTTTGCACACCACTTTTTATATAAAGCACTTTGGTCATTAAAGCACCACACTGTGCAACCATCGATCGCCCCAATTCAAAATGCAACTCTTGACCTGGTAGCAACTCCAGGAATTCATCAAACAATTGAAAAAAGCTTGTAAAGTCAGGTATCGCGTTTTCATCAGGTCGTTCGTAATCTATACCTAAGCCACCTCCTACGTTTACAACCTTCGGAAATATGTGTCGGGAGATAAACCACTTTTGCAATTCGTTCACACGCAAACACAAGTCCTTAAACGACAATAGATCTGTAATTTGTGAGCCAATATGGAAATGTATCCCTTCCAATTCAACATTTTGTAGTTTGGACAGGCACTCCACTACCTTTTCAAGATCCCATTGATTAATCCCGAATTTATTTTCTTCTAAACCAGTTGTGATATAGTGGTGCGTATTGGCATTCACATTAGGATTAATACGCAAAGCAATGCGCGCCTTCTTACCTTTTAAGCCAGCTAATTCATCTATAATTTCTAACTCAGGGATTGATTCCACATTGAAACATGAAATGTCATTATCTAAACCAAGATTGATTTCCCAATCGGCTTTACCAACCCCAGCAAAAACAATCCCGCTCGAATCGTAGCCACAATCCAAAGCTTGTTTCACCTCATTACCACTAACACAATCAGCACCAAAACCTTTGTCTTTAATAGCTTTAAGAATACGTTCATTAGCATTAGCTTTTACTGCATAATGCACTTTAAAGCCATATGAGCCTGCTTCTTTTGCCACTGAATCCAAGGTCGCATTCAGCACATCCATATCGTAATAATAATATGGTGTGGGTAAGTTATTTAAAGTTTGTATCGGAAATTTAAAATTCATTGCAACACTAATTAAACAGTTTATTACTCAACAGATTTAAAGCCTCCTTTTTATCATCTGCATTAATTAGCAACGAAAGGTTATAGTTACTTCCTCCGTATGAAATCATACGAATAGGAATACCTTTTAATGCATCAAAAATAGTACTGGCATAGCCCTTATTTTCAGCGATCAAGTCACCAACAACACACACAATCACCTTATCAACATCCACATCAACTGTTCCATATTTTTTCAAATCATCCACTATTTCTGATAAATGACGATCATCATCAATGGTAACAGAAACACCAACCTCCGAAGTTGTAATCATATCAATTGGCGTTTTATAACTTTCAAAAATCTCAAACACTTTACGCAAAAAGCCATAAGCCAAAAGCATTCGTCCCGACTTAATTTTAATGGCCGTAATACCATCTTTGGCCGCAACAGCAGCCATTCTCTCCTTATTTTGTTTCGAAGAAATAATTGTACCTGACGCCTTCGGTTCCATGGTGTTTAATAAGCGCACAGGAATATTGGCTAACTTGGCCGGCAATACACTTGTTGGGTGTAAAATTTTTGCGCCAAAATAAGCCAACTCGGCAGCTTCGTCGTATGATAAATCCGAAATAGACTTTGTATTTTCAACATAACGAGGATCGTTATTATGCATGCCGTCAATGTCGGTCCAAATCTGGATTTCATCCGCATTAGCTGCAGCTCCAATTAACGACGCAGAGTAATCACTACCTCCTCTTTGCAGGTTATCTATTTCGCCAAAGGCATTTCGACAAATATACCCTTGTGTTATGAACACGTTCTTCTCCGAGTTCTCAGAAAGAATTTCATTTAGTTTTTCCTTAATGTAATTCGAATCAGGCTCATTATTTTTATCTATACGCATATAGTCCAAAGCAGGCAACAATACCGAATCATAACCATTTTCCTCTAAATAATAATGAAACATTGCCGTAGAGAGCAGCTCTCCCTGAGCCAGAATAGCCTTCTCTTCAAATACGGTAAACATATCGATGGTGAAGGACTTGATGAACTCAAAATGAGACTTCACCAACTCTAAACCTTTAAGCTTAAAATCTTCGGTTTTATATAAGTCCTTAATTTCCTGTTTATATTTAATTTCCAACTGATTGATTACCTCATTGGCACCATCATGATTTTTTTTATACAGGTAGTTGGCAATTTCAACCAAACTATTAGTTGTGCCAGACATAGCTGACAACACGACTACTTTACGCTGACCATCTGTTATTAAGTCCGCAACTTCTTTCATGCGTTGCGCTGTCCCAACCGATGTACCACCAAATTTAAGAACTCTCATTTTTTTCTTTCTTATATTCCTACTTCTAATACATGTGCAAAATTATAACAAATCCCTACTTTGAAGTCATAAACTGTAAGAATATTAGCCTTGTTCAATTTTGATTATTAACCATTTAATAACAATCGTAATATTAATGTTAAGATTTTATCTTTTTGTGAAAAAATACACAAAAAAATCCGACTTTGTGAAAGTCGGATTTGAAAATATCTTTAGGCTGAATTTGACTCGTTTACAAATGCACCTCAAGTAGTTTAACTTTTCCTTTAGGCTCAATATCTATTACTCGTAGATCCGCAGGAATCAATACTGTTTCACCTTTACTAATAGGCTCAACTTTACCATCCCCATATTTAATATCAGCCTCACCTTCAACACACATATAAATCAAAAAAGAATCAATTCCGTAGAAATCCTTTTTTATCAATGTATCCAACTCCAACATATTGGTTTTGAAAAAATCACATTTCACCACCTCATTAGATACATTAGGAGTAGTAGGATAATCGGTTTTTAATTCAGGCGTGTAAGTATAATCAATAGCATCTACTGCCATTTCAGTATGCAACTCCCTGGTATTTCCGTGATCATCTTTACGATTAAAATCATAAATACGATAGGTAACATCTGATGTTTGCTGTATTTCGGCCAGTAATATTCCTTTACCAATCGCATGCACACGACCTGCCGGAATATAAAATACATCACCGGCTTCAACTTCATGCGAAGCAAGAATACTATCGAGCTCATTGGACTCTAACTTTTCCAAATACTCTTTTTTATCAAGTTGCTTATTAAAGCCAGATATTAAAGATGCACCTTTATCGGCTTGCATTACATACCACATCTCAGTTTTCCCAAACGAGCTATGACGTTCCTTCGCCAACTCATCATCTGGATGCACCTGTATGCTTAATACATCGTTGGCATCAATAAACTTTATTAATAAGGGAAACTCTTGTCCAAACTTTTCAAACACACGGTCGCCTACCAAATCGCCCATGTATATCTCAAGCACTTCATTTATGCTGTTACCCTTTAAAAAGCCATTGGACACCACTGATTCATCGCCTTCAACACCAGAAATCTCCCAACTTTCTCCTGCATTAGGAAGCGGATCAATCTTTTTATTTAATAAATCTTCCAATTTATTTCCACCCCAAATTTTATCTTTCAAAATCGGCGTAAACTTCAAGGGATATAATGCACTCATTTAATTCTTTTTTAAAAATTCAATAACAAAAATAGGTGACAACATGATGAAATACTAATTCTGACATATTAATATCTGTAATAAGTGTAGTAGTATCATAATTTGACACTCGACTTAAATTTCGTTTATAAGATCACAGCCATTACCTTTGCAAAAAATAAAAACCATGGAGATTAAGCAAGCGAGTTTTTTAAAAAGCAGTGCGGCGGTAGGTCAATGCCCAAAACCAAACAAACCTGAATATGCTTTTATCGGACGATCAAACGTTGGTAAATCATCGCTTATTAATAAAATCTGCCAACGAAAATCATTAGCTAAAATATCTTCTACTCCAGGAAAAACACAACTCATCAACCATTTTTTCATTAACAAAGATGAATGGTATCTGGTTGACCTCCCTGGCTTTGGTTACGCTAAAGTATCAAAAACACTTCGCTCCAGCTTCAGCAAAATAATCACTGATTATATCAAGAACAGAGAAAATCTAATGTGTTTGTTTGTTTTAATCGACTCACGTATTCCAATGCAAAAGATAGATCTTGACTTCATGAACCTCATGCTGGAAGAAGGCAATCCTATAGCTATTGTGTTTACAAAGACGGATAAATTAAACAAAGAAGAGTACGCTAGCAACATGAAAGCATACGAAGAAAAGCTACTTGAATATTGGGAAGAATTACCTCCTGTCTTTTATACTTCTTCAAAAAATGGCGAAGGCACAAAAGAGATATTAGACTTTATTGACAGAATTAACCAAAGTTATTAATCCAGAAACCCTAGGGTTAGAATATAAAATGTAGAGATTTTCGTTTTTTTATGAGTTTTGCTCATGTTAAGAAAATATGAAATCCTTACCTTTGCAGCAAAATGTTAAAATCATTCAATTAATCGATAATAACAAACTAAATGCCACCAAAAGCTCCAATTAAGATATTCTCGGGCACAAGCACCAGATATCTGGCAGAAAAAATTAGCCTATGTTCAGGTCGCGAACTAGGAAGTACAAATTGTCTTAGATTTAGTGATGGTGAATTTGCCACAGCCTACGAAGAGACTGTGCGCGGATCGCATGTATTTATCACTCAATCAACATTTCCTCCAGCAGATAACTTGATGGAGTTATTGATGATGATTGACGCTGCCAAACGTGCATCAGCCTACAAAATTGTAGCTGTAATGCCTTACTTTGGCTATGCTCGTCAGGACAGAAAAGATCAACCTCGTGTATCGATAGGAGCTAAATTAGTAGCTGACATGTTGTCAACTGCTGGTGTTGATCGCGTTATTACAATGGATTTACATGCTGATCAGATTCAAGGATTCTTTAACATTCCTGTTGATCATCTGTATGCTTCATCTATTTTTGTGCCGCACATTAAGCACATGAACCTCGACAATTTGGTTATAGCATCGCCTGATGTCGGTGGAACAAAACGTGCCAACACATATGCTAAGTTCCTTGAGACGCCAATGGTTATTTGTCACAAGCAGCGTTCAAAAGCAAATGTAGTGGACGAAATGCGCATCATAGGTGATGTTGAAGGTAAAAATGTTATTATCGTTGACGACATGGTTGACACTGCGGGCACTCTAACCAAAGCGGCTGACATGATGATGGAAGCTGGTGCAACAAGTGTAAGAGCATTTACAACACATGGTGTTTTATCAGGTCCGGCCTACGAACGCATAGAGAATTCTCAGCTTAAAGAACTATATATCACAGATTCAATTCCTTTAAAACAGGAGTCTTCAAAAATAAAAGTTCTTTCAGTAGCGCAGGTTTTTGCTGATACTATCGAAAAAGTATATAATTATCAATCAATAAGTAACCAATTCTTGCTATAAAGTATTATCTTTGCAGCCGCTTTAAAGCAAGCGTGTGATGGGAAATTAAGACGCACGTAGAACTTAATTTTGAGTAGCACTAAAAAAATAACTATGCAAACTATTGAAATTAACGGTACTAAGCGTACCGATCTTGGTAAAAAAGCTACCAAGCAACTTCGTAACGAAGCAAACGTACCTTGTGTAATTTATGGTGGCGATGAAGTAATTCACTTATTTGCTCCTGCTAAAGAATTCAACAAGATTATTTTTACTCCAAATGTTTACATTCTTAATGTAAATGTAGAAGGAAAAATTCTTCCTTGTATTCTTCAAGACACACAATTCCACCCAGTATCTGGAGATTTAATTCACGTTGACTTCCTTCAAATCAAAGAAGATAAAGCTGTGAACATTGAGATACCTGTTGAAATATCTGGATTAGCAAAAGGTGTTCGTGAAGGTGGTAAATTATTGTTAGAAAAACGCAAACTAAAAGTACGTGGTTTATCAAAAAATCTACCTGATACTTTAAAAATAGATATCTCTGACTTAGGTTTAGGTGATACTATTCAAGTAGGTGGTTTATCATTCGATAACATTGAACTAACAAATGCTAAGAATGCAGTTGTTGTTGCAGTAAGACTTACAAGAGCTGCTCGTGCCGCACAAGATGGTGGCGAAACAAGCGGAGCAAGCACAGAAGAAGCAAGCACAGAAGAAGCAAGCGAATAATACAATTTTATATTACAACAAACCTCCATATATTCCCATATGGAGGTTTTGTATTTTTAGTACCTTTCCTCTAATATCTTGCCATTTTTTGGCAGAATATTAGAGGAAAGGTACGTAAGCAAAATTTATAATGCATTATTACTAGTGATGCGTTAATTTTTAAAAACAATTTGCAATAAATTATATTTCAACAACATACAAACGTTCTTTGATTTTTTGATTTGATTTGACT
>JAFMVD010000066.1 GCA_025499625.1 Carboxylicivirga fragile | reverse complement strand
TGATTTGATTGTCGAGATAGTTCACCTCAACTCTTCTGGTTTTCAGAAATTAATCTAAAATTTAAGAATAATATTAGAATTGCTAATCTAATAGCTTGTCGAAGGGGTATCGAGATGAAACACTTACAGAAGTGGTATTCAAAATGAAATCACTTCGACTTCGCTCAGTGAACAGTCTCAAATGATGATTTCGAACACCCTATTTTTTTTAGCTTTACTCTCATGGAGATGAAAGGAAACTGAAAAAACATAGCATGTTCAAAGGAATAAATGATAAGAATCGTCTATTAATACAGGATAGCCAAAGACTAGTTAGCAGCAACATTAAATAAAGAATGAAACGAAACAGGCTTATTAACATTATGGTGCACATCTTGCTATGGATCGGTTTCGGTTCATTGGCATTTTATGTACCTGCCGTTTTTATGGAAACAAAAGATGCTTTGATGCTTTCTTTGGGCTCAATTCTTATTAGCATCTTTGTATTTTACAGCAATGCCTACCTTCTAATGCCGCGCTATTTTGTAAAAGGAGGCTACCTTAAGTATGGCATAGGTGTCATCATTCTCATTACTTGTTCTGTTCTCTTTCATCACTACGCAGGCCAATTAGTACGCGATAAATATTGGGAAGAATTGCCACCAAAAGAACGATTCTCACATAAACCTGTTATAAAAGACAGCATTCAATTTCACAGAAAGAAAGAACTCAATGAATTTCCACCTCCTATATTTGGAAAGCCAAATCCCGACTTCAGACGGGTCCACATGCGAAGCGGTGCCATATCAGCTATTTTAATTCTATTTATAAGCACCTTATTTGGTGTCTATTTCGAATCAAGAGGCCGAAAACAGCTTGAGTTAAAACTGGTTAATCAAAACCTCATCTCCGAGATGAAGTTTCTAAAATCACAAATGAATCCGCATTTTCTATTCAATGCACTAAATAATATTTATTCCTTATCGATGTTGCATTCGGTAAAAACACCTGACATGGTTTTAAAACTATCGGCCATGTTAAGGTATGTACTTTACGAGTCGGAGGATGTAAAAGTCAAACTCGGTAAAGAAGTGGATTACATTAAAAACTTCATCGAATTTCAACGCATCAAAATTGAAGGCATACCAAAGCTACACATTGATATTGATAGAGCCGACAGAATGACCATGATAGAACCCATGTTGCTCATTCCATTTATCGAGAACAGTTTCAAACACAGTAAAATTGAAGATACCGATAAGGGCTGGATATCAATAAGCTTAACCTCATGTGAGAAAACAATTGATTTTGAAATAAAAAACAGTATTCCTGATCAAAAAGCCGCAACAAGTAAAGATGGAGGTATTGGAATCGAAAATGTGAAGCGCCGTTTAAAATACCTATATCCCAATAAGCATATTATTGGTATCTTTCGCCAACCAAAAGAGTACCATGTTAAGCTTCAGATTTTTTTATCATAAACTCAAGTTCACCCCTTTAATCCTAGTCTGTATATAACTGTGGAAATTAAATATGTGTCTGTATGAAACGAGCCATGAGAATCCCGATAATTATCGGGACTCTCACTCAGAAGAATCGTGAGATCGACGAAGTCAATGACTAATCCAGATAGTCATCGGGAGGCGAGTTCCATCTGACCTTAAACAACAAAAATATAATCAGATGAAACGAGCCATGATAGAAAGTTCTCACACACGAAGATGACCAAATTGGCGAGTTCCATATGACAATTGAAAGCAAATTTTAGACATATGAAAGTAAGGTGTATAATTATCGACGATGAATTTCCAGCCCGGGAATTATTGCAGGATTTTATTAGTAAATTCTCACATCTCGAATTACTAGGCAGTTTTAAATCACCACTCGAAGCATTACCCTTATTGCAATACAACCAGGTTGATCTCATGTTTCTAGACATACAGATGCCCGATATAACAGGTATCGATTTCTTAAAAACCCTCACTAAAAAACCTTTAGTTGTTTTCACAACAGCCTATATGGAGTATGCCATTGAAGGTTATGAATTAGACGTTCTTGACTACTTAGTTAAACCCTTTTCTTTTGAGCGCTTTATGCATACCATCAATAAAGTGGCTGATCGCCTTCCATCCCGCAACGAAACCAACGCTCCTCAAGCAATTACAGATACACAAGCAGACTCAAAAGATTACATTATGGTAAAAGCCGACCATAAAATCTATCGACTTAAATTCAAAGACATCCTCTATATTGAAGGTTTACGAGAATACGTTACGTTTTATTGCAACAATGAAAAACTAGTATCCCTCGATTCATTGCGTAATCTAGAGCAAACGCTGGAGCAGCATGGCTTTATCCGTGTGCATAAATCATACATCGTAAATATCGAGAAGATTGCTGCATTCTATGGCAACCAATTAAAACTTGACACTGTAAGCAAGTACATACCAATAGGCAAATCGTACAAGGAAGCGGTAAACAAGCAATTGGTTAACTCGTAAACGTTAGTCAAACTACCTCTTCAACCGCGTATTCTCTTCCAAGGTCTGGTTATGTAGGCGATACATCTTACTTACTTCAATGCTTATGAAACCATATTCGCTAACTACGGTGCCAAAAATATGGTAACACCCGGGTCCACGATAAGGATATTGACGCGCCGACTCAGCAAAATGCACCGTATCTACCCAAAAACCCTGAACATCGAGCCAGGTGCCAAAGAACATAGTCTGCCCATTGGCTGTGCGCGTGGGTTTACGCGTTACCATGTAAGCCACTATCGATACATACTTATTGATTAAAAGTGGCAAATCGCAAGCTCGCAGTGTCGATGGCAAATCATCAGCCAATAACTTAAAGGGACTCATAAGCGGAAAGCCTAATAGTTCAATTTCGTCAAAAGCACTTTCCAGATGATGACTCCATAACTCGGGCAATTCAAACTCTTTTACTTCGGGCAAAAACAAGGTTTTCTCCGGTTTGGTCTTTTTTGAATGTCCCAACAGATGATGCGCATCCCACAGTAACTCCTTTTTGCCCTTGCCTGTAAAACGAAAAGCTCCTACACGAATCAATATCAATAATTGCTCCAGCGATACACCTACCCGCAACACAAAATCGGCCATATCGTTAAAGTAACCACCATCGTTGCGCTCGGCCAGAAAAGCTCTGGGGGTTGCCTTCTCCAGATTATGCAACATACCAAAACCCAGATAAATACAATTGCCTGTAATGCGACACAACCAATCACTCTGATTCACGCAAGGTGCTTCTACCTCGGCCCCATTCATGCGTGCCTCGTGCAAATACAGCTCTTGCCGATAAAAACCACCGCCATTATTCAAAGTTGCCACCATGTACTCCAAAGGGTAATGCGCCTTCAAATAAAGCGCCTGATAACTTTCGATGGCGTAACTGGCCGAGTGGCCTTTAGCAAATGCATAATTGGCAAAACTCTCAATCTGCATCCAAATATCTTTCACCGTTTGCTCCGCATAACCCTTTTCTTTGCAATTGCTATAAAACTTATCACGTACCTTCCAAAACTCGTTCCGTTGCCTGAATTTCCACGACATACCACGCCGAAGAATATCGGCCTCATCCAAACTCAAACCTGCAAAATAATGCGCCACCTTAATCACATCCTCCTGATACACCATTACCCCATAGGTCTCGTCCAGTATCTCATACAATTCTGGCAAATCACGCTTGGCCTTCTCCCTCCGCTTCTCATCCTGAAAACGGAGAATATACTCGCGCATCATGCCACTCTTAGCCACACCAGGGCGAATAATGGAACTGGCCGCCACCAAACGCAAATAATCATCGGCCTTTAACTTAGTCAGCAACATACGCATGGCCGGCGATTCCACATAAAAACAGCCAATGGCCTTCCCTACCTTCAGATGTTCTTTTATCAGCTCATCTTCTTTAAACTTTTGAATATTATGAATATCGATATCCACATTCTTATTCTCTTTAATCAAATCCAGCGAATCCTTTATTTTACTCAAGCCCCGCTGACTCAGGATATCAAACTTATGCAAACCCACATCTTCTGCCACATACATATCAAACTGAAGCGATGGAAAGCCCTTGGGCAATAGCTCCGTTGAGGCATAATACGAAAGAGGTTCCTCAGAAATGATGATACCACTGGAATGGATGCTACAATGACTGGGAAAACCATCGATGTACTGACTGTACTTAATCACCCACTTGCCATATTGCCCATAATTTTCGGGCGATGGATTTTTCTGAAGACTCACAATCTCCTCGTCGGGCAGGCCAAACACCTTACCTATCTCGCGAAAAGCCGACTTATGGTTGAAGGTGATGTAGGTTCCCAAAAGTGCCACATGATCGTAGCCATAGCGTTCAAAAATATAACGTGTCACATCATCACGATCTGTCCAAGAAAAGTCTATGTCGAAATCGGGTGGCGAAGTACGGTAAGGGTTGATGAAACGTTCGAAATACAGATTCAGGTCAATGGGATCGACATTGGTTAAGCGTAACAAGTAGGCCACCAAACTATTGGCTCCACTGCCCCGCCCCACGTAGTAATAACCTTTACTTCGGGCATATTTCACAATGTCGTTAGTCACCAAAAAATAGGCACAAAAGCCCAACTCACGAATGGTCTTCAACTCCTTATTCATGCGTTCGATAACCTCGGGCGGCTTTTCGGGGAAACGGTATTTTAATCCCTCCTCGCACTCCGCCTTCAAGTAGGCAAAATCCTTTTCGTAAGAGCCCAGAAAATAGCGTTTATTCTTGTTGACACCCAACTTGAAATCAATGGAACAATCGGCTAATAGGTTCTCTGTATTGCGCATCACCACCGGATAATCGGAAAACAAAGTACGTAGCTCGTCCTTTGGCAAAAGCGTATCACTTAAACCTGCCTGCTCACTCTCTGGCAACTTGCTCAATAAAGTATTTAAATCAATAGCTCGAAGCAGGCGGTGCACATTAAAATCGTGCTTGTGCCTGAAGGTAACTCTATGCTGAATCACCAATTTGTGCTGTTGATTTTTCCAATGCGAAAAAGGCAGGTTCTTCAACTGTTCAGGACTAACACCTATGAACTCATTCTCCCGCAAAGGACGATCTTCATTGGAAAAGGGATAAATCACATAGACATTGTCAAAAGCAGGCGCTACAGCATCGAAAGGCGCACCCGAATGCCGGTGTGGTGTGAGGTATTCATTCAGCTCGCGAAAGCCCTCATTGTTACGAGCAATACCCACAAATTGCTGCTCTACCCCATTGCGAAAATCAATCCCTACCACTGGCTTAATATTAAACTCCGCCGCTCGACGAACAAAATCGATGCAAGCCGAAGTGCTATTAATGTCGGTTACAGCCAAGGTTTGGTATGCATCCTCTGTAGCAGCTTTCAACAGATCTTCAACCGAAAGTGTTCCGTATTTGAAACTATAATATGTATGACAGTTTATCAGCATAGAAAACTAGATAATAGACTTTTAGACTACTAGATATTAAACCAGTAGACAATAGATTGTTAGATAGGTAGAGGTTAATCTTAGTATAAAGTAACAAGATGGCTATCAGCTTAGTAATTCATTGATCATTATTAGCTCATTTTCAAATTGCTTAATTGACACATTGGCTAATTAAAGTCGTCGATGCGCTGGAATGACAGGAGCCTGACCATTAAAAGGATTCATGTGCCCGATGGTTGTTGAGCCCATGCCAATGGCACGTTTCACAGCTTGCTGGCCATAGCGATCGCGCACCTTATCCATGGCCTGATACAATTTAATGAGCTTAAACGAATCTTCGAAGAGCCGGATTTGGTAACTACCTCCTATGAGGTGACTAAAGCGAACACCAATAAGCCGTACCAGCACCCTTCGGTCATATACCTTATCAAACAAACCTTTCACCACATCTATTAAAGTATGATCAAGCGAAGTGTAAGAGATACGTTTCTGTTTGGTGTGCGTCTGAAAATCGCTGTAACGCACCTTCACCGACACACAAGCCGTTAGCTTATTACCATTACGCAACTGAAAAGCCAAGTTCTCAGCCATTGATAAAATAATAGTTCGCAATTTATACACATCGGTAGTATCCTTCTCAAAGGTTCGCTCCATGGAGATGGATTTACGCTCGTGATAAGCCACCACAGGTGTATTATCAATTCCCTGCGCCTTCTTCCAGATTACCACCCCGTTTTTACCCAAGACCCGCTCCATCAATTCCACTGGCATTTCCTGCACCGTTCGCACCCGCTCGATCCCCATCTGACGTAAGAGCCTGTAAGTTTGATTACCCACCATTGGTATCTTCTTTACCGACAAAGGTGCCAAAAAAGGCTTCTCATAACCCTTCACAATCTGAATGTGGTTGTTAGGTTTGGCTTCGCTGGTGCCCACCTTCGAAACTGTTTTATTAGTAGACAGACCAAATGAGATGGGCAAGCTGGTTTCATGAATAATCTTCTCACGCAGCTCTTTAGCCCACAAGTAAGTCGTTTGTACATAACGATCCATCCCACTCACATCCACATAAAATTCATCTATCGACGACTTTTCAAACAGTGGTGAACGCTCGCGAATAATATCCGTTACCGCATCCGAAAACTTACTGTACACACCACTGTTACCACGAATAACCGTAGCATGCGGGCACAGTTGCCGCGCCATCTTCATAGGCATAGCCGAGTGAATACCATATTGCCTTGCCTCGTAACTGCACGCCGCCACCACTCCCCTGTCGGAAGTTCCACCAATCAGCACCGGACGATCATTTAATTTACTATCCATCAAGCGCTCACACGATACAAAAAAAGTATCTAAATCCATGTGCAATATTGTTTTTTGCATTTTGTCGATTATTTCGTCATTTTCCCGACTATAAATTAGACATTATTATTATCTTTATGAAATATTAAGAAGGAAGTTTTGTAGGCTTTGAATAGAAAAGGCTGATAACTAAGGATAAAAAAAGCTAGTAGCTTTTATAAAAAAACAAGACTATGTTTTTTGCTGAAAATATTAAATTCCTCCGTACCCGACGCAAACAATCGCAAGCCGACCTTTCGAAAGATTTGGGACTTACACGCACCACACTTGCTGGCTACGAAAAAAACGTGCAACCACCTTTTAAAACATTGGTAAAATTTGCCGATTACTTTAAACTATCCATCGATGCACTTATTCGCTATAAACTACAAGAGCTCTCCGATTTTCAACTCTCGCAAATAGAGGGTGGATTCGACATAGATGTAACGGGACAAAAGCTACGCTTGCTCACCGTATCGGTTGATAAGGATGGCGATGAGAACATTGAAATGGTACCTGTTAAAGCGCAAGCTGGTTATACCTCCGATTATGGCGACCTAGGTTTTATCGCGTCGCTGCCCAAGTTCTCTCTACCTTTCCTACCTAAGGAAAAGACCTACCGCACTTTTCAAATCAAAGGCGACTCAATGCTACCCATACCCGAAGGTGCCTGGGTAACGGGAGCTTTTGTGCAAAACTGGAAAAACATTAAAGATGGCACACCTTGCATCATCGTTACCAAAGACGATGGCATTGTATTTAAAGTGGTGTATAATCAGATTAAAAAAGATAGAACACTCCTATTGGTATCGACCAACCGCCAGTACAAACCCTACGAGATTGATGTCAATAAAATTATTGAAATATGGCAATTTGCTACCTACAATGGTTTTGAGGTGGAGTCAGGTGTGAAGTTTTAAATATACATTAGCTGCATATTTATGAGATCGATACAGCATATAACAATTATCTTGATTTTGTTTACCATAAAAGTAAACGGACAAGATACGATTACAACAAAAAGCTTTAATCAGATTCTTTTAGAAGACGTAAAAGAAACTGATTTGGAACGTGAGATTATTTCCGATTCAAATCAATATGAATTACGATTATGGATTTGTAATTTCTTCTTTCCTGACAAGCTCATTCTGATAACAAAAGATTTTAACAACAATTGGGATTATAGACTTGGGTATTATAAATACGTCGATACTCTAAGAACTTTTGTATTTCAGGATTCAATAAAAACAGTAATTGACTGGAAGCAATTCGAGATTAAACTTGATAGTTTTCAAATTGCCAATATTCCGAATCAAGACGAGATAAATTTGAAATTAACAAAAGACGATAAGAGATATAAAGTCAAAAATGAGGATTTTTTCTCATCAATAATGGATGGAGCTGCATATACGATTGAGACTTATAATAATGTTACACACAAATCGGTTTACTATAACAATCCCCATTCGTATCTTGAAAATTTAATAGAAATAGGATTGCCAATTAAGGAACATCAGGATTTTATTAAGTTCGTTGATTATTTAACAGAAAATTTTGATTTCTTGAGATTGCAAAGAATTCAAATGAAAGAAATATTTGATACCAAGGATAAAAAGAAACGAAAGAAGAATAAAGACAAACCATTACCACCCCAACCCCCTAAAGGGGCTTAAAAAAGTGCAGTTCATGAGCATAAGCGATCAGGTGAACATGTTTTACAATGCCAAACCAGCAATATTTGAGAAGGCAAAGTTCTTGCGACTAAATATGACTCCCTGCGAAACAAATCTTTGGGATAGGCTAAAAGGGAAACAAGTATTAGGTTTAAAATTTAGAGCACAACATCCAATTGACATTTTCATTGCTGATTTCTATTGTCATCCAATAAAGCTTATCATAGAAGTTGACGGAGGCATTCATTTGAATATGGAACAAAAAGAATATGACATAGGACGGGAAGCAGAGCTCAGGCATTGGGGAATAGATGTGATCAGATTCACAAATGACGAGGTTGAGCACAATATTGATAAGGTCATTTAAGAAATCACAAAAGTGTGTGAAATTAAATTAGGCGAAAACCAAAGTCCCCTTTAGGGGATTTAGGGGCATTAAAAAAAAACAGTCCTAGCCCAAACTTAACTCACTCCACCCCAAACCCTAAAGGGGCTTAAAAAGAGTTTCACTTGGTCATATGCACATAAATAAGCATCTTTACTAGCACTAATAATAAGCAAAAATAAACTCAATAAAATAAACCTTAACAATGGCATTATACAAATCGAGTAATCCAGCATTAAACAGCAAAATATTTAAATCAGCGAGCATCACAGACAATACTGCTGATGTGATGACCATTAACGGAACCGTTAACAAAACAGCCCTGTTGGCTCTATTGGCTTTTGCAGCAGCCGTTTTCACATGGGACATATTTATGGTCAATCAAGATATAGCTAGTGTTCAACCTTATATCTTTGGTGGTTTTATACTTGGGTTTATCACTGCTATCATCATTATCTTTAAGAAGACTTTAGCCCCTTACTTAGCTCCGCTTTATTGTCTTTTTGAAGGATTAGCACTTGGTGGCATATCGGCTATGATGGAGATGAGCTATCCTGGGATAGTACTTCAGGCCATTGTTCTAACCTTTGGAATATTGTTTGGTTTGTTAATCATCTATCGATTAGGAATTATCAAAGCAACCGAGAATTTCAAATTAATGGTAACATCGGCCACAGCCGGAATCGCATTTCTTTACCTCGTTTCATTCATTGGTGGCTTCTTTGGTTTCAACCTCCCATTTCTACATGATAATTCTCCATTAAGCATTGGGATATCTCTTGTTATTGTTGCCATTGCTGCTCTTAATCTGGTAATGGATTTCGATTTTATTGAAGAAGGAGCTGCGGCAAAAGCCCCAAAATACATGGAATGGTATGGCGCCTTTGGATTAATGGTTACTCTTATTTGGCTTTATCTTGAAATACTAAGATTACTTTCGAAATTAAGAAGCCGATAAGCCATGCTCAAACTAACCCTTATCCTACCCCTACTATTACTAGCTTTAAATGTAATTGGGCAAAGCAATAATAAAATTGTAATTGATGATGATATTCAACTAATTCATCTGCAAGATTCAATATTTGTACATATAACTTGGCGCGAAAGCGACACCTTTGGTCGCTTTCCTTCCAATGGTTTGTTGGTAGTAAAAGATGGCAATGCTCTATTGGTAGATACACCAATGGACATTGATAAAACAGAGCGACTCTGCAAGTACATTCGTGATCATTTTAAAGCCGAACCAAGTCATTTAATTATAGGACACTATCACGATGATTGTTTAGGTGGTCTCCCCTACCTGGAGAAACATGGCATAAAATCCATTGCGCATATATTAACAAAAGCAAAGTGTCGAGAATTAAACCTTGCTGAACCGAACACAACATTCAGCGACTCTTTAAATTTTGATTTCAACGGGGTACCAATCGTTTGTCGTTTTTTTGGTGCTGGTCATTCGTTCGACAACATCACCGTTTGGCTTCCTACTCAGCAAGTTTTATTTGGCGGATGCCTGGTTAAATCCTATCACTCGACTAACTTAGGTAATCTATCCGATGCCGTCACCAACGAATGGGAAAACACGATCATAAACATCATCAAAACCTACCCTGTAATTAAAACAGTCGTTCCAGGGCACGGTAATTTTGGCGGATCGGAATTACTTTATCGAACGGTTGAACTTGTTCAACAATACGAGCAGCAATGAAAAAGCAAACAATACAGCAAAGCTGTTATTTTACGACTAAACGATTGTCAGTCGAAGGCTGGGCAAAACACAAGAGCTCAGAAACTGTTTTTGCCCAATCAGTCATTGACATTCTTTCTCCCAAAGTGACCCAATCACTTCCTGATGGTTGGCAAAATATTGATTCAATTTCCAAAGCATTACAATGGTTAAAAGACAGAGATGCTGACAGTCATTTTTTAAGTGTTACACTTTCAGGTAGTGGTAATATAATAGGCTACATTTTCATTTATGAGACTGAGTTAGCTACCAAACCATATGAATTACGTTTTGGCTATTTATTGGCTGAACCTTTCTGGGGACAGGGCTTGGGTACCGAATTAATACACGGCTTATTACTTTGGTGTGAAGCAATTGGTGACATCAAATCCATTTCGGGAGGTGTTGAAAAACATAACATCGGATCAATCAAAGTTTTGGAGAAGACAGGTTTCACACTATCAGAAGAAAAGGGGCCATCCGATCAAGTGGTATTTTACCAATATGAATTTAAACAATTATAAAGAACATTTTTTCTTAAGCTAATACAAATGAGCTACCCAATAAAATCACTAACTAACATCCCCCTCGACACCATATTCAGAGCCTTTGGTGAGGCCTTTAAGGATTACGAGATACAACTGGATAAAGAAGGGTTTCGTACCATGATACAAAGACGAGGTTTCAGGCCCGAATTATCGTTTGCTGCTTTCGATGACGAAAACATAATCGCCTTCACTCTTAACGGCATAGGAAATTTCAATGGAAAGAAAACAGCCTATGATACAGGTACAGGAACCATTAAAGAATATCGCGGTCAAGGATTAGCCACTAAAATATTTGAATACTCCCTACCTATTTTAAAAGAAGAGGGTATCGAACAATATCTACTTGAAGTATTGCAGCGTAATACCAAAGCGGTATCTGTATATCAGAAACTCGGTTTCAAAACAACACGTTCCTTTAATTACTTTGTTCAGGATATGGATAAAATGGTGTTGAAAACCAAGTCCCTTGACGCCAATTATCAAGTTCATACAATTACATTATCAGACATTATTGCTTCGCAAACATTCTTTGATTTTATCCCCTCATGGCAAAATAGCTTTGAAGCAATAAATCGTAAGACGAGTGACTTTATTATTCTGGGAGCCTTTTGCGAAAAACAACTAATAGGCTATGCCATCCTGGAGCCAACATCTGGCGACCTCACACAAATTGTTATTCATCCTGAACACCGCAGAAAAGGAATTGCATCTTATCTTTTAGGCGAAGCATTAAAGAAAAGCAAACACTCTGATATTAAAATCATTAACACAGAAGAAAATTGTAATTCCATAAATGATTTTTTAGTTGCTAATGCAATTCCGCTTGCTGGCAAACAATATGAAATGATTCGAACTCTTTAGCTTAATAAATAATCGCAAAAAAATACCTTATCTTAGTTAATCCAATTGTAACAAAATATTATGAAACGAACCATGAGAATTGATTCTCAAACAGGAAGATGTTCTGATTTGGCGAGTTCCATGTGGCAATATAAATAAAATAAAAACTCATGAAATACACTTTTCTTCTGACCGCAACACTGTTTATCGCACTTCAATTAACTGCTCAGGAAAAAGCTGTCACAGAATCTGGCAAAACAGTCATTCTCTTTGATAATGGTACTTGGCAATACGAAGAAGCATTAAAACAAGCTGTTTCTAAATTGGAAGACACAACTGCACCGCTTTCTGCTGCAGCAGTTAGTACTCTAGCAATTGACAATACTGTAGATAAAAAATCGGAGCGCAGTGAATTATTTTACGAGGTAAGCCCCAAAATGGCCAAGTACTTTGGTGATGAAAAAGGAAAGAACAGATGCTTTGTTACTTGCTTCAATAATAAGGGAGATGTTTCCATTAAGTTTGAAATAAACATCCCTGTTGGCGATGGCAATCGCTATTTTGGTTTATCTCTGAAAGAAAGAGTTATAACTTTAGAACTTACCAATGGAAACTCTTTACCTCTAAGCATTACAGAATCGGTTGAAGAAAAATTCCTAGATAAATACAATCAAAGCTTTTTCATCGGAGCCGCTAAACTAAGTAAAGAAGAAGTTGCTCAGTTATTAGCCTCACCAATTGAAGAAGTGCACATTGATTGGAAGAAAAACCCTGAGACATATGATACTCAGCGAACAAAAATAATACAAGAAGCTATCAAAGAAGTAATTTAACACTTAATTCTACAAGCATGCAATCACACGAAATTGATTACGAAATAAAAGGTCATGATGTTCAATTTGTAGAAGTAGAACTCGACCCAAGAGAAACAGTTATTGCTGAGGCTGGCGCTATGTTATACATGGAAGAAGGCATTCAATTTGAAGCAAAAATGGGTGATGGATCTGATCCTGCTCAAGGATTCTTCGGCAAATTAGTTTCGGGCGCGTCGCGTGTTATCACAGGCGAATCCTTATTTCTAACACACTTTACTCATACAGGTCATGGCAAAAAACGGGTTGCGTTCTCAGCTCCTTACCCAGGTACCATTGTTCCTGTAAATCTAAATCAGCTTGGCGGAAGAGTTATTGTTCAAAGAGATGCATTCCTATGCGCTGCCATGGGCACCAGGCTATCCATGCATTTCAATAAAAAATTTGGAGCTGGCTTTTTCGGTGGAGAAGGTTTTATTCTTCAAAAACTAGAAGGTGATGGCATGGCCTTTATTCATGCAGGAGGAACGATGGTTGAACGTGAATTAAATAACGAAACTCTAAGAATAGATACTGGTTGTGTGGTTGGATTTACCGATGGCATTGACTTTAGTGTTGAAAAAGCGGGTGGCTTAAAATCCATGGTATTTGGTGGCGAAGGTTTGTTTTTAGCGACCCTACGTGGAACCGGTAAAGTGTGGATACAATCGATGCCAATTAGTAAATTAATTCGAGCTATTGCTCCTTATGGCAAAAACTCAGGTAAGGAAGACAGCGGTGGCCTATTAAATAATCTGTTTGAATAAATAATTAAAGAGGCTTTCGATGATGAAAGCCTCTTTTTATATCTGCTCGATTATTTTATACCTCTTTTAAAAACCTACATTTGCATCAAAATAAAAAAGAATGAAAAGGGCAGTTGAACTTTTAGCACCGGGTGGAGATGTAGATGCAATAAAGGCAGCAATTTTAGCAGGTGCTGATGCTATTTATTGTGGACTGGATAAGTTCAATGCTCGTAATCGTGCAACAAACCTAAGCTTTGATAAGTTATATGGCATCCTAAAATTAGCTCACAAAAATAATTGTCAGATTTTTATTACACTCAATGTACTGCTAACTGACAGCGAATTACCTGCACTCTTTAAGCTCCTTAACAAGTTAGTAAATACAAGCATTGATGGAATCATCATCCAGGATCTTGGCCTTTTTTATATCCTTAACAAATACTTTCCATCACTACCAATCCATGCCTCTACGCAGCTAACAACGCACAACCAAGGGCAAATCGATTTTTTACATCAGCTCAAGGCCACTCGGGTTAATTTATCCAGAGAATTAAACATCACAGAAATTGAATCACTAACAGCTCATAGTCATAAAAACAATATGCTGACTGAGGTGTTCATTCATGGTTCGAATTGTATATCATTTTCGGGACAATGTTATATGAGCTCAGTACAAAGTGGCAACTCTGGTAACCGCGGTCGATGCAGTCAACCATGTCGTGATAAGTACAGCAGCGACAATAGCCAAATTGAGTACCCCATTAATTTAAAAGATAATTCGGCATTTACAGATGTGGATGAATTAATGCATGCAGGAGTTGATTCCTTAAAAATAGAAGGTCGGATAAAAAAGTACGACTATGTGTATTCGGTTGTTAAGGTGTGGAAGCAGCAACTTGATCAATACAGAAACGGTGATACTCTAAGCAAGGACAAAAGTGAATTGTACAAAAGCTTTAATCGTGATCTGAGCAATGGATTCCTAAAAAACAAAATTAGTAAAGACTTGTTTATTGATAATCCTCGAGATCATACCATCAAGAGATTATCGCTTCTTCATAAAAAAGAAAAGCCCGCTATAATTGATCAATACCAACGTGATTTATTAGACGAAAAAGAAGCCAAGTCCAAAGAAGTTAAAGAACAAATAGATACGCATAGCATCGACAAAAGTCCTTTTGATATAAAGCTAAGTGGCGTATGTGGCGAACAATTAAAAATAGAGATTATAAGTGGTGATAAATCATTCACTTTGCAATCAGAAATTACTCTTAGCGACCAAGGTCAGGCAGAATTAAGCAAAGAATTAATTACGGATAAATTTCGTTCGCTTAACGATTCGGCTTATCAACTTGGTGATATTGATTTAAGCAATTTAACCGATGTAGTCTATCTCCCATTTAAAGAACTCAACAGAATTAAAAAGGAGATATTATACTATTTGAATGATTCAAGGAAAAATATAGCAGCAGTACAAACGCCGAAACTGGCAAGATCATACCGTTCGCAGAAAGCTCATCTATTATCCGTATTAATCTCAACACCTGAAGAAATTGAGCTGTGTGGCGATATTGAAACTATCTACTATCAGCTACCAAATGCCATTCATCATCAGAAAACTAAACTCATTCAACTTTTTACAAAACACACCAAACTAATTCCTTGGTTTCCTACAATTTTAATTGGTGAAGATTTTGATGCTGCAATCGATTTTATAAAAAGCATTAAACCTGAAGAAATAATTTCGAACAACCTAGGCATTGGATACGAAGCATACAAACAAGGCGTAAATTGGATTGCCGGGCCACATTTAAACATCGTAAATTCATTTAGCTTGTTATGTTTGAAAGAAGAGTTTAATTGCTCAGGAGCATTTATTTCAAATGAGATAAGCCAAGCTCAGATTCAAGGTATCAAAAAGCCAAATGATTTCGATCTTCATTATAGCATTTATCACCCCATTGTATTAATGACAAGTCGACTTTGTTTGAACCATCAAATTAATAAATGTCAAAAGAAAGTAATGGATGAGAATTGTCTCCCACATTGTGCAACATCTTCTGAAATATCAAATTCAAAGAATGAAAGCTCATATATTACTAAATCAAAAGGCAATTATCATGAAATGTATCATGAAACACATTATTTAAACACACAGGTAATTCACGATTATTCGAATCTATTTTCCGAGTTCATGATTGACTTAAGAGATGTAAAAACGAAGACCCATATAGACGCACATAATCAGGAACTGATAAGGGTATTTAAGAATTATATCGAAGGAACTTCAAAAGATGAGCTTGAAAATGTGATACAAGCGACCACTTGCAAGCAATATCTGAAAGGTATCTAAATATTAAAGTCCGGGCTACGGACTTCTATCTTCGGACTTTGGACTCTAACTACTGATTCATCCAATCCTTAAACTGTCCTGCTTTACCACGACTGATCATTATTTTGTCGTTAAGTTTATTAACTAACTTAAGCACTAGCTTACCACTAAAGTAGGTTTCGAAATGATCAACAGCATCCACATGAATAATGGTTTGTCTATTGGCTCTGAAAAATATTTGTGGATCTAACTCCTCATCTAGCTTATCGAGTGGCTGATTAATAATGTGCTGTTTACCGTCAAAAGTTACAGCAAAAGTCACACGAGCCTCGAAATAGAAATAAGCGATATCCTCAATTCGTAATTTAAAGAATGAATCTCGTTTTGAAATCAAAAAGCGCTTTCGATAACCTCCATCAAAAGACATAATTGAGCGTGCAATTTGCTGGTAATCGACTTTGGTTGAGCTTGCTGTTTCTCTTTCCATTAGTTCAAGCGCACGATCAAATTTCTCAATGGCTCGTTTTAAATCAGCTTCTTTAATTGGCTTCAATAAATAATCAATGCTATTCAGTTCAAAAGCCTTTAATGCATACTCGTTATACGCTGTTGTAAAGATTATAGGGCTTTCTACCTTCACTTGCTCAAATATGGAGAAACAATTACCATCAGCCAATTCAATATCAAGGAATATCAAAAAAGGTTCTTCATTGTTGCTTAACCATTCCACTGTTTCAGCTATGCTTTGTAACATGGCATGCACTTCCCATTCAGGGCGTAATTGTAGCACCATATCTTTAAGCATTTGACCTGAATGCATTTCATCCTCAACAATAATCACTTTTCGTATCATATCGAACTAAATTAAAGGTAATACAACAACAAATTCCTTATCCGTTTGCCTAATCTCCATCTTCGTGTTAGTCAAGAAAGCAATACGTTTCTTAAGGTTGTCCAACCCAGTATTAGTGGAATAAGTTGATTCCTTCGGATTAAGATTATTCCTCACTATTATACAATTATCACTAGTGCTTATTTCAACTTTTAGAGGACTAGCTATTGTAGCTACATTGTGCTTTATTGCATTCTCAACCAAAAACTGTAAACTTAGAACGGGCAGTTCTTTCGTAAACAAAGATTCATCCACATTTATATTCATCTGCAAGCCATCACCCAAACGTTCTTTGTGCAAGGCCAAATACGAATCGATAAATGCTAGCTCATCTTTAAGCTTAACAGATACGCTATCCTTACTTTTTAGTACGTACCGGTAAACATCCGAAAAATTCTCAGCAAAACTAACTGCTGCATTCTGATCTTGACGAATAATAGCGATAAGTGTACTTAGGTTATTAAATAAAAAATGCGGATTAATTTGGTCTTGCAAAGCGCGATAATCCTGCTTTAACTTATCTTGCTTTAAGCGTTCATTCTCAATACGAAAATGGCCTAAACTTTGATGATAATTATAGGCAATCAACATGACTACATATATACTTACAAATAAAATAGCAAAAATAAGACTGATATCATACATCTGCTTTGAAAGTGGCATATCTCTTTCAAGTAAAGACTTTAATGGGTGAGCGATTTGTACAGTAATAAAAAACCAAAAAGCGGCAAACAATATTAAAAACAGAAAACGTTTGGGAGAGTCTGAGTGCCAAGGATATTTTCTTCCTAACAATTTATTAAACGCAAATATTCCTTCAGATATGAAAATAAATATGCATGTGGAGAAAAATAGACCACCCAGCAAAAAAGGTCTCCCTTTAAATAAGGTAAATGTAATTATTGTGTGAAAAACCAATGACATCACTATTTCAAACAATAAACGTGTTCGATAATTCAAAAACACAATAGGATGGTGATGATTTCTGACCATGTTAATCAATTTAGAAGTATAAAGGTAGCGACTTCATTTATTATTAAGTCGCTACCTGAACAAAAACTACCTTCACTAAGGCAATAATTAGGTTAATTAATAGCCAATTGACCTATACCTTTGTAATAAGTTGTTTTTGCAATTTCATAATTAGCAAGTGCTTCCAACAATCCGGCCTGTGCTTTCTGCCAACTTGCTTGAGCATTTAATAAGTCGGTTGTTGTATTCAAGCCTGCCTCATAACTCAGCTTTACTTCTTCCAAGTTTTCTTCAGCTTCTAACTTACCCTTTTTCGCTAAAAAGATTGACTCATAGGCCTCGCTTAATTGCAACATGTATTGTTGTACTTCCATTTGTACAAACTCACGTGTTTCATCCAACTTCAACTGCGATTGCTGCACTTGATAACGAGCTGCATCCATCTTGTGTTTTTTCTCCCCCCAGTGAACGATTGGAATGGATAGTTGAGCCGAAGCAGTTGTCATAAATTGATCTGTAATCAGGTTTGGCACATGCGTATAACCATAGCTCACTTGTGCTCCCAAACTAGGGCGATACTCGGCTGAAACCGATTTCTTCCTGTAGTCATTAATCTCAACTTGCTTACCCAAAATATGCAATTCACTTCTACTATCCATTGCTTTGTTTAATGCATCAGCTAGTGAAAGCATCTCAGGGTTCTCGTTCAAATCGTCATCTACTTCAACAGCAGAATTCAAGGGCAAACCTATCGTTTGACAAAGGTTCATCTGAACCAATTGGTAGGCATTAGCTGCTCGCATTAAATTAAGTTCTGCCTCGTTTTTTTGAACCGACACTTTCAATTGTTCACTCTTCGGCACCAAACCGATATCATACATAACCTTTAATTGGCTTTCAAGTGAATCAAGCATGGTTACATATTTATTGGCCACCTTCAAATTCTCTTTCAAAGCTACCAACTGCCAATAAACCTTATCGGTATTGAGCACCACTTGCTCTGTCTCTAACTGATAAGCCTCTTCGGCAATTTCAACTCCCTTATCTGCCATTTTGTTGGCATAACGGATACGACCACCTGCATAAATTGGAATCTGCATATCTAATTGAGCCTGATATAACTGAAGACGTTCTGTTTCAATATTAACACCCGGAAAATACACGTCACTCATGCCTGTAATATTTCCACTATTATCTGCCGTTGGCAAATGAAAACCTGGAATCTCTACATTATCCAGCTGCGGCAGAAACATGGCTGTACCGCTAGCATCAATCATTGGCAGATAAGCTGTTCGAGCTTGTTTTTGATTAGCACCGGCTTCCATTCGTTGTAAATCAGCAACCTTTAATGTCTTATTATATTCCAAGGCCATTTCTCGTGCCTTAGCAATCGTGATTGATTCTTGTGCGAAAACAGAGTTTACAACGAGTAAAAGACCTAAGCCTAAAATATATGATAAACGTTTCATAGTTTATTGTTTTATAGTGAAATGGGTCAACAATAGTATTAGCTATCAACCCAAATCATTTATGCGATTATTTTTCTATTTCTTTTTCTTCGCCATGTAAAGCCTTTGTATTGACTTTATAAAACATGGCATAAAGCACCGGAACAATGATTAAGGTAATAACGGTTCCAACCAATAAACCAAACATAATGGCCACTGCCATACTCGCAAACATTCTATCCCACAACAGTGGCAACATACCAAGTATAGTAGTTAATGAAGCCATCATTACAGGGCGTACTCTCGAAATGGTAGCATCAATGATGGCATTCATTCTATCCTTACCTCCATCAATTTGCAAGTTTATTTCATCAAGCAATACAACAGCATTTTTGATCATCATTCCCATCAAGCCAAGCGAACCCACCATTGCAAAGAAGGTAAAGTAGGTTCCCGTTAGTAAAAAACCCATGATAACACCAATAAAGGCCAAGGGCACCAACATGAAGATGATAATGGGTTGTTTGAAATTATTAAACAAGCCGATAATGATGATGATCATTAATAGTACGGCCAATGGGAAATTCTGCATTAAACCTTCATTCGCTTGTCTACTGCTTTTTACTTCACCTAACCATTCCAGTTCATAACCATCAGGCAATGGTATGGCCTCTATTTTATCTTTCAGGAAAGGATATAATTCACCACCAGAATAACCAGGCATTGGGTCACACTGTGCTTTGATGGCACGTTGACCATCATATCGCATTATCCGACTATTCGACCACTTTACCTCAACCGAATCAACCAATTGCGCCAAAGGAATGCTTGATGGTAATCCCGCCCAAACAGGAATTGAATTAACCTGATCAATATCTTTTTCAAGCGACTGATTCAATTTAAGCATAACTGGCAGCTGATATTCGCCATCGTAAAACACACCAACTGGCGTACCACTCGATGCAATGGCTAAAGCTCTTGCCACATCAACACGGTTTACCATGAGTTCGCGTGCCTTAACCTTTGAATAAACTGGGCTCAGCACTTTCTCTTCATTTTTCCAGTTATCAGTAACAAAGCGAGCCATTGGCTCATCATTCATTATTGCTTTTGCCTGAGCAGCCAATTCTTTTAATACGCGGTCATCCTTACCCGTAAATTTGGCTTCAATCTTAAACTCACCACCCACAGCAATGTATTCTCTGGCGCGAGAATCAGATTGAGGATAATGCTGATCCACATAATCTTGTAAGCCATTTATGGTTTCGGCTAATCTTTCTTTATCGTTGACACAAATAATTAGCTCACCATAATTCTGACTTAGACCATTCATTGGACGCAGCAGGGTATAACGTGCTGGCGTACTTCCTAAACCAGTAACAATGTAATTAATGTTATCCCACGTTGATAACTCGTTTTGTATTTCGTCCAAGTCTTCCTCAACCTGAGCTAAATCCGATCCCTCTGGCAAACGATACTCAAGAATAAACTGATCGTAATTGGCAGCCGGGAAGAAATTCTGTTTGATAAAACCGAAACACATGAATGATCCCACCATAACAACTACCGTAAGAATGGTAAATAAAGATTTATGCCATAGTGAGAAACGTATTACTTTTTCAAATCCTTTATAAAAACGACCGCCATATGGGTTCGTCTCCTCTTCCTTTTCAGTATTCTGACGGTAAAAGTATTGTGCCATAAAAGGTGTTTGCACCATGGCCAAGAACCAGCTCACAAATAAGGAAATGGCCAATACAAAAAACAGCGACTTCAAAAACTCACCAGCCATTGTACTATTAAAACCAAGTGGCATAAAAGCCAATATGGCAACAACTGTTGCGGCTAATAATGGTAAGGCCGATTTTTTAGCGGTATTCACAAAAGCCTTACTTCGCGACATACCCTTCTTTAGATCAATGAGGATACCATCTGCTACAACAATGGCATTATCAACCAACATACCCATAGCAATGATAATGGCAGCCAGAGATACACGGTGCAACTCTATATCCATTCCGCTCATCACAATAAAGGTACCCAGAATGGTAAACACCAAACCACTGGCAATTAAAAGTCCGGCTTTCATTCCCATAAAAACAAGAAGAACCGCGATAACAATCAATACCGACATCAATAAATTCACCATAAAATCACTTATGGCTTCATCCACTTTTTCGTGCTGATAGAAGATAGGGTGACAATCGATACCAACTGGCAAATCACTTTGCAACTCAATTAAACGTTTCTCAATATTTTCGCCCAGTTCAATAACATTGCCACCTTTTTCCATTGAGATGGCCAAACTTATTGCTTCGCGACCATTGAACTTCAACTTCTGCATCACAGGCTCATAAAAGCCACGTTCCACTCGTGCAATTTCACCCAGGCGATATCGACCGCCATTGGGCAAACGAACTTCAAAATTTCGTATCTCATCCAGATCCTGAAACTTATTTCCAATATCGATTCGAATGCGCTCGCTTCCTGATTTAAAAGAACCTGGATTAACTGTTGTTCCCTGGTCATTGAACAATTGAAAGATCATCATCGGATTAATTCCCAGTGATGCAAAATATTCATTATCGAAGCTAATGTTGATCACTTCATTCTGCTTACCAAATACGTCAATTCGCTTAACACCATCAATCAATAATACTTCTTGTTTGATGAAGTCAACATAATCCTGAAACTCAGAATAGCTGTATCCATCGTTACTAACAGCCAAGAATATTCCTGACACATCACCAAAATCATCATTTATGATTGGATCCATTGCTCCCTGAGGCAAATCACCTTTAACATCGTTTATCTTACGGCGCAAGTGATCCCATAACTGGGGCAATTCTTGTGTTGTAACGTGTGTTTGTATATTGATGGTTATCTCCGACATTCCGGCGATAGAACGTGACTCCACGTAATCAACGTTTTCCAAACGCTGAATAGCTTTCTCAAGTACATCAGTCACTTCCTTTTCAACTTCCTCGGCCGAAGCTCCAAGGTATGGTGTGATAACAACAGCTGCCTTAACCGGTATCTCAGGATCTTCCAATTTACCCATTCCGTTGAAAGAGTAAACTCCTCCAAATATCAGGGCAATAAAGAAAAAAGTTAAGAAAGCTTTTTGATTTAATATCTTTTCTAACATTACTTATATATTAATGGCAAAGGTGCATATCAACACAGGACGCCCTTCGTTAAAGAGTACCTATTCGCACAAATGATGATTTAGAATATTTACTTTATAAAACGCGTACTTGCTGCTTTTCGGTAAGGCTATTTACACCAGCAGTTACTACTTGTTCGTTACCTGACAAACCACTTTCAACACCCAACATACCACTATTTGCAAAAACCTTAACCTTAACTTGTTGTTTACTAACGTTGGATTTTTCTGTGTCATAAATCCAAACATAGGCCGCATTATCTCGATAAAAGACAGCTTCCACAGGAACCATGGCATAGCTTTGATTAACCTTCGGCATCTGAACTTTTACTTTAACTGACATACCAGGCTTCAATGAAGTATTGTTCGCATTATCAATTAATAGGCGCACATCAAACATATCATTTCCATTCGACTTTTCATTAACGGATAACAATTTCGCTTCTACTTCAGAAATGCCCGCATTGGAAACATCACAGGTAATGGTTTCGAAGTTCTTAACCAAGGCCACCTGGCTTTCGGATAAGCTAAAATGTACCTCAAGCTGACTCACATCAAGCAACGAGATAATTGGCAAACCTGGGCCTACATTTTCAAATTTATGGATATGACGTTTATAAACATATCCAGAAAAAGGAGCCTTAAGTTCCGTATCCGCCAAGGCATTTTGTGCAGCTTCGTAGCCACTTTTTGCCGACAAATATCCAGCCTCTAACTTCTCAAGTGTATTAGCAGGCAATTTCTTCTGCGAATAAAGTTCTTTGTATCTCTTATATTCACCATCAATTTGCTTATACTGTGCTTTTGCTGATTGTAATTGAATATTATAATCGCGCTTATCTATTTGCGCTATCACTTGCCCTTCCTTCACATAATCTCCTTCATCCACAAGTAGCTCAAGAATCTGTCCACCTACACGGAAAGCAACATTCACATCGCTTTTCTCCTTTAGTTCCCCATTAAATTCAACTTGCTTATTGCCGTTTGCATTTTCTAATTGCACCACTTTCACAAATCGGTTTGGCTTAGCTATTTCTGTTGTTGAATTACCACAGCTAGTTACAATAGTCACTAAGCTTACTATGGTCAACATGTTCAACAATTGTTTTTTCATCACTGAATTGGTTTTTTTATTTCATTAATCGATTGTAAAAATAGAAGACATGCGTATTTATATTGTTGGCAATTGTAGGAAGTGGAAAAATTGACGTTTGAAACGACATTATTAAAGTTTAAAAAAAATGATAATTCCAGCAGAGTAAGTATTCTTAAAAAAAGACAAGCTCCATTCGGGGTAGAATGAAGCTTATCAGGGATATGCTACTTGCTTTTTGGGGAACAGGTAGCAAGGGATATTTTAATAAAAGTTGCGCATAGATGGTTTAATACAAATGCCTACACGCACCATTGATGTATACTGATTGTAATCAATTAAACTTTCACCGTAGCCATTATACCATTGCAAAAACAAGTACTGATTAGCTTTATTACTTGGCCGGTAATTAAGTTCAATCGTTGTATTTATAGATTTAAACTTCTCGGTTGGATTAATTATTGCGGATGCCCAAAAACGATCGTTACTACCTCGGTAATTTAAGGCTAGCAAACCATGCCCACGGTATTTTAATAAATCCTTGTTTTCATCTCCTAACCAACCAGCCCATAACTTACCCTGCACCGAAATATTAGCATTATAAAAATAGACACCAGATACCACGAAATAATTCCAACTGCGCGAGCTTATTGAATCTAAACCATTCGACTCGTGCTCGAAAGCAATAACTCCTACTCCACGTAATTGATTGTTGCGCAATATTGGTCGCACCAATGTTAAACCAGGATTGTAATTATTCTCTGCGAAAGGAGATGAATCTTTATAAATATCCCAAAATGATTTCTGAGAATAAGTTAAAAGAAGCGTTGAATTAAAGGGTAGTATGGACTTTGTCAAGCGCTGACTTATACTGATCTGAAATTTCGCATCAGCCGTATTATCATTCACAACTTTGTTAGTTGGCATACCAGTAATAAAATAGTTATCATGAAACATACCGAAGCTCGGTAAGGCATCAAAATATTCGAATAGCTCTTCCTCAGTTATATTTAAATAATCAGCTTTTCGCACATCACTTTTCTCGTTTCCTTTTTTAATATCCCACAAGCTCTTTAATTCAGCAGGCTGAGTAGCTGCAGGACTACTAACAAGAAAAATAAATACGAATACCAATAATTTATAAACTACAAATACGGGATGAATGAACTTGGATTTCATGCTCTTTTCTAATAATTTCATATCAAGAACGAATTAATTCAAGTTGACTAATACGTTCCTTAATGAAAGGACTTACAGAATGGTATTGAACAACACAATGGCCACCAATAAAATTAGCTACAACAAAAAGAAAATCTGTCTGCCGAAGTTGAAATAAGACAGAACTTGATACTTCGGAGCCTTTCAAAACGATTGCGTTCTCGTCTTTATAATGAAAACTTAAATGCTCAATATTTTCCAGATCAAGAAGATTTTCAAAAACCTGTCTGTCGCTGATTTGATAATATTCAATTGACATATTTAAACTACTTGGGAATTAGGCCTGCGAAAGTAGTAAGTCAATTCCATCTATAAATGACGAATGACATGAAACGGTAATTTTCGTGAATGAAGTGCTTAATTACGGTGTCAACAAAAATTGAGGGTGTCCAAAAAGTATTTTTGTGAACAAGCAAACTTACCGTTTGTTATTTTACTTTCGTTTTACCCCTCCAAACCTCCCCTAAAGTGGAGGCTTAAGTCCCCTTCAGGGGATTTAGGGGTAGTAAAAAAGGATA
>JAFMVD010000065.1 GCA_025499625.1 Carboxylicivirga fragile | reverse complement strand
TAATCAAATATCCTTTTTTACTACCCCTAAATCCCCTGAAGGGGACTTAAGCCTCCACTTTAGGGGAGGTTTGGAGGGGTAAAACGAAAGTAAAACAACAAACTGTAAATTTGCTTGTTCACAAAAATACTTTTTGGACGCCCTCTTTATGTAGGAGCACCTACCCCGATTATTGCTTTAAAAGTTTAATATACTTTACCATCTCACTAGTACTTACTCGTATAATATAGTTCCCTATAGGTAAGTCACCTAAGTGTATTAATTTAGTATTACTCGTCATTTCAAAAGTTCGTAATCGATTACCTGTTAAAGCAAATACCTCGATTATCTTTACTCCTGGCATCTCCGTCTCAATCGTCAATACATTGGTAAATGGATTAGGGTAAACTTTTAAGTTACTCTCTTTCAATTCATCTTCCACACTGGTGTGAGGATCAAAACCAGTTAACTTCTTCTGACTATAAATGGCATAGGTGCCAGGCTGATAATTAATTTGCATATCAACATCCTGCACGTATAAACTATCACCAGCTATAACATTATACCACCAGCCTGTTGCACTAAAATCAGGCGACACTTGCCTTGATTCCATATCAAAATTTGCAACCGTCCTAACATCTGAACCAGATAAATTTAAGGCCACTTTTTTAACAGCACCTGTTACATCCATAACAAAGTCAGCTGTTGTGAAAACTTCTTCCTGAGTTTTCATTTCAATTAAGCGTTGATAAACATCATACAAATGCTGACGCTCCTCTTCGTCTTTATATTGCCATACAGGGGGCTTTTTCGATAATCTACAGCCATCATCAACACTTCCATCTTCGCAACGATTAATACTCATATCGAAACCTAATTCACCAAATTGCCAAACCATTTTTGGTCCGGGAGTAGAAAAGAATATTGCAGCAGCTGCTTCCATTCTTTTTAAAGCTGTTTTCTTGTTCTTTGTATTATGTTGCCCTTCAATATTTCCATACTGGTAATTCCGATACATCAAGCGTTCTTCGTCATGGCTTTCCATGTAACTTATCAAGTTTGAATTGCTCCAACCTCTTTCAATGTATGAAGTCCAGGATAAATCGGACTTTCCATTTTCATTATAACCCATGGTTGCTTCATTGTAATTATGATTTGCATTTCCCCAAAGCATAATACCATGATCAGCCAAAATAGTCTCCTCATCATTATCTGATAAATGCTCAAATATGACATAAGTTTCAGGATTAATTTTCCAAATCTCATCAGCCATTCGTTTAAGGATAGTGATACGGCTATTATCTTTTGCACTCGCCCAATCCCCAGCTGGATAGGATGTATTCGTAAATCCTTTAGTAAAGTCGAAGCGAAAACCGTCAATTTTATATTCACTCATCCAATAGGAGCAAATACTATCAACGAGCTCCTCCGTATGTGAGCTTTCATGGTTGAAATCATTGCCCCATTGAGCTGCAGACTCTTCCATATTATGCTCTCGATTGTACCATGGATTAATCGCAGATGGCTTGCCGCCTTCCCAATACATTTGAGCTAGGGGTGATTGATTGTATGAATGATTTAACACCAAATCCATAATTACTGCTATACCATTTTTATGACACTCATTTATAAAAGTCTTGTAGTCGTTTTCTGTACCATACGCTTTATCAGTAGCAAAATAAAATGACGGATTATAGCCCCAGCTATCGTTACCTTCAAATTCATTAAAAGGCATTAATTCAATAGCATTAATACCCAAACGTTTTAAATAACTTAGCGTATCCGTTATTGTTTTTATGTCTTTATTAGCGGTAAAATCACGTATTAGAATCTCATAAATAACCAAATCATCGGCTTTCGGTGCCACATAATCATGAGCGTCCCAACTAAAACTCTCGGCATTCGTATTAAATACACTTACAATATTATCGGTTAAACCTTCAGGATAAGCTTTTAGGTTTGGATAAACCTCTTCCGGTATATACTTATCATTCCACGGATCTAAAACTTTATTTGTGTATGGGTCAGCAATTTTTAAATTGCCATCCATCCAAAACTGGTAAGCATATTCGGTGTCAGCTGCAAGTCCTTCCAGTCTCAACCAGAAATAGTCTCCATCTCGTTTCATCATACTTGATTGAGTAGGCTCCCAGTTATTGAAGTCTCCCATTAAATAAACATAGGATTTATATGGAGCATATAATAAAACCGTTGCTGAATTAGCATCATGTAAATTAACCCCTCTCTTTAAACCCAAAGGCCTATCTTCTATTATCACATCTGCTTTAACAAAAATAGTCGTAATGGTTTCTATCTCGTCAGTTCCGTTACTTGCAACAGCCTTTAACTCATACTTATCCAAATTTAGGTTAGCCAATGTGTAATTAATTTCTGTATTTGCAGTACTTACTTCTTCAACACCATTTACAAATAACTTCAAGCTAGTGCTTTGTATAGAATTAACTTCTACAGCTACACTCGATCCTTTATCATGAAAACTACGATCTTGAGGAGCAGAAATGGTGAGAGACATTGCTCCATCACTCACATCAACAAATATATCTTTATTGCCCTCATCTTTTCCTTCACGGCTATTATCAGCACTCCTAAACACAAATGCCATCTTTTCAATCACTTCGCCCTCAGCAACTCCATAATACGATCTAATATTATCTGAAATTGTTAATTGATAGGAGTTAGTTCCTGTTCTAACTAATTTGTATTTGGCATCATTATCTCCCCATGTAGGTGCATATTTCCAATCGCTACTACCTGTACTTTTATCTGTAATCACACCTGTATGTGCATATACATCTCCCGTATAGTCTTTTAAACCCATATTCCCTTTATCAGCGTAAAAAGTAATTACAACCGACTCGGTTTCCAAAGGTATTGCAGGGTTGGAACTAACTACCTGTCCAGCAAAATACTGATGGACGAATAAAAGAAGTAATGCCAAAAAGTAATTTTTCACCATAACATATCTATTTAAATATTTTCTTATAATCTGACACTGTCATCCAAATGGATGCATTACGAGGTAAATTGTTAGTATACAGCAACTGATTAACAGCCTTTAGCTTTCGATCAGGATGCAAGGCATCTATAAAATCAACCTCTTCTATATTAAAACCGCAATCACTTAAATCAATTATAGATTGCGTGTTATTTTCATTGTTATTTATCACCAAAAAACCACCATTATAATTGTGTTCGCCCTTTCGGTGCGATACATATGTATTAGCATCACAAAGCGATGACATAACAACTTCCTTGCCATTTAGTACATTCCGTACTTTTAAGGCGCGTTCAATTAACTCTGGCAGAGTATCGTCACATTTTACCGAATCTGTTTTTGTGTGATAATCATATTGTGTAGTAGGGAATAAGTGCGAATAAAAAACACAAGGTGTTGGTTCAGCAAATAAAATGTACGAATAAGCCATGTGCCAATCTTTTGTAATCCACTTATCATGCTCCTTACCCGTATCATGATTTTCAACAAAACTAACAACATTATCAATGGGCAAATCAGCACCAAGACTAGCACCAACAAGCCTTGTCATATCAAAATCGGCACCTTTACCATTTGCCATTTCAGTTAATAACTTCTTTAATGGGAAGTCAAAGGATTTTATTTGAGTACTTAAGCCTTTATTAATAGCCTTGTTCCATTCAATAATTTGTTCTTTAGAATTTGTAAAAAACTCAGCAACACAAAAGGTACTATCTGAAATCACCTCATGTCCCCACTGATTAATAAATCCTGGCTTAATACCATTCACAAAATCGAGACGTGCACCGTCGTATCCCACATCGTTCATTAGCCAATTTCCCCATTCAATTAATTGTTTCTGAACTTGCTCATTATCGTGGTCAAAGTCATGTCCAAAGAGTTTAGAATTCTCAACGATTCCTCCCGTATCGGGATAGTTTTGCAGGTAAGCATTAAACGTGGAAGGATGGAAGCTTTTATAATTCCATGATATTTGATTAGAAAGGGGCTTAATACCTGTATAAGTACAAACTGACCAATCTAAAGAATTACCATTATAATCTGTTATTTCGGAAATACACAATCCACTTGTTTGATCACCCCATTGCATATCTTCGTTCAACACTTCTAGTTGCAGCCATATTTCCTCAAACTCCTCCTGATAAACCTTATACGTGATAATAAGCTCTTCATCAACTCGACCTTCCCAATATCCAAATGGACTATTATTATTGGTTATAGGATGAAATTTCTTAGTCGCATTTTCCATGCTGGCTTGCTTATCAATCTTTAAGCGATAAAAACTCTTCGTATCATAATTTGATGGATTAGATATGTGAATTTTTATGGTTTGATTGGCTTGTACATCCACCAGATACTTGACCTCATTAACAGGATAACCGCTTTGTGCTTTTGTTCTTGTATTGAAATAACTTTTTAAAACTGGATTAGGCTCAAGATCTTTGTTCTGAAACGAATACATATGATTTAACACCACATCAGCATACACCTCTATATCGTTTTTATGTGCAGTATTAATTAATCCATTGAGTTGATCTCTGGTACCAAAGCGAGTACTTACAGTTCCATTCTGATTTATCTCACCCAAATCATAATGATCGTAGATGCCGTATCCCATATCGTAGATACCCCAGTTTCCTTTTGAAGGCGGCGGACACCAGATACCGGTAATACCAATTTCGTTTAAATAATCAACTTTCTCACTTAAATGATCATACCAATGTCCAGATTTATTTTCAGCATCTACTGGCACATCCCAATAAAAGCCTTGTAAGAGAACTTGGGAAGAAGGCTTCATTAGAACACAAATAGAAAGAAAAAAATAAGTAAGCAATTTTTTCATTATACAAATGACATTATTACAAAGAAGCCGCCACAATGGGCGGCTTTCTATTTGATTACATATTACTCGAACTATTAATTAGCAGTAATAGAGAATGTCCCTGTACGCTTATTAACAAGCACATGATAACTACCTGTACTAGCAATAAATTGCCAGTTTGGATCTCCATGCCCTTCAGCAATTATAATATAAGTCTCATTATATGTTGTTATAATATCATGACCATATCCAACAGGACCCCAATCAGCTTGTTCAAACAGTCGGAAATATCCATCCTTATTAAAAGTAACGTCACCTTCCCAGATTTCGTGACCAACCCATTTGATTTTCGTTGGATCATCCCATCCCCAACCATGAGTCGCATCACCTGTTAGGTATAACCAAGGTTCTGTTGTCGCTTTCATCTGAATGGTACCAGTACCTTCATCTACCCACAATTCATACCAACCTGTTGTCCCAATAAATTCAAAATTTGGATCTCCATCACCTTCCTTAGGTTGTAAGAACTCTATTGGATAGTTCGGGAAAACATCCCATCCACCCAATGTAGAACCCCAATCAGGATTTGTGAAGAATCTAAAATTAGCATCTCCTTCAGCAATAAAATACGCTTTGGTATAATATTTCTTAGGCTCTTCAGTAGCTGCAACTTCAACAGCCAAAGCGGGATCCCAGCCACCAACTCCAGCTCCAATCATGTAAATTGATGGGAAAATCGTTGAGTAAGGAGTACCACTAACTGTAACAATTTCACTTATTTTATCTTCTATTTGATAATTTACAGTTGACTTAACTCTAATATCAAAATCTGCACTTTGACCCGGTGATAAGCCTAATTCAAGAAGCTTTTTATTCAATTCTTCTTGAGTTAAAGCTAATGAATCACTTGTAGTCAACGCAAGATTAATTGGCATTGTAAAATCACCATCTTTCACATCAATATCAACAGAAAAATCCATCTTAATATCAATACCAAAATCTGATTTATCCCAACGAATTATCATAGCTAACTCATCTTTGTCATCTAATGACAAAACAAATTCTTCACCTTCAGAAGGGGCTGTTACAGATGGAGCATCAACCTCATCCGGATTCATAATTTTTGCATACTCCTTATCTTCTGAGCAGGATGAAACAACCATCATACTGATTGCAAAAAACAAGAATATTTTATTTAATGATTTCATAGTTCCTTTCATTAGATATTAATAATTATCATTTTGCTCTGCGTTCGGATTAGCAGCCAATTCAGAAGATGGTATTGGGTAAACATTTCTATGAGCATCTAATGCACGCCCATCTTGAACACCACCTTTCCACTGCCACAAATAATCACCCGAAGTAAATTTACCAAAGCGAATTAAATCCTGACGACGATAACCTTCCCAATAGAACTCGCGCCCTCTTTCCTCTAAAAGAAAATCAAGGGTTAATTCTGCTTCAATGATATTATTATTATCATCTCCATAACCTCTCTCAATAACATCATTAACGTACTCAACAGCTTTTGCCATAGTTCCATTTCCCCCTCTAACTACTGCTTCTGCATACATTAAATATGAATCTGCCAATCTAAACATAGGAAAATCTGTATCAACAAAATAAGGATCAGAACCATCAGCACCAGCACTAGTTCTGTTTTTAAACTTAGTAACATTAACACCTTGCGTATAATCCAATGGGTTATCCATATCTAGGCCAGCATTAATTACCATAGTAGTAGTGTGATCAAGCGTTTCTTCAATATTTTGAGTTGCTCCACGTACATCACCACCTGGACGCATTGTAAACTTATCATAAACAGATCGAGTTGCATGGTTACCGCCCCAAGCACTTGAAGGAATGCCAACATGATTACTTAGTGCACCATTTGTTCCAGCAGACATAATATACTGTGAAGCCGAAAAACCTTGTGTCTTAGAAGCATCTAAAGCTAACCCAAAAATAATCCCTTCAGCAGCATCATTATCAGTAGAAAACAATTTACGATAATTTGATTCCAACGAATAAGCTGCATTCACCATTTCTGTATACTTCACAACCTCATCATAACTCGACTTTCCCTGTACGGGATTTTCTACTCCAGAAAAGTTTACAGCATTGATATACATTTTGGCAAGCACCATATAAGCTGTTCCAGCATCCATTTGTCCATAACTAGCAGTTGCAGCTGCTGGTAAATCAGGAATAATCTCATCTTCTAACTGAGATACTATCCAGCTAAACAACTCAGGCCTTGGAGTTGGTGTAGGATAAGCCTCACTTGAGTTTTCCTCAATAATGGCCATTTTTCCAAACAAATCAATTCCATGATAGTAGGCAATTGCTCTTACTAGTTTTGCCTCAGCTCTCATCTGCTTAATCGCTTCTGGATTAGCATCAACAACAGAACCACCTGAAGATTCTCTTAAGAACTCATTGGTTAATGAGATCATATAATAAAGGCGATAAAACATACCTGCAACAAATTGGTTATCAGCTGACCAAACACCGTTTTGAATCGCCACTAAACCACCATCGTTCCATGCATTCATTGCTTCTCCAGTTGGTAAAGTCTGGAAATTCCAATAATTACGAAGGTACGCAGACATACCACCATCCTCAATTGTTGATAAATCACTCTCGTTATCATCACCATACTGACCAGAAACATTATAGCTACCATAAATTTTAGCTAAAACTTGCTTATAGCCTTCAAGCGTTGAGTACACCTCATCACCAAATACCAAATTTGGGTCTATTGGCTTCACATTTAAATCATCCTCACAAGCAGTAAAAATGCCTGCCAGAAGGAATATATATACAAATATCTTTTTCATTTTCTTACTTTTTTAGAATCCAAAATTAACACCAAACATGATTGTTGTAGGTCTAGGGTAGATATTATTATCAATACCGTTGAACACCTCTGGATCAAGACCTGAATAATCGGACACTAGCCATAGATTTTGCCCCGTTAAAGACAATCGTAAATTTGAACCTTCAAGACCAAATACAGAGTCAAAACTATAACCAACTGATAAATTATCTAATCTAAAGAAGTCAGCATTCTCAATCCAATGTGAAGAAAAATCTCTTTGTTCATCAGAATATAAGAAGTTTGTTTCGGAACCAGCTCTCAATTTATTTGATAACGAACCTGTTGTTGCGTTATAAACATTGTCATGATTAGCTCCACCACTTGCAATACCATTGTAAATCTGAGCACCTAATTGAAATCTTCCACTTAGACTAAAATCCCAATTTTTATAACGTAAGGTTGAATTAATACCGATAAGGTAGTCTGGCGTAGAGTCACCATAGTAGATACGGTCATCAGAGTTGATCACTCCATCACCGTTCTGATCAACATACACTCCTTCTAAAGGGCTACCAGCCTGATCATAAACCTGCTCGTAAACGTAGAAACTATTAACAGCTTTACCAACAGAGTTCATCTGAATAAAATTACCTGAACCTAAATCTCCTGAAGGTACACCAACGTAATTTGGATCATCAACAGCAGTTAACTTTGTAATTTCATTTCTATTGTAAGTTAGGTTACCTCCAAGTTCCCAGTAAAAATCTTGCTTAGAAATAATTCTACCTAATAAGTTTACTTCTACACCTTGATTCTCAAGGCTACCTACATTAGAAACAACACGGTCAGATAAAGAAGTACCTGCAGCAACCGTAATCATATTAAGAAGATCAGTTGTTTCTCGATAATAATAATCAACAGAACCACTTAATCGGCTATTGAATAATGCAAAATCAACTCCAACATTTGTACTTGTTGTCTCTTCCCATTTTAAATCAGGGTTGTACGCATTTGGCCTATAAGTATTATACCACTGATCACCAATGATATACATTGCACCATTGTCAGACAAAGTATAGGTTCCATAACCAACATAATCATTACCTGTGACATCTTGCTGACCTGTAATCCCCCAACCAAAACGTAACTTTAAATCAGATACAACATCTACGTCTTTTAAAAATGATTCTTCTTTCATTTTCCATGCGAAAGCAAATGCAGGGAAAGTACCCCATCGATTGCCTTCTGCAAATCTCGATGTTCCATCACGACGAATTGTACCAGTTACTAAATACTTATCATTTAAAGTATAATTAAACCTCCCGTAATATGAAATCAGGTAATTTTCACCAGCAAACGGTCGGTCTGTAGTAGCAGGGTCACGATAATTATAATAATCATTCTCGAAGTTATATCCTTCATTTTTGAAGTGTTGCCAAGAGTAACCTCCCATTACATCAAAAGTATGGATACCAATAGTCTTTTGGTATTTTAGATACATATCCAATACTTTGTTTGTTTTTTCCTGCTCATACATCGTTTTGATACCTCTAATATCTTCGTTCTCATATTCCGAGGCTGCATCTGGCGATACAACACGACTACCATCACTATCTGAGTGATCGAGCCCAAAGTTTACAACAGCGCTCATTTCAGGTAGGAAATGAAACTTATAGTCCAAACTTAAGTTTACAATTGAACGTTGAACATCCGATTTATCAGTTTGCTGCTCTAGTAAACCAAGCGGGTTTCTTGGCGCAAAAGCCTGTGGCAAACCAGTTGCTGCGTCAATCCATTCCCAATATCCACCCCATTGTTCTCCATTTGGATGTTCATAAACATTTCTAACTGGTTGAGTAGGATCCATACCTACGGCTGCACCAATAGCTCCTTCGTTAGCAAATGAATTCTTAACAAAAGTAGTTTTTACATTAAGAGCAGTTTTTAAATGATTATCTAAGAAAGTTGGATTAAGATTTAAACTCAATGCATGTCTTTCAATGTTAGACGTTTTCAAAACACCATCTTGGTTATTATAACCATAAGAAAAGCGATAAGGTAAGAAATCCAATCCACCTTGTAAGCTAATGTTATGATCTTGACCAAATGCTGTCTGATAAATTTCATCTTGCCAATCTGTACTTGCTTCGCCCATTGCTGCAATGGCATCTGGTGTTGGATTATTAGAATCTGGTCCATATAATTTATTAACCAAGTCTCTATACTCACTTGCCCCATAAACATCCACTCTATTATTCGTTGCTCCAACTGAAAATTTACCAGAATAATTGACTGATAAAGGCTGACCTTTAGCCCCTTTCTTAGTGGTAACAATAATTACACCATTGGATGCTCGCGAACCATAAATAGCAGTTGCTGATGCATCCTTTAATACTGTAAAAGTCTCAATATCATCAGGATTTATTGTTGCCAATGGATTAGCAATACCATTAATTCCATCAGATGACACAGGTACTCCATCAATAACAAAAAGAGGTTCATTATTCGCTGACAAAGAAGCTCCACCGCGAATTCGAATTGTTGAGCCTGCGCCAGGAGCACCTCCACTAGATGTGATCTGCACACCCGAGGTTTTTCCAACAATAAGGTCCTGAGGAGAAGCGATCGCACCTTGATTAAAATCATCAGCTTTTACAGCAATTAGTGACCCTGTTGCATCTTCTTTTTTCACCGTACCATATCCAATTACAACAACTTCCTCCATACCAATTACATCCTCTTCAAGAGCAATGTTTATTGAACTACTTGTTGCAAGAATTTCTTGGGATTTATAACCAATAAATGAGAATACAAGTGTTTCGCCACTCTCCAAATTTAAAGTATATCTTCCATCCGGTGTGGTAATGGTACCATTTGTTGTGCCTTTAACCGCAACGGTAACACCTGGTAAAGGCATTCCATCTGTTGCATCTGTTACAACACCAGTAACAGCCATTTCCTGTGCATGTACATTCAGAAAACTGAACATTGCAAGAAAAAGAAACAGTAACTTAAATAAATTACACTGTTTTTTCATAAAACATAGATTTTCTTAATTATTAAAATAAACAATCGTTATCCGCTTAAGGATTTGTGGATTTCTGTGGAATGTGATACTGCTAATACCTTTAAGCCTGTGTTTATTTTTACCTAACTGATGGTACAAACATAGATATAATTGTCAAAAATGTAAACACTTTTTAACAGACACGAACACTTGTTTGCAGAAAATTTACCGCAAACGATTGCGGTGTCGTTTGCGGTTCCGATTGCGAAAAATAAACATGTTGTATAACATGTTTTTATTTTTTGCAACACACTCAATTACGTACCATAATCTAGTTAAAACAGCAGTATGATCACATGCTTAATTACTCATAACCAATCTAATTACACAACAACCCTTCAAGTATCTCCTACAACTTTCATCATCCTGTAAATAATTTAAACCCTTCATTTTTTTCAGTTTTCACTATTTCACTTATGCTATTTTCGCAACAACTTTATTCGCAAAACTTGCTTTAAACGCAGGCTTTTTTAGTATATTTATCTATTATCTGGGCATTACAATAGATTTTGATCACTAAAATGGCACGATAAAACACCTCGTATGAAACGAGTATAGTAAGCCCCTTTGTGAGATCAATATGCCCGTAATATGAAAATTCAGTCAAATGAAATCACATCCAATAACAATTAAGGACATAGCACGCGTATTAGGCATTTCACCATCTACGGTTTCAAGAGCATTGAAAGACCATCCAGATATTAGCCCTAAAACCAAAAATTTGGTTAAAACCTTCGCAGAGAAAGTTAATTATCGTCCCAATGCATTGGCATTAAGCCTAAGGAGTAGCAAAACAAATACCATTGGAATTGTGATACCTGAAATTGTACACCACTTTTTTTCAACAGTTATTAGTGGCATTGAAGATGTTGCCTACGGCAGAGGTTATAATGCTATCATTTGCCAGACAAATGAAAACTACCAAAGAGAAGTCATTGATCTACAAGCATTAATTGACAATCGAGTAGACGGCATTCTTGTTTCGATGAGTAAAAACACCCATGAGTTTACGCATTTTAATAATGTAAAAGAGAATGGAATTCCTATTGTTTTCTTCGATCGCATATGTGAGGCACTCTCTACTGACAGGGTTATAGCTGATGATTTCGAAGGAGCCCGTATCGCAACACGACATTTAATCAATCAAGGTTGTAAGAAAATAATGCACCTGGCTGCACCACAACACTTATTAATAGGTAAAAACAGAAAGGAAGGTTATTATAGTGCCCTTAAAGAAAGCAAACTTGAATGTGAAGAACGCTTAATATTAAAATGCGATACGCGAGAAGCTGTATTCGCCAAAGCAGATGACGTAATACGTCTCGCCTCTGAAATTGACGGTATTTTTGCCGTAAATGACAGTACAGCTATTGCCGTAATGCAAGTTTTACAACGCAACGGATATAAAATCCCTAAAGACATTGCAGTAGTCGGCTTTGGAGATGGACCAAATGCTAACATTGCCTACCCCCCATTAACCACAGTAGAACAAAAGGGCTACGATATTGGACAAGCCGCCATGCGTCTATTAATAGGTCATATAGAAGAAACTGTTGAAGATGATGAGTTTGAAACCAAGATATTCACGCCCGAATTGGTTGAACGTACTTCTTCTCAGTATGGTATTGATTTTACTTATAAATAAACCTTTCAATTTACTAACATTCACCCTAAGCCAGGAACAATTGATTACTTATCGCAAACGTTTGCGAAATTGCTGCTAATATTTTTTTAAATAAAATTAACAATTACTTAATATATTCCGCAAACGTTTGCAATATACACTACACTATATTTCAGCACACTTACAACTCTGCACCGCAACTCCCTTACCAAGCCTTTTATTGAATTAAAACTTATATTTGTAATGGATTTATGTGAATTGTGACTTACCTGTTAATACCTTTACTAGCTATGTCAAGCTAAGTAATGTTTTGTCTTACCTATTGATTTTATGAGTATTTGTAAATATGCTATGCTTACAATTTGACACTTTATTGAAGGTTTCATATAGTAAAGTATTTTTACATACATACTTAATTAAAATTTGTTTGTATGAAAAAAATGCCTCGTCTTTCTTTTTGGCAAATCTGGAACCTCAGCTTCGGTTTTCTAGGTGTGCAATTTGGTTTCGCATTGCAGAATGCAAATGCAAGTAGAATACTAACAAGTCTGGGTGCAGATCCGCATTCACTATCTTTCTTTTGGTTGGTAGCTCCTATTATGGGACTTATGGTTCAACCTATTGTTGGTGCTGCCAGTGACAAAACATGGACACGCATTGGACGGCGTTCACCTTATATACTTGGTGGAGCTATTGTATCGATGATTGCCATGTTTTTTATGCCCAATGCCCCACTCGTGATGAAAGCAGGCGGTGCTGGAGCCTTAATGTTTGGTGTTGTAATGCTAGCCCTAATGGATGGTTCGTTTAATGTTACCTTCCAGCCTTTTAGAGCATTAGTTGCCGACATGACACCTGAAGAACAACGTAATGTTGGTTATTCTGTACAAAGTTTTTTAATTAATGTAGGAGCTGTCATTGGTTCTGCCTTACCGTTTATTTTAACCGCTGCAGGCATTGCCAATGAAGCAGACACTGGTAAAGTTGCCCCGTCTGTCATATGGTCATTCTATATCGGAGGTGCCTTATTATTAATAAGTGTTTTGGTAACCGTTTTTAAAACGAAAGAATATCCTCCTGAAGAATTTGAGGCTTATAAAAACATTACTGAAGAAGATAAGGCACAGAAAGAGAGCTTTTGGAAATTACTTCTGAACATGCCAAAAACAATGAAGCAACTTTCCATTGTTCAGATGTTCTCTTGGTTTCCATTATTCTTATTATGGGTGTATTCTACAACTGCAATATCCCAACATTATTTTGGAGTCCCAATTGATTTTGACGCTAATAACGAAGCGGACAAATCATTCCGAGCTGCCTTTGATGAAGCGGGTAATTGGGTTGGAATTTGCTTTGCCGTTTATAGTTTGGTTGCAGCATTATTCTCCATTGTGATGCCAAAACTAATTTCTCTAACAAATAGAAAAACAGTTTACAGTGGTGCTTTATTAATTGGAGGATTAGGTTACATATCAACTTTATTCTTCGACAACCAATACATGCTTCTATTTTCATTTGTTGGAATTGGTATAGCGTGGGCAGGTATTCTGGCAATGCCATACATGATTTTATCAAGTGTAATCCCTGCTAAACGAATTGGCATATATATGGGATTATTCAACCTAACAGTAGTTGTTCCCCAGATTCTTAGTGGAATATTCGGCGGACCAATTCTACGAAACTTTTTTGGCGGTCAAGGTATTTATGTATTAGTAATGGCCGGCATTATAATGGTACTTGGTGCCATATCCGTATCGTTTATTAATACCAATAGTAAAGCAATTAACGAATAATTTAGCATGGGACAAATTAAAGCATGTTTGTTTGATTTAGACGGGGTTATAGTTGACACGGCAAAGTATCATTACATCGCCTGGAAAGCATTAGCTAATGAGTTGGGCTTTGATTTCACTGAATTAGACAACGAACGATTAAAAGGAGTAAGCCGCATGGCATCCTTAAATATACTTCTCGAAATTGGTGGAGTAACACTAAGCGATGAAGAAAAGAAACGACTCGCAGAGAAAAAGAACGAGAACTATCGTACTTACATTTTGGAGATGAAGCCTGACGAGATTTTAGACGGAGCAGAAAGTTTCCTGAAAGAACTAAAGGCTAAAAACATTAGAATCGCTCTAGGTTCGGCTAGCAAAAATGCCATGACCATTTTAGAGCGCCTCGAATTGACACACTTATTTGAAGCCATCATTGATGGTACAAAAGTATCTGAAGCCAAACCAGATCCAGAAGTCTTTCTTAAAGGAGCCGATGCCCTAAATGTTGAACCGGAAGAATGTGTTGTTTTTGAAGATGCCGAGGCAGGTGTTGAAGCCGCTTTAGCAGGTAAGATGCGTTGCGTCGGAATTGGCTCTCCAAAGGTTTTGGGCAAAGCAAATATCGTAATCGATGGTTTGCACCAGATGGATTACAACAAGTTAATGAGTCTTCAGGACTAACTGAAATTGTTTTTAATTGGTGAGTTTCAACATTCGCCAATGTGGATTCTTAGAGATAAAACGATGAAACGAGCCATCCGAATTGAAAATCGATGAAGTCAAACCTTTCTCACTAACGAGAATGGCTAATCCTGCCCCACTATAGTTATCGGGGCTATTGGGAGGCGAGTTCCATGTGACCTTTGTAAAACAAGTATTAGACACATGAAAGAATATTTAAAACACGATGAATGGTGTATTATTGAGGAAGGGTTCAATCCTGAGAATCATAAATCATCAGAAAGTATATTCAGTTTAGGTAATGGAAAAATGGGTCACCGTGCCAATTTTGAAGAGACCTATTCTGGGCCAACCTTACAAGGAAGTTATGTTGCGGGTATCTACTACCCCGACAAAACGCGCGTTGGATGGTGGAAAAATGGATATCCGGAGTATTTTGCAAAAGTACTTAACAGTCCGAATTGGATTGGTATTGATGTACAAATTGATGGACACTATCTTGATTTATATACCTGTCAAACAGAAAATTTTACACGCACATTAAATATGCAAGAAGGCTACATCCAACGTAGTTTTATTGCCATACTTGATGCTGGTAAAAAAATCAAGGTCGACGTCAAGCGTTTTATTAGCATGGCAGATACCGAAAATGGTGCCATCCGTTATTCTGTGACTCCAATCAACTTTGAAGGGAAAATTGCATTTACACCTTACCTCGATGGGGATGTTGTAAATGAAGATTCCAACTACGACGAAAAGTTCTGGAATATTCTGGAAATGGAAGCCCACCCTGGCGAAGCATATCTACTTAGTGAAACCAAAAAACTAGGTTTTAGAGCTGGCTTTGGAATGAAAATTAAAGCCCAACTTGAAGGTGCTGATGTTAATATCACACCCGAAGTCATGAAAAAAGAAGGCTGGGTTGGTAACCGAATTGAAAAAGAAATTAAAGAAGGTGAATGTTTCACACTAGACAAAATAGTAGGTGTGACTAGTTCACTTAATTACGATAAAACAGCGTTATTAGCTGCTACTAAAAAAGTTACTGCAAGTGGTTTCGCCAAAGGCTTCGATGCCCTTTTTGCTGACCATGTTAAAGAATGGTACAAGAAATGGACACACAGTGACATTAAAATTAGTGGTGACATTGCTGCACAACAGGGAATCCGTTTTAACATCTTCCACTTGCATCAAACATATACAGGAGAAGATGAGCGCTTAAACGTGGGGCCTAAAGGATTCACTGGCGAAAAGTATGGTGGAAGTACCTATTGGGATACCGAAGCTTATTGCATTCCTTTCTTCATTTCAACAGCACCATCTGATGTTACGCGAAACCTATTGATTTATCGCTACAAACAGTTGGACAAAGCCATAGAGAATGCTGAGAAATTAGGATTTAAAGATGGGGCTGCGCTCTATCCTATGGTTACCATGAATGGTGAAGAATGCCACAACGAGTGGGAAATTACCTTTGAGGAAATCCACCGTAATGGCGCAATCGCTTTTGCCATCCATAATTATATTCGTCACACAAATGACAATGCTTATTTGGCGGAATATGGTTTGGAAGTGTTGGTGGCTATTTCACGATTCTGGGCACAAAGGGTGAATTATTCCGAAGCACGTAAGCAATATGTGATGCTTGGAGTTACCGGACCAAACGAGTACGAAAATAACATCAACAACAACTGGTACACAAATAAGATGGCCAAGTGGTGCTTAACATACACTGCTGAAGCCATTGAACATGTGAAACAAAGCAATCCGGAAGCCTTCAATACAATATCGAAGAAAATCAACTTAGATGATACTGTTGAAGTAGCTAAATGGAATGACATTGCGTCCAATATGTATTTTCCTCACAACGATGAGTTGAATGTATTTATGCAACAAGATGGTTTCATGGATAAGGATCAAACTCTGGTTGCAGATTTAGATCCTGCTCAACGCCCAATAAACCAATATTGGTCGTGGGATAGAATACTACGAAGCTGTTACATTAAACAAGCAGATACTTTACAGGGTATTTATGTGTTCGAAGATGAGTACGACACAGAAACTATAAAACGTAATTTTGATTTCTACGAACCACGTACGGTTCATGAATCCTCTCTTTCGCCTTGTGTTCACTCTATTCTAGCTGCTAAAATCGGGAAAACCGAGAAGGCTTATGAAATGTATTTGCGTACATCGCGTCTGGATATTGATGATTACAACCACGAGGCACACGAAGGCCTGCACATTACGAGTATGGCTGGCACCTGGATGTCGATTGTTGAAGGATTTGGTGGCAAACGTGTATACGATGGTAAACTATACCTTAATCCTGTTATTCCAGCCGAATGGAAAGAATATGCTTTCCGCTTGACTTTCCTGAATAATGATTTAGAAGTCATTGTCAGCTCTAAACAGGTTGAAGTAGTTTCGCATGCAACAGATGTAATTGAGTTATCGGTTTACAATGAACTTGTAAAAATTGAACCTGGTAAATCATCCATTGTTAAAGTTAAATAACAACTAAAATCAAACTGTTACATACAGTTCGCATTCATATTAACCAAAGGGAAACATTAATGTTTCCCTTTTTGTTATATCAACTTCAGGTAGTAAGTACATTGCTTCTTTTTTAGTACTTTTATGCAGGAAAGAAGAAAAAGAACACCTGTTTTATGAAGTTAAGTTTTAAGACTATAATCCTACTTATTTGTTTTTATGTTTGTTCGATAAACATAAATGCGCGCAATATTGATGTAAAGCTACAACCCAACAATTGGTGGAAAGGTATGAAGTATAGCAACATTACTATTGTTGCTGAATCAAGTTTCTCAAATAGCGTAAGTGTATCAATTAACCACCCGGGAATTAAAGTTGTTAAATCATACCCCGGCGAAAACTTCAAATACCAATTTATTGAGATAAGTATTGATGAAGATGTAGCTACTGGCACTTTCCCAATTCGTTTTTTCGATTCAAATGGTAATAAAGGCATAGCACAGTTTAGTATACAAAATAGAATCCCCCACACGGGCGAACGCTCACTTTCATCTAGCGATATTATTTACCAGATAGTTCCAGACAGATTTAGCAACCGCGATACCAAAAACGATAAAATTAATGGCTATTTTGAAAGGGTTGATCGACTTAATCCGATAGGCATTCACGGTGGCGACTTACTGGGGATTACCTCAAACCTGGAATATCTCGAAAGATTAGGCATAACCTATATTGATCTATTACCTGTTGTTGAGAGTAACCTCATGATGCAATCGTACCAACGAAATGGCGGTACCAATTGGTATCAAATCGATAAGCGTCTTGGAAATAGAGATAACTACTTACAACTTATCAGCGAAAGTCACAAACGAGGTTTAAAAGTGATGCAAACAATGGTATTCCATCAAATAGGCAAACAACACCCCTGGTATATTCAGCCTCCATTTAAAGACTTTTATTACCATTCAGAAGACAAATATCTGGATAACTCAAATGCCATTCTAAGTGACCCTTACCAATCAGACTACGATAAAAACACCGTATATGCTGCATGGCAAGAAATGAGTACACCTAGTTATAAGCAAAGCAACCCTTTACTTCGCAAGCTACTCATACAGAATGCCATTTGGTGGATTGAAAGCAGCGGAATAGATGCACTTAAAATTGACCACATTGCGCATAACAATGTTGAATTTTTAAACGAACTTTTTATCGCATTAGCGGATGAATATCCTTCCCTGCCAGTTATTGGTGATAATAAAAGTGCACAACAAGTAAACACTGCCTATTGGCAAGAGATGGCGCTTACTAGTCAACTAAACAACATTCATGCAATTGATTACCCAATAGCTATCGCTACTTCTGATGCATTTTCTGATTTTCGCGAAGGGCAGGAAGGCCTTGATGATGTATATCAATTACTGTGTCAGGATTATACCTACAAAAATGCCAACAACAATATTGTAATGGCGGATAACCATAATCTTACACGAGCATTTTCGAATGCCGATAAAGATTTAAAACAATTAACCATGATGATGGGATTAGTGCTTACCACCAGGGGCATTCTTTCCATTTTATACGGTACCGAGTGTTTACTGGACGGAACAGTAAATAAAGGATTAGGCCACATCAGAAAAGATATGCCAGGCGGCTGGGATGGAGATAGTAAAAACGCCTTTAATCAAACTGGTTTATCATCGGAGGAGAAAGATTTCCAAAACTTACTGAAGCAATTGATTAATTGGCGAAAACAAAACAGCGATCTTTTCACTGGTAGCTTTAAGCACTTCAGGCCAGAAGAAAACACCTATGCCTACTATAGACACAAAGACAATAAAGCAGTGTTGGTTATTATTAATAATGGAGGCGAACAAAGACGTATTAAATCGGCTAAATACAATGAGATTTTGAAACACTTTTCAAGTGGATACGACATTGTTACCAATCAGGAATATACGGATTTTGACATGATAATTTCGTCCCCAAAATCAATACTTATACTACACCTCAAATAAGAAGAACGATTTAATCATCTTCATTTACCATTTTATTTTAGTTGATGAAAATTGTAAATTAGCTAGCCAATAGTAAAATTCACAATTATGGACACATCAAAAAAAATAGCAGTTATACTCTCAGGTTGCGGCGTATACGACGGTGCCGAGATTCACGAATCAGTTCTTACAATGCTGGCCATTGCAAAACACGGCGCATCATACACATTATTTGCGCCTGATATAAATCAACACCATGTAATCAATCACATTACAGGTGAAGAAATGAAAGAAAATCGCAATGTATTAACCGAAGCAGCTCGAATAGCGCGCGGAGCAATTCAGCCACTTTCGGATTTTAATATCAATGAGTTTGATGCACTTATGCTTCCGGGTGGATTTGGTGCTGCAAAAAACCTTAGCTCCTTAGCGTTTGACGGACCAGATTGCGATGTGGAACCATTAACTGCAAAAGCCATTCAGGATACGCACAAGGCTGAAAAACCAATTGGCGCCTTATGCATTGCTCCTGCAGTTTTGGCCAAGGTGATTAATAATATTAATGTAACAATTGGACAGGATAAAGGCACAATAGAAGCCATTGAGAAAATGGGCAGTAAGCACACCTTAAGTAATCATGGTGAAGTTACCATTGATAAAGAAAATAAGATTGCCACAACTCCATGTTACATGTTAGATGCCAATATTCTTCAAATTGAAGAAGGTGCAAATAATGTGGTAAAAGCTGTACTTGATATGATTTAAGACTTAAAATTAAAAGCCCGCATCGGAATGATTCTTCGATGCGGGCTTTCTAATATATGAGCTCTTTTCTATCTGTGGAATAATAATTCACGGAATTTAGGCAATGGCCATAATTCATTATCAACAATCAATTCTAGTTTGTCGATGTGGTAACGAATGTCATCCAGGAAGTGACGAACTTCTTTATCGTAAGCATATGCCTTTTCAGTCTCACCTTCGATGGCATTACATTTCTTACGAGATTCCGTCATTTCAGCAACCTTAGCTTTAATCGAACTAATATGCGCTGAAATAGTTTTTATTAATTCTTTACGAGGTCCAGCCAAAGCATCAAACTCTTCTTCCGAAAAGATATCACGCATTCCCTGAACATTCTGAATTAATTGAGTTTGGTAAGCCACAGCCGTTGGAACAATGTGGTTAATGGCAAGATCTCCCAATACACGAGACTCAATCTGAATCTTCTTGGTAAATTTCTCCATCTCAACCTCAACTCTTGCCTCAAGCTCGCGCTCAGACATAATACCTGTACTAATTAATGATTTCTTAGCTGCAGGCTCTAGGTATTTCGACAATGACTCAGGCACAGAAGTAATGTTTGTTAAACCACGTTTAGCAGCTTCCACTTTCCAATCATCAGAATAACCATCACCATTAAAACGAATTGGATTCGACTCAAGAATGGTCTTTTTAATCATTTGGAAGATGGCTTCATCTTTCTTAACCCCTTTTTCAATAAGCGCATCAACATCCGCCTTAAATTCGGTTAACTGAACTGCCATTGCAGCACTTAAGGCTGTAAGTGGAGAAGCACAGTTAGTGGTTGAACCAACAGCACGGAATTCAAAACGATTACCTGTAAAGGCAAATGGTGAAGTTCGGTTCCGATCTGTATTATCTAACAAGATCTCTGGAATACGACCAATACCTAATTTTAAAGCAGTTTTCTCATCCGGAGACATCTTTTGATCCGTAATTCTTTCTGCTAAATTATCTAAAGTATCAGCAATCTGAGAACCTGTAAATACAGAAATAATCGCCGGTGGTGCCTCATTAGCTCCCAAACGGTGACTATTAGATGCTGTTAAAATAGTAGCGCGTAATAAATCCTGATTTTTGTATACAGCAGCAATGGCATTAACCACAAAGGTTAAGAACTGTAAGTTTCCTTTCGGGTTCTTACCTGGCGCTAATAGCACAACTCCCGTATCTGTTTGTAAGGACCAGTTGTTGTGCTTACCTGAACCATTGATACCTGCAAATGGCTTTTCGTGTAATAATACTTCGAACTGGTGGCGACGAGCGATACGCTTCATCAAATCCATCACCAATTGGTTATGGTCATTTGCTAAGTTAGCTTCAGCATAAATAGGAGCTAGCTCAAACTGATTTGGAGCAACCTCGTTGTGACGTGTCTTAACAGGTATACCATGCTTATGCGATTCAATCTCCAGCTCAATCATAAATTTGGTCACACGCTCTGGAATAGATCCAAAGTAGTGATCATCCAACTGCTGATCTTTTGAAGATGAGTGTCCCATTAAAGCACGACCTGTAATCATCAGGTCAGGGCGCGCCTGATACAATGCCTGGTCAATTAAAAAATATTCTTGCTCCCAACCTAGGTTCGTATGAACTTTCTTAACCTCTTTATCAAAATATTGTGCTACCCCAACAGCTGCTTTATCTACTGCTGCAAGCGCTTTTAAAAATGGTGTTTTGTAATCTAAGGCTTCACCCGTATATGAAATAAATACGGTAGGAATACAAAGTGTTGTACCCATAATAAAAGCTGGTGATGACACATCCCAAGCCGTATATCCACGAGCTTCAAATGTTTGACGAATTCCACCATTCGGGAAAGATGATGCATCTGGCTCTTGCTGAGCAAGAAGCTTACCTGAAAAAGCCTCAATCATCGTATCGTTATCACCATAATCGATAAAACCATCGTGTTTCTCAGCTGTACCATCAGTTAATGGTTGGAACCAGTGAGTATAGTGAGTTGCTCCATGCTCCATTGCCCATGCCTTCATGCCTGAAGCAACATTATCAGCAATTTTACGATCAATTGACTCCCCCTTATCCATTGCAACTTTTACAGCTTTATAAGCGTCGCCTGAAAGATACTTAGCCATTGAGTCCTTATTAAAGACTAATTCGCCATAATAATCAGTTGCTTTAGTTGAAGGAAAAACTACTTCCTTTGGTTGTCTGTTCATCAGCTCCCCTAGAGCTTGAAATCTTAATTGCGCCATAATTTCTTTCTTTTTAATCGAGTTAGCAGGAGCAAAAATAGATTATTTTTTCAATTAGAAGTAATTTTGAGGGGTATTTTTAATAATTTATTACTTTTTATCCACAAAAAGCTTCATTTTGAAGATTAATATCAAATATTTTATAATCTTTCACAAAAACACCCCTAAAAAACACCAGCACTAAATACAAAAGTTAAACCCACAAAAAAATCACCTACCCTTTAAAAAAAAGAATAGGTGATTAAATAAGATATATCAAAAATAGAGATCACCCCGATTACAAACCAGGGGTTGATAAAATAACTCCCTATTTCATTTCACTAAAATACTTGTAGAAATATGGAATTGTTTCAATACCATTAAAGAACTGCTCCAATGGGAAATTCTCATTTGGTGAATGAATAGCATCAGCCTCAAGACCAAAGCCCATTAATACCGACTTAACACCCAATATCTGTTCAAAATCAGATATAATAGGAATAGATCCTCCACTGCGAACTGGAACAGGTTTTTTGCCAAAAACAGCCTCATTCGCCTTCTCTGCTGCCTGATATGCAGGCAAATCAATAGGACAACCATAAGCTTGACCACCATGCAAGTGCTTAACTTTCACCTTAACGTTATTAGGTGCAATCGACTCAAAATGCTTAATGAATAATTCTGCAATTTTCTCATGATCCTGATCTGGAACCAAACGAGAAGAAATCTTAGCATATGCTTTCGATGGCAATACAGTTTTCGCGCCTTCGCCAGTATATCCACCCCAGATACCACATACATCAAACGATGGACGAATACCAGTACGCTCATTTGTACTGAATCCTTTTTCTCCAGCAAGCTCTTCAACATCCAATGCTTTTTTGTACTCTTCTTCACTATATGGAGCTTTGGCCATCATAGCGCGTTCAGCATCTGATATCTCAATTACATCATCGTAAAATCCAGGAACAGTAATATGTCCATTTTCATCTACCATTTGTGTAATCATATTAGCCAATACATTAATTGGATTAGCAACAGCACCACCAAACAAACCTGAATGTAAATCGCGATTTGGACCAGTTACCTCAACTTCCCAGTAACATAAACCACGTAATCCTGTTGTAATTGTTGGCACATCTGGTGCAATCATACCCGTATCTGAAACTAAAATAACATCAGACTTCAACAATTCTTTATTATCTCTACAGAATTTAGGTAAGCTTGGTGATCCAACTTCTTCTTCTCCTTCAATTAAGAATTTAACGTTACATTTCAATTGATTGGTACGTACCAAATATTCAAACGCCTTGGTATGCATGAAACCTTGTCCCTTATCATCATCAGCACCACGGGCAAATATTTTACCATCACGAACTTCCGGCTCAAATGGAGGAGATGTCCATAATTCCAAAGGCTCAGCCGGCTGCACATCGTAGTGTGCATATACCAACACTGTATGATACGACGGATCAAGAATCTTTTCTCCATAAATAACAGGATTACCTTCTGTCTCCATAATCACTGCCTTATCAGCACCACCTTCAAGTAAAAGCTTCTTCCACATTTCAGCACAGCTATACATATCATCCTTATGCTCTGGCTTAGAGCTAATAGATGGAATGCGAATCAACTCAAATAATTCATCCAGAAAACGTTGCTTATTGTCTTCTATGTATTGTTTTAAATCTTGCATGATAGATATTTATATAATTATTATTCAGATTGAAAAATACATATCTTAAAAGCAATAAGCAAGGATAAAGCTCATGATTTGCATCACTATTTAAATTGATACTAAATAATGTTAGTCCTTCAGTATAAAGTACGAAATCCGTATCAGATAAAAACAGACTCTTTAGCAAACAAAAAACGGCAAGTGAATTAACACTCGCCGCTTTAAAATTTCATACCCAAGAAAACCTTTTAACCAACTTGGGTTAATTTCGGACTTTCTACATCGGACTACAAACTATTTAATATTATTAAATACATTGGTCACATCATCATCCTCTTCGAACTTAGCCAATAGCTTTTCAATATCAGCATTTTGCTCGTCAGTTAATTCCTTTGTATCCTGCGGAATTCTCTCAAATTCTGCCTTTTCAATTTCAAAGTCATTCTCCTCAAGGTATTTCTGAATTGGTCCAAAACCTTCGAAGTCACCATAAATTAAAATACTGCCCTCATCTTCGAAAATCTCCTGCACTCCAGCATCAATCAATTCAAGCTCTAACTCTTCCAAGTCAATGCCTTCCTTCATTGCCACCTTAAAGTTACACTTGTGCTCAAACATATAATCTACACAACCTGTAGTACCAAGCGAACCACCATTCTTGTTAAAATAGCTACGTACATTGGCAACCGTACGCGTTGTATTGTCGGTAGCCGTCTCAACCATAAAAGCTGTTCCGAAAGGGCCATAGCCTTCGTACACTACTTCTTTATAATCGGCTGTATCTTTACTTGTTGCTTTTTTAATAGCACGCTCAACATTATCCTTTGGCATGTTGGCTGCTTTAGCATTTTGTATTAATACACGCAGGCGTGAATTAGCTTGAGGGTCAGGGCCCGCTTCCTTCACACACATGGTTATTTGTTTTCCAATCTTTGTAAATGTTTTGGCCATTGTTCCCCAACGCTTTAGCTTGGAGGCCTTTCTGTATTCAAATGCGCGTCCCATTATATTTTAATATTCTAATTGTTTTTGCGAAGCACAAATTTAAAGTGTTTTTCGAATAATCTGTATTAAATACAGTATTTTCTATTTTTTAATCAAACTTCTACATGTCCCAAATTGCCCCATATACCATGGTTTGATGGAAACGTGGATTTTATTATTTTTGTGCCATACAAGCACAGAGCTAAGAATGGCCAAAAAGCAGAGAAAAGAAAAAAGGGCAATTATTAATAGAGAGAAAGCACTCAAACGCAAGCACACCGCAGCCTTTTTACTTAACGATAAAGAAAAAGATGCAATAGCCACCTATTGTGACAAATATAAAATCAGTAATAAATCAAAATTTATGCGCGAAGCTGTAATGCGCGTTGTTATGGAGCAGTTTCTTGAAGACTACCCCACCTTATTTGAAAAGAAAGACATGGATCGCTTGATCAAATAAGCTACTTCAACTCTTTCCTCAACTGAGTCACCCACTGTTTAACTCTCACATCAGTCATATCAGGCTCATTATCCTCATCCAGCGCTAAACCAACAAAACGATCATCAATTACAGCTTCTGATTCTGAAAAATCATAGCCATCAATTGACCAATCGCCAATTACTTTCCATCCCTTATCTACAAGAAGATGGTAAAGTTTACCCATGCCATTACAGAAAGAATCGGGATAGGTACCTTGATCACCACAACCAAAAAGCGCAAAAGTTTTATCCGACAAATCCAGTGACAACAATAAATCAACAAATAATTCGAAATCATCCTGCAGGTTGCCAATTCCCCAAGTAGAGGTACCTAATATGATAAAATCATAACTCAGAATATCCTCACTTCTCAAATCATTAACCGCTACACACTCAGCATTTGGCCATTGAGAATTTATTTTCTCTGCAACAAATTGCGTATTACCTAAGGATGACCCATAAAAAATTGCCGTCTTCATATAAGATGATTATTGATTGAATGATAGAACGCCTCGGATTGGCAATTTGTTTATTTCTTTCGAATTAAAAATATGCCATCCCTAAAGGGTAAAATAACTTTTTCCACTCTGGAATCCAACTTAATCTTCTTATTGAAATCTAATATACCTTTTGTATACGTATCATTCGGATTTACATCCTCAACCACTTTTCCATCCCATAACACATTATCTGCTAGTATATAAGCGCCCGAATTAAGCTTATCAAAAATCAGATCATAGTACTCATTATACAAACGCTTATCACCGTCCATAAACACCAGATCATATTTTTTATCTAATGTTGGTATAACTTCCAAGGCGTCGCCTATGTGCAAGCTTATTTTATCGCCACACCCCGCTTTGTTTATAAACGATGAAATAAAAGGCTCCAACTCATCATTAATTTCAATGGTATCAATATGAGCTTCTTTTTCCAAGCCACCTGCCATACTAAGCGCAGAATAACCAGTGTAAGTTCCTATTTCCAACACATTAGTTGGTTTTATCATCTGGCAAAGCATTTTCAAAATCTGCCCTTGCAAGTGTCCACTCAACATGCGTGGCTGAAGCATCTTCACGTGTGTTTGACGATTCAAATCCTTCAACACCTCTCCCTCCTCGTCAATATGATCTAATATATATTGTTCTAATTCGATAGATAAATCAGTCATCTTATTGGTAAATTAAGTACGATAAGTTTTTATCATCTAAAATCTCATTGGCAATACCTTGCAAGTCCTTAGCTGTGATTGAATCAATCTTTTTATAAATCTCATCCAAACTATCAACCTGGTTATACATCAAATAACTTTTGCCCATGGTTAGCATCAGGTTTTCTCTGTTATCTGCTGAAATTGCCAACTGACCTTTCATTTGCCTGGCTGCCTTAAGTAATTGCATACTTCCCAAAGATGCATCCTTCAATTTTTTTAACTCACGATCGATAATTGAAAATGATCGTGACAAATTATCATGATCGGTGCCAAAATAAATATTAAAAACACCAGTATCGTAATAGGGAGTATAACTTGATTCAACATTGTAAGCAATGCCATTTTTTTCACGTAAGGCCATGTTAAGACGTGAATTCATTCCCGGCCCACCTAACAAGTTGTTCAATAAATGTAAATGCAAGCGCTTGGGGCTTTTATAATCATAGGCCGTTGAACCAATTAACACATGACACTGATGCGTGTTTTTTTCAAGCGTTAGTGATTGAGGTATATAAAGTCCTACATTTTTTCTTTTATGCAGCCTTGGGTTCGCAGGTATAGTTCCAAAGTATTTTTCAGCCCATAACTTTATTTTTTTGAAAGAAACATCTCCAACTGAACAAAACACCATTTCATCGGTATTGTAATTGTTTTGTATGAACTTTTCAATCTCCTTCTTTCCAAAAGACTTTAGATGTTCAGGCGTACCCAGGATATTTCGCCCCATGGCATCGCCAGCATATAACATCTCCTCAAATTCATCAAAAATTAATTCAGCCGGACTATCCTTGTAAGAATTAATTTCATCAACAATTACTTCTTTCTCTTTTTCAATTTCTTTTTTGGGAAAAGTTGAATTAAAAGTTATGTCGTGAATTAAATCAATGGCTCGCTCAAAATCTTCTTTCAAAAAAGAGGCATATAGGCAGGTCTCCTCCTTAGTCGTGTAGGCATTAAGCTCACCTCCCACATCGTCTAGGCGACTTAAAATATGAAAAGCCTTCCGCTTCTTTGTACCCTTAAACACGACATGCTCAATAAAATGAGCCATACCATGCTCATCCTCCATCTCATCTCGTGAACCTGTATTTAAAATCAAGCCACAATACCCTACTGCCGACTTATCTTGCTTATGAATGATGCGAATACCATTCGCTAAAGTTATATTCTGATATTCCATGAAAAAATTATGAGGCGCAAAAATACTAAATATCAAGCAAATTAGTATGCTTCTCGCGAAAAAGGAAAACTAAAAAACAAAAAATGATTTTGTGTTCAGAAATCTTTATGTATATTTGCACCGCATTTCGAAGGAAATGTCCCTGAAAGCCCCATTATATGGGCAATTTTAATGATTTGGTGCCATAGCTCAGTTGGTAGAGCAATGGACTGAAAATCCATGTGTCCCTGGTTCGATTCCAGGTGGCACCACCAGTCAGAAAAGACTGATTTTAGGGTTTGTTAGTTTCTGTGGGGACAGATTCTAATAAAGGGTAAAGGGTTATTGTTTGTTATTTTTACTTAGGTGAGAATAACTCGGTGCCATAGCTCAGTTGGTAGAGCAATGGACTGAAAATCCATGTGTCCCTGGTTCGATTCCAGGTGGCACCACCGAGATGAAGGGTTATTTCAAAAGAAATTTTGAGATGACCCTTTTTTTATACGATTTTAAGCAGCTCTTTTCATTAACTTCAAACATGTACTTTTACGTTTACATTATAAACTCTCCTGCCTTTGACAAATACTATATTGGTCAAACACAAGACTTACACCAAAGAATAGAACTGCATAATTCAGGCTGCTTCAAAAATTCTTCAACTAAATTC
>JAFMVD010000064.1 GCA_025499625.1 Carboxylicivirga fragile | reverse complement strand
CCGATGGTACTGCGTAGAAGTGGGAGAGTAGGTCACCGCCTTTTTTTAAGAAAAGAGCAATCACAATGTGGTTGCTCTTTTTTGCGTTTTAAAGAGTTTCTTCTTGGTACATTTGAGGGTGCCTTTGTTAAAGGGTGTCTACTTTATTGACTGCTATCGCTTGTAATTATTTCCTATTTTTTTATTTTTATAAAAAAAACCAAACCAATGGAGAGAATAAGTTTTATATCGCAAGGGGGTAAAAAGATCATATATATGGATTTTTCTGGTCTACGAGAGTTTAAAGATATTAATCCGATTATTGAAAGTAGTAAGGAATATATACGGGCACAAGCTGAGAACTCAGCCTTTACTTTAACCAATATGGATGGTATGCACTTTAATAGTGATATAAAGAATGCGTTTTCATCTTTCATAGGAGATAATAAACCCTACGTAAAAGCTGGTGCAGTTATCGGTTTATCCGGATTGTTGCGAATTATTTATAATGGCGTAAACCGTTTAACAGGACGTGATATAAAATCTTTTGACACGAAAGAAGAAGCTGTAGAGTGGTTGGTAAGCAAGTAGATAACGATTATCTTAAAATAGGAAAGGCCATTTAATTCTTCAATTAAATGGCCTTTTATATACATTATTCTTTGTTCTAGATGTAAATAAATTTCAGAATGAAGAGGATGGCTAATAAGTAACCAACAATTGAAACTTCTTTATATCTACCCGAAAACAATTTTAGAAATACATAAGCTAGAATCCCGAATACAATACCTTCTGCGATAGAAAATGTTAATGGCATCATTACTAAAGTAAAAAATGCTGGTATTGATTCTGTATAATCATCTAAATCTAAATTTTGTATTGGTGTCATCATCATAACTCCAACTAAAACTAACGCAGGTGCAGTTGCTGCTGCAGGTATCATCAAAAATAATGGAGATAAAAAGAGTGCCAAGAAGAATAATCCAGCTGTTGTAAGTGCAGTTAATCCTGTACGGCCACCTTCAGCTACGCCGGCCGCTGATTCAACATAGGTAGTAACAGTTGAAGTCCCTAAAACAGCACCCATTGTAGTTCCAATAGAATCAGCCATAAGTGCCTTCTTTACATTTGGAATCTTACCATCTTTATTCAGCATGTTAGCCTTGGTTGAGACACCAATTAATGTACCTACCGTATCAAACATATCAACAAAGAGGAATGTAAATAAAACAGTAATCATTGAAAATACACCTTCAGCGGTATGTAACCACTCCCAATCAAATTGCCACAGAATTGGAGATATCGATGGAACAGAAAAGTCAAAATGAGGTAATTGTGTTACGCCGATTGGAATACCAACAATTGTTGTTGCTAGCATACCGAGTAGTAACGCACCTTTAACTTTAGTCGCCAAAAGCACACCAGTAAGTAAAATGCCACCAAGTGCTAATAATACAGTCGCTGACTTCATATCACCTAGGTGTACAAAAGTAGCTGAGTGATCAACTATAATACCCGAGTTTTTCATTCCAATAAAAGCAATGAATAATCCTATACCAACAGATATGGCGTTTTTGATGCTTTTGGGTATGGCATTAATAATGACTTCACGAATGTTGAAGACTGTCATTAATATAAATAGAATACCTTCGAGAAATACTGCTGTTAATGCAAACTGCCATGACTTATCCATCGCGAGACATACACCAAAAACAAAGAAGGCATTTAATCCCATGCCTGGAGCAAGTGCAAATGGTAATTTTGCCCAAAGAGCCATTACTAAAGTACCAATGACTGCCGAAATTGCTGTAGCTGTAAAGACAGCCCCTTTATCCATTAATGTACCAACTGGAAGGTCAAGGCCTTCTCCGGATAATATATTGGGATTAACCGCAAGAATGTAGGCCATAGTCATGAAGGTGGTTATACCTGCAAGGACTTCTGTTTTAACGGTTGTTTTATTTTCTGAGAGTTTGAAGAATTTATCAAGCATATCTGTTTGTTTTTAGAAAGTCCATTTAACCGCTAAGGTTGGATTAATCATAAATCCTTTGTTAGTTCCAAAATCGTTACTCATTTCAAGTTCACCACCAATTGAGAACTGGTCACAAGTGTTATACCATATTTGTGGCTCGGTTAAGAAAACGTATTTTGAAGTAGACCAGTTGCCATCCTTATCAACTACCCCATGATCTTCTCTCCAGAAATCGGCAAAACCCGTCACAGAGATTTTTCTTTCAAAGAAGTGTAGTGCCCAAACTGCAGTAAATTGATACGAAGTCATGTCTTTAGTTTCACCATTATCGATCTTTCCATCAGAAATGTATTTGGCATTGGCCTGAAGCGTAAGTACTTTTGAGAAGTCTGCATTGTTAAGGGTATATTGTCCTCCCACTAACCAAGCATTGTTTATTTTATAGGAAAAGCCATCTCCGCGACCCATACCACCATTAAACTCAACTCTTGGTTCGAATTTCTGGTTCTCATTCCATTTCAGGCTTCTTGCTATTTCCCAATAGGCTAGATTCATTCCGTCAATTCGACCATCCTCTTTATTCCCTCCAAAATCCATATCTACAAAAAAGAATGTGCTACCATACTTATCTGGTTTAAACATTTCGAGGGTTGCAGTAGTTAATTTTCTCTTTTCTCCAAAATCGTAATGAACCTGTAAATTTTGAGCTTTGATTGATGATGTGCCAATAAGTAATAAGGCGATCAATGGTAAAAAAAACTTTTTCATAGAATTTTTAATTGCAATTTATATTAATGGATGTCGCGCAAAAATAATCAAAATAGCTAGCAATAAAATGGTGAATAGTTATTAATCCTTGATGAAAGTCTTATTTATAAAGATTAAAGTGAGTTGTTGCGGTGGATATTGGGATGTGAAAGAATGCTGTTGATGAAGGCTGTGAAAATTACAATATGCATTTAATAACTTGAATTAAGTGACATTTTTTCTAAATATCTTCATTTAAAATAGTTCTACTTGTTTTTGTATAGGCCAACTTCTATATTTGTAAACTTTTAAAAATTAGGTAAAATAATAAGTCTAAATGAGCGCGAAATTTCCAGAATATAAAGGGTTGGATTTATCTCAGGTGAACAAAGATGTTTTGAAAGCTTGGGAAGAGAATGGTGCATTTGAAAAAAGTATGACTACCAGAGAGGGAAGTCCTACTTTTGTATTTTATGAAGGACCACCTTCTGCAAATGGAATGCCTGGTATTCACCATGTAATGGCGCGAACTATTAAGGATATATTTTGCCGTTTTAAGACCCAGCAAGGATTCTTGGTTAAGCGTAAAGCCGGATGGGATACACACGGTTTACCTGTTGAATTAGGTGTTGAGAAATCGCTTGGTATTACCAAAGAAGATATTGGAAAAAGCATAACTGTAGACGAGTATAATGATGCATGTCGAAAGGATGTGATGAAGTACACCGATTTATGGGAAGACTTAACTCATAAGATGGGGTACTGGGTGGATATGCAAGATCCGTATATCACTTATGACAATCGCTATATTGAAACGCTTTGGTGGTTGCTGAAAGAGATGTACAAGAAAGATTTGTTGTATAAAGGTTATACTATACAGCCATATTCTCCTGCTGCTGGAACAGGTTTAAGTACACATGAGTTAAATCAGCCAGGTTGTTATCGCGATGTAAAGGATACAACATGTACTGCTCAGTTCACGATCATTCGTAATGAAGCTTCGGAAAAGCTGTTTGGAGATGAATTAGAGCTTAGCTTCATGGCATGGACAACCACTCCGTGGACCTTGCCGTCTAATACCGCTTTGGCTGTAGGTTCAAAAATTTCTTATTTAAAAGTAAAGACATACAATCCTTATACTGGTACACCTTCAACGGTTATTTTGGCTAAAGATTTATTAGGCAAATATTTCAATGCTGATAATGAGCATTTGGATTTTGATGCTTATGAAGCTGGTGATAAAAAGATTCCTTATAAAATAATTGGTGAATACACTGGTAAGGATCTTGAGGGGATTCAATATGAGCAACTGATGCCATGGATTAAACCCGATGGAGATGCTTTCCGTGTTATTCTTGCTGATTTTGTAACTACCGAGGATGGAACGGGTATCGTGCATATTGCCCCTACTTTTGGAGCCGATGATGATCGTGTAGCTAAGCAATCTGGTATTGGCCCACTAATTTTAATTAATAAAGAAGGTAAACGTCAGCCAATGGTTGACCGTACAGGGAAATTCTTTTTGATTGAAGATTTAGATACAGAATTTGTAAAGTCAAATGTAAATATAGAAGCATACAAAGAGTATGCAGGGCGTTTTGTAAAGAATGCCTACGATACTACTTTAACTGATAAGGATGCTTCTCTAGATGTTGATTTGGCAGTAATGCTGAAGAAAGAAAATAAGGCATTTAAAGTAGAGAAGCACGTTCACAGTTATCCACACTGTTGGCGCACCGATAAGCCGGTTCTTTATTACCCATTGGATAGTTGGTTTATTAAAACAACGGCAGTTCGCGATCGCATGATCGAATTAAACAAAACCATTAATTGGAAACCATCTTCAACAGGCACTGGCCGTTTTGGTAAGTGGTTAGAGAATTTGGTGGATTGGAACCTGAGTCGTTCACGTTATTGGGGAACACCGCTTCCTATTTGGCGTACTGAAGATGGAACAGAAGAGAAATGCATTGGTTCTGTTGAGGAGCTGATGACCGAAATCAATAAGGCGGTTGATGCCGGATTGATGAAGGAAAATCCGTTTAAGGATTTTATAACAGGAGATAATAGTAAGGATAACTACGATAAGATTGATTTACATCGTCCATATGTGGATGATATGGTGTTTGTATCGGATAGTGGTCAGCCAATGAAACGCGAATTGGACTTGATAGACGTTTGGTTCGATTCAGGTGCCATGCCATACGCGCAAATGCATTATCCTTTCGAAAATAAAGAAGGCTTCGATCAGGTTTATCCTGCTGATTTTATTGCAGAAGGAGTTGATCAAACGCGTGGCTGGTTTTTCACTTTGCATGCCATTGCATGCATGATGTTTGATACCGTTGCGTTCAAGAATATTATTTCAAATGGTCTTGTGCTGGATAAGAAAGGAAATAAAATGTCTAAACGCCTTGGTAACGGTGTTGATCCATTCGAGGTGATTGAGAAATATGGATCAGATCCTTTGCGTTGGTATATGATTACGAATGCTCAACCATGGGATAATCTTAAGTTTGATATTTCTGGTGTAGATGAAGTGAAGCGCAAGTTCTTCGGAACAATGTATAATACCTATTCATTCTTTGCTTTGTATGCCAATGTTGATGGTTTCACCGGACAGGAAGCACAAGTCGCTATCGAAAAACGTCCTGAAATTGATCGTTGGATTATTTCTTTGCTTAATTCCTTGGTGAAAGAAGTAACTGATAGTTATAGTTCTTATGAACCAACTCGTGCCGGACGAGCTATTCAAAACTTCGTTATGGAGAATTTGAGTAACTGGTATGTACGTTTAAATCGTAAACGTTTCTGGGGTGGTGAATTTGATGAAGATAAACTGGCTGCATACCAGACTTTATATACATGTTTAGAGACTGTGGCCTTATTGGCAGCGCCAATAGCACCTTTCTTTACCGATCGCTTGTTTGCCGATTTGAATTCTATGTCTGGACGTTATGATGATGTGTCTGTGCATTTGGCTCAATTCCCATCCTTTGATGAAACATTGATTGATGGTAGTCTGGAAGAGCGGATGCAATATGCGCAGAGTATCTCTTCTATGGTGCTAGGTTTGCGACGTAAAGTGAGTTTGAAAGTACGTCAGCCTCTTAATAAGATTACGATTCCTATTTTGGATGAAGCTTTCGAACAACAATTAGAAGCCATCAAGGATTTGGTATTGACAGAAGTGAATGTCAAGCAAATGGAATTCCTGAAAGATGCATCAGGTGTTTTGGTGAAAAAAATAAAAGCAAATTTCAAAACCCTTGGTCCTAAGTATGGTAAGATGATGAAGGCAATTTCTGGGGCGATAAATGCATTAGGTCAGGAAGAAATTGCTATCTTCGAAAAAGAGGAAAGTTATACTCTAGAGTTGGAAGGACAAAACGTTGTTCTTGCGTTAGAAGATGTTGAAATAATGTCGGAGGATATCCCTGGATGGTTGGTTGCCAATGAAGGACGCCTAACTGTAGCTTTGGATATTGATGTGACCGAAGAGCTTCGGAACGAAGGTATTGCTCGTGAATTTGTGAATCGCATTCAAAATCTTAGAAAAGATTCTGGATTCGAGGTAACTGATAAGATTCGACTCTCGATTCAAAAGCATGAAGCAATTAATGAGGCTGTTAATAAATATGCCGATTACATTGGTGCGCAAACTCTGGCAGTAGATGTGAAATTAGTTGAGCAATGTAGCGATAGCGGCGCAGTTACCGTAGATATCGATGATGAAATAAGCACCTTAATGCAAATCGCAAAGGTTTAGGTGTTTAATGTTTTATACATTTAAATAAGTCAATATGGCTGAAAGAACCCGTTACTCTGATGAAGAACTTCAGGAGTTTAAAAAAATTATCCTGTCGAAGCTTGATAAGGCCAAGAAAGATTATGAATTGTTGAGGCATACCATTACTCATTCAGATGGTAATGATACGCAGGATACTTCACCAACTTTTAAGGTTTTGGAAGAAGGAGCTGCTGTATTATCAAAGGAAGAAGCTGGTAAGTTGGCACAACGTCAACAAAAGTTTATCCAACATTTGCAAGCTGCTTTGGTACGTATTGAGAACAAAACTTATGGCGTTTGTCGTGTTACAGGAAAGTTAATTCCTGCTGAACGCTTACGTGCTGTTCCACATGCTACTCTTAGTATGGAAGCAAAAGAAGGTCAAAAATAAGGAAAGTGTTTAGCTTTTCTTTTGAAATAACCAAGTGATCAATGTGTTATAATGCCATTGGTCACTTCTTAGTTTTGTTGATGTAACAAATTTGTCAACAAACGTATATAATAGCTCACCGAATTATCTATTTCATTATGTCAGTTTTAAAAAAGTCATTTCTAATTATTGTAATTATATTATTGGTAGATCAAATTGCTAAAGTTTGGATCAAAACCAATATGATGTTAGGTGATGAAATACCTGTGTTTGGCAATTGGTTTATCGTCCATTTCGTCGAAAACAATGGAATGGCTTTTGGGATGCAATTGGCTGGTAAGTTTGGGAAAGTATTTTTAAGCGTATTTCGAATTATCGCCGTCTGTGGTATTGGATGGTACTTGGTGGATCTTACAAAAAATAATGCGCCTAAAGGTCTTGTGTATAGTGTGGCATTAGTGTTAGCTGGCGCTTTTGGAAATATCATAGATAGTGCTTTTTACGGCGTTTTATTTGATCACAGTTATGGTCAAATTGCCTCATTTATGCCAGAAGGTGGAGGCTATGCATCGTTCTTACATGGGAAGGTGGTAGATATGCTGTATTTCCCATTGTTCGAAGGGCGATATCCTTCCTGGCTGCCTTGGGTTGGAGGAAATCCATTTATCTTTTTTCGTCCGGTTTTTAATATAGCCGATTCTTCAATTACAATCGGTATATTTTCTATTCTACTGTTTCAGAAACGCTTTTTCAAGGAGCAGCGATAAAAATCAAAAAGTTTTATTAACAAAATGAAATCTTAGAAGTATTTACCTTTAATATTTTTAACTTTGTGCGGCCAAATAGTTTGCTGCGCTAGAATAAAGTCTGTATTTTGTTCTATTGCAGCTAATGGCGCATTTTAAGCATATTTTTAACGTTTCGTTTATTCGCTTTCATCCTAAATTTTAATGAAAATTGGGACTGAGAAGGCGTAAGCATATTTAATTGTTAAATAAAAAAGCTTGAAAAGTTGTAGTCAAATATTTGATTATTTTTTGTTACAAAGAAAAATTCATTTTAAGACTCTCTTTTAAGTATTTGAAAATAAAATGTCTTCATGAAACAACCATGTAAATTTGATTATCCAAATTTTCACACAGGAGGATGATCAAATTTACTTGAGAGTTCCATATGGCAAATAGAAGCAAATTATAATCATATGAAAAAAGTTCTTTCAATTCTATTACTGGTAATGTTGTTTGCCGGAATGGAAAATCTTTGCGTTGCGCAAAATGTGGATCCATCATCTGTTGATGTAAATAGTTTATCAGATAGCCAGATAAGAAGAATTGTTGATGAAATCCAGAAAAGAGGATTATCAGAAAATGAGGCCATTGCCTTGGCGCAAGCTAGAGGTATGAATCAATCTCAAATATCAGCCCTTCGTCAACGAATGAACGAATTAAAATTGAGTGGTGACATTGGGTCTGATCAAAATCAAGAGGTAAGTAATAGCTCTTCCTTCGATCCAGAGCTATCAATGAAGGCTCCTATTGATTCGTTAAAGTTAGATGATCGAATTTTTGGTTTTTCATTCTTTAATAATGAAAAATTAAGTTTTGAACCTAATGTAAATATTCCTGTTTCTCCATCCTATGTTTTGGGTTCTGGAGATGAAGTATTAATAGATGTGTGGGGTGCTTCGCAACAGAGTTATCAAATGTTGGTTGATCGAAACGGTCATATTAACATTCCTAATATAGGTCCTGTTAAGGTTGGTGGATTAACTCAGAATGATGCATCAAAGCGTATTTTTGATAAACTTACACTGATCTATAGCGATTTAGTATCGAACCAGCCACGTACTTTCGCAAGGATACATCTTGGAACTATAAATTCCATTAAGGTGAATGTGATTGGTGAGGTTTTTACTCCAGGGACATATACCGTTCCCGGAACCGCGTCAGCCTTTAATGCTTTGTACTTAAGTGGAGGGCCAAATAAAAATGGATCGTTCAGAAATATTCAGATCATCCGTGATGGTAAAGTGATGGACAAGTTGGATGTGTACGAATTTTTATTAAGAGGTAAAAGTACCGTCAATATTTCCTTAAGAGATGGTGATGTCATATTAGTGCCTACTTATGAGAACCGGATTAAAGTTGGGGGCGAATTTAAGCGAAACGGTTTATTCGAATCCAAGGCGAAAGAAACAGTAGCAGATGTTATTGAATATGCTGGAGGATTCACCGACGAAGCCTATACCAATCGTTTGGAATTATACAGAACAACAAGTAAGCAGCGCGAGTTCAAAGATGTACTGTCAACTCAATATGATGCTTTATTGCTTCAAAATGGAGATAGTATTTTTGCAGGTCCGATACTAGAAAGATTTGCCAATAAGGTATTTATCGAAGGTGCCATCTACCGCCCAGGTAATTACGAGCTTGTTCAAGGTATGACATTAAAGCAATTAATTGCTAATGCGGATGGTGTAAGAGAAGATGTATTCTTAAACCGAGGCTTAATTACGCGTTTAAACGATGATTTAACATTGAAAAATATCACTTTTAATGTTGGTGAAGTACTACGTGGAGAATTCGATTTGGATCTGCAGCGAGAAGATATTGTTAGTATTTCATCCATTAATGATTTACGCGAAATACGTACAGTTGAGATTTTTGGTGAGGTGCAATATCCTGGTGAGTTTGACTATCAGGACGAAATGACCTTATCTGACTTGGTTTTTAAATCTGGTGGTTTTAAAGAAAGTGCATCAGAAGCCTTTATCGAAATATCACGTCGTTTATCATACGAAGATGTTAAAAAATCAGGAGATAAAATAGCTGATGTATTTCAGTTTACCGTGTCTCGAGATCTGATGATGGATGGTGAAGATGCCAAGTTTGAAATGCAGCCTTTTGATCAGGTATTCATCAGAAGAGCACCCGGTTTTGAAGAAGAAGCAGTTGTGCGTTTAATGGGAGAAGTAACCTACGCAGGACAATTTAGCCTAACATCTAAAACCGAACGTTTATCCACTTTGATTGAGCGTGCAGGTGGGTTAACAAGTGATGCCTATCCTCAAGGCGCCATGTTAACACGTAAGACAAAAGTTAGCCAACATGTGCAGCGTTTAAGGGAAGAAATGGTTAAGAAGGATACTAGTTTGGTGTTTTCAGATTTAGGTTTTGATGTAATCAGTATCGATTTGGATGAGATAATTAAAAATCCGGGTAGTAAACAAGATATTTTCCTGAAAAATGGAGATGAATTGATTATTCCTCGAGAAATGCAAACGGTAAAAATTTCGGGGGGAGTTCTTAATCCGGTATCAACATCCTATACTAAAAGTTTAAATCTTAAAAGATATGTGGATGCAAGTGGTGGTTTTGCACCTAGAGCTCGAAAAGGAAAGGTGTATGTCATTTACCCCAATGGAGCAGCGGCATCTACAAAGAATGTTTTGTTATTCTTCAAGTCTTATCCTAAGGTGATGCCAGGTTCCGAGATTGTAGTACCACAGCGCCCGCAAAAGGATCCTATACCGGCAACTGCTTGGGTTGCGATGGCTAGTGCCTTGGCTTCTTTATCATTAACAATTGTGACTATTGTCAATCAGACGAAATAAAAAAATGTATTATTATTTCTTGATACATATTTCTTGAATCTTGATATCTTTATTAAATGACTCAATTAAAAGAACAAAATATTCCCCAAATCATCAATGACGACGAAATAGATTTAATTGCTCTCATTAAAACCATTTGGGAAGGCCGTAAAACGATCTATTACAGTGTTGCATTATTCATTGTAATAGGATTAGCAGTAGCATTTCTTAGTCCCATAAGATACAAGGCAAGTTGTACTCTGTTACCTTCTGATGAAAAAAATGGCGGAAGTCTTGGGAGCCTTGGTGGTTTAGCAAGTATGGCTGGAATTAACTTGGGTTCTATGATGGGAGGAACATCAAGTATACCTGCTGAGGTCTATCCACAGGTCGTTAATTCATACCCTTTTAAAAAGGAAATGGTGCACCAAAAGTTTAATTTTGAAGAATATCCCGAACCAATCTCTTTATATAACTATGTGGTTGCTGATACAATAGAGTCTATAGGAGTTAAATTGTTAAAATATACCATTAAGTTACCTTGGACCATCAAAGAAGCTTTGTCTTCTGAGGATTATGAAAATAAAAGGGTCGATTATGGTGTATTGCAGTTGTCTGAGGAAGAAGATAATGCCATGGAGGCGGTAAAGGAGTTGATTGTAATTGGAGTAGATAAGAAAACCGGATTAATCTCGGTTTCTGCGGAAGCGGGTGAGCCTGTTTTAGTTGCTCAATTTGTTCAGAAGGCGACTGATCTATTGCAAGACTATGTGATAAAATACAAAACAAAACAGTCGCGTGAGCATTTGGACTTTGTTCAAGATCAGTTCGATCAAAAGAAAAAAGAGTATGAATTTGCTCAAAATGCCTTTTTTAGCTACAAAGATCAACACCGTAATATGGTGTCCGAGCGGGTTAACTTGGAGTTTCAGCAATTAAGTGATGTGTATGACATGTCATCAACTGTTTTTAAAGGGATTGCTCAACAATTGGAACAAGCAAAAATTGCAGTTAATGAACAAACACCCGTGTTTACTATTCTTGAACCTGCAATAGTGCCCATAGAAAAGAGTTCGATTACGAAGAAAATGATTCTACTAATAAGTATCTTTATAGGCGCAATTGGAGGAGTTGGTTTAATCTTTATGAAATCGTTTTGGAAGAAGATAAAAGAAGAATTTAATAGCTAGTAACCTCATGCTAAAAAAATAACCTGTAATATGCAAAATTGCTTGACTTGGCGCGAGTTATGTTGATGTGCATTCGATGGTTTGATTGTGAGTTATAATGCAAATATTGGATATTTAAGAGTCTATTGCTGCTTGGAACTATGCAAATCCTGAAAGTTTACCAATTTATGGCCAGTCCAGAAGAAATTAATGTTCACTGTACAAGAAATACTTTTATAAATTTATGTTTTCAGAATGAAAATTCGGGATACTTTGACGAGTATAACAAATAAGCATTGGCATTGAAAAATGCTTATTTTAGTTGAAATATCTATCATTATTTAAGTTGCTTTTAGAAAGGATAATTAGTAAATAATTCACGATGAATAGCGCTGAACGTACAAATCTTTATTATAATCAATTAATTATATTATGCTAAATCAAAAATCAGTACTCATTACTGGGGGAACAGGCTCTTTTGGTAAGAAGTTTGTAGAAACCATTCTTTCAAGATATCCTAAAGTTGCACGCATCGTTATTTATTCTCGCGATGAATTGAAACAATCTGTTTTAAGGCAAATGTATCCGCAACAAAAATATCCACAATTACGATTTTTTATTGGTGATGTAAGAGATGGGGAGCGTTTAAAACGCGCTTGCGAAGGAATTAATGTAATTATCCATGCAGCAGCTATAAAACAGGTCGATACTGCAGAATATAATCCTGAAGAGTGTATTAAGACCAATATTCATGGTGCTGAGAATGTTATTGATGCGGCTCTAGCTTGCGGAGTTAGTGATGTGGTTGCGTTATCAACAGATAAAGCTTGTGCTCCAATTAATTTGTACGGAGCTACTAAACTTGTTTCAGATAAGCTTTTTACAGCTGCCAATAATATAAAAGGTTCGAGAGATATTCGTTTCAGTGCAGTGCGATACGGCAATGTGATGGGATCAAGAGGATCGGTAATACCATTCTTTATGAACAGACGCAAAGAAGGTGTTTTGCCAATTACACATATGGAGATGACTCGTTTTAATATCTCACTTCAAGCGGGTGTAGATTTGGTAATGTATGCTATTGAGAATCATCTTGGAGGTGAAATATTTATTCCAAAAATTCCTTCTTATAAGATTACTGATGTCGCAAAAGCGATTGCTCCAAGTTGTGAACTTACGGAAGTTGGAATTCGCCCAGGTGAGAAATTACACGAAGAGATGATAACTGATACTGATTCACTAAATACAATTGATTTGGGTCGATATTATGCGATTCTTCCTTCTGTTTCTTTTTCAAATCAAGAAGAAGATTTTATTAAACATCATAAGGCTGTTAAAGTACCATTTGGTTTTAAGTATAATTCTGGAACGAATGACAAATGGGAAACAGTTGAATTGCTGCGAGAAATGATCATCGAACATGTTGATTCTAATTTCAAACCTGAATAACAGATATCAATTATGAAACCAATTTCTTACGGGAAACAATTTATTTCAGATGAAGATATTGAGCAAGTTGTTCAAGTCCTAAAGAGTGATTTTCTAACCCAAGGGCCAAAGGTTAAGGAGTTTGAGAATGATTTCTCCGACTATGTGGATTCAGAATATGCAATTGCCATTTCTAATGGAACAGCAGCTCTGCATCTATGCATGCTTGCATTAGGTTTAAAAGATGGTGATAAAGTAATTACGACACCTCTCACTTTTGCAGCAAGTGCTAATTGTGTGAGATATTGCAACGCCGAAATCGATTTTGTTGATATCGATGCTGAAACATATTTGATGGATTTGGACAAGCTTGAAGCAAAGTTATCTAAAGTGCCTATTGGAACTTACAAAGGGATTATTGCTGTTGCGTTTGCTGGTTACCCCGATAATATGGAACGACTACGAGCTATAGCTGATAAATATAAACTTTGGCTTGTCGAAGATGCTTGTCATGCACCAGGAGGCTATTTTGTAGATTCAAAAGGTAAAGTTCAGAAAGTAGGAAATGGGAGATATGCCGATTTACAGGTCTTTTCTTTCCATCCAGTCAAGCATATTGCAACTGGTGAAGGTGGAATGATTACCACCAATAATAAAAACTTATTTACTAAAGTAAGCCAACTTCGCACACACGGAATTACTAAAGATCCGAAGTTGTTACATGAAAATCATGGCGGATGGTATTACGAAATGCAAGAGCTCGGTTATAATTGCAGACTCTCAGATATTCAAGCTGCTCTTGGTGTATCTCAACTAAAAAGAGCCAAAGAAGGTGTTGAACGAAGAAATGAAATTGCAAATATATATTCAGCAGCATTTGCAAATGAAAATATAATAACGCCTAAAGTTAATGATGAATACTTTCATGCATACCACCTGTATGTAATTCAAGTTGAAGATAGAAAAGGTTTATATAATCATCTACGAGAGAATAATATTTTTTCGCAAGTATTATATTATCCTGTGCACCTTATGCCATACTACAAAGAACTTGGATGGAATAATGGAGATCTTCCAGTTGTTGAAGCTTATTATGGAAAGTGTTTGGCTTTACCTATGTTTCCGACATTGACAAACAAAGAGCAAGCATATATAATATCGAAGGTAAAAGAGTTTGTTAAATGAGTTGTATTGCTATAATACCTGCAAGAGGGGGTAGTAAAAGAATCCCACGTAAAAATATAAAAGACTTTTTGGGTAAACCTATTATTGCTTATTCTATTGAAATTGCTTTAAAATCGAATTTATTTGATGAAGTGATGGTTTCAACAGATGATGAAGAGATTGCAAATGTTGCTAAACAATACGGAGCAACTGTCCCCTTCTTCAGAAGTAATGCAAATGCAAACGACTTTGCTACCTTGGCCGATGTACTTATTGAGGTAGTACAATCATATCAAAAGATCGGAAAAAGTATAAATGCACTTTGTTGTATTTTGCCTACAGCTCCACTAACATCATCTGAAAGAGTTTGTGAATCATATACAACCTTTTCAGAAAAGAATTATGATTCAATTTGTCCTGTTGTTGAGTATTCATATCCAATTCAAAGAGCATTAGAAATAAATATAAACAATAGATTAAGGATGATACATCCGGAGAATTTAACAAAAAGAAGTCAGGATTTATCGGCGTCATATCATGACAGCGGTTCGTTTTATTGGGTAAATTCAAAAGCATTAATAGAAGAGCAATCACTGTTTTGTAAAAATGGAGGTGCAGTCGTTATTCCCGAATTAGAGGTTCAAGACATAGATACTGAAACAGATTGGCGCCTGGCTGAGCTTAAATATTCCCTGTTACATGAGTAAGGGCAATATTATCTTTCGTGCCGATGGTGGCCCCTCGATAGGAATGGGACATTTTGTGCGTACTTTAGCTCTAGCCGAAATGTTGAAGGATGATTTTTGCTGTACGTTTGCAACCATCGAACCAACAGAATATCAAATAGGGGAAATTGAAAGGATATGTGATAATAGGATTGATTTACCTAATAATGATTCGCATTTCACACTGTTTTTAGAGCACTTAAAAGGAGATGAAATTGTAGTACTTGACAATTACTATTTCACAACCGAATACCAGAGAAGCATCAAAGCTAGAGGATGTAAGCTTGTTTGTATCGATGATATTCATGATAAGCATTATGTTGCAGATATTGTAATAAATCATGCCGAAGGTATCAACCCATGTAAGTTTTCAAAAGAAGATTATACTTCGCTATTACTTGGATACAAATATGCTTTATTAAGGAGCGAATATCTTGAAAATACTTCTAGTGATAACATTAAGAAGTATAGTTGTCTGATTATGTTAGGAGGTTCCGATCCTTTAAATATTACATCTCAGATTGTTTCTACAATTGACAATTATTTCTTTGATAAACCAATTGCAGTAGTCGTTAGTAACCAAAATATAGCTACAGAAAAATTTAAAAATCAATATGAATTTTTTAGCAATATCAGCGGTAAACAGGTACTCAATTTGATGAGATCCTCGAATTTTGGTTTTTTCCCAGCCAGTACAGTAAGCATAGAAGCCTGTGCTGCTCGTCTTCCATTTATTTGTGGATATTTTGTGGATAACCAGAAAGAGATCTATCAGGGATTGTTAAACAATAATTTGGCGGAATGCATAGGCGATTTTGGGGAGCTTCGGAATGAGAGTTTTAAGAATGCTATTTCAAAAATTACGAATGTGAATAATCACAATCGTATTAAGAAATTGCAGGCGAGGTTTATGGATGGATTTAGTATTAATCGTATAAAATCAGAATTTTTAAATATTATATAATATATGAATATTGGATTATTGTGTTCAGGGAAATTGGGTTTTAATACTTTGGTTGTCCTTGTTGAGAGTTTTACGCCTCAATTTATTTTTACTGATTCAAATTCGAAAGAAATTATTGATTTTGCGGAAAATAAAGAGATACCTCTGTTTGTTGGAAACCCGACAAAAAAAGACCCTTCTACGTTTTTGAGTGAATTTGTTACTGATATTGTTTTTTCAATTAACTATTTATTCATAGTCAATACTGATGTTCTTAATCATAGTAAGTTATCAATTAATTTGCATGGATCATTGCTTCCAAAATATAGAGGAAGAACACCTCATGTATGGGCAATAATAAATGGAGAGAATGAAACAGGTGTAACAGCTCATTTAATGGAAAAAGGGTGTGACACCGGTGACGTTGTCATTCAAAGGAAAATCAAGATAGAGCAACTTCATACAGGAGCTGATATTCTTAATATTTTTGAGTCTTTATATCCAGAAATTATCTTTGAAATTGTAGAGATGTTTTTTGACAACAAGTTGATCTATAAGAAACAAAATCCCCTCTTAGCAACGTATTTTGGGAAAAGAACACCTGAGGATGGTGAAATTAATTGGGACTGGAATAAAGAAAGGATTAATAATTGGGTTAGGGCACAAGCAAAGCCTTATCCTGGAGCGTTCACTTATCATTATGGAGAAAAGATAATTATTCATAAAATTAGTTTCTCTGAACTTGGATTTGATAATACCATGGCTAACGGGTTAATATTAAAAACTGAACCCAAAGTACATATAAAAACTTCTAATGGTGTAGTTGTTTTAGAGGATTATGAGAATAGACAGAATATTGTTTTAACAGAAAATTCAAAATTTACAACATTGTGAAAATAGAATCAGGCAATACAAATCAACATACGTTGATAATAGCAGAACTTTCGGCGAATCATGGCCATGATAAAAGTATTGCAATCGAGACAGTTAGAGCTGCAAAGCGAGCAGGTGCGGATGCTATAAAGATTCAAACCTATACTGCCGACACTTTAACTATTAATTGTGATAATGAATGTTTTACCATCAAAGGTGGTTTATGGGACGGCCGTACTCTTTATGATTTGTATACAGAAGCATATACACCTTGGGAGTGGCATAAAGAGATATTTGAAACCGCTAAAGAAGAGGGGTTACTTTGTTTTTCAACTCCCTTTGATAAAACTTCTGTTGATTTTCTTGAACAATTTGATCCTCCCTATTACAAAATTGCATCATTCGAAATCCAAGATATCCCATTGATTGAATATACTGCTTCCAAAGGTCGCCCAATAATAATGTCAACAGGTATTGCAGAACTTGAAGATGTTGAGTTAGCTGTAAAAACATGTCGCGATGTCGGTAATAATGATATTACGTTATTAAAATGTACATCTTCTTATCCAGCACCAATCGAAGAGGCGAATCTGGCTACGATAAAAGATCTCAAGGATAGATTTGATGTTAAAGTTGGTTTGTCTGATCATACCTTGGGAATCGTCACACCATTAGTAGCCGTTACTCTTGGTGCAAAAGTCATCGAGAAACATTTTATTTTGGATAATTCGATAGGTGGACCTGACGCATCGTTTTCGCTTGACGAACAACAGTTCTCAGAAATGGTCAAACAGGTAAGACAAGTAGAGAAAACTATTGGTAAGGTATCATATGAACTTACGGATAAAGTAAAGGAGAGCCGTAAATTCTCACGTTCTCTTTTTGTTGTAAAAGATATAAAGGAGGGAGAGGAGTTCACCGAAGAAAATGTAAGATCTATTCGACCGGGATATGGTTTACACCCTAAGTATTTTAGTCGAATAATAGGGACAACTGCTGAAAAAGACTTTTCTGCAGGTAGTCCATTAAAACTTGATCTATGAAAAAAACTTTAATATATCAGATATATTTAGTATTTAAATCTTTTTTTTACTATTCCTTGTTTGTCGAGAAAGGAGGTCAAGGAAAGATTAAAGTTTTAGTGGTAAATCATTATTTTGATCAGGATATTCTGGCATTAGTTAGGGGAAGTGTCAATATTGAATATATTATCATTACACCCGAAATATTTCAGCCAATTCGAAATATCTATCCAGATATTGTTAAAAAAGGACAAATTGAATACAATCACGATTCCTTTGAACGTCAAAGACGGTGGGCCTATAGATTTTCTAGTTTATTATTTAGGTGGCTGAAGTTCTTATATGGTATTGATTTACTTGTAAGTCCATCCGATATATTTTATTGGTTACGGGAATTTATTCGATTTTCTAAAAAACAGAATATCTCCACAATAATCATTGACAAGGAAGGAATAATATCTCCATATTATTTTGAAAACCATTCTAAGAAAATTAAGAAGAATTTCCCGTTAATTTCTGATAAAATTCTGGTTTGGAGTTCAAGACAAAAAAGATTTTGGATAGAATGTGGTACTGAACCTTCTAAAATTGAAGTTCTAGGACAACTTCGTTCTGATTTATTTATAAATCAATTGAAAGAGAAAAAAAACGATTATATTTTATTCTTTACATATTTTACGGATGCATATATACCTGAAGAGCTTCAACAGGGAGGCTTATCTTGGAACACTCTTAGGGCAGAAACACACGAAGTGTTAAAACATATTGCTGAGGAGAATAAGCAGGTTGATATTTTGGTTAAGTGTCATCCTCAGCAACGGGACGTTGAAACTATAAGAAATGAGTTTTCGCAATATAAAAATGTTAAGGTGTTAACTGGTGCAAAAAGTACATATGAGTTAATGCTTAATGCCAGTTTAATCATAGGGTTTCAATCTACTGCTATGATAGAGGCTTGTTTGTTAAATAAACCTACAATTTACACCTTTTGGACTGAAAGCGTTAGGTCTTTTGAGGATGGCATTCTACCCTTTCACCAATTCAAATCCTTTACTTTGGCAAAGTCTTCTGAGGAATTGTATTTATATATAAATAGTTTCATACATGACAACAAGTTAGCTGGCATAATTGAGGGGCAAGCAAATGATACTGAATCTATGGGAAGTGTTATAGATTATTATCTGTTTAAACCTAATGGAAAAGTTGGTTCAAGAGTAAATGAATATATAGAGAACTTTGTGTTGTATGAGCAGTATTAGAAGAAGAGTGGTTTCCAATACCTTTGTTAATACACTTTCTTTTGGAGTAAGACTTATCATTGGTTTTATTATTATCCCGCTTTATTTAGACCGTCTAGGACTCGATGGTTTTGGGATGTATTCTTTATTGTTAATATTTTCAGCGACTGGTTTATTGTCATTTTTTGATTTAGGATTTGAAGCAGCATTAATTAAATTTGTTTCTTCAAAATTGGCGACTAATTCAACGGAACAGGCAAATAAATATATTGTAAATGGAATAATTTTCTATTCTATATTAGGGATTTCTATTGGACTTATTTTTTTTCTTCTGAGTGGGGTGTTGATTCGTGATATTTTTAATGTGCCGTCTGATATTGTCGAATATGGTATATTAGCTTTCAAGTTATATGCAGTTCAACTGTTTTTTCAATTTATTTCAATAGCCTATTCAGCCTCGTTTAAAGCCAAGGAGCAATTTGTCTTAATAGCAGTATTAAATTCTGGGTATGTAATTCTTAATTTGATATTAGTATATTTCACATTATGGAGTATAGTGAATTTGGCCAATTTCATTATTTATCAAAACATCCTCTTTCTTTTAAAGCTAGCAGTTGAAGCTTATTTCTGTAAGCGTTTGTACTGCATTGTTAAAGAGGATTATGCTATTTCAAGAAAGATATTATTGGACATAGCTGGATATGCGAAATATTTATTTTTGTCTAAGGTTATTGGTTTTATATTTAATTATCTTGATAAGATATTAATTTCTTTAATGCTCCCAATAAGTTATATGACTAATTATAGTATTCTGGTTAAAATTCCAGATTCTATAAGAAATATACAATCCTTGTTAAACTCAACTATTGTACCAATTTCATCTTCTTTAAAATCTAAAAATCAATCCACTGGAATCAATGAATTAATTTTGTATGGTACTAGGTATATGGTGATTTTGATTTTGCCAGTTGTTATAATTTCTATGCTATTGATGAATCAATTTTTAATTTTATGGGTAGGAATTGAATTCGAAAAACTTTCGATATCTGCAAATATTTTACTTTTAAGTTTCTTTTTTAGTGTTTTATTCTCTTTTGGATCGACAGTAGTTGTTGGTACAGGAGATATTAAGAAATTCCTACCAATCTCATTGATTGGATGTGTAATTAATCTTGTGTTGAGTTTGATTTTAATTAGAAATTATAAATTAAATGGATTGGTTTTAGCTACAAGTATTTCATATTTTATAATTTTTATCTTTTATGTGTTTCGATTGAGAAAGCTATTTAAAATAGATAATTTTTCAATAACAAAGATGATTCTTAAACCTTATATTATTATTGTAGGATTCGGAATGTTTTTATATGTTATTTTATCTTTTGTGAAATTTTTTGACATTTCAATTATTTCATTTGTAATTCAAGGTACTGCGCTGATTTTACTGTTTATTATGTTAGTTTACTCATTCGTTTTACATGAAAAAGAGAAGAATTTGATTTCAAGCAATGTTAAAAAAGTATGGAAATAGTAAACATTCTTTTAGTTTTTATTTTTATAGTTCAATTAAGGAAAATTTCGAGGGTTGACTTTATTTTTCAACCTCTCATTTTTTACATTACAAGTCTCCAATTGTGGTACCTAGTTTCAACTAGTTATCTTAACTTGGGATTTTACAGTAATACTATTGGGATGCATACAGAAGAAAACTATTCTACGGTTGGTTTATTTCTGTTTTATTTTATTTTCAATGCTGTGCTGTTCAGAGTGCTTGAGAGAATCTCTTATGAGAAAATCAAGTACAAACTTAATTCGGTTGGAAGGAATCTCTCTTTGTATAAAAAATGGGGTGTCGTTTTATTTTGTACTATGTACATGCTGCTTATGTATGTCCCTTTACATAAAGGGGTTCCTATATTTTCAGGTGTGGATAGGGCACAGTTTTATGCAGGTCAGTCAGGTATGTTTAAATTTCTTATTCAATACAAGGAGTTTGCTGCATTGCTAATTGGAATTTTAATAAGTCTAAAGGATCGAAGAATAACGAAGTTTAGTTATATATTGTTTTCACTTTATATTTTAAATTTATTTTTAACAGGAAATAAATTCTCTTCTATTTATTTTAGTGTTATTTTAGCATTAACACCTAATTTAGAATCAATAGTTAAATCTTACTCGGGTAAATCAGTAAGAAGAAAGTTTAAACCTTTATTTGTTGGGATTGTATTTTTTTGCATATTTTCATACATATTTGTTAGTCATGTATTAACTTATTATAGTTTTCTTGGCTCTAATTATGATATATTGACACAATATTTACTCCCTAGGATTTTTGCTTCTCAAAGTGAACTATGGTGGGCCTCATGGTATGATTTCATGCAAGGTAATATTTTGTCATATGAGCAATTTTATAAGGAAATTAGTAGTTTTATTGTGCATGTGGATGCATACGATACAGGTATGTATTTTTTAATGCTTCACCATGGTGGTGAAAAGGCTTATGGTTTTATTCAATGGGGATTTGTATACACAGGAGGATATCCTGCAATTCTCTTATACATGATGCCTCTAAGTGTTGCATACTTTCTTCAGATCCCGTTGTCTAGAATATTTTCACTAATTTTTAAATTCTTTTCTGAATCAATTGGAAGAGTTGAATTGGTTAAAATGTTTTTGTATTTCGAAATCTTAAGAGGTTTCTTTAGTATGTATTTTATGGGAAATATTGATGCATTTTTAAATAAGAGAAGAATCTTCTTTGTTTTAATATTAATGTTTCTATACTTTCGAAAAATGATAGTTAATAGAAATTTAAATAGTCCTACATGAAAAACATTTGCTTTGTAGATAATCATAATAAGACCTCATTCTTCTTAGAGGTGGCAAAACAGCTGATTAATGAAGCGGATAGTTTTTGGATTGTGTTTTCAAAAAAGCGATATGATTTGCTTTCCAAATTTTTTGAAGTCGAGAATATCCTTTTACTAAATAAAGACATTCGAGACAAAAAGAGTGTAGGGGAGTTCAAAATTATTGAGCTTGCTCATATGGATAGGGTGTTGCGTTTCAATACTTCAGCTGGAATACGTTATTTACGAAATCTTCAGTTACCCTTCATCAATTTTATTAGAAATAATAAAATAAATTTGGTTGTTGGAGAAATGACTTATGCTCATGAAGTGTTAATGTATAGAATGTTAGTCTGGGATAGTCTAAGGTCTAACTGTATTTATTTAAATCCGCATACTATTAGAATTCCATCAAATAGATTCGCCTTTTTTAATAGTCCAGATCAGAATAAGTTCATTGATTTTCTTGATGGTAGTGAGTGTTCAAGTTCTCTTGAAGTCAAGAAACCCAAATATTTCCATCGAAATAATGAAATAATAAAAAGACAAAAAAGTTTAGTCTCAAGAATTAGAAGGATAAAAAGGTTTTTAACAGCCGAAAATATCCAAAATGATCATCCATCATTGATAAGTTCACGATTCATTAGGCTCAAAATTGGCTTAAAGGAGGAATTCAATCGCTTTATCTTCCCTTATATTCCGATCAGTGACGATGAATCTGTTAATACTAAAAACTTTGTCTTCTATCCACTTCATAAGCAACCTGAAGCTTCAATAGACGTTATAGGCATGTACTATGAAAATCAATTAACTAATTTATTAAATATTTCTCGTTTTATACCAGAAGATTTTTATCTAGTTGTCAAGGAGCACCCCAATGCTGTTGGTGATCGTGGTTATAGTTTCTATCGGGCTTTATTAAAAAGGAAAAATATAATCTTAGTTTCTCCAAGTAGCGATTCTCATTATTTTATAAAAAAGGCACATTCCATTTTTACAGTTTCAGGTACTCCTGCATATGAAGCTGCTTTAATGGGCAAAATTTCATTTACATTTGGAGAATGCTTTTTTAATAAATTAAAGAATTGTCATAAGATTTCAATAGAGGACTTTAGGATTCATGCAAACTATCATGGGTTAATTGATTTCAAGCAGAAGTTAAATGCACAAAAAATGAATAAAGATGAATTTAGTGAATATATTAATAAGCACTCTTTTGTTGGCAATATTAATGATCCTGTAACAGATAGTTCTTGCATGAGTAATGTAAATATTACGGATGTGAGTAATGCCTTTGTCAAATTACTTAAGAATAAATAATCTAAGTATGATAGTTAGTGTAATTGAGCCAGTAGGTGGACATGGCGGGATGGATTATTATGACTATGGTTTAGCATTTGGTCTTGCAGAAAATGATATAAGGGTTGATTTTTATACTTGTTCTAAAACAAAGATTCGATCCTTTAAGGGTGTAAATACTTTGTACACATTTAAAAACTTTTGGGATAAATCAATCATACTCAAGATTTCTCTGTTTTTTCTCTATTTTTTAAAAACAATTTTCGAAATAAGAAAGCGAAATTCAAAACTTGTTCATTTGCATTACTTTTCATTTTCGCTTCACAACTTTATTTCGCTTTTGTTGTTGAAGGTATTTCGTCTTAGTGTGGTTGTTACTATACATGATATTGATAGTTTTCATGGGAAAAGCTTTAAATTCATAGAAAAATTATCTTATAATCTAATAAATGGTGTCATAGTACATAATAAGGAATCCTATGATTCTCTAATAATAAAGTCGTACAAACTGCCTCACATATCGGTAATACCTCATGGTAATTATAGGCCATTTGTTAACCAATTACCACTTTCTACTGAAAAGCAAGTGATTAATCTATTGTTTTTTGGGCAGATAAAGGAAGTAAAAGGATTGGATATATTACTTCGGGCTTTTGCAAAAGTGGTGAAGCAGTCGGATAATTATCGATTAGTAATCGCAGGAAAACCTTGGAAAACTGGCTTGGATTATTATCAAAACCTAATTGAAGACTTGAACATTGGAAATAAGGTGGAGACACACTTTCGCTACATTAAGAATAGTGAGGTCGAAAGTTTTTATGCTTCATCAGATATCTTGATTTTACCCTATAAAAGAATTTATCAAAGTGGAGTTTTGTTAATGTCAATGTCTATGGGACGTAGTGTGATTGCCTCAAATTTACGAGCTTTTAAAGAAATAGTTGAAGATGGTGTGAATGGATTTTTATTTGACTCTGAAGATATTGACTCTCTTGCGACGAAAATTCTAGCTTTAGATCGTAAAAAATTAGATTTAGTTACGAATAATTGTATTAAAACGATGGACGGCAAATTCGATTGGGTTAATATTGGAAGACAAACAAAGAATTTTTATAAGAAGGTGTTTAAATGAGGATAGCAATAATAGGAACCCGCGGTATTCCAAATTATTACGGTGGATTTGAGCAGTTTTCGGAATATTTATCAAAATATTTAGTAACTAAGGGACATGATGTGTCAGTATATAATAGTCACTATCATCCTTATCAAGAAACGGAATGGGAAGGTGTGAAAATTATACATAAATATGATCCAGAGCAAAAAATTGGAACAGCTGGTCAATTTATTTATGACTTAAATTGTATCTTAGATACAAGAACACGTGGTTATGATATAATACTTCAATTAGGATACACCAGTAGTAGTATTTGGGGAAGGTTGATGCCTAAAGGTTCAAAGGTTGTTACTAATATGGATGGCTTAGAATGGAAACGTACCAAATACTCAAAAAAAGTACAAAAGTTTTTACTTTACGCAGAGAAGTTAGGCGTAGTTCATTCTGATCACTTGGTTGCCGATTCAATTGGAATTCAAAACTACTTAAAGGAGAAATATAGTGTTGAATCAAGTTATATTGCTTACGGTTCTCATACTGTAGATTCATACAATGTTAATACTCTTGCTGACTATTATGTGGAACCATATAAATACAATATGTTAATCGCTAGGCTTGAGCCTGAGAACAGCATGGAAATGATTTTAGATGGGGTAAAGGAGGTCAGTACTACAAATTTTCCATTTTTAGTTATTGGTAAACATGAAACAAAGTACGGTGAGTATTTAAAAGAAAAGTTTAAAGAGTATCCTGGTATTAAATTTTTAGGAGGAATTTATGATATTACTAAATTAAATAATCTACGCAGATATGCCAATGTGTATTTTCATGGGCATACAGTTGGAGGAACTAACCCTAGTCTCTTAGAAGCGATGGGATCTGGAGCATTAATTTGTGCAAATGATAATTTATTTAACCGTTCCATTTTAGGGGATGATGCAAAGTATTTTAATTCAACTGATGATGTGAAAAATTGCTTATCTGTAAATCATAAAGAGGAGCGAAATCAAATTATAGAATCAAATTTCAACAAAATTAGGGAGCTTTATAATTGGGAAAGGATTGTAAGCCAGTACGAAGAAGTATTTATTGAGATGCTAAGAAAGAAAGAATTATAATATTTCATTATGAAAGGTATTATCTTAACAGGAGGCTCCGGCACACGTTTACACCCCATTACATTAGCTACATCAAAACAGCTACTACCTATTTTTGATAAACCGATGATATACTATCCTCTATCAGTTTTGATGTTGGCTGGGATTAAGGAGGTGTTAATTATAACGACACCTGAAGATCAGGCAGGTTTTAAACGCTTAATGGGTGATGGTTCACAATGGGGGATAATTCTTGAGTATGTTGTTCAGCCGTCACCCGATGGCTTAGCACAAGCTTTTATATTGGGAGAAAAATTTATTGGCAACGATAATGTGTGTTTAGTACTTGGGGATAATATCTTCTACGGGCATGGATTCGTGGAGTTGCTAGGAAATGCAGTAAAAACTGTAGCGGAAGAAGATAAAGCCGCGGTATTTGGTTATTGGGTGAACGACCCGGAACGCTATGGGGTGTGTACCTTTGACGATGAAGGCAATGTGACTACCATTGAAGAGAAACCTGAAGAACCAAAGTCGAATTACGCTGTGGTAGGCCTGTACTTCTATCCCAATGATGTTATTAAAGTAGCTAAAAACATAAAGCCAAGTCATAGAGGTGAACTGGAAATTACCACCGTTAATCAAGAGTATCTTGAAGACGAGCGTTTAAAAGTGGAGTTGATGGGCCGTGGTTTCGCCTGGTTGGATACCGGCACACACGAATCATTGTTAGAGGCCAGTCATTTTGTGGAGACTTTAGAGAAGCGGATCGGTTTAAAAGTAGCTTGCCCTGAAGAAATAGCGTTTAGTCAAAACTGGATCAGTAAAGAGCAACTTATTGAACAAGGAAATAAACTGGCGAAGAATCAATATGGTCAATATCTTTTGTCAATCGCAAAAAGAGTTTAAATGCAATTTATAAAGACAAAGTTAGAAGGATGTGTGATTATTGAACCGAAAGTGTTTGGTGATCAAAGAGGCTATTTTTTCGAATCGTTTAACCAAAAGCAGTTCGAAGCTAATGTCGGGAAGGTTGATTTTGTGCAGGATAATGAATCACGCTCAAGTAGGGGAGTACTAAGAGGCTTGCATTTTCAGTTGCCCCCCTATAATCAGGCTAAATTAGTTCGTTGTATCGAAGGGGAGGTGCTTGATGTTGCTGTGGATTTAAGAAAAGATTCGCCTACTTATGGTCAACATGTTGCTGTTAGTTTATCGGATGAAAATAAACGACAACTATTTGTTCCGCGTGGATTCGCCCATGGTTTTATTGTGTTAAGTCGATCAGCTATTTTTTCTTATAAAGTGGACAATTGGTATGCTCCGGAGCATGACTCAGGTGTTATTTGGAATGATCCCGAACTAAATATTGATTGGCAATTGGATGAGGAGTCAATATTGCTCTCAGGTAAAGATAAAATATTAAAGAAATTGTCAGAAACTGAGATTCCTTTCTAAGGGTAAAGGAGTCAGGGAGCAAGGATAAAAGAATCAAGGAAAAAGGTTAAAGTTGGTTAATGGTGGAAAATGACTTGCAACGGAGATTGTTTGACTTTTCTGTTAATGTGATTAAGCAGGTTCGTCAATTACCAAATGGGAAGGAATACCAGGTTATTTCTTATCAAATTCTTAAATCTGCAACGTCCGTTGGTGCCAATTACGAAGAAGCTCAAGCGGCTGTTTCAAAAGCAGACTTTTCCAATAAGGTTGGTATTTCATTGAAGGAAATACGAGAAACAAATTATTGGATTCGAATTATTATCGCTGTTAATGAAGGTGATAAGGTCTGGAAAGCATTATTGGATGAATCCACTGAACTAAAAAAGATACTAGGCAGTATCTACTCAAAAACATCTAAACCCAGATAATTTATCTATTATACTTTAACCTTTGCTACTTTTGATTTTAACCTTCCATCCTTAAACCTTTATCCTTATTCTCTTAAACCTTAAATAATTATAAAAATGAAATCCATATTAGTTACAGGCGGAGCAGGATTTATTGGCGCCAACTTTGTACCTTATTTTGTTGAGAAGTATCCGAATTATAAAATAATTAATTTAGATCTACTGACTTATGCAGGTGATTTAAATAATCTTCAGGAAGTTGTTGGAGCAAGAAATTATGAGTTTGTAAAAGGAGATATTTGTAATCGTGAATTGGTAGAATATCTGTTTGAAAAGTTTGATATCCGTGGGGTCATTCATTTTGCAGCAGAAAGTCATGTGGATAATTCCATTTCAGATCCTGAGATCTTTATCAAAACTAATGTAAATGGAACATTCACATTATTAGATGTTGCCAAGAAATACTGGATGGAGGCACCTTTTAAGTATAAGGAAGGTTATGAAGATTGTCGCTTTCACCATATCTCTACCGATGAAGTGTATGGAACATTAGGTGAGACAGGACTGTTTCGTGAGGATACGCCTTACGCGCCCAATAGCCCTTATTCATCCTCAAAAGCAAGTTCTGATTTATTGGTACGCGCTTATTTTCATACCTATGGAATGGATGTGACAACCAGTAATTGTAGCAATAACTACGGACCCAAACAGCATAACGAAAAGTTAATCCCTACGATTATTCGTAAAGCCTTGGCAGGTGAGAATATTCCTATTTATGGAGATGGTAAAAATATACGCGATTGGTTATATGTGAGGGATCACTGTACGGGAATTGATTTAGTTTACCACAAAGGTAGAGCTGGTGAAACTTATAATATTGGAGGACGTAACGAACGAGATAACCTCTTTATTGTAAATCATATTTGTGCAATATTAGATGCTAAGCAACCTAAACAAGATGGAAGTTCTTATAAAGATTTGATTTCTTTTGTAAAGGACAGGGCCGGGCATGACAGACGTTATGCCATTGATGCCACAAAAATAGAAACAGAACTAGGCTGGAAAGCTGATGAGAATTTTGAAACGGGTATTGAACTTACCATTGATTGGTACCTCAAAAGATAAACAACCTTGCTTTTAGCATAACAGCCCTGCCGGATATCCGACAGGGCTGTTTTTATTATATATGAAACTTGTTATTATTCAACTACGACACTATCAGGTCGTCGGATCGTAACCATTCGGCCTGATACATATTGGATAATCCGCACTAAGCTGACCCTCTAAAACCGGAAGGTTTTTGACCAATTTTAATCTTAAAATTTCTGCCAATCCGGCGGATATTGACCCCCTTTGATAGTGTCGACTTCCCTTTTTTAGGACATGTTAAAAGTAGACTTTTTTCTTTTTTCTCAAAACCAATTTTCAAAAGCTCTTTTAGTAAGGCTGAATG
>JAFMVD010000063.1 GCA_025499625.1 Carboxylicivirga fragile | reverse complement strand
AAATATCCTTTTTTACTACCCCTAAATCCCCTAAAGGGGTGCGATAGCTATCGCACTTAAGCCTCCACTTTAGGGGAGGTTTGGAGGGGTAAAACAAAGGTTAAGTTACAAACTGAAAGTTTGCTTGTTCACAACAAATACTTTTTGGACACTCTCATGTAGTAATTCAATATATTATTTTCCTGATTTTACAGTAGCTTCAACATCCTCTACTTCAATAGGAATGCGTTCTCCTAGGATACGGCAGCCATCTTTAGTAACTAAAATGTCATCTTCTAAACGAATGCCACCAAAATCTTTGTACGACTCAACTTTATCGTAGTTGATGAAGTCCGTGTGTTTGCCTTCTGCTTTCCAGGTATCAATTAAGGCAGGAATAAAATAGATGCCTGGTTCGTTTGTTACCACCCAGTTTTCTTCCAAGGTACGGCCCAGACGTAAGGCTGACAAACCAAACTGAGTACTACGAGGCAATTCATCCATGTAACCAACTAATGTGTCGTTGTAATCTTCCATGTCGTGCACATCCAAACCAATCATATGACCTAAGCCGTGAGGGAAGAACATAGCATGAGCACCTTGTGCTACAGCTTCATCAACATCACCCTTCATTAAACCAAGGTCTTTTAATCCAGCTGCAATTACCTTAGAGGCAACCAAATGAGCTTCGCGGTATTGAACGCCTGGTTTTGTTGCTTCGCGACTAATGTTGTTGGCATCAACCACAATCTGATAAATTTCTTTTTGACGCTGAGAGAATGTTCCGCCTACGGGTATTGTACGCGTATTATCCGTTGCATAATGTAAAGGTGATTCACTACCTGCATCAACCAATAATAAGTCGCCATTCTGTAGCGTGTTACTATGATCGTGATTGTGCAAAGTTTCGCCTCGTTTGCTACAAATTATAGGGAAAGAAACCATTCCTCCACCAGCCATTGAAACGCCTTCTAATGCGCCTGTAATCTCTTGCTCGGTAACGCCTGCATGTGCCATTTTCATAGCGGTAGTATGCATATTGTAAGCAGTTGCCATGTGGCTTTCTAACTCAGCAATTTCACAAGGCTCTTTAATTGATCTAATATTGATACATGCTTTGGTCAATTCCAAAGAAGGCATTTCTTTAACCTTTGAATGATGCACTTCGAATAAATCACTCAAAAGCATGATGTTCTCGCCACGATATGGAGGGTTGAAATGAACCTTGCGACCTTTCTTGGTTGCTTCCTGAACCATTTTACTTAGTTCAGCCATTGGTTTAACATTTTCAACACCAATTTGAGCAGCCTTCTCAGTCATGGTTGGTTGAGGCCCCATCCAAATAATATGACCTAAAGAGATGTCATCTCCAAATAGATATTCTTTGTTGTTATCTAAATCGATAATTGCTGCGTGATTCTGTAAGTCAATACCAAAGAAATATAGGAAGGTACTATCCTGACGGAAATGGTAAACATTATCGGCATAATTCATTGGTGAATCGTTGTTGCCCAACATTAGGATAATACCAGATTTAACTTTGGCTTGCAGCTTTTTTCTGCGATTTATATAAACGTCTTTTGAAAACATATGAATGTATTTAAAAATTTGGATTTCAATATACAGCTTTTATAAAGAATCAAAAATGACATTTGTTCACTTTGGAAATTAGTTAATGATTCAATTTGGAGATTTGAAAATGTGTTGTTATAGTAATCTGGAAGCACAAAAGTTTTTTATTAGTAGTACGAGTAATTTGCGAATCGATGCATTGTCACATCCGCTTATCTCCAAATCGAATAATCGCCACATTTCCAAATTGATCAATTTCTTTTGGAAGTTCCTATAATTTTAGAGATGACTTTAATAATGCTCTTAATCTGCACTAGAAGATTCTCATTGAATGGATAATTATTTGAATGTTTGCAAAGCTCTAACCAATATTCTGTCTCATCAGCTTCTTTGGCTGCTATTTTCAATTTATGAATAAAGTCGGCTTTACTTTCTGCATTTTGTGCCTCCCTTACATTGGCTCCAATTGAGGTGCCTGATTTTAATAGTTGTTTTCCTACAACATATTTACGTTTCTCTTCGAGTAATTCACAAAACTCAATAATATCTAATGCAAACTGAAAGCTTAATTCAACAATAATATTTGGCTTGCCTGATTTCATAACGATCTTTTCCAATTAAGTTATGAATAAGCTGAGATTAATTCAATAGGTTAATTCGAAAATGTAATCGAATTGATGATTGATCGATGAGTTTATTTGAAGGTGAGATGGTGATTTAATTAACGCATCTCCAAATTGATCAATTGACACATTTTTAAATTGAAACAATATCTAATCAAGTATACCACGTAAGTCAGCGACTATCATTAGAGCTTCTTCACGAATAATATTGGGAGGAGTAATTTGGCGAAGCTGCAGGCTACGTAACCAGGCGGCTACTTCTTTTTCTTTCAGTGTGAATAGAACCTCACGAAATTCTTCAATTTGTTTTTCATTGTAGGCATCTGCCTCAACTTCTTTGTAGGCATCTAATTCTTCGTCTTCGAAGTATTCAGCTTTATCGCTTGCGCTAAGTAGCGTATCCGTTTCACATACTTCATGGGCGCCACAGCAATCATCAGCTACTTCAACTGTATCTTCCTTCCCATCCGACTTGCGCGAAAAAACGAAAGCCACAATCAACGCAACTACTATGCCTGCTACTAAATAAATCATGCTGCAAAAATAATAATTAGTTGTTAGTTATTAGTCAGTAGCTATTAGTTTTAACAAGTGCTAACAACTACTGACTGCTAACTAACTTTAATACTTCCATTTATTGGCCAGAGCAACCAGTGAAAGCATTACAGGTACTTCAACTAATACACCAACAACGGTTACCAGAGCTGCGGGAGATTGTAAACCAAATAAGGCAATGGCAACAGCAACAGCTAATTCAAAAAAGTTGCTGGCTCCAATCATGGCTGATGGAGAGCAGATAGCATGTGGTAACTTTAATTTACGACCAGCAAACCAAGCGATGAAAAATATAAAGTAGGTTTGTATAATTAACGGAATTGCTATCAATACAATTATGAGTGGATTCTGTGTGATATTGTGGCCTTGAAAAGCAAACAACAAAACCAGAGTTGCCAATAAAGCGAATATACTTACAGGCTTGAATTTTGGTAAAAATGTTTGCGTAAACCATTCGGTACCATATTTCTTGATAAGGACGCGATTGGTAATTGTGCCAGCCAATAAAGGCACTACAACAAAAATAATCACACTGAATACAAGGGTGTCGTATGGAATACTGATATTGGTTACACCCAATAGAAAGCCAACAATTGGCACAAAGGCTACCAAAATGATTAAGTCGTTAACCGATACTTGCACCAATGTGTAATTGGGATCGCCATCGGTTAAGTAAGACCAAACGAATACCATGGCAGTACATGGTGCTGCGCCTAACAAGATAGCGCCAGCAATATATTCTCCTGCCAACGATGGATCGATGTAGGCCGCATATAACTTATCGAAAAATACCCAGGCAAAAAAGGCCATGGTGAATGGTTTTATTAACCAATTAATGACCAAAGTTAAGATGATGCCTTTGGGTTTTTTACCCACTCCTTTAAGGCTTGTAAAATCGACCTGAAGCATCATCGGGTAAATCATTAGCCACACTAATATGGCAACTAAAATATTTACTCCGGCTACTTCCAGTCCACTCAATAATTGCACGGTATCTCCCCAAAAATGGCCAATTATAATGCCTCCACCAATACAAAGGGCTACCCATAAGCTTAGGTATTTCTCGAAAAATCCAATCTGTTTTTTAGAACTCATTATTTCGTCTTATTATTTTACACCAACAACAGTGATGCTATAAATGCCTGTTCCTTTTTCTTTTAATACTGCAATCTCCTCTTCAGATATGTACTTGAGAAGCACTTCGTCTGGTATGGAGATAAGTTTCTCTTTTTTTACTTCAACCTTCTTAAAACCAGTATCTGTAATTACTTTTAAGTAATCGTTCTTCTGTATTGCGCCAGAAACACAACCAGCATACATTTCAGCCGCATTTTTCAAGTTAAGAGGCAACTCTCCTTCAAGCACAACATCCGAAATTGAGAAATGACCACCGGATTTTAAAACGCGATGTATTTGAGCGAAAGCTTTTTCTTTGTTAGGAACCAGATTGAGTACACAATTACTGACCACTACATCGAAATTTGAATCTTTTAATGGCATCTCTTCAATATCGCCCTTAACAAATTCAACGTTGGAGAAATTTAGTTTTTTAGCATTTTCACGAGCCTTTGCCAACATAGCGTCAGTGAAATCCAGGCCAGTTACATGCCCTTCCTCACCAACTAATGATCGAGCCACAAAACAGTCATTCCCTGCTCCACTTCCTAAATCGAGTACAGCGTTGCCCTTGCTGATGCCTGCATATTGCGTAGGTAAACCGCAACCTAAGCCAAGGTCAGCATCGGAATTGTAACCTTCTAAATCCTTATAGTCGTCAGCAAAAACAGCATAATCAACCGTATCGCAACAGCCAGTACTTCCGCAGCACGAAGCTTCATTAAATTGCTTACTCTGGTGTGCTATTTCACCATATTTTTCTTTCACTATTAATTTTAAATCTTCTGCTTTCATAATATAATTTGAAAATGCGACGATTATCCAATTTGAAAATGAGTTAATGTGCTGATGAGTTAATTGGCAAATCTTCAAATTGAGTCATTGATACATTATTGGTTTTCAAGATAAAATTGATGGAAGCGCTCCTTTATTTCATCACGTACACGGTAAAATTCGCTCATGATAAATTCGTCAGAACCCACAGCGTGCGAAGGATCGTCAAAACCAATGTGTACACGGTGCTTAACATCTCCAATAAAAGCAGGGCAAGCCTCATTTGCTCCACCACATACGGTTATAACATAATCCCACCTGTCGTTTAGGTATTTGTTAACCGAATCGCTGGTATGTTGGCTAATGTCGATTCCAATTTCGTTCATTACTTGTACAGCCTTTTGATTTAGCTTTCCTGATGCTTCGGTTCCAGCCGAAAACACTTCTAAATTTTTGTCGAAAGATTGTAAAAAACCGTGTGCCATTTGGCTGCGGCAACTATTTCCAGTACAAAGAATTAATACTCTCATGATTATATGATTTAATGTTTAACAATCGTTGCAATTACTCTTATTCAATTTACTTAGGAACTCGATTCCTGATTTTTCCAATAACTCTATGGCTTTATTATCCAGGCAGTAATTTGTCTTCGATCCACGCACAATGCCTTGAACCAAGCCAACTTTCTTAAGTTCACTTAGGTGTTGATTTACGGTTGTTCTGCCCAATGGTATCTCTTCAGTAATATCACCCGAAAAGCAAGCGTTTTGAGATGCCAAAAAACTAAGTATCTGTAGGCGTGCCGGATGAGCTAGTGCTTTAAATAATTGAGCCAATTCTTGAAGGTCATTATCGAATAGTTGTGTTTTAGCTTCAGCCATTTTTTTTAATTTTGACGTAAAAATACGTCATGCTTTTATGACGTACAAATACGTCATGTTAAATTATTGTAAAAAGTGACGAAGGCTTAATAAATTGAAAAAAAGCGAGTCTTATTATGGGAATTAAAAAGAATGCCTACATTTGTTCGGTAATTTACGAACAAGTATATGAATTATAAAAGTGTAATTAGTGAGAAACAAAAGCGCATGGCACGTTTTGCAAAAGCCATGGGACATCCAGTAAGGATGTATGTACTTGAGTTACTCTCGAAACAAAGTTGTTGTTACAGTGGCAACCTAAGTGATGATTTGCCAATTGCAAAATCAACTTTATCGCAGCATTTGAAAGAATTGAAGGATGCCGGATTAATTCAAGGAGAAATTGAGGGTCCAAAAGTAAAGTACTGTATTAATAAAGACAATTGGGCTGATGCCCGGGAATTATTCATGCAATTTCTGAATCAAGAAAATCAATAATATAATAAAATAATAGCGATATGGACATAGATAATTTAAAGCCGGCAGGTATAGATGTTAAGGTACTAGGTACAGGTTGTGCCAAATGTTCAACATTGGAAAAACAAACCAAGCAGGCTATCGACGAGTTAGGAATTTCTGCAACTGTAACAAAGGTTGAAGACATCATGGAAATTATGAAATTTAATGTGATGACAACTCCAGCTTTGGTTGTTGATGGTAAAGTAATGGTAAAAGGAAAAGTACCTTCATTAAAAGAATTAAAAGAAATATTAAGCAAATAAATCCCGTACAAGATGAACACACATACTAAATTTTTCAGTTTAATTATTTCAGTAAGTTTTATAGCTCTTTCTTTGGTAAGCTGTAACTTTGATAAGCAAAAAGAAAAGACAAATAAAGTACAAGATGTAGTTGAACATGTGCTTCCTGCAGGCGAAATTCATGCCTATTATTTTCATGCAACACGTCGGTGTGCAACATGCGAAGCAGTTGAAGCTGTAACAACTGAATACCTTAAAAACAACTATGCTGATAAGGTGGTATTTACGTCAATTAATCGCGAAGAACAAAAGAATTCTGCTTTGCTGAAAGCCTACAAGGTTGACGGTCAAACACTCTTGATTGTTAAGGATGATAAACTTATTAATCTGACCAACGATGCCTTCCTAAATGCGCGAACTAATCCTGATAAGTTAGAGGCCAAGCTTAAAGAAACCATAGACGCATTGCTATAGCTGATAAATTAATTGCTTATGAGGTTTTAATGGATTTAGTTTAAGTTCCAATGACCTATCTTTTATTGTGAATTACTAAATTTCAGACAATACGAATTGAGCTTCGGTCTTCGGACTTAAAGCTAACTAACAATTGAAAATGGAAGTACTACAAAATTTTCTAGAAAGCTCACAGTTTCCAATACTTTCAGCTTTCTTACTAGGATTGATGACGGCTATTAGTCCGTGTCCATTAGCGACTAATATTACGGCTATTGGGTTTATTAGTAAGGATTTAAATAGTCAACGTAAGGTATTTCTCAATGGTTTGATATATACTTTAGGAAGGGCTATATCTTACACAGCCATTGGTGTTATCTTTTATTTTGGTGCGAGCCAGTTTAATCTTTCAGGGCCACTGCAAGAATGGGGTGAAAAGCTCTTGGGGCCAATTTTAATTATTATTGGTTTGTTTATGTTGGGCGTATTAAAAATGAATATACCTGGCATGAGTTATCTGACCGATAAAATGGAAGATAAATCAAAGAGCGGTTTTTGGGGCGTTTTGTTACTAGGTATTGTATTTGCCTTGGCGTTCTGTCCGTATAGTGGCGTGTTGTATTTCGGTATGTTAATTCCAATGACGGTTGCTAGTCCGAGTGGGCTTATCTTACCTCTTGTGTTTGCCATAGCTACCGGTATTCCGGTTATTATCTTTGCCTGGTTATTGGCTTTTAGTGTTGGCTCAATTGGGCAGCTTTATAGTAAGATAAAAACTTTCGAAATATGGTTTCGCCGTATTGTAGCTATCTTATTTATAGTTATTGGTGTTTACTATGTGATTGTCCTATTCTTCTAATATTTTTTTGAGTTAATCATTCGTTATTTTACGAACAAATATAAGCTTAAGCATGGAACAAAAGAAAAAAATCAGGCTAATAGGATCAATAGCAATTGTACTACCAGCATTAGTTGCGCTCTACATGTATTTGCAACCTTTAGCTGATTATTTAGTGTACGAAATATTTACACTAAAGCCTGAAACTCATTTAGGAGAAGCGATTAACTTCTTCATTTACGATACGGTGAAGATTGTCATCTTACTATTTCTTATCAGTTCCTTAATGGGAGTTGTTAACGCCTACTTCCCTGTAGAGAGATTGAAGGTTTACCTTACAAGCAAAAAGCTGTATGGATTGCAATATTTCTTTGCTTCCTTTTTTGGAGCCGTTACACCGTTTTGCTCATGCTCTTCCATCCCACTGTTTATTGGATTTGTTCAAGGGGGCATACCCCTCGGAGTAACTTTTGCTTTTTTAATAACATCACCGCTGGTTAACGAGGTGGCTATTGCAATGTTCTTGGGCTTATTCGGATGGAAGGCCACTTTAATATACGGCGTAAGTGGTATACTATTAGGTATGGTAGGAGGTTATTTACTTGGCAAACTAAAATTGGACAGATACCTCACCGATTGGGTAAAACAAATTCAGGCAAATGCACAGGCAGAATCTAATCAATGGGAGGATGAAAAAACACCTTTCATAGATCGATTACCAACTATTATTGCCGACGGATGGGGTATTGTACAAAAAGTACTGTTATACGTTATTATTGGTATCGCCATAGGTGCCGCGATGCATGGTTATGTGCCAGAAGGTTTTTTTACCGAGTACCTATCGGAAGATAAGTGGTATGCCATTCCTTTAGCTGTTATTTTAGCCGTTCCAATGTATGCTAATGCTGCAGGAATCGTTCCTGTCATTCAGGTTTTTGTGGCTAAAGGAGTTCCATTAGGAACAGCTATTGCCTTTATGATGTCTGTTGTTGGTTTGTCATTACCAGAAGCTACACTTCTTAAGAAAGTTATGAAATGGAAGTTGATAGGTATATTCTTCGGTACAATCGCCGTATTTATAATTATACTTGGGTATCTTTTTAATTGGATACTCTAAAAACATGGACTCATCGAAATGCTAAAGAAAATATTACCCTGGTTCGTTTTTGCATCTTTATTTATTCTGATAATTGTAGGCTATCGTTTAAAAGATAATATGGATGCCCATTTATCTACGATGATTAAAAATCAAGCGCCTGCTCTGGATAAAGCATGGGCTCAGGTTGTAGTTGATTCACTTTATAATTATTCAGAGAATGAGTTGAATTATCAAATCACCTTTTTAGAATTTGGTGCAAAAGGATGCTCTGCATGCAAGCGAATGGAAACGGTTATGGAAGAAATAAAACATAAATACCCTGATGAGGTAAATGTTATTTTTCGTAATGTTTTGATTGAAGATAATCTTAGGTTGATGAAGTATTATGGTATTGCAAGTATTCCAACTCAAGTGATTCTTGATGATACTGGGAAGGAATTTTTCCGGCATTCAGGATATATTTCCACAGCAGACTTAAATGAGGCGTTTCAAGATAAATTGAAATAAAAAAAGGGATACCATTGGTATCCCTTTCAAATATATTAAAGTCAAAAAACTATATATTCATGTTCATTGCTTGGCGCACTTCTTCAAGTGTACTTATTGCAACTTCTCTTGCGTTAGCAATACCATCTTTAAGAATGCTTCTAACGTAATCTTCGTTCTTTTCTAACTCAACTCTTCGCTTACGTATTTCACTGAATTGCGAATTTAAAGCTTCAGCCGTCATTTGTTTTAATTTACCAGCTCCCTGTTCGCCAATTTCTTCAGCAATTTTAGCAGGAGAATCACCTGAACAAAGCGAAGTAAGCATTAATAAGTTAGCTACCTCAGGTCTGTTTTCAGGATCATAAGTTATTACACGTTCCGAATCTGTTTTTGCTTTTTTAATAAGCTTGCTCGTTTCATCCTCCGTGGCCTTAATCATGATGGTATTATTTCTACTCTTACTCATCTTCTGACCACCGTCTAATCCTAGAATCATAGGAGTTTCACTCAATAAACCAACTGGCTCACGAAAAACCCTTGCCTTAAATTTCTTATTGAATCGTTTGGCAATTTTACTTGTCAACTCAATGTGTGGCAATTGATCCTTTCCTACCGGAATCACATCACTCTTACAGAAAAGTATATCGGCAGCCTGATGCACAGGATAAGTGTACATTCCAGCGTTAATCACGTTTTGGCCCGATGCTGAAATCTCTTCTTTGATGGTTGGATTCTTGCTCAACTCAGCATTTGATACCAATGATAAGAATGGAACCAACAATTGGTTAAGTTCCGGAATGTGACTGTGTGGGAAAATATGCGTTTTAAACTTTTCTGGATCTAAACCACATGCTAAATAATCCAATGTTAATTCATATACATATTTTGAGATGTCTTTAAAAACATCACGATCGGTCAATACCTGGTAATCGGCAATCACAATGTATGTTTCTACACCAAGGTTTTGAAGGCGAACACGGTTTTGTAATGAACCAAAATAATGACCTATGTGAAGATTTCCTGTAGGTCTATCACCCGTTAATACACGGTGTTTATGTGGATTGATATTTAAATCAGCTTCTAATGCATTACTTTTTTGAACAGCCGTATCAAAGGATGATTTACTGATGCCTTCTTCTTTTTCTACACTCATATCTTCAGTTACTTATTATTTGCTTGCTTCTTTTCAGGTATGAAACACCTACCTAAAAGGTCCGTTTTCTTTTAATCAATTACAAAACAGGCACAAAAATGAGAAAAATTAAGGAAATGAGGGCCTAAAAATTGTAAAATATTAAGGAGCGGTTCTTTATTTGCAGCTTGCTAGGAGAGAACCGTTCCTTTATAGCTGTTCGGTTTCTGGCGCATATTTGTCAAGTTTTCAGTTGAGGTAATCTGTCAAATTATAATCAAAGGAATGGAGAAGTTTAAATCAACTAAATATCTTTCAACGCCAGCAAAGCCATATACTCAGATCAATCCTGCCATGATGCCAATATGCCATTCTCAATATAGATATAAACGTCATTATTATAAATCATCTGTTCATGAACTCCCCAAGTTCCAACACTTCGGTTGATTTTTGATGGGTGCCCACGACTATCAATAACCATCTCTTTTGACATTCCGATCCAAATTGAGCCATTATTTATTTTCTCCCCTTGAATCGCTCCATATTTTTTTATTAATCTATTCTTTCTATTTTGTTTCTGTTGTCTTTGGCGTGCAAGTTGATCCTGTTCTCGTTTTTTTTGCTGTTCAAGTAATACTAATTGCTCTTGTCTTTTTTTATCAGCTTTTTCTTTATTGACCAGTTGATTTTTTGCATAATCCACCTCTGAAATTAATGCATCCCTGAATGCGTAACCTTCTATACCCTTAAACAAAACTTTAAATAGTTTATCATCAGCTTGAAGTACTTTTACTTTATTCCCATAGGATAACTTTTTTAAGTTACCTATACCATTTGAGTTTTTATATATGTATGTACCGCTAATACATATATAAGTTTCGCCTTCAGTTTGATCTAGGATATACCTGTTAAGTTCTTTTTTGAAAAAATCACTCTCTTTTTCTAAGGAACTAATTTTAGAGCTGTACTGATTAATTAAATGTTGTATGCTGTCAATTTTGGTTTTAAGTAAGATTTCTTGGCTAGTAGAATAAATAGTAACAAAAGAGAGTAATAAGAATATCGTCAAACGCATGTTATTTGTTTTAAAATAAAGGGTTTAATATATGTTAAATAAAATATTAATCCAAGTATATGGAATAAATTAGAGAGATTTAAGACATGGTGAAGCATTTCAAAATCTTGCTCACTTTACAAGTACAGATCAGAAATTCATCCCTAATCTTTAGTTTATGTTCAAATTTAAAACAACTCAATCACTTTCAGTGTAAGCAGAGCCCAAACTAAATACCTCAGCATTTTCCCAATAAACATACCAATAGCAACATTCCATACATTTACTTTGAGCAGCCCAAGTAATACCGCAATTACATCACCTATGCCTGGTAACCAGCAGAAGAAGGATATCCATAATTCCTTTCCAGCAATGCGTTGCTGTGTTTTTAATATCTGTTCATGTTTGATGCGCAGGTATTTTTCAATCCACTCAGTTTTGCCTAACCAACCAATGCCATAAGAGCTCATGCCACCTAGCCAGTTGCCTAAGGTAGCCAATGCCAGACTCCAATATAAATCGTAACCACCTGCTAACATCCCAGAAAGTAATGCTTCGGAACTGAAGGGAACAACAGTTGCGGCTAAAAAAGAAGCTAAAAAAAGTGCGAGATAACCGGATTCGAACATGAAAACTGATTGATTTTGAACAAAAATACAAAAATAATGCGTCAAGCCTAAAAAATATTTTTTGTCTGTATTGCCTATAAATACTGCTTTCTGGAAGATTTGGAAAAAATAATTTAAAAATATTTAGTACTTTGTATTGCATAGTACCTGCTTTTAACCATATATTTGTAATACCAATTTCATTGTATAAACTAGTATTGTGTCATGAAACTATCTGAACGAATTAATCAAAAATGGCTTTTGGCTTTGACAATGGTTTTTTGCCTGTCAATGTTTAATCAGGCTCAAAGTACAGAAGTTGATACGCTTTCGAAAGCAAAAGAAGTAACAGAACAATGTACTGAGGCAAAATCAGCTTTACCGCAAGTAAAGAACAAGAAAGTGAAGAAGGTTAAAACTGACAAAAAGCAGACTAAGGATAGCATTGAAATTAGTAAATGTTTTGAGCATGGTTTCTTATATAAGAAGAATGCCATATCAAGTATATAATAACTCTATAAAACCGGGAGAATGAATGTAGAAAATGTAAAAGCGCAGATGAGGAAAGGGGTATTGGAATATTGCATTCTATCTATCCTTTCTAATAACGATGCCTATGCTTCCGATATTATTAACCGGTTAAAAGAGGCGAAAATGATTGTTGTAGAAGGCACTTTATATCCTCTTTTAACACGTTTGAAAAATGCGAAGCTGCTTAGTTATCGTTGGGAAGAGTCTACTCAAGGTCCACCACGAAAGTATTATGCACTCACCGAAGAGGGCAAAACGTTTTTAGTAGAAATGGATAGCTCGTGGAACGAACTGGTTAATGCTGTTGACCTAATTCACCAAACCAAATAACCTGAAGTCATGAAGAAAACAGTTACAATAAATATAAACGGGCGAAAGTTCTTTATCGATGATGATGCCTATACGAGGCTTCGAGCTTATCTGGATAAGATTGAGCAGAGTTTCAGAAGCCAGGAGAGCGGGGAGGAAATAATAGGTGATATCGAGAGTCGTATTTCAGAGATTTTTGAAGATAGAATTAATCGCGAAACGGGTGTTGTTTCAATGGCAATGGTTGAAGATGTTATTGTTATTATGGGCGAACCCGAAGAGATAAATGACGAAGAACCAAAGGCAAAAAGCACAACGCAAAGCATGGCATATGTAAAGGCCAGCAAACGATTTTATCGCGATATTGATAATCGCGTATTAGGAGGTGTTTGTGCAGGTATAGCAGCTTATCTTGGCATCGACAGTATCATTGTTCGAATTATAGCCTTGGTATTGATTCCATTAACGTCGGGCGCTATTATACTTATTTACCTAGTACTTTGGATGGCTTTACCACCAGCACTCACAACAGCTCAGAAATTGGAGATGCGTGGAAAACACATTACCATCAATAATATTGAGCAATCAATTAAAGATGAGTATGAAGAGGTAAAAAAGAACCTTGGCAACTTTAAGCAGTCTAAAGCCTATAAGTCAGGTGAAAACTTCTTCAGTCGTTTTTCAAAGTCAGATAAAACAGTATTGATAGTTATTGCTGGTATCCTGAGTATGTATGCATTATGGCAATTCGGACATGTTGGAACCGATATTTTACACGCCCCAATGGCTGTATTTACCGGTTTTACACATAGTGTTGCCCCTACATTTAATCATGTGTTCTTTCCTGGTGCTTTAACCATTGTACTGGTATTGTTAGTGGTGGGACTTGTGTTTAAAACACTCTTTAAAATCATACTTTACATCATTGCCTTTTTGTTGCTGGGTGCACTTACTCTTAAAGTGTTATTCTGGATGTTCGGAGGTTTTTTATTGATGTGCTAACCTACTTTTAATTTACGAAGATGAATAAAACGATAGATATAAATCTTGATGGATGTGCTTTTCAAGTTGAAGAACAGGCCTTCGAAAAGCTTAAATCATATCTTGACACCATCAAAAAACGCTTGGGAAAAAGTGAGGAAGCGGAAGAGATACTGGCTGACATAGAGGCACGTATTGCAGAATTATTCCAATACAAATGCTCTGGTTCAACCATTAATTTAGCGGTGGTAGAAGAAATAATTGAAACCATTGGAGAACCTGCTGAGATTGTGGATGAAGACGAAGCGGATGAAACCAATCAGGAATCTAATAAAACCTATTCGGCACCACCACCTTATTATGGGCGAAAAGGCCTATATCGCGATTGTGACGACCGTGTTTTTGCAGGTGTTTGTGGCGGCTTAGGGGCTTATTTCGATGTTGACCCATTGGTGTTTCGCATCATAGCTGTGGTTACAGCTTTACTGTCATTAGGCTCACCAATACTTATCTACATTGTGTTATGGATAGCCATGCCTGAGGCCCGTACCATGGAACAACGCATTAGGATGCGAGGTGGTGTAACTTTTAAGAATGTTGGTGATAACATTAAGCAAGAATACCAGGCCGTTTCGAATAAGTTTAGATCGTATGCTAACAAACCAAACTATAAAAATATGCAACAACGAATGAATAAAACTGGAGATGCTATGGCCACAGGCTTGCACTCTGTACTAAACGTATTCGGTACCATTCTGGGAATTGGCATAGTGTTGTGGAGTGTACTGTGTATTATGATCATTGTTGGAGTTATCGTACTTAAGGATGCTATGCCTGGCTTAGCCTTATCTGAGGGTAATTTCTTTATTACAACGGTACCCGATCATTTTCTGTCTCATCTCGACCAATTATTGGCGACTATTGCTGTATTGCTTTTAGTAGTTATACCGTTCTTAGTCATTCTGTATTTGGGATTAAAATTAATTTTCCGTTTTAAAACCAATGGTAAAGTTATTGGTATGTCTGCTCTTGGCTTATGGTTAGCTGGCTTGGTTTTGTTATTTTTCACTGGTTTGCGAGTTGCTAAAAGCTTTAGCGACAGCGGTTCTATTACAGAAACACATCAGCTACAAACTACAAGTGCGGAGACTGTGTATTTAAGAGTAGCCAATAATACCACACCTGTTGATCAGGAATACCTCGCAGACGTCGATAACTTGGAATTGTCATTGGCCGACGAGCAATTGTTAATAACTGGCGATCCGCATATTAATATTATACGTGGCGATGATTTCTCAATTAAAATCACAAAAAAAGCAAGGGGATTAAACGATAAGGCCGCTGAGTTTAATGCCGTTAATACAGAGTATTTCTGGGAACAAAAAGATTCAGTTATCTATTTGGATAAGATCTTTAATTTGGGTGATGAAGCTTTGATGCGTAAGCAGAAAGTGTACATCGATATTGAAATACCTGAAAATAAAAGCTTAGAGGTTAGTCCATACCTCGACCGTTTAATCGATAATTACTAAAAGTTTGAACAAGAAATAATTTTAACATTTATACATCAAGCAATCATAAATTCTGGCTCTCTGTAAACGATGGGAAATCTACAATTTGAGCCGTATTGGTCTTGATTCTTGATACCCATATCTAAAACTAAAAAAATGAAACAGTTATCAATATTACTAATTGCCTTGTCTTTTTCATTGACAGCAATGGCACAGAATCGCCCTTCGGATAGATTATTTGAAAAGATGGCTCTAAAACCTGGTGTTACCATGATGTCTTTTTCAAAGGCCATGTTAGATGCAGTTGATTTATCATTTGATGATGATGAAGACGGTACTGAAGGTAAAGTTACAGGTGATTTAAATGAGGTAAAAGTGGTTATTTATACAGCATCTAAAGATGCTGAACCAATGGATTTCAGAGGAGAAGCTTTGCGTTATTTGCCACTAAGCAAATTTAAAGATATCGATGCCGACGATCATGATATCGATAATGACAGCGGCACAGTTGATATTCGTGTTTTAAAGTCGGGGCGTAAAGTTAAGGAATGCCATATGTTGTTTCAGGGCGAAACCAATGGTGTATTGCTTTCTTTCTTTGGCGACTTTAAAGTAGAACAGCTAAAGGAAATGGCCGAGAAAATGGATAATTATAAATAAAAGAGTCCGTTAGTCCCGATAATTATCCGGGATAGCCAGAAGTTTGTTTTGTAATTCACTAACAAATGGTGCTAGATGCAAAATTCTGTTGGATTATAATCTTTTGGTATTCTGACTAGCACAAAATATTAACGATTTATTGAAATAACGCAGATGGCAATATTGGGAAACATATTCATCCAATTACTATCACCTAATCACTAATACCTTAATAAAATGTCATTTATAGGAAATTTAATTTGGTTAATCTTTGGCGGATTGATAATAGCGCTTGAGTACTTTGTTTGTAGTTTACTCTTAATTGTCACTATTATTGGTATACCCTTTGGTCTACAAACATTAAAATTGGGAGTTTTGGCTTTATGGCCATTTGGAAGCGAAGCCCGTTACGAACCTCAGGCATCAGGTTGTTTAAGTACTTTTATGAATGTACTTTGGTTGATATTTGGTGGTTTTATAATTGCACTAACTCATGTGTTTTGGGGAATAGTGTTAGCCATCACTATTATCGGTATCCCTTTTGCACGTCAACATTTTAAGTTGGCTGGTGTTGCATTAACGCCTTTTGGAAGAACAATAGTATAGATATAATCGAATTAATAGAAATATTGCTCGACTATGGTTTAGTGATAATTTTTATTTTTTAAGAGTCAATCCATATAGGGTTGACTCTTTTTTAGCGCATAAAGAAGCCCAATCTGAGTTTCAGATTGGGCTTTTAATTTCTTTTTAGCTAAAGACTAGAAACGACGACCACCACCGCGGTTGCCACCTCTGTTACCACCAGCACGCTCTGGACGTGGAGATGCTTCTTTAACATTGATGATACGACCATCATATTCAGCACGATCTAAATCTTCGATAGCTTTTTTAGCTAGTTCGTCATCACTCATCTCAACGAAACCAAAACCTCTTGATTTTCTTGTTTCGCGATCCATGATAACTTTTGCCGATGAAACCTCACCGTACTCACCAAATAAATCGTTTAAATCACCATCTGTAATGGCGTAGGTCAAATTTGAAATAAAAATATTCATCTTATAAAAACTTAAAATACACGGTGCCTCAGATGCACCTAATTAAAAAAAATACTACTTAAATAAAGGTCTAATGAAATGCGGAAGGTTGGAACCTAATTACTAACGGAAGGTAAAAACTAACTATCAGCCTAAAATCAAAAAATCCAGTTTTAAATACATCACAAAGGTAGATAAATAATCCATTGACATGGCATGCCGAAATATAAAGAGTGTTAAAAATGTAAAATGAGATACATTCAGCATTTATTAAGCTTAAGCCTTTTCATATCGTGTTATTAGTAGTAACTTATGACTTGTGATAAAAACGGATTCTTTATATGGCAATTCTGAATACCATATTGTTGATGATTGCTTCATCAGGTGTTTATTTTTTACTGAAAAGTAAAAATAAGTATAGGGTGCTGCGAATTGTAATGATTGGAATATTTTGGTACGGCCTTCTTCTTTTGCTTCTCTACTTTATCGATTTTATTATTGCGTAGTATTGTTTAGTCCTTCCTTAATTGGAGTCATCAATTATTTAACAAAAAATGTTAGATTTAAGGTTCAGACTTGAATGGATTAAATTAAATGTATGATTGAAAATTCGAATGAGCTTCTAAAGGACAACTCTCAAAGGGCAAAAATAACTGAGAGGGTATTTATATTTTTAGGTATAACTACTGTATTTGCAGTTGTGTCAAATGTAATGGAACATAATCTGTTACAGGATTTAAAGGGAGGATTGATGTATGATGATTCCCAACTAGAGATGAGTGATTTAAGACAAGGGATTATAGGTTTGGTTCAAACAGGATTAACGATTACCTCAGTTGTTGTTTTTCTAGGATGGTTCCGCAGGGCTTATGGTAATTTGCACCGAAGTGGAATACGAAATATAACTTATAGCGAAACGATGACCAATTGGAGCTTCGTCATTCCGTTTATAAATTTATATCGCCCATACCAAATAATGAAAGAATTACTGCAGGAAATGAAACGCGTGGTTATAACTGTGGTGCCTTCATATCGTTTGCAGATTAGTTCAGGAATTATTGGAATGTGGTGGACGGTTTATATAATCAGAGGAATATTGGGGCAAATTGCTTTTCGGTCAAGTTTAAGAGCTGAAACAGTTTTTGAATTGAGTAATTCATCTATGGCATTTATTATCTCCGACACTTTTGATATTATTGCCATTATTGTTACCATTTTAATGGTTAAACAAGTTTCAAAAGAAGAAGAAATGTTTGCTGAATCGTTAAAAGTAGCAAAGATAAAAATTGAAGAAAGTGTTGAAAATTAAGTGTTGGTACTATGGATTACTTGAACGCGATAAAACGCATTAAAGCACTTGGCGAGACTGGGTTGGTATATGCTCAAAATAGCTATGAAATTGAACGCAATCAGGAGTTAGTTGATCTGAGTCAGGAAATGATGGCTGAAATGGCCCAAAAACCGGTTGAATCTTTAGATCATTTTTATGTTCCGCCAACGGAATATCCTACCCCTAAGGTGGATGTAAGGGCTTTTGTATTGAACGAGAACGATGAAATACTCTTTGCCAAAGAAGTGGTGGATGGCCATTGGTCGATACCAGGCGGCTGGGCCGATATTGGTTTTACGCCTGCCGAAATAGCCGTTAAGGAGACCGAAGAAGAAACAGGTATTGATGTTGAAGTTGAGCGCTTGTTGGCTGTTTATGATAAACGCTGTCATGCACACCCACCTTCGGCATTTTATGTATATAAAATCATTTTCTTGTGTCGAGTTGTTGGAGGGGAGTTACGTGGTAATTTCGATATTGAAGAAGCACGTTGGTTTCCGCTTGATAAACTGCCTGCACTTTCAGTTGATCGTATTGTTGAATCGCAAGTGCATGAATTATATAAATTGGCTAAGAACAACAACTTACCCGTTGTATTTGATTAACCTTAAACCTCAATAATGATGTCATCAGCAGGACACGTAATGGCCATGATAAAGAGCATGCGAGATAATCGTGAGCTCGTTAAAAAGAAAACTTCATTATTTAAAGGCCTGAATAAGAAGATCAGTAGTTCGTATCGCCACCAAACGAAAGAACAAAAGGAGTTGAGCGCGGATGAGTTGAACGCGCTTAGGCAAAAACTAATCCGACAAAACCGTTTAGCTTTTTTTAAGCAAGTTGTCGCTTTCGTTTTGGCATTAATCATAGCTGGGGTGCTGCTTTATTGGGCGAATCAGTCACTCGATTTGAAAGATTTTTTTGTATGAAAAATGTGTGCGTAGATACTGAAATTTTTTTTTGTGATTAAAACCTCTGAGACTTTGTGTCTCTGCGTTCAAACTAAGAATGCAAAAACCGCAATAAAGGTCGTTACCAGTATTGCGGTTTTTCACGAGGATCTAATTCGTGCCTAAATTTTGGACTCTTTAGGAATGAAATTGAATTTTTATCATTTATTATTAACCAAGGTTCTCCAATCAACCTTATTTCATTTATAAGTTTAACCAATACCTCAATTTAAAATTCACTTGCAATTTTTTATCACTAAAGTTGTGACTCGTTCGATCATTTTTAACAACGATAAAAAAATCGCTCAAAGGTCGGAAGCGCCAACGCAACATGCTATTGACATTCATGTTGTCAACTTGTGTATTATACTGCACCAATGTTGTCCAGCTAAGATCCTTTTTAAAAGTAATCTCAGCTTGTAAGGCAGCCAGGTGATAGATTTCAGTGCCAATGTCACCAGGGAAACGCAGGTTACAATAATCGTAATCGAAACTAAAATTACCCCATGGTTGAACACGGTACTTGGCACCCAAATGAAGCGATGTTTTTTCGCCATTGTAGAAGAAGCCATTCTCAGCTGATAAATTGTAGTTAAATAGCTTTCGCCAATTACTTGTGTATAATATGCCAATGCTCTGGAAATTGTATTGCCCTGCCTCCAATAATTTATCGTTTTTTAAAATATCGGTAGGCGCCAATAAGTTGGCTTGTTCGTAATTCATAAAAACATTTATCGAACTTCGACTTTCAAATTCGGTGTAAACATTTAAGTGACCAACATAATCCTTAATGCTTCCATTGGGGTTGGTGTAAGCGCTAAAGTTGTTGCCAGGTGCAATCAGTAATAGTTTATCATTTTTGGGGTAGAAGGTATAAGATGTTCGATTCGTTAATTCCGTAAATCCTTGTCGAAATTCAGTATCATCACGGTCGTTTCTATTGTAGAGACGGGGCACATATCCCATGTCGTTAATATAATTATCGCCTACATTATACACACGATTCGCCACTCGTAATGTCGAGGAGTTGTAATTGAGCTCGGCACCAAGGTAAGCCGCTTTACCATAGTTTTCGGGGTTAAAGCTGTGGTGGTATTTGGCTGTTCCTGTCCAGTTGCCTTTGTTATTCATGTAATCAAATTCTAAACCAGCCGTTCGGTTATAGTCCTCTTTGTCAAATCGCATAAAATCTGGTGTCATTTGGCGATTGGTGAACATGCCTTTTATGGCCGACCGTTTTAGTACGCTCCATTGAAATGAAGTAGCTGAATAGTTCTGTGCCGATAGATCTTCATAAGCTTCGTTTTGCACATTGAGCACACCAATACGAACTTTCTCGCTGGCATTGCCCGATAGACGAACACCATAAGTCATGGGTACATAATTCCAGTCGTAAATTCCAATGCGTCGGGTGTAAAGTGGTTTAATACGATTGTCGGTATAAGGTGTGGTGTGATCGGTATACGTTCCAAAGCCGGAAAACAGATCGCCATTCTCGAGAAAGAAAGAGCGCATCTCGGGCATGTAATATTCAAAGCGATAAAAGTCGATGTATTGGCGGTCCACATTCACGGTTGAGAAATCAGGATAGATGGAAAGATCGAGCGAAAGGTTAGACCCAACGGCCATTTTAGCATCCAGCCCACCATTGAGTTTCACTTCCGTTTTGCCATCTGCTTCACGGTCGTTAATAACAGCTCCCGAAACGGAAGGAAAAATATTTATCTTGCCCTTGGTCTCTTTCGGAACATCATCTTTGAAAGTAACATTGCCATTATAGCCAAAGTCCATACCACTAAAATCCATTGGGAAGCGACACCATAGATCGTAGGCGCCTAATTCAATGTCGTTACGGATAAAATTGATGCCCCATTGGTTATTATCGGCATCAAACTTAATGGATGAAAAAGGAATGGCCATTTCGTAACTATAGCCATAATCAGTAATGCGTGCCTCGCCTAACCAGTAATCGTCCCAAAAGGTATCAACTATTGGGTTGGCTCCACGCTGCGAAACAGTAGCATCTACTTGTATGCCCCTCGGGTTCATGGCAAAAAAGTAACCATTGGTATCGTTATTGCCCGGGTCGATGGTAACACTAAAACCATCGCTGTTCCAAAAGCCGCCTTCATCATCTCGTTTCATCGATGTAATAATTGGCTGGGCCTTATCGTCGAAACATTTGGCCGAAACATAGATGAATTCATTGTCGTAGCTAACTTTCACCTCTGTTCGTTTAATGGCAGGAATTGTATCAACTGGCCAGTGTTGCCAGAAATCATCTATGTAACTGGCGTGTTCCCATTCATCGTCGTTAATAACACCATCGATAATAAATTCATTGTCACCACGTGTTATCTGTATGTGTTTCATTGGAGGTGCTTGCGCAAGGCTATTGAAATGAATCAATACAAAGAGTAAAAGTGGGCTTAGTCGTTTCATGCTTGTCAGATTATGAAACGAATGTAATTGTTGATTCAATACCTGCTTTTTTATAAAGACAAAGACCTTGTTTTTAACGACAAACAACACCCTTAGCCTTAACTATCTTCTTTTGTCCTGCCTATTTGTTATTTGTCGCGTATTGTTGGTTGTTTATCGCATGTGTTTGTAATTAGCATCGATAAAATATACATTTATCCATTGCAGTAAATACTAATAATCGCTGGAGCAAATGAAGGAAATGGTTAATAATATATTCTTTAAGAACCGAGTCATTTGGCATGTTCTGTTTTGGCTCGTCTCGTATTTATTTTATTCCATATCGTATGGCGAGTACAATGGTAATTATGAGCTGGAGTTTAAGTCAAACCTGCTTTTGTTACCCATTCGCATGTTGGGTACTTATAGCTTAATTTATTTTCTTATTCCACGCTTTTTACTCAAGCGTAAGTTTTTGCAGTTTGGTGTTTTTACGGCTATTCAAGCCATTTTGTACGGCTTTGCTATTTGGATGACTTTCTACTTAATCCCACTTTATGGCGATAAGTCGGCGTATCCTGTTTTTTACTGGCCTAAGATATTTGTTGCCATTATTACCAATTATGAGTTGCCCTTTGTTGCTGCTACTATCATGCTATTTAAGACTTGGTACAGAGAACAAAACCTGAAACAATCCTTAATAAGTGAAAAGAAGGAGGCGGAGTTAAACTTCCTGAAAACACAGATTCATCCTCACTTTTTATTTAATACCTTAAACAACCTTTATGCGCTTACCTTGAAGCAATCGAAGGATGCGCCCGATGTTGTATTGAAGCTCAGCGATTTGTTACGTTACATGTTGTACGATTGTTCGGTGGATTATGTGCCCATGCACAAGGAGCTGGATTTTATTTCTAATTACATAAATCTTCAGGGCATCCGTCATCATAAAAGCATGGTGGATATAAGCTATGAGCAAAAGGGTGAGGCTAATAATAGCAGGATAGCACCTCTTTTGCTTCTACCGATCATCGAGAATTGTTTTAAACATGGTGCTGATAAGGGCAATCAGCACATCGAGATAAATATTAATATAGATATTGATACCGCTTGCCTGCATTTGCATACTTGCAATACTTTAAATGAAGATTTATCCGAAATAAAAGAAGGATTGGGACTGAAGAATGTGCGCCGTCGCCTAGAGCTCTTGTATCCGAATAAGCATTCCTTAAAAATGGTCATTAAAGATGATGAGTTTGTTGTTGACCTTAAAATAAATCATCCCTCATGAGTATTAATTGTGTGATTATAGATGATGAACCTTTGGCTGCCGAGGTGATTGAAACGCATGTTAATAAATTGGCTTCGCTCAATATTGTAGCTATCTGCCATAGGGCAACCGATGCTTTTGAGATTCTGCGTAAGCAAAAGGTTGATTTATTGTTTCTCGATATTCAGATGCCTGGCTTAACAGGTATTGAGTTTCTTCGTTCCTTAAAACATCCGCCAAAGGTGATACTTACCACGGCTTATAAGGATTATGCCTTGGAAGGTTACGAGTTAGATATTGTTGACTATCTGATGAAACCCATTTCCTTTGAGCGATTTGTACGTGCCGTCAATAAGTTTTTTGAGATGCAGCCTCAGACAATTGAGGTGCATCATCCCGAAAAGGAAGGCAGCGATGCTTATGTGTATGTGAAGGCAGGTAAGATGATTAATAAGGTGTTGTTGAAGGATATTCTGTACATCGAAAGTTTTAAGGATTATGTGAACATTCATACATCGAACCGGGTTATTACAGCTCGCCAGACCTTGGTGTCCATTGAGCAAAGTTTGCCCGAGAGTTTGTTTGTTCGTATCCACCGTTCCTATATCGTATCCATCAATCAGATTACTGGATTTACTTCCACCACTATTTCTATAAATGAAAAGGCTATTCCCATAGGCCGTAACTATAAACAGCAGGTGTTTCATTGTTTAAATTATTTACCGCCCGAGGAGTAAGGGCTGACTTGTTTATGGCATAGTTCAAGCACTGGAATAAACATAGTCCTCTGGCTTAGCTTTACCTGCTCTTTATTTGCCAATAAGACTTTATAATTCATTGCCAATTATCATGGCAATTCTGCTTTTATTCTTCTTATCTTAGCTCGCTGAAAAACACAATACTACCGATTGTTTAATGATCCCGATAGTCATCGGGATAGCGCTAAGTTCGCATACTCCTTAGCACTATTCATTAATACATCGGCATTATATTACGATTTATCTATAAGCAATATAATAATGGCAGCAGAACAGTCCGATCAGGCAAAAGGATATTTGTACACGGCACAGGCATTTGTTAGCTGGGGTTTATTACCCATCTATTGGAAATGGTTGAGTCACCTACCAGCACTTGAGGTATTGTCGCACCGTATATTTTGGTCGCTCATATTCGTTTTGTTATTTCTGTATTGGAAGGGTAACTTAAACCTGCGTCCAATATTTAAAAATAAAAAAGCGCTCTTAACGCTTTGTACCACTGGCATTTTGGTAGGAAGCAATTGGGGTGTTTACATTTATGCGGTTAACATCGATCACATTGTTGAAGCCAGCCTGGGTTACTATATTACTCCATTGTTTAATGTGGCCTTGGGTATGTTATTCCTGAAAGAGCGACTGAACAAACTACAATTCATTGCCTTGTTGCTGGCCGTTTGTGCCGTGGTCTATCTCACCATCGATTATGGTAAATTCCCTTGGATCTCTATCTATTTAGCCATTTCATTTGGTATATATGGCTTGCTTAAAAAAATGAGTGGCGTGGAATCGATGCCCGCACTGGCTATCGAAACTTTGGTGTTGGCTCCTTTTGCTTTGGGCTACATTGTTTGGGGTTTAATTAGTGGCCAAGGTGCATTGTTTAACGAAAGCCGAACCATCGATGCCTTACTTATTCTGGCAGGTGTGGTTACAACCTTTCCGCTCTATTGGTTTGGGCAAGGTGCCAAGCGCATACCACTCACTTCGGTAGGTTTTATGCAGTACATAGGGCCTACCATCATGTTACTTCTGGGAATCTTCTTATATCACGAGGATTTTCCTATTCAGAAACAAATTGCCTTTGGCTTCATATGGCTGGCACTGGGTTTTTACACCTATTCTATTGTTAAAAAATACCGTAAATCTAGCTAGATGTCGACTAAACCGCACTTAAAAGCATACATCGCACTTTTAACAGGATTGGTAATTATTGGTTTTTCAGCCGTATTGATTAAATCGGCCGAAGCACCCGGCCTAATAACTGCCTTTTATCGTGTGGCCATTGGTTCGCTGGTACTAATATTTCCCTTTGTGTATAAGTGGAAGGCTGTAAAAGCACTTTCGAAAAAGGGTATTTACATAGCCGTATTGGGTGGTATTGCCTTTGGTATTGATACCGGACTTTGGTCGATGGCCATTGAACTGAGCAATGCGACCATACCTACTTTAATGGCCAACCTGGCGCCTGTATGGGTTGGTTTTGGCGCTGCTTTATTTTTTAAGGAGAAACAAAATAAGGGCTTCTGGATTGGTTTGAGCATTACTTTGGCTGGCATGATTGTAATGGTGTACCGTAGTTTGTACGTGCAAGATGGTTTGTTTACCGGCATAAGTTTAGGAGTATTGGCGGGTATGTTTTATGGTGCCTATCACTTATTTACCCAACAAGGAAGACAATTAATGGGAACCCTCCAGTATTTATCTATCAGTACTTTTGCTGCCGCGCTTACGGTAGGTATTATTATACTTTTTACCTCCTATTCGTTTACGGGTTATAACGAGCGTACCTGGCTAATCTATTTGGTTTATGGTATTGGAGTGCATGTGGGTGGCTGGACACTCATTAATTATGCCCAGGGCTACCTTAAGGCTACTACCGTATCGCCTACCTTATTAGGGCAGCCCGTACTAACTGCTATTGCCGCCTATGTTGTGTTGGGCGAATCATTAAGCGCCTGGCAAATTGTTGGCGGTATGATTGTGTTTAGCGGTATTTACATTGTTAACTACACACGATTGAAGCGTAAGTAATCTTACTAAGCTCAAGTTCAATATTTTTAAGATTAATTTTCCTGTTATCGGTATAAAAACAACTTAAGCTGTTTCTGTTATACCAAATGTATAATCGGTATTAGGCCTTTTGTATGGACTTATCGCAGCTTATTGTGTTTAAGCCTTACTATTGCAGTTATCTATAGCTATTAAGGAAACAATAAAAGAAACAGAATGGCCATACTGGAGTGCTGAAAATACGTACTGGAGTGCTGGATGAACGTACTGGCGACCTGGAAATGCATACTGAAGAGCTGGAAGAGTGTACTGGAGATCTGGTAGAGCATACTGGCAGACTTGATGAACGTACTGGTGAGCTGAAAAAGCATACTGAAGGGCTGGATGAACGTACTGGAATGCTGGAAGATCATGCTAGAGTGCGGAAAATGAATACTAAAGTCAATGAGGAGCCTCCTAGAGGCAGTGTTCAATTACCTGATTCAGCGTCAAATGCTACTAAATTTAGAATGTTTCTAATTAACTATATAGTATTGGATATATATTTTGTTTAGTATAGATTTGGTAAGACCAATACGTTTTACTTTAATATGAGTAAAATAAATTGTGAAAATAATTAAGACGATTAGAATGAATACTAAGTGGATCGTGTAATTGTGCGCTATTTGCATATCCTAAATAAATTTGCTGAGACAAGCAGCTCTATTTTAAAACCTAAACCAGAATGCTATGAGATTATTTATTTTGTTCTCTTTACTCATTATTCCAATATTTACAAATGCGCAAATTGGTGTTGATTATCACCAGTCAAGTATACCATTTTTTGGAATAAATTATGAAATAAATGAAAGGTTCCGACCAGAATTTAGAATTGGAACGGATGTATATTTTGAAGAAATATCAATCGAAGGAATAGTCACATATGACATAATAACAAACACGGACTATGAATTTTACACTGGTTTTGGTGGTCGAACGGGTGACTTTGAAGGATTCGTATTTCCAGTAGGACTTAATTTTTATCCATTAGCGAAAAAGCAATTTGGATTTCATGTTGAATTAACGCCAATATTTGGTGAATCTAATATTCTTAGAGGTAGTTTGGGAATTAGGTATAAGTTCGGAAAATAAGCAATACAGCGCACAATGCCTGGAAACAAGGTTCGTAAGATGTGTGGCGGTTTGAAAGGTTCATGGTTTCTACAATCAGTGCCAAACCTTTGATTTATGAACAAGGAGTAGTTTTTTTATGGTGTTCATGATTTATAATTGGCTTTAAATGAAAAGGAAAAAAAATAAAAGATTTGGCTCAGCTCAAATTGGAAAGTATGTAAGGTTAAATCGCCTTTTAACAACAACATGCGACAGGCCATTATGCTTAAGAATAAACATACTCAATATTAATAAGGCTATTGAATGACAGTATTTATGAAAAATTTTATCACACTATTTGTATTCACATTGTTAGTAATCAATTCAAAAGCACAGGAATCTTTTAATAATACCAATAAGATTGGGCTGGAAATGCAGTTAATGGCAAACACAAGCATTACCAGGGATTACATTTCTCCTTCAATTAATTACAAAATAGGCAAGCATGTAATATTCTTAGGTTACATGAAATCGATAAATAACAATGACCCAGACTTAACATATGAAGGAATAAAAGGAGGATACCAAATTTATCCACATAAAAACCTCAAGTCTGTCAAGGTGTTTTATCAAGCTTATTTGCAATATGAAAGAAATGAATACCTAGGTATTCAAAAGCGTATGCTACTTTATTTTGGTTCAGGAATTGATTATTGGTTTAATGACCACATTGTTCTCAATTATAGTTTTTCACCAGCATACGGATACGAAACATCAAACCATCCAACAAAGGCAAATAATACGGAAACAGGTTGGTATAATACAATTGATGCTCGAAGTTCAATTAATATCAAATACTATTTCTAATAATAATTTAAAACAAAAATAACATTACCTAATAACTAAGCGTTCTGACTGCTTGCATACCAGAGTCTGAACGTCCCGAGAATTCGGGATTACCGACAACCGGATAGAAATCACCTTATATGGCGATTGATATAAGTAATGTGTTTATTGGCCATTGTTTTGATGGCTTTCCTTTCCTTTTACAGGCTTATTTTAGTCTCTAGTTCTATCATTTTCAAAGTATTTAAATCGTAAACTACGCTTTTATTAAGCTTAAGGCCATAAGATTCTAGTCGCCTTCCGACCTTAGTTGGGTGTGAGGTAAGCTAATAGTTCCAAACCTACATTTTTAGGTAAGCCTATATATTTGAGAACTTAAGCGGCGAATAAATTCTTCATATTAGTGTAATTCACGAATTGAAAATCAGCGAAGCTAAAATTTGTGGTTGAAAGATAAATACTGGTCTACGGTATCTTTTAAAAGCAATTTCTCTGTATGAATGATCCAATTTTTTTAATTTTGCAGTCATAATGTGAAACATGCTTTAATGATTGCCAACAAACAGCTGATTAGTACAATTGTAATATTCATTCTCCTACAGGTATTTGCAACAGATTCAGCTGCTCAAAATTTCTTTGAAAAAGATTCTACCTATAATAAATGGCATTTTAGAACCGGCCCATACGTTTGGCTTCTTGGGTTTCAAGGGACTATAATCCGCCCCCCAGAACCACCTGGCAATCCCCCAGTTGAAGGCCCTCCAGAAATAGGCACTTTGCCCGAAGCAGCTCCAAGATATGATATTGATTTAAGTTTTAGAGACATCAGACACTCCATCAAATTTGCTTTGATGTTCACAGGTCAATACCGAAATGATTTCATGGTAGCTCAATTCAATGTCAGTTCACTCGTGCTGCGCAGCGGCTTTAAAACACCTTTTGATTTTTTTCTACAGAATAGCTTTACGGATTTAACTTATGTGGGTGGAGATTTTGGGTTAGGTTATCGTTTAATAAAAAAGAAACAATTCGATATTGATGTATTACTAGGCGCTAAATTTGCCTATTTTAAAGTTGGTATTACCAGTGAAATATTTGGGCGTAAACCAGTATCCATATCCAGAGATAATTTATGGGTTGACCCTCTTTTTGCGACCAATATTAAATACCGGTTTAATTCCAAAGTTGAGATCGTTTCATATGGTGATTTAGGCCCGGGGTTCTTTGCAAGAGATGATTTCAGTTATCAATACATTATTGGAATCAACTACCTCTTTACCAAAAGCTTTCTAACAACCCTTGGTTATAGGCACATCTACTACGAAACTCCAAATAAGGATGCCCTCTATCAAGGCTCGATAAAGGGGCCATTACTTAGATTATGCTTTCAATTTTAATACCCACACCCTATTAATTTTTAAAGCAAAAGGGGAACTCTCAAAAGTCAAAAAAGAATCTTTGAAACTTATAATTTGTAACTAACTTCAATATTTGTTACCCCTAAATCCCCTGAAGGGGACTTAAGCCTCC
>JAFMVD010000062.1 GCA_025499625.1 Carboxylicivirga fragile | reverse complement strand
GGTCTAATTTGAAATAAAAAACCAAACGCCCAATAAATGGGCGCTGTAGAAGAGAATTTTATGAATCCCGACTTTAGTCGGTTAATAGTGTAAAACAATAGTTTATGGCAAGTATTAAAGAATTGAAAAAGGATATCAACTTTCTTGCTTCTGAGTTAGTTACAGAAGCCTATATTAAGGAAATGTTGAAAGACGATGTTAATAGTGATCAGTTAGCTCAGATATTAGTAAAGGCGATGATATACCGTAACGAGTTAATCAAGCGTGCTAATCACCCTGATGGAAAAGATAATCCAAAATTAGTTAAGGCCTATTATACAAAGCTTCGTAAAGATATGATGGAGCAGTTCATGGCTATTTCTGAAGAGACAAACAAGCTGTAGTTATCAAGTTTATACGATACTAAACTTCCGTTCTTAATTGAGCGGAAGTTTTTTTGTGCTTTTTTTTACATCACTATTAATGGGGATACATTTAGTTATGGGGTATATGTTGTGTAAGTGGTAGGTAAAGAGTTTCTTATGACCATGGTTGATCTTGTGGTAATTTAAATACAGCTAGAAATTGGTATTAGAGGTAAGATAAATCCCCATTTGTAGGGATTTCATGATGGAGGGCTATTCGGTATTTTTGTGCCGAAATATAAATTTCTAGCTTATAATTATGAAAAAGATATTACTACTTGCATTTGTTTGCCTTGGCATTGTTAGCGTACAAGCTCAACAGTTAACCGATAGCCTAGGCTTGAATCAAAATACTGCACAGCGATTATTAAATTCGAATAAGGGCCTTACTGTTGGTGGTTATGGCGAAGTGCATTTTAACCAAGCATTAGATGGAGATACATATAACAACGGTAAATTAGATGTACACCGCATCGTTATGTTGTTTGGTTATAACTTTAGTGAGAAGACTCAATTTGTAACAGAGCTTGAGTTTGAGCATGTAAAAGAAGTTTATGTGGAGCAAGCATTTATTCAGCACAAACTTAGCAATGCATTTCAGTTTCGCGGTGGATTAATGTTGATTCCAATGGGTATTGTGAACGAGTACCACGAACCAAATACATTTAATGGTGTGGAACGTCCTCTTATCGATAAATACATTGCGCCTACTACTTGGCGTGAGATTGGTGCCGGTTTTACTGGTAATGTGCTTCCTGCTTCTCTTCGATATCAAGCTTACATTTTTGGCGGATTCAATGGATACGATGATGGTGCTAATTTCAGTGGGAAAAACGGATTGCGTAAAGGGCGTCAGAAGGGTGCAGAAGCCTATGTAAGCTCACCAAACTTTGCCGGTAAGGTTGAATACTATGGAATACGTGGATTAAATGTTGGTCTGTCAGGATACTTTGGTAAGTCGAGCAGTACTTTGTATGATGGTCTGGAAAAGAGTAACGAAGCCGGACTTGCGGCGGCAGATTCATCGGTAGTTGGTATGTCAATGATTGGAGTAGATGCTCGTTATACCTATGGAGGATTGCATTTACGCGGCCAGTACTACCTCAATTCATTATCAAATACCACACAATACAATGAGTTTACAGGCAGTGATTTGGGAAGCTCAATGATTGGTTACTATGTTGAAGCAGGTTACGACGTTTTCAAACACCTCGACAATGTAAAGACAGGTTTAATTCCTTTTGTACGTTACGAAGCTTACGATACTCACAACAAAGTTGACGGTATGCTTGCCAAGAACGATGCCTACGATGTGAAGGCCATTACAACTGGTTTGACCTTGAAGTTAACTCAGAATGCTGTGCTAAAAGCAGACATGCAGTTTGTTAAATCAGCCGATGCTGATGAGTACTCAAAAACCATTAATGCCGGATTTGGTATAATGTTTTAATAAGATATGATGAAGCAATCAGTACTACTAATTCTACTATTAACACTTAGCTGTTACAGTTATGGTAATGGCGATGTTAATTACAAACATAAAGCCATTCAAAAAACGCTGGTAAAGAGCTGCAAACTGCTTAATCCACAATTGAGTGAAATAACTTTACCTGAGGAATTAAGTGTAGCAACAGAAGGCAAGTTTTTTAATGTGGAAAGTGATGCTGATACAGAAATAAAACATGTATACATTGGGCGTGTGAACAGTTGCCGGGCCGGCGGCTGTTCCATTGCCGATGATGCTATGCTTGGTGCGAGTGAGTATTTCGACTACATGGTGCTTTTTAATGATGCATGTAATGTTGTTTTGGTAAAAGTATTTAACTACCAAGCTAGTCACGGCCATGAAGTAACAGCAAAGGGTTGGTTAAAACAATTTATTGGTTATTCAGTAGAAGATAATTTGGAAGTAGGCAAGAATATTGATTCCATTTCGGGCGCCACCATATCGGTGAATGGCATTACAAATGATGTTGAGGAAAAAACCTCTTTGTTAAAAGAAGTTGTTCAAGCTGAAGCTAAAATAGCAACCACCTTATAATTCTTTAAAGTCGATTTCAAGCTGTCGGGCATCCAATTGCCTTTCTTCCGGAAAATTTGAAACAGTGATTCCCAACAAGCGAATGGGTCGATTGATGGGAGCCTCTCGTAATACATCTTGTAAGATCTGAGTGATTTGTTTTTCTGATTTAATAAGATAGTCAACTGTTTTGGAACGGGTCAACTGCTCAAAGTTGTCAAATTTTACTTTCAGTGTAAGAGTCTTACCCGATTTCTCCGATTTGGCCAGGCGCCGCATTAAGCCATCTTTCAAATTATTTATCTCGTGCTGAATTTGTTGTTTGTCGTGGAGGTCTTTGTTAAAGGTATTTTCAATTCCCACCGATTTTCGTTCCCGATGAGGTCGCACAGGTCTGTCGTCAATACCACGCGCCACGTCGTAAAAATATTTACCAGCTTTCCCAAAATGAAGCACTAACTTGGCCAAGTCGTATTTCTTTAGATCCTTACCATGGTGTATGTTGATGGCGTGCATCTTCTCGGCCGTCTTTTTACCTACCCCAAAGAACTTTTTAATGGGTAAGGCGTCAATAAAGTCAATAACTTCATCGGGTTTAATAAGGAAAATGCCATTGGGCTTACGTTGATCACTGGCAATTTTAGCAAGAAACTTATTCACACTAATGCCGGCGGAAGCTGTTAGCTGCGTTTTTTCAAATATCTTTTGTTTGATTTCTTTGGCAATTAGAGTGGCCGAAACCATTCCCTTTTTGTTCTCACTCACATCCAAAAAGGCCTCGTCCAGTGACAGTGGCTCAACCAAATCAGTATATTCGTAAAATATGCTCATTACCTGTCGTGATACTTCTTTGTAAACATCGAAACGATGTTTCTGAAAAATGAGATGAGGACAACGGCGTAGTGCTGTGCGCGAAGGCATTGCCGAGAAGATGCCAAACTTACGAGCTTCGTAACTGGCGGCAGCAATTACCCCTCTTTCACCGTTTCCACCAACCACCACAGGTTTGCCCCGCAGTTCAGGAAAGTCGCGTTGCTCAATGGAAGCAAAGAAGGCATCCATGTCGATATGTATTATTTTACGTATCACCTCACAAAGTTATACCATTTTCATTATACTAATCGGTATTATACCATTTGTATTCTAAATTCGAGAGCTATCGGATGATCGATAACGCATTTTGCTAATTAGAATGGTTAATGCCGATACAAAACCACAGATTGATTTTTATCAATCGTTTTGGTTTGTAATCGGTATTAGTAAATAATAGCTGTGTTTTGCGAAACTAAAAATACCGTACAATACACTTTAACAATAGGCAATTTACCCTATCTTCGTAGCGCAAAATTACCACCATAATAACTTCAATAGATCACCTCGCATTAATTGCAGAATTATTAGAATGAAGAAAACGATTGATTTAACTGAAGGGCCAATTTTTAAGCAGTTACTAAAACTGGCTTTACCAATTATAGGTACTTCATTGATGCAAATGGCTTACAATTTAACCGATATGGTTTGGTTGGGGCGTTTGGGAAGCGATGCTGTAGCATCTGTGGGCGCTTCAGGTTTTTATATTTGGTTAGGCATATCCTTATTGTTGGTAACAAGAGTTGGTGCTGAGGTTGGTGTATCGCAGTCATTGGGTAAAAAGGATGTGGAGAGCGCAACACGATTTGCTCGTCATTCATTGTTTTGGGCCTTTTTATTATCAATAGTAATTGCTGCCATTGTTTTAATATTTACACCTCAGTTGATAGGCGTTTTTCGTTTGTCGCAAGGTGTGGTTGAAGATGGCGCCATTTCTTATTTACGTATCGTTTCCATGGGTTTCGTCTTTACTTTTGTTAACCCAACTTTTCAGGGAATATACAATGGTATGGGCAATAGTAAACTGCCTTTTTATTATTTATTGGTTGGTTTGGGTTTAAATATGGTGCTCGATCCATTGATGATATTTGGATTTGGTGTAGTTCCAGCTATGGGTGTGAATGGTGCTGCCTGGGCTACTTTTATTGCACAGTTTGTTGTGTTTGCAATATTCTATATCCGCTTTGTTTGGAAGAAAGAAATTATGGATCCTGATTTTAGGCGATTCAAATTAAGTAAAGATATCAGTCGACGAATCTTTAAGTTAGGGATGCCTGTTGCCATGGAGAGTAGTTTGTTTGCTATTTTTGCTCTTATATTGGCACGCATGATTACCAAGTGGGGAGATATACCCATAGCAGTTCAAAGTGTGGGTGCTCAAATTGAAGCTTTATCCTGGATGACATCGTCCGGCTTTGCCACTGCTTTGGGTAGTTTTACCGGACAAAATTTTGGAGCAGGAAACTGGCAACGCATTCGAAAAGGCTACTACACAACATTGGGAATTGGTATTTTTATTGGAGCACTTGTAACAACAGCATTTTTTGTTTTTGGTAAGGAAATATTTTCCCTTTTCTTGCGTGAAGAAGAACCATTACAAATGGGGATAGTCTATTTAAAGATATTAGCCGTATCGCAAACCTTCATGATTGTTGAAATCATCACACGGGGAGCGTTTAATGGTATTGGGCGTACTGTTCCCCCGTCCATTGTTGGAATTGTGTTTACCGGAGCAAGGGTGCCTGCGGCCTTTGTTTTATCCGCTGAGCGATATTTAGGTATGTTGGGTATATGGTGGGCCATTAGTTTGTCAAGTGTTTTTAAAGGAGTTATTCTCTCTTCTTGGTATCTACGAGTGTTAAGGAAAGCATCAGGGCAGGAGACTGCTACTAAAAAGAAAATGAGCTTGACTGTTCTACTTCCATCGCGTTTGAGGCAGAATATTTGGGTTAAATCAAACGATAAACAAAGAGATAAGCATGCCAGATAATAATAGGCCTGAGCTAGAGCTAATTGTATCGGCCGATGGTTCGCATACTTTGTATGTGCCTGCACTCGATGAGCATTACCATTCAGTTAATGGAGCTATCAACGAATCGTTACATGTTTTTATCCAGGCAGGTTTAAAGCATTGTAAAAAAAAGAACGTTTCAATTCTGGAAATAGGCTTGGGGACTGGTTTGAATGTACTTATGACAGCATTGAACCAAGAGGATCGTGTGATAAACTACCATGCTTTGGAAAAGTATCCAATAAAGGGTGCGTTGGTAAAGCAATTAAATTTTGGCAGCAATGAAGCTGAAAGTCATTTGTTGCAGAAGATCCATGCTCTACCTTGGCAGAATAATGAAATACTTAAACCTAATTTCCACCTTTTGAAAGATGAGGTTGATCTTAATGATGTGAAGCTTGAAGCTGGATATGACTTGGTTTATTTCGATGCTTTTGCACCGGAGAAGCAAGGCGATATGTGGAACGAAACCATCTTCCAGAAAATATATGATGCCATGAACCCAAGGGGTATTTTAACAACGTATTGCGCCAAGGGAGTGGTGCGAAGAACAATGCAAGATTGCGGGTTTACTGTTGAACGTATTCCCGGGCCTAAAGGGAAACGTGAAATGCTTCGGGCAACTAAGCCTAATGGTTAAAACAAAAAAAGCTGTTACTCTTTCGAATAACAGCTTTTCTAAGTTATATAAAAAGCTATTTTTTAGCTTCTATAATCTCAACTAAATCAAGGTCGAAAATCAAAGTTTCATTTCCACCAATTTTAGCTCCTGATCCTCTTTCGCCATAGGCCAGGTCAGAAGGAATGTGTAAACGCCATTTTGAACCTTCAGGCATTAATTGTAATGCTTCAGTCCAACCTTTAATTACACCTGTAACAGCAAAAGTTGCTGTGTCACCTTTTTCAACTGAACTATCAAAAACAGTACCATCAATCAATGTACCATGGTAAGTGCATTTAACACGATCTTTTTTAGTTGCCTTAGGCCCCTTACCTTCACGAAGAATTTCATATTGCAAACCACTTTCAGTAACCATTACTTCAGCGCGAGCTTTATTCTCTTCGAGGTAGTTTTGACCTTTTTCAAGATTTGCAGCAGCAGCTTCCAATTTCTCAGCTTCCTTTTTCTTCTTAATCGCTTCGAAAGCTTTACGAAGAACCACATCCGCTGAAGTTTCAGTGAAATATGATTTGTTATAAGCTAACTCATTTAAGAAACCTTTGAAAAAAGCATCTTCATTGATTTCTTCAAATTGATTAATGCGAAATTCCAGATAGCGCTCATTTAATGATCTTTTTGCAAGAACTTTTGCTAAATCAACCATTGCCAAAGAATCCATTTCAAAAGGTATCTTTTGAAACTGTTCACTTATTTGATTAGCTTCGATGTAACCCAATGCGTAGCTAACGCTATCCACATTGTTTTTAAAGTCCATTTTGCCAGTTTTAGGTACTTTTGAGCAAGAAGCAAATACCAAAACTACCATCAATGTTGTAAACAGTAAACTAGAAAGTTTCATTGTAATAAAATTTATTAGAGGTTAAAAAAAATGATTATTTAATCGCCAATAATTCTACTTCAAAAACTAAAGTAGTATGAGGTCCGATTTTATCACCAGCACCGCGCTCACCATAGGCAAGATCAGATGGGATAAACAAACGCCATTTTGAACCAACAGGCATTAATTGTAAAGCTTCAACCCAACCTTGGATAACTCCGTTAACCGGGAAAGTTGCTGGTGCTCCGCGCTCAACAGAACTATCAAAAACAGTTCCGTCAATTAAAGTACCATGGTAATGACATTCTACTTCGTTTGTAGCAGCTGGCTTTTCGCCTTTTCCTTCGGTGATGATTTCGTACTGTAAACCACTTTCCAAAGTAACTACACCTTCTTTTTTAGCGTTCTCTGCTAAGAAATCTTTACCAGCCTGAATGTTACCGGCATGTTGTTTTTGTTGAAGTTCTCCAAAGAAAGCTTGAAGAATTTCATTGGCCTCTTCAGGTTTCATTTCAGTTTCTTTACCTTCAAAAGCAGCCTCAAGACCTTTTGCAAATTCTGTATATTCAATTGTCTCAATACCTGATGATTTTAGGTTTTGAGCCAAATTCATCCCTAGTGCATAACTAATTTTGTTCATCTTTATGATCTTATCAATTTATATTAGGGTGCGAAAATACATTATCCCTTTAGAAATAAAAAATAAGAATTACAATGTTCTAATAACTATATGATTGTGGCGTAGCTGTAGTGAATTTTTCAGCACCCCACAGCCTAAAACTAACTTTAGGCCCATTCCATGCCTGAGGGAAACCACCAATATTATTGTTTAAATAAATTAGTTTGACCGGATGTTTTCCCTTTGAAAGGTTAATGGTCGAATTGTTTCTCGAGAATCGTTTTACTTCCTTATCATTATCAATAAGAAGCTGTTCTGCAATGAAAAATTGATCAAGGTTTGTCTCGAACTCATAAATACCGTCTTCCGGAATTTCAATATAACCGGTGTAAATTGAGGCCGATGGATTTTCGTGACCATCGCGTTTTTTTCCTTTGACCACTGACATAGAGTCATGCCGAGTTTCCCAATCTTTAATTCCAACTATTTCTTCAACACCAATAAAACGGCCTTTGGTGAATTGCTCTTGCAGACCAATCTGAGTTGTTGTAACATCAAGCGCATTAATTTTATCTTGCTGTACAAGTTCTATTGTACGATAAGGTCCCATTTTGCCAGTAGGCAATACGCAAGCAATTTTAATGGTTTTGTCTTCAGCAAACAGCAGAGTGTTTTTATATTCGCTTGACTCAAGGCTTGGTTTTGTACCATCCGTGGTGTAAACCATTTTTAAATCACGCGTATTACTGAAATTTACTTTAATGTTGTTTTCATAAACCATTTTGTTGACCGGACCTTCGGCAAGCGGAATGTGATAGTTAATGTTGTGAGCATCCATTCTTATAAACTGGGCATTCAATCGTTGCACAAAATCAGCATAATCCTTCTTGCTTTTTTGAGACCAATTAACTTCGGCAAGGGCTATTATACGTGGATATACACGATATTCAACTAGTTCAGGTGTGTACATGTATTCGCTCCAGACATTACCTTGTGTGCCTAATACGTGGTGTGCCATATCGGCTTGTAATTGCTCAGGCACTGGCTCGTATGAATAGGTTTCTTCAAGCGTAGTGTAACCTCCAATTGCAACTGGTTCAACACGCGAATCGCCCTGGTAGTGATCGAGGTAACACCAATTGCCTGGGGTCATAACTATATCGTGACCTTGGGCAGCGGCATCGATACCACCTTTCTCTCCTCGCCACGACATTACTGCAGCTGACTTGGCTAAGCCACCTTCCAAAATTTCGTCCCAGCCAATCATTTTTTTATCATGTGCTAAAAGCACTTTTTCGATACGTTTGATAAAGTAACTCTGAAGCTCATGTGTATCTTTTAACCCTTCATTTTTTATGCGAGCTTGGCAATGCTTACATTCTTCCCATCTTTCCTTTGGGCATTCATCGCCACCAATATGAAAGTAAGGCGAAGGAAATAATTCAACAACTTCGTCAATAATATCAGCTAAGAAAGCAAATGTTTCTTCACGACCGGCACAATAAACGTCAGGTTCAACACCCCAAGTATTTCGAACTATGAATGGCCCGCCCGTGCAAGAGTATTCGGGGTAAGCTGTTAATGCTGCTAAAGCATGTCCAGGTAATTCAATTTCAGGCACTACGGTAATAAAACGTTCTGCGGCGTAAGCAACTATCTCTTTAACTTCTTGCTGAGTGTAGAAACCACCATATTCTGACCCATCGCCTTCGATGCGTTTTGATCCAATCTCGGTTAAGAGCGGGTATTTTTTTATCTCGATACGCCATGCTTGATCTTCGGTTAAATGCCAGTGGAAAGTGTTCATCTTAAACATGGCCATCATATCCAGGTGTTTCTTGATGTTTTCAACAGGAACAAAATGACGGCAGACATCCAGATGCATACCTCGCCAAGGAAAGCGTGGCGCATCGTTGATGGTAACGCAAGGTATTTGCCATTTTACGCCATGTACATATTTTGGATTCTCAATCTGAGGAGGCAATAATTGTAAAAGCGTTTGCAAGCCATAAAACAGACCACTCTTGCTCGACGCAGAAATGTTCACGCTTGTAGCTTCTACTTTTAATTGATAAGCTTCTTCTTTTAACTTAAGGTCTTTATTAAGCTCGAAGCTAATGTAGTTTGTCTTGGGTTTTTCATTCACAATAGATATATCGTCGCCCGAAACAGTTTTGAATTTATTTTGAATAAGCTCAGCTATTGTGTTGATGCTTTCGTTATTAACGAACAAGCTTGTTGACTTTGTCAGTTCAAAATGGCCGTCTTGATTTGTTATTTCTTCAACCTGAGGTACAATTGAAATTGATAAAGATTGTTCTTCCGATTGGCAGGCATATAAGCCTATGCATAAAATAAAGATACTAATACTTTTGAATCGCATTTCGATGGTTTTAATTAGTTATTCTCTCGTTACGAACCAAATTTACAAAATACTCATTAAATTATATTTGTTATTCATACTTATTGTCTTTGAGTATATACAATAGTAAAAAACAAGATGGTTTTTTATTCGAAACAAACTGCATTAAAAGTAGTACCTTTGTGCCGAATTAATGGAAAATGGATTATGGCACACAAAGCAGGCTTTGTAAATATTGTAGGTAACCCCAATGTAGGTAAGTCAACTTTATCAAACGAATTGGTCGGAGAGCGTTTATCAATTATAACATCAAAAGCACAAACTACTCGTCATCGTATATTTGGGATAGTTAATGAACCAGAGTATCAGATAGTGTTTTCGGATACGCCTGGTGTACTAAAGCCGAATTACAAGTTGCAAGAGTCGATGTTAAAGTTTTCAAAGGCCGCTTTGGCTGATGCTGATGTGATTCTATACGTTACCGATACGTTTGAAAAGCCCGATAAGAATGATGAATTTTTGAGTTCTGTTCAAAAAACCAACATTCCTGTTTTATTAGTTGTCAATAAAATTGACCTTATTGACCAGGATAAATTAGATGGGATTTTAGACTTCTGGCAAAAACAGTTACCCAATGCTGAAGTTTTTCCAATGTCGGCTTTGCATAAGTTTAATGTCAAAAATCTTTTTGCACGTATAAAGGAATTATTGCCTGAGTCTCCAGCCTTTTTCGATAAAGAATCGTTAACTGATAAGCCGGAACGTTTTTTTATTGAAGAAATAATTCGTGAGAAAATATTAATTCAATATAAGAAAGAGATTCCTTATTCAGTTGAGATTGAGGTGGAAGAGTATGTAGAGGGGACTGAAAGAGTCGATATTCGTGCGGTAATTCATGTGGCTCGCGATTCACAAAAAGGAATAATCATCGGTCATAAAGGGGTTAAGTTAAAGTGGGTTGGCATTGAAGCTCGAAAAGATATTGAAGCCTTTTTGAAGAAAAAAGTAATGCTAACTACCTATGTTAAAGTAACAAAAGATTGGCGTGATAAAGATAGTTTCTTGCGTGGTCACGGATATGAACTAAAATAATTTCATCGGACTAAAAAGGCTGATTTATATTATTTTAATAAGTAAAGATTGGTGATGCAATGTAGATTTTCTACTTTTGCAGCCCCCAAAACAAAAAAGTAAAAAATACCATGGGTAATATAGTTGCAATTGTAGGAAGACCTAATGTAGGTAAATCAACGCTATTTAATCGTTTAACTGGTACACGTCAAGCTATAGTTGATGAAATGGCTGGTGTTACACGAGATCGTTTATATGGAAAAGCTTTCTGGAATGGAACCGAGTTTTCGGTTATCGATACGGGTGGTTATGCGACAAACTCAGATGATATTTTTGAAGAAGAAATTCGCAAGCAAGTATTAATTGCCATTGAAGAGGCCGATGTTATCGTGTTTGTGGTTGATGTACTTACGGGTGTAACTGATTATGATGAAGGCGTAGCAGAGATTTTACGTCGATCAAATAAACCGGCATTGGTTGTTGTAAATAAAGTGGATAATAGCGAGCGCATTTTAGAAGCAAGCTATTTTTATTCCATGGGATTGGAAGATTTATTTCCAATTTCTTCAATTAATGGTTCTGGTACGGGTGAGTTCCTTGATAAGTTAGTTGAAATGTTGCCAAATGAGGGTGAAGAAGAAGCGGTGGATTTGCCTCGTTTTACAATTGTTGGTCGACCTAATGCTGGTAAATCATCGATTATTAATGCCTTTATTGGTGAAGATCGCAATATTGTAACGCCTATTTCTGGAACAACTCGCGATTCGATTTATACACGTTACAATAAGTTTGGCCATGACTTTTTCTTGGTCGATACGGCTGGTGTGCGTAAAAAGACAAAGGTACATGAAGATCTTGAATTTTATTCGGTGATGCGCGCTATTCGTGCCATCGAAAATTCGGATGTTTGTATGTTGATGATCGATGCAACGCGTGGTATTGAAGGACAAGATCAAAAGATATTTCATCTGATTCAACGCAATAAAAAAGGTATTGTAGTTTTGGTGAATAAGTGGGATTTGATTGAGAAAGACCATAAGACCACTCTGGCATTTGAAGAAAAGATACGTGATGCCTTCAAGCCATTTGTCGATTTTCCAATAGTATTTACTTCAGCGCTAACAAAGCAACGTATACATAAGGCGATTGAAACGGCTATCGAGGTAAATAATAACAGAAATACAAAGATTACTACATCGCAGCTGAACGATACCTTATTGCCAATAATCGAGAACAACCCTCCACCATCAACAAAAGGAAAATTTGTTCGCATCAAATATATTACGCAGTTGCCAACGCATTCACCTTCGTTTGCCTTCTTCTGTAATTTGCCTCAGTATGTGAAAGATCCATATAAGCGTTTTCTTGAGAATAAAATCAGAGAGCACTGGAATTTTCATGGTATTCAGGTACAGGTGTTTATTCGTAAAAAGTAATTTTCTGTTAAGAGCTTGTTTGGATTAGGACTTGTGATTATTCAAAAACTAATTTGAGATGTTTCCTAAACTGCCTGTTGAATAAAGTTTTTATCTATATTTGTTATAGTATAATTTTAAACGGACTGCTTTGTTTTTTCTGAATTTCTTAGGTTTGAGACGATATAATAATCTGGCATTAGCAAAATTTAGTTTATTAATAGTGTTCCTTGTTTTTGGATCAGATATATTGGCTCAAAGAACTTTGCAGGGGCCACCTACTGGAGCTGGCAATGATAGGCAACAAGGAGAAGATCCAGGTTCTGAAGAGGAGCAAGGTGTATTTATAAAGCCTGATGTACGGGTTTGGCATTTGACGGATGATTATACTTATAGTGATTCAACTGATGTAGATACACTATCGGCAGGTTACCAGATTTTCAATCCAATATATAAGCGAAGTATAGCAAATAATTACCTTGGAAATATGGGCTCAGCCTATCAATCCATGATTTTTTCGGATCGGGAATATCGTTATGGACATTTGTTTGAAAATGGATTTATGGCATATATTCCTGAACCTTACGAGTTGTTTTTTGTGAATACAAAAACGCCATATGTTAATTTAACTTATCATTTTGGGGGGCCTAAAAGACGTTCGGAAGAGACCATCAGTGTGATGTTTACTCAGAATGTAAATCGCCGCTGGAATGTTGGGGCTCAATATTTTCTTTCGTCTTCTATTGGTATGTTTCAAGCTCAGCAGGCGGAAAATCAAAATTTCAAGTTTATTAGTAGTTATAATGGTGAAACGTATAATCTGCATACAGCTTTTATTTTCTCGAAGGTTGATAATTATGAAAATGGTGGGATAAACCGGGATGAAGAAGAGTTGAATTTTACACAGGTATCACCTGAAGTTGTTCCCATGTTTTTTAATACAGCTGAAAATGAGATTAATATTTATAAGTTGTTTTTAAATCAATCTTTATCGATAGGTAAAATAGATGTTAAAAGTAATGATTCAATAACGAACCAGTTACCTGTAAGTACCGTCTATCACACCTTGGAGTTGGAGCATAACACTAGAGAACATCGTATTGCTAATCTAGAGTCATACTATGTCGAGGGTTTTGATAAAGCATTTTATCCTAATATTTATGCTGATAGTTTGCAAACCAGAGATTCGGTGAGTATTAGTACGATGAGTAATACTTTTCAGATAAAGTTTAACGAAGAAGCGAATTCTCTATTGAAATTTGGATTGCGTGCTTTTATAAAAAATGATATCACACGTTATAAATATCCAAAGCAACCTGTTGAATACGACAAGGTTAATTCGGATTATATACCACATTATCTTCAAAACGATTCAACGCTTGTAACAACTGCTATTGGTGCTCAGATATTTAAAAACCTGGGTAAGAATTTTTGGTGGGACGCGGGTGCTAAGTTATACATTCAAGGCTATCGGGCTGGTGATTCTGAATTAACAGGTAGTATTAATTCAAGCTTTCGATTGGCTAAGGATACGGCTGGCTTTTTTGCCAATGGAGGTATCTATTTAACTACTCCTGAATTATTTGAGAGCACGTATTTCTCAAACCATTTAAAGTGGGATAACGCTTTTCGTCAAAAGAAGATAGTTCGCTTTAATGGTGGAGTACGAGTTCCTACAAAGCATTTGGAGTTAAGTGCTGGTGGGCAATTTATAAACGATCATATTTATTGGCAATTTAATGGACTGCCGGAGCAAACGAGTGATGTGTTGCAGGTCTATCATGCTGCGCTAAAGAAGCAATTCAAGTTTGGCGGTTTTCGAAGTCATAATAATCTGGTGTTTCAACACAGCAGCGACCAGGATATTATTCCACTTCCTATGTTGGCTTATTACAATTCAACCTATTATCAGAATACCCTATTTAAGGTATTGTATTTTCAGATTGGATTTGATTTTCGCTATAACTCAAAATACTATGCACCATTCTACATGCCTGCAACATCGCAATTTGTGAATCAAAAAGTTGATGAGGTAGGTGAATATCCTTGGGTTGATGTTTTTATTAATTTGCAATTGAAAAGAGCTAGGATCTACGTGAAGTTCGATCATGTTAATCAAGGATATCCGGATAAACCATATTATACCACATTTAATTATCCAGGAAATCCACGTAGTTTAAAGTTTGGCGTATCGTGGAATTTCTATGACTAATCCACAAATGTGTTTGAGGGCTAATTTGTAGTAAGTCACCAGAATAGTTACCTTTGTACCGAATCAAAGGGGATTAATTTATGCGAAGTTGGTACAGTATTATTTCACTCATTGTCTTGTTGTCTTTTGCAGCCTGCAAGCAAACTAAGGAGCCTTCAACCAACACTAAACAAGAAGAAATTGCCACCGTTGACCTTGACGATATTGTAAAGCGAGGAAAGCTAAAGGTGGTCACCGATTATAACTCAACTAACTATTTTGTATATAAAGGGCGACCTTTAGGATATCAGTTTGAACTATTACAAGCCTTGAGTAATCACCTTGGCCTAAAGTTGGAAATTCAGGTGTCGAATAATGTTGAGAATAATATCAATAACCTTCTGGAAGGTGGTATTGATATTATTGCAACTAATTTTACCGTTACACGCGATCGAAGTGATTATATCACTTTTACTGAACCTCATTGTGTGACTCGACAGGTTTTAGTTCAGCAAAAATATTCAGGTAATTCGGAGCAGAAAGAAACGGTTGTGTTTAATGAAATTATTCGCAACCAACTTGAGTTAGCTGGCAAAACAATATATGTACAAGAGAATTCATCATTTGTTGATCGCCTTCAGAGTTTAAGTAACGAAATAGGTGATAGTATTAATATTGTTGAAATACCAGATTATGAAGTTGAGCAATTAATTGATTTAGTTGCGAATGGCGAAATACCATATACCGTATGTGATGAAAATATGGCCAATATTAATCTTAATTTTTACGATAATATTGATGTTAAAACAGCTATAAGTTTTCCGCAGAAAATTGCATGGGCAGTTCGTCCCAATTCAAGTGATTTGTTGGATGTGGTTAATAATTGGTTAATTAATTTTAAGAAGACGAAGCATTATAAACGCATCTATCGAAAATACTTTATCAACCCTCGTTCGAAACATTTGGTTGAAACAGGTTTTCATTCTATCAAAGGTGGTAAGGTTTCGATGTATGATGCGATCATTAAAAGCGAAAGTGAAAAGTACGATCTTGATTGGCGCTTAATTGCGTCGTTGATTTATCAGGAATCACGATTTTTACCTGAGATTGAAAGTTGGGCTGGTGCAGTTGGTTTAATGCAGTTGATGCCTGCTACAGCAGAACATTTCGGCGTTAAAGAAATAACCTCGCCCGTTGATAATATACAGGGAGGATTGAAGTTTTTGGTGTGGTTAGATAAACGAATGGCTAAAAAAGTGGAAGATCCGGAGCAGCGATTAAAGTTCGTTTTGGCTTCTTACAATGTTGGCTTAGGCCATGTTCAGGATGCCATGCGATTAGCGGAAAAGAACGGTAAGAATCCATTGATATGGGAAGATAATGTTGACTTTTATTTACTCAATAAGTCAAAGCCTGATTTTTACAACGATCCGGTGGTTAAATATGGCTATTGTAGAGGGGAGGAGCCGTATCATTATGTCATTGACATTCTGGAGCGTTACACCCATTATAAGAATGTAATAATGGATTAAGTTCTTGGCGTTTTAATACTTCAATAAATTCGCTTAATATCATAGCTGTGGCTCCCCATATTTCAAACGAGTCGAAATGAAAAAATGGGGCATCAACCTGAACATTGTTAATCGTTCTTGAAAAGGATTTAATTCTTTTGGGATTGGTTAATTCGGTTAAAGGTACTTCAATAATGGTTTCAACTTCGCGGGGATTAGCCTTATAATGAGGTTCGTTCTGACTAATGCCAACATGAGGGTAAACTACAAAGTTTGAGTTTGGTATGTATAGGGAAGTAAGTTTACCGATGTATTGAACGTGCTTGCGGTTTATTCCTATTTCTTCTTCTGTTTCGCGAATGGCTGTATCGAAGTAAGTGTTGTCGAATTCCTCTGTTTTGCCACCCGGAAAACTAACCTGGCCACTATGTGCTCCCTTGTAAACCGGGCGTTGGATAAAGGGGATATGCCATTGATCATTTTTCTTTGAAAGAAGGATGAGTACACTGCTTTCTCTAGCCTGATTGGGGTTATGTGATTTCCTTCCCGTAAAACGCACTGAGGGCGACATGATTAATTGTGCTTCTTTACCTGGTAAGGGCTGTTTAAAGGCATCGATGAGTATGTGCTTGTTTATGTTCATTCACTTTTCTTTCAAATATAACTTTAAGATCAACGTAATTGTTTACGTATAAGTTAAGAAATAAAGCTTAAATAACCATATTTTTCTCTAATTAAATAATAGCTTAACTGAGTTTAGCGCATAAAAAAAGGTCGGGCGTTCCCGACCATTTTGTCCCATTTATTAACTTAAACCTTTTTAAGTGTTTCAAACACTTAATCAAGTTTTGTGCCAAAAAGGATAAATGGTGTAAATACTGTGTTTTTATTTGTATAAAAATTTAAGCTCAATAAAATCAGCGCATTAGAAGGAGCGGATATTTAACTTTTTTTAATGTTTTGAAAATCAACTGTTCGAATACGAACAAGGACTGTTCGATATGATACTGTACTAATTAAAACGAATTGCCTTAACTGGGAGTATGCGCGTTACCAAGAAGGAAGGGCCAACTAACATTAGGACTGTTATTAGTCCGACACCAACATTTAGTAAGACAAGATGCCAGGCTGTGATATAGATTGGTACCGTTTCTAAATAATAGTTATTCGGGTCAAGTTTTATGAAATGCGTATATTTTTGGAGTAGACAGATTAATACACCAATAAGGTTCCCCCATAATAAGCCACGCCCAACAATATATGACGCCAGATAAAGAAATACTTTTCGTAGTTTCCAGTTTTCGGCACCAAGAGCCTTAAAGATGCCAATCATATTAACACGCTCAAGTATTAAAATCAAAAGTCCTGAAACCATATTAAATCCAGCAACCACAAGAATTAAAATAAGAATAACCCAAAGGTTAGTATCCATAAGGTCGAGCCATCCAAAAATCTGAGCTTGTGTTTGTCTAATGGTTTTTGTTCGAAGTATGGTTCCATCTTCCTCGATTTTAGAACTACTGATGTAATGGATATCTTGTGCAATGTCATCCAGATTATTAAAATTATCGATGCTTACTTCATACCCTGCCACTTGGTTTTGATCCCATTTGTTTAATCGTTGGATGACGCGTATGTCGATAAAAGCAAATACTTTATCGTACTCAGGAAAGTGTGAATTATAAATACCCGATACGTAAAATTTACGCTGTCTGATATTGTTTTGCATGAAATACATGCGAACAGGATCACCAACTTTTAGCTTTAACAGGCGAGCCATTTCGGATGAAATTAAAATATCCAAGGATCGAACTGAATCAGTAAGTTGAGGGATCTCTCCTTCACTTAAGATACTTTTAAGAAAAGTCCAATCATAATCGTGATTAGTGCCTTTAAGTACAATTGCTTGTATCGCCTCATTGGTTTGGATTACTCCTGGTTTGGTTGCGTAACTTTGAATATGTGTGACACCTTCACATTGCTTAAGTTCATCAATGAGTGAACTGTCTATAGTGATTGGGTTGCTTTCGTAGGAGCTGTTGTAATCGTAACTAGTGATTTGAATATTTGATCCGAAGCCAACAATTTTCGCCTTTATCTCTCGTTGAAATCCAAAGCCAATTGCCAATGAAAGAATCATGACAACCATTCCTAGGATAATACTAAGCGTAGCTACTTTTATTACTGGCTCCGATAGTTTTTTACCACCAATAGTACCTGTTCGTATTTTTCGCGCAACAAATAATTCGAAATTCAAAGCATCTTGATTTTCAGACAAAGTTAGAAAAAGCGAGCAATATTACTATTGAAATATTGGGATTCGGAATATGGAAGAAAAAAGGCTGGAGTTTAACCCAGCCTTACTCATCATTTATTTATCCACTCATTTAATTGCGAAAGAACTTTATCTTTCTGCTCTTTAGGTAAATTATTTATTCTTGTTCGATGATTTCCTTTAATCTTTCGAACAACTATTGTGTTTGGTATTTCATCCTCAGGAAGCGCGGTTGCGCCCCAAGGGTCGTCGTCTCCAACAATCGCCATAATTTCTGGCTGATTGTTTCTTAAACTTTTCATGACATCAGCCATTGTGCTTTCATCAAACACTAAGGACTCACCACCGGGTGCAAATAAGCAGCTGCTAATCGTATCCTGTTCAAAAGATGTTATAAGACCATCAAACTCACTAGCCACATAGGCATAATAGCCTAGTTCCACGTATGCTTGATAAAAGAAAGGTTTCATACCATCCCAACTTTGATCCGCTACATATGATATATCACTTTTATTTTTTAAATGTTCAAATAAATCAGATGTACTAGCTGTATTTTGCGGAATACTTTCAAGCTGTCCATGCCATTGCCAAAATGAGAAAGGGTATTCTAATACAACTAAATCAAAAGCTTGTTCAACTCCCATTCGGAAAGTATAACCTTTATCCGTTGCATATGATTCAAACATTGGCAAAATTTCTTCTCGTTGCTCCAGTACCGCTTTTTGAAACGCATGAATTTTAGCTCTATCTTCTACTGTGCCTACTTCGTGAAAGAAATCAAATACGCGCTGATCTTCACGCGATAAGTTGATTGGCGCTACATAGGGGACACTAACGTCAACATCATTAGGAAATAGAGCACGATGATAGATGGAGGTTTGCCCTCCTTTACTTATACCAGTTGTTAACCATTTGCCCTTATAGTGTTGCTTGAAATATTGAATAATGCGATGGTGATCATTGGCTGCCTGTTCAACTGTTAAGTATTGCCAGTCAAGTGAGTCGGGGCAAGATTCTTCAAAATAACGATGTTCAACAATAATCTGATTGGCATTTAATAGTTTTGCTAATTCAGAAGTGTATTTGCGGTTTGCTGAATAACCTTCAGTTACCATTACGGTAGGTGCCGACGCATCCTTATGCGATAGCCATATGCGTTGCATAAAGTGCCCTTTTTCAGGGTTAGCGTGATCTAGTGGCTGCTGAAACATTATAAGCCAGCTTTTATTGAAATTAGAAGAGTCTGGAGTGATGATTTGTGCTTTGAGCTGTTCTGAGTTTTCAAGTAAACTTTCCAGCCCATTTGTTTTTAACTGACAAGCGTTAATTAATAATGCTATACCAAATACTAGGAATATTATTTTTTTCATCGATGTGTGTTTAATAGTCAAAAAAGCGAGTACTTCTTCTTTAACTTTATTCTAAGTTTCTGGAAATACCCAATGTTTAATACTTCAATTAACTATTTGTTGAAGTTTGATCGACAAGTGCTAAAATGCTTTTGTACTTGTCGCTTGATTAAATATTGATAAGAATAGTGATTGTAAAATTGATAAAGTCGGGAGCATATCAATTAATCCAGCATTCGTAGAGACCTTTGCCGGTTTTATTAAGTGTATTATATGGTTTCAAAAATTTCATAATGTTACCAAATTTGCATGGGCTAAGTAAGCTATTTTTATTTAAAATACGATACGTATTTTTAAAAATGCAGTAATTAAGATTGGATTTAAGTAATTGTAAGTGATGTTTTTGTCAATAAAAAAGGCCAACTCAGTTAAGAATTGACCTTCCGCATACATTGTATTTTAATGTCATGAAAACATTGAAAATGTATTAGTTATTTAGTGATGTGCAGAGCAATCAAGATTGGCTCTTGTTCATCAAGCTCGATTGTTTCTATTGAAGGAATGAAATAAGCAGGTTGTGTGTTAAAAGCACTTAGGTTAGTCATCCAAGCTTCAATTTCCAATGCTTCTTCGTTGGCTTCAGCTAAATAGAATGTTTGGTTAGGGCTTGAAAATGCATTGAAATCAACCATCCAATTTTCAATGGCTAACAATGGTTCTTCCTCTATTCCTGCAAATGTATTGTAGTTAAGCATCCAATCTTCCACAGTTAGTAACTCTTCATTTTCTTCAGTAAATAAAAAGCTTGAAAATTCATTTAGGTCAGTCATCCAGTTTGCAATTTCCATTTCCTCTTCAAGGTTTTCCAATTCTTCTTCACAAAACGAATCGTAATCTGTCATCCAATTTTCGATGCTAATTTCTTCTTCAGTAATGTCGTCGCTAACTGAAAAAGTTGGTTGAGCGAATAATGCGCTAGAGAAAACTACTAATGATAATACTAATGTGCTAATCATTTTAACTGTTGATTCTTTTCTTAATGTTTTCATGACGTTTGTTTTTAATTGTTTGTACGGTTAGAGTATATCAATGGATGTGCCAAAAACCACAATAAGCTATAAGAGAGCGTAGTATGGCAGATAAAGGAATTTGAGGTCTTAATTTATTGTGCGAATTTGAAACAAAGAGATGTACGTTTTCGCACATGTGATTTTATAGTGAGCCTTCAACTATTTTTTCGTACTTTTGTAAGAGTGCTTTAGTGTATTGAAAGCATTTGATGTACGGTTTTTAATTTGTAATTTAAGCTGTATAAATGAATGAGTTAAAGTGTTATTGAGAATAATCATAATTTAGAAATTGATGAAAACAGCAGACATTCATACCCCAAAGGGTATCATGAAAGTAGAGTTTTACGAAAACGATGCGCCTAATACGGTTGATAATTTTGTGAAATTGGCCAAAGAAGGTTATTACGATGGTTTAGCATTCCATAGAGTTATTCCTGATTTTGTAATTCAAGGCGGCTGTCCTCATTCTAGAGATATGTCAAGCTCTCGAATTGGAACCGGAGGCCCCGGATACAGTATCGACTGTGAATTAGATGGTGATAACCAGTATCATGATAAAGGTGTGCTTTCAATGGCTCATGCTGGACGTAATACAGGTGGATCACAATTTTTTATCTGTCATGGTCGCGAAAATACACAACACCTCGATCGTCAGCATACTTGTTTTGGTAAAGTAATTGAAGGTTTGGATGTTATTGATCAGATTCAAGGCGGTGATAGTATTGATAAGATTGTAGTTAACGAGTAGAACCAATAGATATAGTATAAGATGAGTTTTGAAATATCAGGTAACTTAATAGTTAAAGACGAGGTTGTTGAAATTAATGCAAGTTTCAAAAAACGTGAGTTTGTTATTGAAGTAGTGAACGAACGTAATACAGATTGGAACGATTTTGTGAAATTTCAACTAACTCAGGATAAGTGTAGTTTATTAGATCCTGTTCAATTGGGTGATGTGTTAAAAGTTACTTTTAACATTCGTGGCCGAAAGTGGGAGAAAGATGGTAAGGTTAATTATTTCTCAAACCTTGAGGCATGGCGCGTAGAGAAGGAAGAGGCAGTGTTGCCACCAGATGCTCCGGCTCCAAATTTTACGGAAGCTGAAATACCACCTGCCGGACCAGATGAAGATTTACCATTTTAAATGATATAATCTAAATCCTGAATCAAACGATTCAGGATTTTTTTTAAATGTTTTGCTTAAAAAGAGCTTTGATACTATGAAGAAAAAACAAAATGGCTTTGATTTGGCTAAGGTGTCATTATTAACTGTTGCTCATTTTTTTCACGATGTGTATACTGCTTTTTTGGCTCCATTGATACCATACTTGCAAAGTAGTATGGGAATTAACCTCACTTTTGCTGGGGTGCTTTCTGTTGTACAACGCCTACCAACTTTACTAAATCCATTTGTGGGAATGCTGGCCGAGCGGACTAAAGCCCGCTATTTTGTAATATTTACACCAGCGATCACTGCTATTTCCATGAGTTTGGTTTCTGTGGCTCCTCATAAAGTATACATGGTACTCTTGGTTTTAATCAGTGGTATCAGTAGTTCTTTCTTTCATGTGCCATCTCCTGTTATGATGCGTAAGGTCTCAGGTAAGCGCATTGGAATGGGTATGAGCTTTTATATGATGGGTGGTGAATTGGCTCGATCAGTTGGGCCAATAGCGGTAATTGGAGCTATTGAGTTATGGGGACTAAAAGGAGTTACCTATTTTATTCCAACGGGCATCTTGGCATCAACGCTTTTGTATTTTAAATTACGAAACATTGCCATTTCAGATAGTCTATCGTCAAGTACTTCGCTTGAATACATTAAGGTTTTTCGAAAGTTCTTGCCGCTAATATCTACCATTGCATTCATTTTATTTTTCAGGGCGGCTATGAAATCGGCCTTAACTTTTTACCTACCCGTTTTTCTGGAGAGTCGGGGGGAGTCAATTTGGTTTGCTGGTATCTCACTTTCAGTTCTTCAAGGTGCTGGGGTGGTGGGTACATTTCTGGCTGGAACCATATCAGATAAGATTGGGCGGCGTTCAATGATGGTGATAACTTCCGTTGCAACTCCAATTTTGTTTTTTACTTTCCTTTATACTACAGGAGTTGTTCAAATGATTGTGCTTGTTCTTTGTGGCTTGTTCTTATTTGCCACTGGCCCGGTTTTTCTAGCTATTGTTAACGAGTATAAAACCGAGCATAATAATTTTGTGAATGCTGTTTTTATGACTACAACCTTTTTGATTGGTGCCTTAATGGTTTTGTTGGTTGGTATTCTGGGTGATTTGTTAAGCCTCGAAACTACTTATCGCATAGTTGGTTTTATGGCCTTTTTGTCCATTCCATTCGCGTTTCGTATTCCTAAGAAAGCTTAGAGTTATAGCACAGTATTCTCGTTAAGAAAGGCTTCATCTGTATTTGGTAAAATGCTAAGTGCTTGTTCTAATTGCGCTAAAAATTTCTCCTTATCTTTATTTAAGGCACCTTTCAGTATTAAATAATTGGAAACATGATCGCTCCTAAAAACAGTAGATTCTAATTTTAGGTGACTTATCAGAAGATGTAATTCCTGACAAAGTTCAATTGCCGAAAGCGGAGTAAACTCTTTTTTAAGTCGTTTTTTGAAATGTTCAAATTCGAAGGGGTACGATACAACAAGTGACGAAAGTAATTCAGGTTGTACTTTATTTAGTAGTTTGGCCGTGTTAAGCGCGTGCTGCTTGCTGAGCTCTTTACCTCCTAATCCATTCAATACCATCAGAGATAATTTAAACCCAGCATTTTTGACAGTAAGAAAGGCCTCTGTTTGTTTCTTAGCGTCGGATCCTTTATTTATAAGTTCAAGCACATTGTTGTCGCCAGATTCAATGCCGCCATATAATAGTATCAAACCCTTTAGCCTAATAGCTGATAATTGATCAGTTGAGAATTTTTTTATGCCTCTTGCAGATGCATAAGCGCTTATGCGTTTTGCTTTAGGGAAATGTATTTTTATTAAATTAAGAGTGGCTATAATGCTATCAAAATCGGCCGCGAAAATATCCGCATCACCAATGAAAATCCTTCTTATTGCCGGGTTCGTTTGTGATAAATAATTGATGTCTGATTCTATCTGGGAAATTGGTTTAACGCGAAACATTTTACTCGTGTACATTTCGCAAAACCTACATTTGTTCCAATCACAACCAATGGTTAATTGAATGATAAGCGAATTGGCTTCGGCAGGTGGTCTAAAAATAGGTTGTTCGTATAACATATGAATCAAACAAAAGAAGCGCTTATTTTTCAAGCATTTCAAAAATAACTTCTAATTCGTCATCTTCATTCACTTCATCACTATTAATAGACAGATTCAAGCTATCATATAGCTTTTTGCGAAGAAGAATTTTATACTCTTTATTTTTTTTAAGATACAAGGTGAATTCACCTTTATCATCACTTTTAACATGTTTAACCATTTGTCCCCTTGAATCCTTAATGTCAATCCATGCTTCTTTTATTGAGCTGCTCGAAGCAGGGTTGATTACCTTAGCTTTCAGTAGATAGTATTCGGGATGATTTTTGATGGTTACACCGTATATGTCGTCATCACCCTTACCTCCTTTACGATTGGAGGCGAAGTAGCCAAATTTTTTGGATGGGTTTAAAACCAAGCTAAAATCATCAGCCGATGTGTTTAAGGGGTAACCCATGTTAAAAGCTACAGAGAATGTTTCTTTATCCGGTTTGGCAAAAAATAAATCGTATCCTCCTAAACCTGGTTGGCCATCGGAACTAAAATATAACATGCCATCGTCAGAGATGAATGGAAATACTTCATTTCCAATGGTATTAATATTTGGGCCAAGATTAGTCGGTTTGCTTAAGAAACCATCTTTTAATTGACAAACATATAAATCCATTCCACCATATCCACCTGGCATGTTTGATGCGAAATACAATAGCTTGGTTTCCGATTGTATAAACGCATGTGCAACATTGTATTTTCCTTTTCGGATGTTCAAGCTTTTCAAATCTTTCGACCAGTTTTTACCGTCTTTAAGTACCAGGAAGATATCCAACACATTACTGTCATCGGTATTGCGGGTTAAAAACATGCTTTGATAATTGTTACCAAATGAAACAGGCCCATCATTGTATTTCGATTGAACAGCTTTACTAAATAGCTCAGCATTACTGCTTGTTTCAAGCTGAATAATGTTTGCTTTAAAGAGGTTAAAGAACGAAGTGCCCGTTCGTGAATCTTTGTTTTTTGAGAAGCCAGTTACAGGGCGGTTAGACGAAAACACCAAATATTCACTGTGAAAAGTTGGACCAAATTCAGAGTGCTCCGAATTGAAAGCTAGATTAGAAATACGATAATGACTAGAATCCCTTTTTAGCTGTGTTAAATAGTTTTTATAATTATTGGAAGAATATTGATTGTTTGTGTCTCCTTTTTTAGTGTAATACATTTCCATGTATTTAATGGCTTCATCGTTTCTATCTAACCTGAGTAATTCGCGCGCTAATAAAAAATAATTATTGTAATCCACCTCGGGAAAATCAAGCGTAAGGTAATACCAATTAACGGCCTCCTGTATATTACCTATCTTACTATATGAAATAGCAATTTGTTGAGTTGCATAAGAAGCATGTTGTCCATCTTTAATTAAAGCCTTGTACGCCTTAATAGCTTTTGGATAATTAAACTCCTTAAAATAGTTGTTAGCTTTATTTAATTCTTTCGATTGAGAAAAAATAAGACTGGATATAATAAGTAATGAAATTGTTAAGAATGTTTTCATTTTGTGGAATTCAATCGTATCTGTGTGATAAATCCTTGAAATATATAAATAATTAGTTTTTCATGCTAATTGCTATGGATCTGGTTTGGGTTTGATGTGTACAAAGTCTTCTTTAAAAGTATCTTGGGTTTTCTACTTTTTCTTTGGTAAAGTTGAGTTCGTACGAAATCATTATTTCGTGTGTACCGCTATTGTAGTTACGAAGTGCATTGGTTGTCATGTCGAATCCATAACCTACTTTAAACTGAGGTGTGAATTGATACTGCAAAATAGCGCCAAACGAATTGTTAAGTCGATACATTGCCCCAACCCACAGTTTTTCTTTAAACAAAAAATTGGCATTTAAATCCAACGACATGGGAGAGGCTTGGGTTAATTGCGACATAAATGTTGGTTTAAACTTAATTTCATCACTTAAATTAAATACATAACCACCAGTAATGAAATAATGACGCACTTCGCTTCCTTCCTGACCAAGTATTTCATTGTCACTATTGAGTAATTTATTTTCTAATAGTTTTGGTGCAGATAGGCCAATGAAGTACTTGTCGGAGAAATAATATAACCCGAAACCAAAGTTGGGTAAATATTTACTTGTAGCACCCACATTTAATGTTGGGTCGTCACCAGGCGTTGCTGTCTGCAATTTCGACATGTCGAGCTGGAAATAATTAAATCCCCCCTTCAAGCCAAAGGATAATTTACTGTTTTCGCTAATTTTAATACGATAGGCGTAATCGAAATACAGCCCTGTTTGACTTGATGGATTAACCACGTCGTGTATTAATGTTAGGCCTAATCCAATGTTTTTACCAACAGGGGTATGTCCCGTTACTGTTTGTGTAGACGGTGCACCTTCAAATCCTACCCATTGGTGACGCGATAGAGCCATTAAGCTTACCATGTCTCTTGTGCCTGCGTATGCCGGGTTATAGGCCAAAGTATTAAACATGTATTGTGTATATAGCGGATCTTGCTGTGCGTTGGCTTTGGGTATGGCCATTACAAAAAGTAAAGCTAAAAGAACCCAAGTTGGTTTTATGAGCATGATTGTATTGTATCGTTGTATTTGCATTTTTCTAAACATTACTTTTTGATGTAAACGGTTCCTTTATAAACTTTACCACTGTCAAGTTTGAACACATAGAAATAGGTGCCTTCTGGTAATTCATCGCCACCCATTACACTATCTGTTGATTTACCATTCCATGTATTATCATAGTTTGTCATATGGAACACCTGACCGCCCCATCGGTTGAATATGAAGAGTTCGTTTTTCTTATAGTCTTCCTTATTATCTACATTAGGTATAACAAAGTAGTCGTTTATTCCATCGCCGTTAGGAGTGAAAACTTCTGGTACTTCTACCGTTTCTTCAGATTCTTGAACATTAACTCTAACACGAGCTGTACTGCAGGCATTATCCGTATCACAAATTTGGTAGGTAAATACGTCTTGTCCATCAAAACCGCTATTAGGCGTGTATAATATAAAACCACAATTGTTATCAACAATGGCTACTCCACTTGTTGGTTGATCAATGATGGTGATGGAGCAAATATCAATATTGTTTTCAACATCAGTATCGTTTTCAGCTACATTAATGCTAACCTGTGTTGTTGCGTTTGTATTTACTTCATCATCCACCGCTATTGGCGCATCATTAATAGCTATAACAGTAATGTTTACCTGTGCGATGGCACATAAGTCAGTGTCATCACAAATTTCATAGGTAAAACTATCGTTACCATTAAAATCAGCATCTGGTGTGTAGCGTATTTTATTGTCGGTGATTTCCAAGGTGCCATTTGTAGCCTCTGTGTCTATCTTTAAGCTCGATAAATTTATGTTGTTGTCATCATCCGAATCATTACTTAATACATCCATAGTGATGCTTTCATCCTCATTGGTTTCGTAGGAGTCGGCAATGGCAACTGGAGCATCATCCTGGGCGCTAATAGTAATAGTAACCTTTGCTGTTGCACAGGCATCGTCTGTATCGCATATTTGATACTCGTAACTATCATTGCCTTCAAACCCATCATTAGGTGTGTAAATGATAAAACCGGTACCGCCCTCTTCTTCTTTTGCCACCCCGTTGAGTGGTTGTTTAATGACTGTTAATGTCGTAAGATCCAAACCATTTTCAATATCCGAATCATTCTCAACTACGTTGGTTCTAATATTATCATTAATGTCACCACTGTCTGTGTCATCTTGCGCATCAGGTGCATCGTTTACAGCTTGCACGCTTATACTAACCGAAGCTGTTGCGCATAGCTCAGTTGCATCGCAAATCTGATAAACAAAACTATCATCGCCATTAAAGTTCGAATTAGGTGTATAACGAATTTCGTTATTAATAATCTCTAAAATGCCATTGGAAGCATCCGTGTCAATTTTTAAACTTGAAGCATCCAGATTACCATCGTCATCAAAATCGTTTAGTAAAACATCCATTGTGATGCTTTCGTCTTCATTCGTTTCAAAGGCATCTGCCACAGCAATTGGTTCGTCATTCACTTCTGTTATATTAATCGTAACTTGAGCTGTTCCACAAGCTCCTTCTGTATCGCATATTTGGTATGTAAATGTATCTTGACCGTTGAAGTTGGTGTTTGGTGTATATGATATAATTCCACAATCACCATTGGTGCTTGCTAAGCCATTAGTTGGCTGAACAAGAATGGAAACCGTACAAATATCCAAATTATCTTCAATATCAGTGTCATTTTGAGCTACATTGATAAGAATCTGAGTTTCTTCCGGTGTATTTACTTCGTCAGAAACTGGAACTGGCGCATCATTAACTTGTCTTATGGTAATTGTAACTGTAGCTTCACTGCTGGCACCATCAATGTCTTCAATCAGGTAGGTGAAACTATCCTCTCCATTGTAATCGTCATTTGGCGTATATGTGATATCATTGCTTCCAGCATTTATGGTTAGTTTACCATTTGTACTTGCATTGCCAATTGACAAGGAAGATGGAACGATGGCATTATCAATATCCGTATCGTTCGCCAGTACATCGATTGTGATTGGGGTATCCTCATCTGTAATTTCGGTATCATTTTCAACAAGTGGTGCATCATTCACCGAATTGATGGTAATGCTCACCGAAGCTTGATCAGAGTAGCCAGAAGCATCTTCAATACTGTAGGCGAAATTATCACTTCCGAAATAGTTTTCGTTAGGTGTGTATAATATTGTTCCATCGTTATTTACTTGGATACTTCCTTTACTAGGTAAATTCTCATTGCTAACTTCTAAGGTACTTGGATCTATATTGTTTTGCAGATCAGTATCATTGGCGATAACATTGAATAAAGTTGGTGTGTCCTCATTAATGATGTATTCATCATTAACGGCATTAGGCGCTTCGTTGGAAACAGTTATTTGAATGCTGCCAATATTACTTTTGGCGCCATCAGTGTCTTCAACTTGAAGTGTAAATTCATCCGACCCCGAATAAGCTGGATTTGGATTGTACTTGATTTCCTCATTAGCAAGATCTATCGTAGTTGTACCATGTGTAGGACCACTTAAGATTGTTAAAGTGTTATAAGCTACATTTCCATCTTCATCACTAATTATATCAGCAAAAGGAATTAATAACTCAACATTTTCCTGAGTTGATAGAGTCGAATTCTTAATGATGGGATCATCGTTAATATTGATAACATTAATGTTAAAATCCTGTACTATTGGAGGTGTCTGATTTACAATACTAATGTATACTCTATTGGTTTGATCCACGTCACTTTGCTTTGGTGTACCTGAGAGTAGAGCTGTTCCATCGCCATTATCTGCAAAAGTTAGCCATGCTGGTAGAAGTAATGCTTCAATATTATGTATATCTCCATCATAATCTGTTGTTGTAATGTTATAAGTATATAGTTGATCTTCATTAATACTTTCAATCGGGGGTGATGTAAACCTTGGATGCGTATCATTCTCGAATATTGTTAGATTAGAGCTGATTTCCGTACCCAATTTAAACAATGCATTGTTGGTTGAAATTAAAGTAATGATTACTGATTCATCTCCTTCAATCAATTTGTCGTCAAGAACATTGATAGGAATAACTGTGCGATTTTGATTCGCTTGAAGAATAACAGAATTTCCTGGAGAATTATAATCAATACCCGATTGTGCCGAACCTGAGATGTTAAAATAAATGGTCACATCTTCAAAATAGATTTGAGTGCTTTCAATTGAAAATTCACCATTCGTTGAAGGTTCAGCTGCCATTGTAGTTGCTGATATATTTAAAAAAGCTTCATCATCGTCAGTCACATTAATGGTCACGCTTTTATCCGCAATACCCGTAAAGTCACCATCACTTGAAATATCCACCGTTGACGTGATCGTTACAGTTTCTGAAACTAGATTTGCTTCCTGTTCAGCCGTCACGGTTACTGTTTGTGCCACATTCCAATCGCCATTGCCAAAGGTCAGTTGCGCATCGGACAATGAAGCCGATGTGGCTAAATCGGAACTGAGATTGATCAGCACGTTAGATGTTGGTTGACTGGTTAGCACCACATCAAAGGTGGCTGTATTTCCTTCGGTGATATCTAATGTGGTAGGTGAGATGGTGTATTCTGCTTTACCATCGTCTGTCACATTAATCGTCACAGTTTTATCTGCAATACCGGTAAAAGCGGCATTACTTGTTGCATCTATCGCTAATGTAATCGTTACTAATTCAGATACCAGGTTGGCATCTTGTTCAGCTGTTATCGTAACAGTTTGCGCGATATTCCAATCTCCATTCCCAAATGTCAGTTGCGCATCCGAAAGTGAAGCTGAAGTAGCGATATCTGAACTCAGGTTGACAAGAACGTTTGTCGCAGGTTGACTTGTTAAAACCACATCAAAAGTAGCTGTGTTTCCTTCGGTGATGTCAAGCGTTGTTGGCGTGATGTTATATTCCGCTGCATCATCATCAGTAATAGTAACGGTAGCATTATCAGGACTTCCAACAATTAAATCAGGGTTGTCGGTACCAGTAAGTGTTAGTATAACAGTTTCATCGCCTTCAACCAATACATCACTAATAATAGCCACAGGTATGGTTACTTCTGTTTGTCCGGCAAGTAGCGTAGCCGATCCTGTTAAAGCTGTGTAATCCGCATCAGGAGTTGCTGTACCGGTAACTGTGTAAGAAATTTCAGTATCTGTGCCGAATGAATTAGTAGCTGTGATTGTGAATAAACCATCGGTACCACTTTCCAAAGCTTGAGTTGTGGCTACTATGTTGACCGACTCACTGTCATCGTCGGTAATAATAACGGTAGCTGCACTTGGTGTGCCAA
>JAFMVD010000061.1 GCA_025499625.1 Carboxylicivirga fragile | reverse complement strand
ATTTTTGGTATCTACCTTGGTATTCGTATTCATTACAAAAGACTTCAGAAATCCTTTGTAAGATACTGAATGCCAAGGTTTTAAGCAAGAAAACATACATCTTATTTAGTTGACTGTCAATTATTTACAGTTTTGTCATGTACTAAACTTACTCGCATAAAGATTTTAAAAAAGCAAAGAAGATAATAAAGAAAGAAGAACCTATGCAAACATCTCAAGAAACCAAAGACAATATAATGAAAGAGTTAGCCAAAAGAGGATTTATTGAAGATATCATGCAAAAATATGAGGATGATTACAAAGATGATAAAGGTGCAACAAGTCAACTTACGCCCGACATGTTTATACCCGACGAATATTTAAAATAAAGCAATCTGATACAAATCAAAAATAGGTATTTTTAGAATCTCTATTTATTCATATCAATTTATGATCATATTTCAAAATAGGCTAGGAATTACTTCTAGCCTATTTTGTATTTTAACTTAATCAGGGTGTCAATCGATCCTCAATCATGCGATTATTGTACTGCTGAACAAAGGCCTTACAATTGCGCTCAATATTTTTATAATCAATTGATTCTTTAATGTCATTTTTCAACGAAGGATCATCTTTGACATCAAACACGCTACGTATTTCCTTTCCGTCGAAGTAAACCAATAAATCACCTTGTGCAAATTGGTAATAACCATTGGTATAGTTCATTGTAAAACGCGCAGCATCTTCATCAAACAAATCGTTTCCAAAGGCCAAATAAGGTTCATCATACTCAAGGTAATTAAGTACCGTTGGCATAATATCGATTTGCTGTGCTATACCACTATCCCATTTTTTTACCAATGAATCACCCGGACTATAAAAGAATAGCGGAATAGAAAATGTGTTCCTACTATTATGTGATGATTTAAAATGCGAAGCCGAACTATGATCGGCCGTAATCACAAATAAGGTATTATTATACCAAGGCATAGTTTTGGCTTTTGCAAAAAAGGTTCTCAAAGCATTATCAGTGTACCCAATACATTCATGCACTGGCAGAGGCCCTTTGGGGAATACGCCTTCATATTTCTCCGGCACTTTAAATGGGTGATGTGAACTAATCGAGAACAATGAAGTAAAAAAGGGCTCTTGCATTTGATTCATTTCATCCGCATAAAATTGAAAAAATGGTTCGTCCCAAATGCCCCATATACCATCAAAATCATCATCGTTATTATACTCATCTCTTCCAAAATACTTTTGAAAACCAGATATTTTGGCAAAAGCATCAAAACCCATTGATCCGTTTGGAGCGCCATGAAAGAACGCTGTCTCATAACCTTTCTTAGCCAATAACTCGGCCATACCATTCACCTTATTCGACGAATACTCCGATACAGTATAGGGTAATACCAACGAAGGAACCGATGCCAGAACTGAAGGCATCGCGTCAATGGATTTATGACCATTTGCAAAACTATTTTCAATAACAAAACTATGCTGCATCAAGGAATCGATAAATGGCGTATATCCTTTATAATTACCCTCATCCAAATCTTTATTTAATGCGCCCAGATATTCACCATTAAAACTTTCTAATATAAATACCACCACATTCTTCCGACTCACAACAGCCGAATCGGAAGGTGTATAAACAGGATTATAAACTGCCTCTAGTTGTTCCTCTGTCGAGAAATAATGCACCTCCTGAAAACTCTTCTTATTCCATGTGCGAATAATACAAAAAGGTGTATTCAAGACTAAAGCCATTTCGGAAGGAGATTCAACAAACTTACCGGCATTACTCATATTTATAGGTCGAGTAGAATGCCTGTATCCACCACGAATTCCGATAATTGACAAAGCTGCAAACAATACCAAAACAACAAGCGAAACAGGATATTGAATCCATTTTATAGAGAACCTAAAAGGTTTAGGTTTAAAATAGGAATACAGATATGACAACGAAATAATGGCTAGAATAAATATGAGAGCGATGTACCAAAAATCGATGAAGAACTGCCCCCATAGAGCCAACATGTTATCTTCATTGCTTAAAATATCGAAGACATTATATGTAGTACGCTTATTGATAAAACGGAAATAGATAATATCAATTGAATTAAGACCTATTCCTAGCCCATTAAACAACATATAAATCCACTTAACTATCCGCTGGTAAACATTAGAAAACCTGAATGGGAAAGGTAAAATGCATAAAATAGAGTATAAGCCATTTAGATACAATAAAGCAGAAAGGTCAAACATTAATCCTCCTTGCAGTATTCTTATGAAGCTGCCTAAGGTAACATCAGGAAATGAACTTGTGTTGAAAACAAAAAAGATAACTCTAAAAACAGTGAAGAAGAGCATCATTAATGCAAATCGATACAAGAGCACCAAATACTCGTTGGTATATCTTTCGGACTTATTACTTTTTAAAACTTTTGCTATTCTATTCATTCTTACACCAAATCTAAAAGCTGATTAAGCTAGCTTTAAATTATTCGAAAATTTTGTGCAAGTATAGTAATTATTCATCTCAGAATTAAGAAAGTATTAAATATCTGAGCCTTTTAAAAAAATTAGAAAATAGTAATCCAACTGATTTTACTTCAAATTCACCTTTTTGCTACGATGATAATACCCAATAATAGAAGCTATTGATACAATCAAAACAATTGTGCACATAAGCGAACCTTCAAAACCGAAAGCTCCTCCATGCCATATTTCATTCCCACTAAGCTTTAACTTAAAAACTGAATCCATTGCCATACCACTTACGGAATAGCCCATGACTGGCCCTTGAATAAAATTCCAAAACAAGTGCAAACTAATGGCAAACCATAGATTTTGTGTAAATACATAGGCACTACCTAACATTATGCCTGCCAAAAAAAGATTTATAACACCAATGGTAGATAAATTAGGGTTTAATAAATGCAGCACCATAAATATTAATGAACTAATAAAGAGAGCCAAATACTTATTTGAAACAAGCATTAAATTGTTTAATATGTAACCTCGAACCAATACTTCTTCGTTAACAGCTACCAAAAAAAACAGAAGCAACTGAAGTAAAAATCCAACATAAGACACCTCATTATTTTCAATTTCAACATAGCCAAGAACATATAAAACTAAAGAGCCCATTCCGATGCATATTAAAGCTAAAACAAAGCCTCTTATCATATCTTTGTTAAAACACTTTAATCCAAACCCTAAGGATTTAATCGATAGTTTATCGATGAATTTACGATAAAAAAGAACTACAGAAAACATCGCCAGCGTTCCTAAAAACTGTAAAAAAAACATTTGACCAGTACTCAAATTTTCAGAATGCATTAAATCATCCATACTAATATCAGTAGTTGCCACTCCAATAATTTGGAATATTGCTGTCAAAAAAAGAAACGAAAAAATAACCAATACTATCCTCAACCAAACAGGCATTACACCTTTGGATGCCAACTCTTTACTTTTATAATCCATACTTTTATTCAATCAATTTTTATCGCCATTCGGTTAAAGAAAAACCTAAACCAATGGTAGTTTGTTTGTGGTTAAAATCAATCATACTCTCTCCATAACCATGAAAAACCTGGGTATGCATCTTTAGGTTATCCCATATCTGAAATGCATAATCAAGTTGGATACTGCCTCTGTTTCTGGTTCCTGATCGCAGGGAGTGTCTGGCAATCATACTCAAATTATGACGCCCCTTACTATAGGCAGATAATAATTCACATCGGCCAATGTAATTTTCAATACCAGGATTATCATCTATTTCGGCCGACTCTTGTATACGCCACCATGGCCTTAATAATATGGTGGTATTTTTAGTTTCCCAACCCATTTGCACTATTACCCTATTCCAACTTCGCGAAATAGGATTACCACGGCCATTACTCTGATGATTAATACCGATACCTGCAAAAACGCCATGTATACCAAAAATCGTATAAGGTGTAGGCACCACATACATGAATTCCGGTTCGTAATTGGTTTCTCTAAAGGGACGAGATATTTCTTCGTTGTATAACTGCCAACGCGATGTTTGGGTATATGCCATCCAGAAAGAGCCTTTTAATTTCTTCCCCATCACCTTATCAAGCACCTTTGTTTTAAAACTTAGTTGAAACTTTAACTCGGTATTAGTTAATGGTACAGGTTCAGTTACAACATTGTTCGGATTATCGCTGAATGGCATCTGATTGATATCAGATGTATAATTAGCTAGAAGCACATATACAGGTTTGTATTCTCTTACCTGAAACAGATTATTTTGCCCTTTTAAGGTATCATTTAAATCCCACTGTTCGGCCAAGCGCGATGAATGACTTTCGAATAGCTCTTGTGCATTAGTACACAAACTCGCGAGTATTAAAAAGGCTAATGAAAAATACAACTTTGATAACATGCCAATAAATTAACAATTTACAAGTGAATATATCAGAAATTATCGATTTAACCTATAAAGCAATTCAGATGAAGTAAGCTCATTCACTTTTGTTCCCAAGCAAACCTTTTGGTAGTTGTGATATATTGGGCAATGGAGGTAATATATCTTTCAATGGTTTAAATGGCTCTAACAAGGCATTTCTTCTAAAATTATCAGGAGGAATAACAACTTTTAATGATAGTGGTTTTATTTTTATTTCAGCCTTATTACCTAAATCAAGCGGTTCTCCATCCAAATGCCCCAGCATGTTTTCCTCACATTCTATGATTATTTTACGCGCCTGCGTAATAACGTCGTAGGGTCTTTGATCAAGACTTTGATCCAGTAAACTAATTAACAAGGCAGGTGCTGCAAACTTTGGAAATTCCTTTATGATGCAAACATCAATTAAACCATCATCAATCTTTGCTTGCGGAGCAATATGTACATCGTTACCCCATTGTGAAGAGTTAGCAAAACTTAACAAGAAAGCTGGTAATTGATATACTTCATCATCAATGGTAATGGTATAGGTAAGCGAACTATAATTCGCAAATTCCTTAGGGATCATCTTCATGTAGGCAATGGGTCCACGCTCTTTAATATTTGCAAAACGATGACTGATAAAAGCATCAAAACCAATGCCTGCTACATTTAACGAAACACGGCCATTAACACTCAGGGTATCAATCTTCTTAAAATTCATCAAATTAATTACTTGTATGGCACGATTAATACGCAGAGGAATATCAAGGTAACGAGCCAAGCCATTTCCTGAACCAGTAGGGATAATTGCCATAGCAACAGAAGTATTGATTAAGGCCGATCCCACCTCATTCACCGTTCCATCTCCCCCTACAGCAACCACTACATCGAATTTACCAACAGCCTCACTGGCTAACTCATGAGCATGCCCCTGATACTCGGTATATTGTATCTCAACATCCAAATTATCCGAATCAATTTCTTTTTCAACCAATTGCTCCACGGTTCGTTGTTTACCAATACCCGAAATTGGATTAATAAGAAATAGAATTCGCTTCTTCATTTTAAATTAGATATTACTGATTTTTGATTTAAATTATTCGCTAGTTATTTTCTTTTTTGACCTCTTGTTTTTGGCTTTTTATATTTTGCAGCTAATTTTCTTCGGTACGAACCTCCTTCGTTACTTTTCTTGTTTTTATCTTTTTTCTCATGAAAAGCGGCACCTTTAGCAACTGTAGGCTTAGGAGCCTTAACCAACTTCAAACCAGGTAAAACTTCTTCTTCAGAAGCCAGTAACATTTCAGAAACTCGAACCGTTGAAGGCAGCTCTTCCAGGTTAATCGACTTATTCATTAAATTCTGTACAGCTTTCCAGGCTCCACGATCATCTTCTGTAATAAATGCAATTGCAATACCTTCCGCTTCTGCCCTACCAGTACGACCAATCCGGTGAATATACGCCTCTGGCTCTTCCGGCATGTCGTAATTGATAACATGACTTACATTTCGAATATCCATACCACGGGCAATCACATCTGTAGCAATTAATATTCGAAGTGTACCATTTAAAAATTCTTCAACCATTCTAAAACGGTTGTTTTGCGACTTATTTGAATGAATAACACCAACTAGTTCAGGGTATGAACTTTCCAATTCAGAATGTAATAAATCGGCAATCTGTTTATTTTTCACAAACACCAATACCTTATTCATATCAGCATTCTCATCCAATAAAAATCTTAAGAAATTAAGTTTAGTATGGAAGTTAGGCACAGCGTATGCACTCTGGAAAATATTATCAACAGGTGTACCTGTAACCGCAACTTCAACCTTTTGTGGCTGGTAAAAATGCACATTTATAAGCTGGTCAACATCTTCTGTTAAAGTTGCCGAAAACATCAAGTTCTGTCTGCGTTCAGGTAAGATGTCCATTATCTGCTCAAGTTGAGAACGAAATCCTAAATTAAGCATCTCATCCACCTCATCAATCACCAACTTCTGAATATTCTTCAATCGTAAAACTCCTGTCAAACTTAAATCAATCAAACGCCCCGGAGTGGCAACTAATATATCAAGACCTTCGTAAACCATGGCCTTCTGAGTATTGATATTTGTTCCTCCGTATACGCCTCCAATTCGAACTGACATATACTCCGTCATCTTCCTAAACTCACCAGCCACCTGTTCTACCAATTCACGAGTCGGAACCAGCACTAGAACACGAGGGTGTCGTTGATTCGAAAATTTTAATTGACGCAACAGAGGTAAGACATAGGCAAAGGTTTTACCCGTTCCGGTTTGTGCAATACCTAACATATCTTTACCAGACATTATCACAGGAAATGCCTTCTCTTGAATCGGAGTAGCCTCTTCAAAACCAAGATCATCTATGGCATTAAGAAGTACTGTATTAAGGTTTAAATCTGAAAACTTCACAGTGTTATACTTTTAATTGATTGCAAAAGTACATTGTTTCGAACGATTCTTCTAATTATTCCGAGCAACAATAGCAAAAAACTCAATCATGAAAAATAATCGGAGTGCAGATCGCATGTTTTAAAATAACTATTAGGCGTATATCCACTCATCTTCTTAAAATCATGAATCATATGCGCTTGATCAAAATAGGCACATTCTTCAACCAGAGTTTGTATATCACAACTTGGATTTTTTTCTTTTAAATATAAGGCCTTCTGAAAACGCACAATTCGCTCAAATGCCTTTATTGATATACCCATTAGCTGTTTGAACTGTCGTTGTTGTTGCCTTTGACTTAATGCTATTTTATCATTAGCGATAGATGCTTTAGTTTCCAAACTAATTAAACTTGCATTCACAGAGTTAAAATGATAAGGTTGTTCAGTTTTTAATAAACGCTCTACTAAAAATGATTCAACACTAGCAATGCGTGAATTAAAGTCAGTAGCATGATTCATTTCATCCTCAAGTTTATTGGTTGATTCTCCAAGTAAATCACTCAAGGTGAGCATGTGATTTAACGATTCTTGTAATGATTTCCCCAATAATCTTGCAGCTCCAAGAGGTTGCAAAGTCACAGCAAATAAATCGATAGCCCCCTTTATATCAAGATCGTAAAATGAAGTAGTTCGACCACTAAAGAAAATATTGCTTTCGATAGCAGAGGATAATCCTTTTAATTGAGGAATAGCAGAAAAATAGAAGTAAATAGTATGCAGGCCATCAGGAATTACCCGATGGCTCATGCATGTATGGCTGGAATTGCAGCTACTTAATTCCCAATAATATTTGACATAAGCGCTTAATTCATTTAATGGATAAGCAATGTTCATTTATTCCGGATTCCCATATAAACCTAATTGATTTCCTTCGCTATCGATAAAGGTAGCAAAATAGCCTTTACCTTCAGCTTCAATTTTCGTTTTAGGTATCACAATCTTTCCATTGTTCTTCTGTATAAGCACTATTGTTTTATCAATTTCGGACTCAACATTTATACTTACTAAAACACCCTTATCAGATGGCGTAAAACCAGGTGCAAAGGAGATGGCACCTTCTCCATTTGGGAAAAATGCCATTTGCTCAGTTCCGCAGTCCATCACTTTAAATGTAAGACCAAATACAGTTGAATAAAAATCAATTGCTCGTTGAAAATTGCTTGCGGGTATTTCTACCCATTCAAAAAATCGTTTCATTTTTATGTATTTTAATTAGTAACATGTCAAAATTAGCAACATGCTTAATCGTTAAATTGTAAAAAAACGACATTCTATTTCCAACACTTCACTTGATTATAAGCTATTGATTCTTTTGTTCGTAATCGTAACTCACCATCCAGTTGATACTATATTTATCAGTGAACATGCCAAACAACGATCCCCAAAATGTTTTTTCGAGGGGCATATTAACCTTACCACCTTCAGATAGTCCGTTAAAAAGCATATTCGCCTCTTCCTCAGATTCTGCGTTTATTGATATTGAAAAGTTATCTCCAACACTAGTTACCTTACCAAAAGCTTCTGACGAATCACTTCCCATTAAAACCGACTCTTTACTAATAGGTAAAGAAACATGCATTATTTTATCAGCTTCTTCTTTGGGCAAAGGTTTTTCGGAAGGCATTTCGCTAAACCTGCCAAAGTGATCATAGTCACCACCAAAAACACTTTTATAAAATTCAAAAACTTCCTCACAATTCCCATTGAAGGTTAAATACGTATTAATTGTTGCCATAACTTATAAATTTGAAATTATTTTTCACCTTTTGCCACACTCACAACACGCTGAACCAAATCTCCCTTTGCAAGTGTTAATCGGACAATGCTATCTGCATTTGCTAATAAATCATGAGGCACATTCGCATCAAGCGCCACTAAGTCCCCCCTAACCAAAACCAGTTTTTCTCCTTTAACTCCAAACTCAATTTCTCCTTCAAAAATTTCAACGCTTATTGGATACGAAGTTTTATGTTCGGCCATAACCTGCCCTTTCCGAAATACTATCCGAATTTCTTTCGAGGTATCGCTCTCAAATAAAACATTAATAGCTGGCCTATTTTCTTTGTATTCTATATTCTCAACAAGTGACGATTTCTTCATAATTTTAGTATTTGTACTATAATATTGTTTAACTTGACTTGATCAATCATTGCATGTCAAGTACTTAATTCGCTTCTTTTATTTAAACTCAATAAAAATAAGAAAATAATTTCTATAAATCTATAGCCATGGAAGGGAACTTTTTTAATTATATAACGTAAGGCATTTTTATGAAGGAGTGGGTATATAAACAGTTCGAAACGAAGGATTTTGAACCAAAGGAGGGAATAACTTATTGGCGTAACAAAGTATTGAACAGTATTTTGTTATTAATCTGTTTATTTGGGTTTATAGCCAGTGCTTTTGGCATATATATGTCCATTATTAAAGAAGTATACATTATAGGTATAATTGATTCTATCGCTTATGGTTTTTTACTATTCCTCTTTTTAAATAATAAACTCAAGTACACCTTCAGAGCCATTTCTCTAATTGCTATCCCATTTCTTGTATCCATAGGGTTGTTAATAATACTTGGCCCGGCAGGAGCAGGTAATACCTACCTGATTGGCTTTACTATTATAGCTTCAATTTTATTAAGAATAAAGGGAGCTATTACAAGCCTTATCATCGCATTTCTAATTATTGCACTTATAGCACTCGGTTTAGAATACAAGGTATTTGGCGAACTAGGTATAACCCAATACACTCCGTTCCACTGGATAACCGTGGCATCCAACACCTTTGCTATTTCAGCTGTTGTGGCAATACCTTTGGCTATGCTGGTACGTGGGCTTGAGAATACCATTGACCAGCAGAATGAACTGCAATATGAACTGGAAGATAAAATTGATCAATTAAAAATTGCCAAAAGAAAAGCTGAAGATGCCGATGTTCTAAAATCAAAATTTTTGGCAAATATGAGTCACGAAGTACGTACTCCTTTGAACGCCATCATTGGATTTTCAGAGATTAGCTTGATGGAAATGCATAACACCGAAGAAGAAAGAAGGAGCTACATTAAAACCATACTTCAAAATGGCAATTACTTATTACAAATAATCGAAAACATTCTTGACTTTTCAATAATCGAAGCCAAACAACTTAAAACTAACTTTAAAGATAATGACCTGAAAGATATACTACTTGAATTAAAAGATCTGTATCAGATAAAGAACCATAAAAATCTAAGGTTAAAATTTACTATCCCGAATTCAGCATTTATAATAAAAACAGATGGCCATTATCTGAAGCAGGTATTTATTAACCTGATCAATAACGCCATTAAATTTACGGATGAAGGAGAAATAAACATAGGCATCACTCCTATCAGATTTGGTATAAAATGCTACGTAAGTGACACAGGAATTGGCATCAAGGCAGAAGACCAGCTTACCATTTTTAATCGATTTACAAAAATTGATTCAGAAGAGCGATTTGTAAATGGCACTGGTTTAGGTTTGGCAATATCCAAAGGAATTGTGGAAACATTAGGTGGAAAAATATGGATAGAGGCCAATGTTGAACGTGGTACGGTGTTTCACTTTACAATTGAAAACAAAGCTTATAGTGCCATTTCAATTAGTGAATAGATACGACTTAAAAGTTAAACATTTTTTATTTTTTCATCTCTAATTTTAAATTAATACAACTAGCCGTTTAAAAAAGCATGCAAAACGCTTTATACTTCTTAAGTCCCTCCGATTTTTCTAGAACAAATACTTGTGATATTTGCAATTAAATGACATTAAATAATGTTTAAGATTTGTTTTTTATATTAATTCAATTTTAATATTCAAATTAATTTTCTATTTTTAGTACAAAGTATTGTGTTACTTAAAAACTATCAATATGAGTACAACAACAATCACATTCAATCAACTTAGGAAGATTAAAGATAGTCTGCCTGATGGAAGTATGAAGACGATCGCCGATGAGTTGCACCTCGACGTAGAGACAGTAAGAAATTACTTTGGCGGTGCTAACTACGATCGAGGAAAAAGTGTAGGAATTCATCTTGAGCAAGGACCTGATGGTGGTATAGTAGAACTAGATGATACAACTATTTTAGACATGGCCCGCGATATGTTAAGTGGTAAAAAACACTTTGCAGAAAGTTAATCTTCGAGTAACCAAACAAAATATATAAAGCGCCTTTCGGCGCTTTTTTTATGCTGTATAATTTTTATACCATTTGAACTATGAATGTGGCCCTATTATTTAATAAACTTCTCTCTATTCTGGAGGTTTAAAAGTCCCCATAAACCAGCAATACCAGATACAATCACCCATGTTCGAATGTGTTTAGCCACAACATTAGCCCAAACGACTTCACTCATATTAGAAGGTAAATCAAAAGGATTAAGAAATACATTCCAGGAACTGTATTCCAAAAACCCAACCAAAATCCAAACTACTAATCCTATTACAACAACTACAACTGCTGTACCGTTACCATTCTTTATTACTGTACTAAAGAAAAAGCCTAACATACCAAATAGAACAACCGGTATCATTAAGCGAAAGGTTATTTCCCAAACTGGTACATTGATTAATATGACGCTACTCAGGTTTGCCATTACAAACACAAACCAAAACACCATAAAAAAGGCCATTACCAATCGGACTAACCATATTTTATAACGGTAGTTGGGAATACCAAATAAGATTTCAAGTATCCGAGCATCTTCATCGTTTTGAATACCATATGTAGTAGGAAAAAATACCAACAAGAAAGCTGGAAACATCAATTGATAATATACCCCTTGTACACTTACTGTATCAGCTCCAAAAAGACTAATGGAGGTTATTAGCAAATAAAAAATTAATGAAGCACCTAAGAAATAGATAAACTTATTACCAAACACCACCTTTAAGTTGTACTTAATGAATTTCAGAAAAGTGGCGTTAGAAATGCTTTTATATGAAATATTTTTCGTCATTATTCAACATTTTATTTGTTCTTCAGTAACCAGATATAAGCGTCTTCAAGCACAGCATTTACCTTTTCGGCACCATCCATTGGTTGCTGCTCTGATAAACAACGCACTCTTATGTTGTCGCCGTTTCGCATATGATGTACTATCACAAACTGTTTATTAACCCTATCAAAATCTTCGGCAGGCACATCAAACTGCCACACCTTATCAGTTGCAATTTGCACCATTTCACTAGGTACACCCCAATATCTCAAATCACCTTTATTCATAACAGCAACCTGATTACACGAACTTGCTATATCTTCAATAATATGCGTTGAAAATAGTACGATACGTTCACGACTCAACTCAACCAGTAGGTTTCGGAAACGAATACGTTCGCGAGGATCTAAACCAGCAGTTGGTTCATCTACCACTAGTATCTTAGGCAAATGCAATAATATCATGGCAATACCAATACGTTGTTTCATTCCTCCTGAGAATGCGCCAATCTTATCATCCTTGCGCTCCCACATGTGAACCGATTTAAGCACATACTCTAAACGTTCATAACGTACCTCATCTTTGGTAACCCCACGCACCATGGCTTGATAATCCAAAAACTCATATGCTGTCATGTTCTCATAAGTTCCAAACTCCTGAGGTAAATAACCGATCAAGCCCTGCAACTCTTCGCGTTTTTCAGCAGTATCATATCCATTTATATATACCTTACCATAACTTTGATCGAGAATACCGCAGATAATTCGCATAAGCGTAGTCTTACCCGCACCATTAGGCCCAAGCAATCCGATCATGCCTGTTTTGAACTCCATGGACACGCCTTTAACCGCTTTAAATGGTACCTTCTCCTTACCAATAAAAGGTATAGCCCGCACCATACGATAGAATGTTCTTCGCAATCCAGCCATTCGACCCGTTACACGTTCGATGTTGACACGATCGCGCTTCAGTTTATTACCTGCCACTACTAAAGCCAAAATAGCATACCAGAATGTAGCAATGATAACCAGCATAGCTATCGAATCCCATCTAAGGTGATATGCGATGACAGCAAATAAAGGATAAAGCCATTTTACGGCTACCTTTATTTTTTTATCCCATTTTAATTCTGTAGTACTTTTGTTACGCCAATAACTCACAATAGAATTATACACCGACATAAACAAAAAGTAATTAAAGACAGTAAAAATCAAGCCCCAAAAACCAGATTCGACATACCACCAAGTAAAATAACAGATGTATCCGATTAAAGGTACCTGCCAAATAAGATTCTTTAGAATATCACGTAATGATTTTGACTCCTGTTTTGATCGCTCCTTGTATTTTGCCTCACGCGCTTTCCATTCGCGCATAAACCGACCATCACGATCATATACCTTCACCAAGTTTCGAATGGTAATAGAAACATCATCACCTTGTTCAATCAATTGCTCATTGGCCATTCGAAGCGATGATAGAACGAAATATAGTATGGATGGCACTCCACTAATTATAAGAACATAGTATAATAGCTGCCAGGCAAAGGACACATCTGCAAAGAAATAAACAAGCAATGCACCCACTGTCCAACTTAAATACATGACAACTTTTAAAACCCATGCCAAAGAACGAATCCAGGTCAAAGCTTTCTCAAGTCCAAAGGCGAAAGTTGGCATAAATACTAAGGTCAAAAGCGTACTAAAACTCAAACCTCCAACCACTGTAATTGCAAAAGGAGCTCCCAGTATTCCAACATATTCTGATTTACCCATTGCTAGAGGCAGCATGGCTATAATTGTTGTAATTGCAGTAATACTTATTGGGCGAATACGCGAAATACCGGCTTGCATCAATGATCGGGCATGTCCATAACCATCGCGCCTTAATTGTCGGGAATAATCGATGAGTAGAATTCCGTTATTAACAACAACACCCAGTAATATGAGGAAACCAATGAAACTATTAAGGTTCATCAATGAATTACCTGTGAATACCAAAGCCAACAATGAACCAATAGCTGCCAAGGGCACCGAAAATAGCATTACAACTGGCGCGCTGAACGATTCGAATACCGAAGCTAGTATCATAAAAATAAGCCATAAACCAACCAAGCCTAAAAATTTAAACTCGGCAAACATATCTTCCTCATGAATTACCTTGAGAGAAACTGATGACGATTTTGGAATATTGGCAATTAACTCATCAACTTGCTTACGAGCGTCCTCCAATAAGGTCTTCGAGCTATTAACTTCCTCAGAAAACTGGTAGGTCACTTCAATTTCTTTTTGCTGATTGACGCGTTGAATCTCTGATCGACCTGAGGAATAATTTATAGTTGAAAAATCCTTCAATGGAATAATGTTTTGAGCATTACTCTTAACATTAAGTTTCTGCAAATCTTCCATTGTCTTAGCCGACACCTCTTCTAGTACCGGCTCATCTATGGTTTTCATGATGATATCGTAGGTTTCATTGTCAACCTTTAACTGACCACCAGAAGCTACTTCTGATCGAAAGGTAAATAATTCATTCACCACATTATTAGGCGATACGTCATACATTCCCATGAGGTAGGCATCCATATCAATATGCACTTCGGGTCGTCTGTTGGCCGATGATATTCTTACACGACGCATATTATCTATTTCATTTTCGAGATAATATTCCACATCGTTGGCCACTGCAAGCATTTGGTCGTAATCTTCTCCATTGATCACAACTTTTTCTTCCTGCTCACCCAATCCCATAAACATTAACATGCCCATACCTGGGTTAGAGCCAAAGCCTCCGCCTCCACCCATCGAACTTGTTCCTCCTTGGGCTACACTTATTTCACCACCTTCTACATTGTCAATCCGCTCTTCTATATCCTGCCGAATTTCAGGAATACTCCTGTCAGCAAGATCTTTGTAATCGTCCAATAGCTTAACTGTAACAGTTGCCCTATCTTCAAAAACTTGACTTATTACGTCCTCTTTCTCTTCAAGATTATCCAAACGCTTTTCTATTTCTCTCACCACAAGATCTGTATTCGAAAGCATTGAACCAGAAGCCATATCAACACTTACTACAAACTCTGTAGTTTCAGCCTCTTGTGCTGTACTGATACTTACGCCAATACTGATTATTAGCACAACGAAAAACAACAATAACACAGATATAATGGTAGCTGCCGGTTTACGAAGTGTTGCCTTTAGTAACAGAATATAATATTGAACCAATCGGTTATGCAAGGATAATTTTTCCAGTGCTTCAATTCGGTTCTTCATTAATCCCGATAGAAAAACATGCGTCAACATCGGTATTAAAAGTAGTGCCACCAATAAGGAAACCAACAAGGTAGATACGATGGAAACACTGATATGTCGGGCTACCTCGCGAAAGAGAATATTCTCAGAAAAGACAAATGGAAGAAATACTGAAACGGTTGTAAAAGTTGCCGCCGCTACCGATCGCCAGACTTCCTTTGTTCCTTTAACAACACTTTCCTCGCTACTTAACTTCCCCTTTGATGCCACCCGATAAATATTCTCCATCACCACCACACTGTTATCGAGCAGCATACCAATGGCAAGCGCCAAACCGACTAAGGTTAGTATATTTATAGTAATGTCGGCCGCATAGAAAAAGTTAAATGCGCCATAAACTGATAAGGGAATGGATAACATTACCATTCCAACCAAGGGAATATTATTTAAGAAAATCCACAGAATAAACAATGCCAAAATTCCTCCAACAAAGGCTAATTCAATGATACCATCAAGGTTATTCTCCATGGTTTCAGCCGTATTTGACTCCACCACCAATTCAATCCCTTTGACTTCGTATGCCGCGTTAATATCATCTAATTGGGCTAAGGTACTCTTCGACAGATCGATTAGGTTTACCTGAGCATCTTTAGAGATAGAAACAGAAACTGCTTCCATGCCATTCACACGACTATAAGAATCATCCTCTTTTACCCCAAATTCTATTTCCGAAATATCTTTAAGAAGAACAGGTCCGTCGGCCTTAACTACAATATTCTTAATTTCATCGATGTGTTTGTAATCCGCTTCAGCAGTAACGTAATAGCGCATCTGCCCTTGTATCACCTCCCCTGCAAAAATCTTCTCATTCTGACCACCATTAATCATTTGGCGTATCTGACCACTCGTTAAGCCATAGCTATCCAGTACATCTTGGTAAAATATAATTTCAACGGACTTTTGGCGTCCACCAGACACTTCAACAGCCGAAACCCCATCAATGCTTTCAAGCGTACTTTTAATGTCTTGCTCAACTATATTTCGGATGCGATCAGCACCTCCTTCGCCCCTGACCTGAATCGTCATGAATTCATTATTCAATTGGTCAATATCAGCCTTGAAAACCTGAGCCATCATTGTTTCGGGTAATACACCCGACGAACTCTCAATCTTCTCAACCAACTTCAAGTAACTGTACTTAATATCAGCATCACGACTGAGGTACACAAATATCATGGCGCTACCTGGATTAACACGTGTCTCAATTTTTTCGATGCCTTCCAAGGTACTAATTACACTTTCAATCGGGATGGCACCTTCCTGTTCCATATGAATAGGATCCAATTGCGATGATGCACTTACTCGCACAAAAAGCAATGGATATTCAGTGTTAGGCACCAACTCAAAGGATAATTGCTTGTATGAAATCACCCCCAGCATTGTAAATGCCAGGAAAAACATACTAACCAAAACCTTCCTATTTATTATTTCTTTCATTGATTCTTTTCTTTGGATGATCTTGATCTAGCTATTAGAATTTGTGCGTTTCGCTGGATAAAACAAATTATCGAAAACGTAATACACACAAGGAATAACCAGCAATGTAAGCATGGTTGATGTGAGCAAACCACCAATTACGGCTATGGCCATTGGCGAGCGTAAAGCAGCACTATCACCAAAACCAAAAGTTAATGGTAATAAAGCTAAAATAGTGGTTAAACTAGTCATCATTATCGGTCGAATACGCTGTTGAGCCGCAGCAATAATCGCCTCCTTCAAATCCAAACCTGCCTTTTTATATTGGTTGATGGCATCCACCAAAATGATGGAATCATTCACCGCGATTCCTCCCAGCATCACAATACCGATATAAGCCATAATATTAAAGGTATTACCGAGTATAAAGAATGCCCAAACTGCACCAACTCCAGCCAAGGGAATAGTGAGTAAAATGGTAAATGGATGCACCAAAGATTCAAATTGAGAAGCCATAACCATATACACCAAAATAATGGATAGAATTAAAGCAAACTGCAAACTACCAAAGGCATCCTTACGTTTTTGCTCTTCACCTAAAATAGAAACATTGGTTGAAGCGGGTAAATCCAATTGGTTTATATCCTGCGTAAGGTCAGCTATTAAATGATCAAAGGGTTGCTCATCCGTTACCATGGCTGATATCTGAGCTACTCGTTTCTGATTGTTTCGGATTAGCTCTCGTGGCGCTTGCCCAATCGTTATAGTTGCAACCTCTGATAGGAGGACCTCCTTATCTCCAGTTGATATTTTCAAATCTTTTAATTGCTCAAGGCGCACATCGGGTGTTTCCAACTTAATATTGGTCAAATCACCTTTCATTTCCATTCTTCCACCATCTTTAGCCGATAGATAATCCTTTAGATTGGCCATTATGGTTGACACATCCAGATTAAAGATACCAGCACGGACACGATCAATAACAACATTGACCTCAGGCGCACCGTCCTCAAACGAACTCTTAATATTGTAAATCTGCTCGTCCTCCCGAATTAAATTACTAATCATGGATGCACTTTCCTCTAGATTTTCAATTTGCTCATCTGCCACTTCAATTAACAACGGTGCTTCATCTGTACCCAGTAATGTTTGTAATGCCGATTGATCTTGAACGAACCTTAATTCCAAACCTGGTATGCCATCAAATAATTTATTGAGATGCGCTACCAAATCCGCGAAGGCGATATGCTCACCATCATTCAAAATCAGTTTTAAATAACCCGTATTTTCACCTTGCTCTGTGGATGACGATGATTCAACACCAGACTCCGGTCCTGCATGTGCATAAATCCATTTTAGCTTATCTTCAAACGAACCAAGCACTAATTGTTCCATTTGAGATAATGAAGCATCGGTTCGAGATAAAGCAGTTCCTGCAGGAAAGATCGTTTCAATCGTTATTTCATTCGACTCTGACTCAGGCATAAACTCGCTACCCATTTGTGGCACTAACATACCTGTTAAAGCAACAAGAACCATTGCTCCAATAATCACATAATACTTACGATCCAGAAACTTTGATAAGAAGTTCCCATACTTTTCATATCCTATTTCAGCTGGCTTAACTCTTGGCTTTGCTGTAGTTTTTGATTTCTTAAATATGAAACTACTTAAAACTGGTATTACCAATAAAGCAACTAACAAGGATGATAATAATGAAAAAGCAACGGTCCATGCCTGATCTTTAAACAACTCACCCGAAGCACCATGTAAATAAACAATTGGCAAAAACACAACAATTGTAGTTAAGGTAGATGCCGTTAAAGCGCCTCCAACCTCTGAGGTTCCTTCAATTGCAGCTTGTTTAACTGGTATACCTAATTCAACCTTCCTATAAATATTCTCCACTACCACAATGGCATTATCCACCAACATACCAGCTCCCAGGGCTAAACCTCCCAAGGTCATAATATTTAATGTCAAACCATTAAAATACATCAAGTTAAAAGTGGCAATAATGGATATTGGAATAGCTATACTTACAATTAAGGTTACACCAAAACGACGTAGGAAAAGAAACAATACAAATACAGCAAAAATAATTCCGATCAAGGCACTTTCTTCAACCTCGCCAATAGCACTTTGAATAAAACTTCCCTGGTTATTTATTACAGTTAATTCATAACCGGGTAAACGTTGTTGTATGGCAACGAATGCTTCTTCTAACTTTTCAACAGCGGCAACCGTATTAAAACGAGTCTCCTTGTAAATGGCTATACCTAAACATCGTTTGCCATTCAATCGAACAATGGTTTCCGGCTCGCTGTTGCGCAAGCTTACCTCTGCAATATCTTGCAATAAGATGGCCGCCTGAGCTGTTATCGCTTCCGTTTCATTCGTTGAATTTTGAACTGAGCTACTTTGCGGAACTTTTACAACCAATTGTCTAATATCGTCCAGATTCCCAAGTGCACTTAGTCCTTTAATAATATAACGCTGCCCCATCTCTTCAATGGAACCACCCGATACGTTTTGATTAAAACTGTTGATGGTGTTTAAAACCGAATTTATGCTTAGGCCATTTACTTCCAATAATCCCGGATCAAGCACTACCATAACTTCAGCCGTAAGTTCGCCTGAAATACGAACATCGGCTATGCCTTCAACACGAATAAGTTCATTACGAATGTAATTCTCCGCTATTTTTCGCAACTCATTCATGTCTTCCGTTTCGGCATGACTGAATGCAGCTTTTATAACCGGCGCCGCGTTAGGATCGAATCGGGAAATATTTAATTCTTCTACATCCGAATCCTGAGAAATAGCTGTTAATGCTTTTTGTAAATCGAGAAAAGCCTCATCAATATCTTTGCCCCAATCATATTCGACAGTAACAACTCCAGTACCAACTCGACTAACCGATGATACGTTTAGCACACCACTTTGACGAACAGATAAAGCCTCAATTTGCTCAACAAAACGTTTTTCTATCTCTTCGGGCGAACGCTCACCCGCTTTCAATTCCACATAAATACGCGGATTTTGCAAATCTGGAAATAAATCTGTTCCCAAACGAGATAAAGAAATAATACCCAACAATACTATACCCAACACAATCATGGCTACAGTTACAGGATAATTTACAGAGAATCGTGAAATGGATCTCATGAATATATTTTAGTGATGAGTACTTTATTTAACTACTTTAACCTTAGATCGATTCTTCAATGTTTCGAAGCCTTTAATAATCAAGCGATCATTCTCTTTTAAATCAGTACCAAGCACCTCAACCTCGGTTAAACTCTCGATACCAGTTCGTATATAGCGTTTCTCAGCAGTTTCTTTCTTAGCCACAAAAACCAACTTGCGATTACCTTCAGTTAGAATAACATCCTTTGGAATCACTAAGGCACTATCGCGATGATCAACAACAATTTCAGCTTTAACAAACATTCCAGGCTTTAATAAGCCCTCGCGATTATCAACATTTATACGTCCTTTGAAAGTACGTGCTTCCATATCAATTGCAGGAGATAGTTCTGAAATAGTCCCTTTTATGGTATCATCGGGCAAAGCATAATTCATAATGTTTACTGGTTGCGACATTCTAACCTGTCCCATTAAATTTTCAGGCATACTTAAATCCATTACCATCACATTGTATTCCATCATGCTAAGCAAATCTTTACCCGACTCAATTCGCATACCAGGCGAGAAATAAGGCAAATCAGTAATTACACCTGAAAACGGCGCTTCAATAGCCATTTTATCTAAACTCAATTGGGCGTTCTCATGCGTTTGTTGAGCCGTTAACATTGTCTTTTCCGAATTCACCAATTCACGTAGAGTTACACCACCCTTTTCGTACAAAGCCTGTTGTTTTTTATATTCCATTTCCGAAATTTCTAAATCAAGCTCTGCTCCCTCAAGGTTGGTATTGTTCTCGTATTCTTTATCTTCCAACTGAATAATCACTTGCCCTTTAGATACACGATCACCCATCTTATATTTCTGACCCGTAGAAGGATTTATTAACAAGCGATATGAGCCAATCATTTCTGATTTTAGATTAACTTCCATGGCAGGTTTTATTGAACCCGTGGTAATTAAAGTCTGCTCTATTGGTTTATTTTTAATTTCCAGTACTGAAACATTAACTGCAACGTCGGTTTCAAAACTACTAGCTTCGTTGTTACATGACACTACTACGATTGTAAGTAATAAGCCAGCTAAAATTGATTTTATCGTATTCATTGATTGATATTTAGGCATAATTGGTTTATTTTGTTTCGTAAGCATTTACATCAGGCATAATACTGCGCTGATTTTCAAAATCGTAAAGCGTTTGAAGCTTCATATTAAGCAACTCCAGTTTATAGTTGATTAAAGAATTAGTCAAAGCATTCTTTTTTTGCGTTAACTGATTCTGAACCAAGTTAAGATCCATACTGGTTAAATCCCCATTGCGATACTTTTCAAGATTAATCTCGTAGGTCAACTGCGCATTCTCTTCATTTTTACGCGCAATCTGAATTTGAATTAGCATATTCCGAAGGTTACGCTCAATTTGACGGATTCCCAATCGAATACTCTTTTTCTCATCCTCTAAATTATACTCACTGGTTTGTAAAGAAGCTTCAGCGGCACGCATCCTTGCCTTTTTCTCTCCCCAGTCCCAAAGTGGCACTTCAAAACTTACACGCACATCCTGGTTATCGTTCCTGTTATGTGCATCATATATGTTGTTTAAATTTTTGTCGTTACCAAATAAGCCCACCGCAACACTAACATTACCTTTAAACTCATTTGTTGCATTGGTTCTTATTAATTCAAACTGCCCGGTTTCAATATCAATTTCTCGTTGACGTATTTCCATTCGGTTAGCAATGGCAAAATTAACCGCCATGCCCAAATCAATATCAATAGGTAAAACAGAAACCTCGGCAATTACCATTAACTCTTCTGTAAAGGGTAAACCAAGCATTTGTTTGAAATTATCTTTAATGTTTTCCAATTCAGTCTCGTTATTCTGAACAGTCGACTGACTTGACATCATATCCAACTCAGCCTGTAACATTTCTTCCTTGGCCGTTAAACCAGCATCCACTTTATTTTTGATAATCTCGTAACTTTTCTTGCGATTATTCCACTCTTCTCGTGAAGTAATCAGTTCCATCTGTTTTTGATAAATCTGATAGAAGTACTGAGTAATCTGCTTCTCAACATTAAGAGCCTGGAGAGAATAGTTTAACTGAGAGTTCTCGAAATTAAACTCAATCTCCTTATATTCTAATTTACGACGATTGTATGTAAAAATAGGTTGATCCAACCTCAAATCTAAACTATTACTAAAACCTGTAAAAGGATTATCGGTTGTTGAACTTTTATTATCCTCCCAACCAAAACGATTATTTAAAGTTAAAGTACCATCGGTCCAAATAATAGGTTGACTAACGTTGAAATTTCCAAAACTTTGCAATTTCTGAGTATTATACCATTCCTGAGCATAATCCTGATATGAACGTTGATTTTGGTATGAAAATGGGCTCAAATCCAGTTTAAATCTGGATTTCAATGAGGCTTTTTGAGCAATTAACAACTCATGATAACGCTCTTGATTCAAACGCGCCCGAACGATGTCAGGACTTTGTTTTAAAGCCTCTTCTACCGATTGTTCCAGAGTCATTAAGCGTTGCGAAAATAAAGAATTTGAAGGCCCTGCTAAAAAGAGGAGCAAGAAACTTCCGAGTAATAAATATCTCATATAATTATGCATTTTTTTGTTGATGAGTAAGGAGATACCGAATTCGATTTCGCCTTTGTCATTATATATTATCTATTTTTTAACCCACTTAACAGCATCTCCAATAACGTATTCAACATTGGTCATGTCTGATAATTGTACTTTGGCTTTTCCTTCAGAGAAATAAAAATCGCCAAGATAAACCCATTGGTTATTTTCCTTATTAATGGTTACTGTAATCGCTTCATCGCCATCATCGTGGTGTACCGTAAATTCATAATCTTTATCCACACTTTTCCGATCGCGACCACGCCCCCATCCAAAGTTAAAATCTGGCACATAGGCGTACACTTCATAATTACCTGTTTCAGTAATATCGGCAGTCCACGTAATGCTTCCTGTACCCGATCCCTTTCTTTTGTAATAGGCCGATTTCAAGTATTCGCCAAAAAACGACTCGCCTGCAACAGGTTTCCATTTCACAGGTGGACTCCAGAATCGAATCATGCCATAGGTATCGTTTTCATCATCTTCATTTTGTCGACTCAACCACCAATCTTTAATGGTTTTGCTTTCACCAGTGTTAATTATCTCACATCCTTCATCCTCATTATCAACAATTATTTCGTAAGGTTCTTTGTATTTTATCGTCTTGGTTGACAAACGTTTTCCTTCGTAGAAATCAACTTTACGTTTATCCTTAATAATATCTCCAGTACTCAGCTGTTGGGTCGATGGAATATTTCTAGCTAAAAAAGTATTCACCTTTAACTCCCTTGGTTCATCATCCAAGAGGAAACCTATTTCAGCGGTTTCGCCTTTTTTAATTTGAAAACTCTGTTCATTCGCATCATCTTCCATGTCGTTACGAGATCGGAAACGCCCCCTACCGCCTCTTCGTTGCTGTCCTTCGCGCACAGTAAACGCTATAATGCCATCGGCATCACCACTATTGCTTACGGGTACTTTCATAAAGAACCGTACTCTATTTCCATCTTTCACTTCCCATACACTGACTTCTCCAAATAAAAAGGCTGGTTTATATTGTTCGTTCAACCAATTATTGTAAACCTTTTCGAAATCAAGATTGGAGATTTCAGAAAGAGATGTTGAGAAATTATCCAAGGCAATATTAGAAAATCGACTTCTAGTCAGAAGAGTATCTAGTTCAACATTGAAATTACTCTGGTTGGTATTAATCTTTAAGCCCGAAAACAATTGACTTCCCTTAGATGCAAAAACGTTCCCAAGCATGTTAACATCCTCTTCATCAATTAGCTCAACCAAACTTTTATCACGAAGCTTAAGAATTACCTCATCGTTTGCTGATAATCCACCTATACCACGGCGTCGAGTTTCACTTAATCGCTGATGGTAATAATTTTCCAGTGCAATCGTTAGCAGTGGATAATTCTCTTCAACAATTGAATTGGAATAACTAAAATAAGATGGAAAGATTTGATAACGCCCCCAATTTTCAACACTTCGCTCACCTTCGCGCTGACGCCCCCAAAAGAAACTGCGTGGTTGAATAAAGTTATCCCCAAGAAAATTCTTTATTACATCGGTCTGTAATTCTTTGTCAGAAACAGCCTCATTCTGATCTTCTTTACGTCTTTTGGTTCTTCTTGTAATACGTGATAAATCATTTTGCCAATCACCGCCACCGTTTTCAGGAAACAGCACCATTTCAGGCATTATATTTTCTGTTGCCAGCGTCCAATTACGTAAATAACTGTACATATTAATGGGCGCCTCAACAATCGAGAATCGTTGAAATGGGTATTTCAGCCCCAGTTTTCTTTCAAAATCATCCTTTACGCTTTTGATAACAACAGAGGCAGTATCAGACAATTCAGAAAAGTGCTCCTTAAAATAGTCGTGTGATGGATGATAATATAAATTGAACTCTATGCTGTCAATGTTAGTTGTTAATCGTTCAAATTCTCCGATAACAATACTATGTGCATTCAATGGTTCATTGCTTATGTATCGAAATACATTCTCATTTACATCTCTACTCCCCTGAGATATAACTTCCAAATCATTAGCTGTGCTCACTTCTATATCCATTGTTGTAAATGGATAAGATGTCCAATATAATTTTGATGCTACAACCGGATACCAGTTTGCTTCGCGCGTTAAAAGCACATATTTGTCGGTAACAAAACTACCTTGCTTATTGGCAAGAAGTGGATCAATTCTGTTTTCATCCAATAAAACTTCATCCGCTATCTCTGGAAATAAGGCTGCATCAATAATTTCACCTTCATAATTTAAAGATAAATTAAAACGTGAAGCGTTAACCCCTTTTAAATCAAAGTAGGCCAAATGTTTATCTCGTTTATACGAAACACGGGTTCCATTAACATTGGCTTGCCTAATTTTCAAACCCGGATTAAGTGCCAATACCAGTTCGTTAGCGTTATCTGCTAATGCATGTATACCAAGTTCAGCATCTACACTTATTTGATCCTTCTCATGTTTAAATTTTATTGCATAAGCTTCTATTAGGTATGATGATTCCTTGAGATTCGTATTTAAGGTTCGCATTTCACTTCGTAAGGTTAAGTTATCCTGATCCATCTTTGCTTTCATAAATAACAAAGAAGCTCCACCAACAAAGAACATAATCAAGAACAATCCGAGTATAGGCTTTTGGCCTTTTGCCTGCTCCAACCTTGGTAAACGCCAAATGGTAGCCAGAATAAATCCTACTCCCAATAAAAGGTATGCAAATCGCTGATATATAAGCGCAAGTTCATTACCAAAACCAGTAAAATCGGATCGCATAAATGGAGTCCAAAAACCAAGAATATCGCTTAAAGCGTACCATTTATTCTGTAAATAAAAAAGTGACAGTGCTAGAAACCCAAGCAGCACAACAAAAGTAATGGCCTGATTTCGAATAAGTGTCATTGTAAAAAATGATAAACCCAAAATAAAAACCAACGTTGGTAAGGACATTAACAGTGGATAAATCAGAAATGAAAGCCATGGTATCGAAACTTCATTGGCTATAAGCATAAATAACAAACCAAGAAATACCACCATTAAATTTAAACCTACAAAAACCTTTAGTATACCTATGGTCTTTCCAATAACGTAATCAGTATTCGACATACTACGCACATAAAACGCCTCCGTGGTATCAAGCTTTTTATCTCGTCCTAAAAAATCGGCTGACAGAAATACAGCTATAATAGCCTGAGCTATATTTAACATCCAAATATTCATATATGGTACACCCGACGGCAACAAACGCCCAGGCCAACCACCATCACCTAAATCGGTAACGCCAAACATATTGAAAAACAGAAGGAAAAGTAAGCCAATCCCTGCGAATATTCTAAAAAACCAACTTCTCAGAAGAGTTTTTGATTCAAACCGAGCAACCGTTTTTACATTAAATAAGGATATCATTGGAAACTTGTTTTTGGTTGGCGATGTACTCCATAAAATAAACATAGGCATGCTCTAACGACGGAGTTATCGTATCGGCTTTCCACCCGTTAAGTTCATTAGCCACAAACTCTACCTCGTAACCTCCTGCTTCAGGAACGGAGGTAATAATTGGGTAAGCTTCACTAATCAATTTCATTTCTTCATAGGTCACATTTGTCTTAAAAACATGACCGTCGGTTTGTTTAATAAATTGCTCTGGCGAACCTTTGAAATGTACCTCTCCTCCGTTTAATAAAGCCATTTGACTACACGTTGACGAAATGTCACCAACAATATGAGTTGACAATACAATAATAACCTCACGCTGACTCAGATTGGAAAGTATATTTCTAAATCGGATGCGTTCTTCCGGATCCAATCCTGTAGTTGGCTCATCAACTACTACTATTTTAGGATCACCAATAAGAGCTTGAGCAATACCTAATCGCCGTTTCATACCACCGGAAAGTTTATTAGCAAAGCGATTTCTAAAATCAAATAAACCAACCTGCTCCAACAAATCATCCACTTGCTCTAGTCGTTGTTTCTTATTTCGGATACCTGCTAAGGAAGCTGCATAATCAAGAAACTCCCATGTTTTTAGTTTAGAAAAGAACCGAAAATCCTGAGGTAAATAGCCCAAATATGAACGAACCTCAGCTCGATTATCTGAAAGTTTCATACCATTTACAAATACATCACCATGAGTTGGATTCAAAAGCGTTACGAGAATGCGCATTAAAGTTGATTTACCAGCTCCATTGGGACCAAGCAAACCAAACATTCCGGAATTAATTTCCAAATCCACATGACTCAGTGCGCGAAAGTCATTTTTATAGACTTGACTCAAGTCCTTAATTTCAATTTTCAAGATAAATTCGATTTAGGTTAAGCTCTTTTATCAAAAAGCGTACAATTACGTACACTAATTTAGCTTTCAATGTATTAATGAAAATCTTCTCACACTAACATGTACGATAATGATACACCTGTTCCGATATCGTACACTAATACTTTTAAACTTATTATCTCTTAGACGCTTATCAAAACTAATACCATCGCATTATTCACTTTTATTTAAAATAAAAATGGGTAGCCTGAAATAACTCTCAAACTACCCATTTTCATCCGCATTAGCAAACTACATTTTAGTGTCTCTTACAAAGCAGACATATATCTTCTATGTCCTTTTCCTTTTATTCGACGCATATCCCACATTAATCGTTGTTCATCGCTTAATTGCTGACGTATTTCAAGCTGATGATCCATCTTTAGCATTGCCATTTTCAATTGCAAATCAGCTTGCTCATCAATTAGCTTATCTACTTTCTTATAATCAATATCACGGCCAGAAGTTTGTGTTTTTAAAGCTGCTCTCAACTCATTTAATTCATTCAACAATGGTTGCTCCTTCTTCATCAATTCCAAACGTGAAGTTTGCATTATAGTTATTTGATCATCTGTAAAACCAGCCTTTTCATACCCTTTTCCTTGGCCATTACCTCTATGTCCGCTTCTTCCTTGGCCATTACCACGACGACCATGTCCTTTCGCATATCCTTTTGATGATGAACCCTGACCATCACAGAAATTTCTGTTTCCACGTCCTTTACCATTGTTCATCCTATGCTTGTTTTCAAAAGCTAATAGTTGGGCATCATCCAATACCATTTTCACTTCCTGCATATGACGAATACGACGCTTCTGCATATCTACCTTAATGCCACTAATATTCTCGATGCATTTATTCAATTCCTTCCTATCAACTTCATCGGCACTTTGCAGCGTTACCTTTCGAGCTTGCAACTCGTTCAACATATTTAAATTTGATTGATTTGTTTTCAGATGTTTAATTCTTAAAGCTTCCATCTGTTCCTGCTGCTCAGCCGACAAGTCACTCAAACACGAACTTTGCGCAGAAGTTTTTTGGTAAGACATTTTTTTATTCTGTCTCATGCGTTGCTGCTGAGCATTAATACTTAATCCACTTGCTATCATTAGCACAACCAATCCTGCAATTAAATTTCTCTTTCTCATAACTCATTATTTTAATCATGTTAAACATGAAATATTTTAATAAAATTTGACATAACTATCACATTAAAACAAGGTGCACGCTTGCTTTTTAGCTTATTTTCAATTACATATTACTTATTTAGATCGACCAGATCGGTATCTATTACGGTGTCGCCCGTGTTTTTTATCAATTAGATTTTTAAAGTTACTATCCAATCGCTTCCGTTGCTCTTCGCTTTTGCAGACAGACCTTAATTTTCGATAGTGGATGTAATTTTGCATTTCCACCTCTTTTTGATAAACGGCAATCTCGTCAATGAGACCATAAACCTTTAAAGAATCGCTATTATCGGTAAAAGTCTCTAAACGCAAGAGCCTTTCAATACTGTCGATTTTTAATTTTGTATGATTTAATTGTTCAAAATGAACATGACGCAATTTATTAAACACATCAAACTGCACAGAGTCAATTCCAATATTACTTTCGAGATGCTGTCTTAAACGTTTCATCTCCATTTTCCCTCTTCCCCTCGATCGATCAGTCTTCTTTTGAGAACTCATCCACCACAAAGAGAGCAATACCACATTCGCAGCAAAGAAAAGCCCTAGAATAATCCAACACAATTTACAATTCTTATTCATTGTCCTCATTTATTGTGGTTACTGTAGCTAACATATCTAAATCATCACTATTGTACCAGCTTTCACCAGCATCTTGTTGGTATAAACCCGCCCATTCATCCATAATTTCAGTTGAAATAGACGAATTACTATTAAAAAGTATAACCGACACATTAGTTAGAAGAAACAAAATTGCAACCGCAGCTGCACTTATAAAAAGCAAACTAAACGATCTTGATCGATCAAGATCAATGGTTTCGATCTTATCCATAAGACTATCTACATAATCAGATGAAGGTTCATATTTGCTATGCCCCCTATCCAAATTTATTATATCGTCAATCTTATCCATATTTAAATCCTCTTTCTTCATTGTCTTTCATTTCATTAGACGTCTATCTCCAAACAATCCTTCGCTCAATTAAAAAATTTCTTGCTTATGCTTTATCAAAAGTTGATGTAACTTCTTCTTAGCCCTAATAAGCAGGGCTTCCACCGAGGCAACCGTTGTTTGCATAAGCTCAGCCACCTCTTTCTGCCCTAATTCATCAATCTTTGATAAGGTAATAGCCACACGTTGCCGTTCCGGTAATTTCTCAATGGCAGATCGCAAAAGCAATATTCGCTCCTTTTCTTCAATCCCAACATCATCATTCCCATAGTTAATGGATTCAAGTTCGTTTCTATCCACCGAATTAACAAGTCCAAAACCTCTTTTCTTTCTCTTTTTCTGACGGAGAAAATCTAAAGATTTATTGACTGCTAAGCGGTACAACCAAGTTGATAAACTTGCATCAAAACGGTAAGTATTAATGGATTTATAAACTTCAATAAATACCTCTTGAGAAATATCTTCAGCATCCTGTGGGCTATGAACAAACGACAAGCAAATGTGAATTACCCGAAGGTGATGCAATTCGACCATTCGACGAAAGGCGATATTATCGCCCGACTGAATTTGCTTTATTAATAATTTTTCACTCTGCATTATCATCTTCATCCTATAGGACGCCATTAAAGATACAAACCTTTGCCGTTAATTCTGTTTTTTCAAAATAATTTACAAATTCTTCTTAAGAATTAGTTATATATACTACAAGTAAAAGAATTGTTTTACTTATATTTAGCATTCATTAACTAATGCCATTAACCATTGCTAACGCCTAAAATGTCAGAATATAAAAAACACCTTTGTTTCTTTCAAATTCTGCTCTTCCTTAGCTTTTCTTCGCTTGGGTATAGCCAGAAACTGAAGGAAATAGTCATTTTAAACTCCTATCACTTCGGTTATCAATGGTCAAATGATATCAACTCAAGCATAATTAAACATTTTGAAACTGACGAATCCATTCGAATTTTTTCTGAATTTATGGATTCAAAACGGTTTAATTCTGATACTTACTTTGACGCACTGAAAACTAAATATGCGCTTAAATACAGCAAGCATCCTATTGATGGAATAATATGTAGTGATAATAGAGCCTTCGATTTTTATCTCAAACATGGTAACGAGATTTGGGGCAATGTTCCTGCGGTAATTTGCGGTGTTAATAATGTAGAGGAATATGATCTCGAACAAATTGATTCGAAACTTGCTGTCGTTTTGGAGAAAATAGATGTAAGCGGCACATTGCAGTTAATGCAGAAACTGCAACCCTCTCTTGATGAGATTTATGTTATCTCGGACAATACACTTTCAGGTCAGATTTTTACAAATCAATTTAATCAGGCAATTTTAAAAACAGCAAATCATCTGAAAATCTCCTATTTAAATACTGATAATCCGACAAAACTGAAGGAACAACTCAACAAACTGGATAAAGAAAATAAGGCAATTTACTTGCTAAGCCTCTACACAAACCGAGATGGAATTCCCAATGAGATGATTCATGAAAGTCATTATTTTTTTGATGGCATAAACATTCCAATATATAGTAATTGGGATTTTTTACTGCACGATTGTATTGTTGGTGGTCAAATTATTCAAGCCAAAGATCAAGGTAAGCATGCAGCTAATCTCATGTCTAACTTTTTAAATGGTGAGAACCCACCACTTTTCACAAGCCCTGCTCAAAAGATAATTCTTGACTATAATCAACTGGAAAAATACAATTTCAGCATCCCTGATTCCATTAATGAATACAATTTAATTAACGAACCAGTAGACTTTATTCGTGAATTTAAAAATGAGCTAATCATTGTTCTTACTGTTCTTATAGTTCTTCTTATCATCATTCTGATATTAATTTCTGACATTATTAAGCGTAAAAAGGTAGAACTTAGCTTGGTTTCAAGCGAGGAGCGATTAGAGTTGGCTATGGATGGTGCCAATGAAGGCCTGTGGGATGTGGATTTTCATACTGGCAATGTCTTCTTAAATGACCAGTTTGCTCTCTTACTTGGATATGATTCGAAAAAGGAAATTAACATCGATATTGTTAATTGGAAAAACTTCATTTGGCCCGACGACATCATTCAATTAAAAGAAGCATATGACGAACACAAAAGTCAAAAAACGGATACAATAAAATGTGAATTAAGATGTATAAAGAAAAATGGAGAAGCATCATGGTTTTCCATTCATGGTAAAATCACTGAACGATACCAGAATAATCCTGTTCGTTTGACCGGTATTATTATGAATATCGATGCTCAAAAAAAGTTTGAGTATCAACTTACATTAGCTAAGGAAAAAGCGGAAGAAAGTGACCGTTTAAAATCATCATTTTTAGCAAACATGTCGCATGAAATAAGAACCCCGATGAATGCGATCTTGGGATTTACCGATTTGTTAACCGAGCAAATACACACTGAATCAGAAAGAATCGAATACCTTCAATTCATAAAAAACAGTGGCGAAAACCTACTTACACTAATCAATGACATTATCGATATAAGTAAAATTGAGTCGGGTCAACTAAAGATACAGCATAACTCCTTCAATTTTCACCAATTACTTCAAGAATTACAAGCAATTGGTAAACAGCTAATCGAATCACAAAAAAAGAACATCGAGTTAAGACTTATTGTTTCAAACATGGATGATAAGTTTTTAATTACTTCAGATAAACTAAGGCTATATCAAATAATGCTCAACCTAATATCTAATGCAATAAAATTTACTGATAGTGGGTACGTTGCCATTAGTTATGAGGTTATTGAAAACACTAAACTTAAAATCAGCGTAAAAGACACAGGCCCTGGTATTTCTGATGAGAATTTAAAGATTATATTTGACCGCTTTCGACAAGTCGATGAATCTTCAATAAAAAAACATGGTGGAACAGGCCTGGGTTTATCTATAACCCAAAGCCTTGTTAAATTGCTGAACGGTAAAATAAACGTTAACTCACAGTTTGGTGAAGGAGCAACATTCGTAGTTGAATTGCCAAATACGGTAAGTGCTTCAAAAAAAATTCTCCAATTATAAATAAGTAACCAGGCTTTTTTAGCTTATTCGTATCTTTGTCGCCACAATTGATATTTATGGAACTTTTTTTCGACCCCAATTTTACTGGCCAAGGTATTTTATGCGAATCAGAGAGTAAGCACTGTATTAATGTTTTACGTCACAAGGTGGATGATATCATAACCATTGCTGATGGTAAAGGCCATTATTTCACAGGTAAAATTAAAACCGCTCACCATAAAAGATGTGAGATTGAACATATCGAAACTGCTAAACACGGGCTACCAAATGTTTCTATTCATCTAGCAGTAGCGCCTACCAAAAACATGGATCGGTATGAATGGCTGGTTGAAAAGGCCACCGAACTCGGCATTAGCGAAATAACTCCTTTGTTATGCCATCATTCAGAGCGAAAAAAAATACGAATAGATCGTATCAAACGAATTGCTATTGCAGCCATGAAACAATCGCTTAAAGCCTTTGCTCCTTTAGTTAATGAACTTACCCGATTTGATACTTTTATTAAACAAATAGATACTAGCAAGGCTTTCATTGCCCATTGCTACAACTCAGAAAAACCAAGCCTAAAAAAGGCTTATTCACCACAGGAAGATTTAACCCTGCTAATTGGGCCGGAAGGTGATTTTTCAGAGCAAGAAGTTGAGTCAGCTATTGCTGCTGGTTGTAAACCTGTTTCTCTAGGCTCAAGTCGTTTGCGTACTGAAACGGCAGGTGTTGTTGCCGTTCATACAATCCATTTAATAAATGAATAATGCTTAACCAAAAAGAAATGGTTAAGCATAACATATGGCTAAAAAGACCTTAGCTTACATAGGCAATTTCAGAAGTAACAAGATTTTAAATAAAATTTAGAGGTTAATCATTTATGGTTAGCCTCTTTGTTTTTCATAATTATTAATGAGTGTA
>JAFMVD010000060.1 GCA_025499625.1 Carboxylicivirga fragile | reverse complement strand
TGTTGTAAAATGTTTCGCAAAATCAATTTACAACTTTGAGGGGAAACCTTTAGGGAGTACCCTCATTTTAAAAAATTAGTCGGTCACTAGTGATTAAAAAACAAATAAAACCACAATGCGTTTTTTATGTTCATCAAACACATATTGATGAAAATCAACCGTTATTACGAGTAAAAACAATGTTTCAAATTGACATATACAATTAATCATACTAAATTAATGTCATATTTCACACACTCAAATTACAGAAGAATGAAAAAGATCCTAATTATTGATGATGCTCCTGATAGCAGGCTAATATTAAAAACCTTATTAAGTAAATATGATGTATCCATTGTGGAAGCTGAAGACGGGCTGGATGGTTGGAATAAGATTGTAAAAGAGCAACCTGACTTAGTACTTCTTGACATTCACATGCCGAAGAAAGATGGCTTCTCTATATTAGAAGACTTAGAGGAAGAATGGTTAGGTGTACCTGTAGTGGTTGTATCAGGCGACACCACTGACGATACTGTTCAAACCTGCGATTATTATGGTGCAAAGGCATTTCTTAAAAAGCCCGTTATCCTAAACGACTTTAAAGAAGCCATAAAGGTAGTAAACCTATAGCTTTACCTATGAACTGAGGTGCTGTTTAATTTTCTTAATTAAATCCTCTGGTTGGAATGGCTTGCTAATGTAATCATCCATTCCTACGGACAAACACTTTTCTTTATCTTCAGGGAAAGCATTGGCTGTTACGGCAATTATTGGCGTGTGTGTTCCAGTGCTTTTTTCGATTTCTCTAATTTTCTGAGTAGCCTTAAAACCATCCATAATTGGCATCTGAACATCCATTAGTATTAGGTCATACTTTACCTTACCAAATTTATCCAAAGCCTCTTTTCCATTAAATGCTACTTCAATTTTCTGAACCTCATTTTTGATGTAAAGAATAATAATCTGTTGATTACTAAAATTATCTTCTACCAACAAAATATTAGCATTAGCTATATCAATCTTTGGCTTAAAAAAACTACTCGTCTGGCGTGTATTTTCTTGGATGGCTTCAATCGATTGACTTTTTGTATTTACCTTAAAGGATGCCGAAAACTCCAGAGCAGTATTAATCGATCCCGGGAATATCTCTAAGGTATTACCATCCATCTCAATTATCTTCTGCGTTATACCTAGATCGAGCAAGTTAATATACTTAGATGCATTTAATCGAATAATATCCTTGGAATAAATGGCCTCTTCTTGCAATTCCTCCTTAGGTAATGGTACCACTGTATTACTTACAATTCTAAACTTCAAAACGATCCGATCAGAAACTGCTTCCTTACGAGTAACCTCAATGGTAACTTGTTTGCTTTCCGACTTGTTATACTTCAGTACACTATTCAGCAGGTTCAAGAATATCTGCTTAATTTTAATACTATTGCCAATAACACTATTGGGAATATCAGCCGATAAGGATAAACTAAACTTTTTCTTGTCATGCTCGTCCTGAAATAACTTAATGGTGTTATTAATAGTGGAATATAAATTAAAGCTAATTTCTTCTTGTGGTATCTGACTAAAACTAGTGGTAGTAGCTGCTACCATGCTATTAACGACGTTCACCAAATTATTCGACGACGCGTGTATTGTATTAATATAATCGCGCTGATCATCCGAAAGATTGGTCTTTTCAAGAATATCAACAATACCAGTAATATTACTAAGTGGGGTCCTGATCTGGTGCGAAAGTTTCGAAATTAACTCTTCCTGGGTTTTATTAAAGTTTTGAGACTCCAAAACACTTCGTTCCTTACTGAGAATAATTTCTGAAAAAGTATGATGTACGGCATAAGAAACAATAAAGAACAAGAAATAAAACAATGAAAAAAGAATCCGATTCATCATCGTGTAGGGCTGTGCCATTGGTATAACATCCACCAAAATAAACAGACACAATAAAATTACTCCCCAGAAAACAAATGCAAAACTTGCTCCTCGCTTTTTACCCAATAATGAAAATACGAAAGGTGGGAAAAAGATAGTCCATATAATATTTAAACCTGTACTTCCTCCAAACACAATAAAATACACAAAAGCCAAAGTGGCAAATACCACAAACGAGTTACGCACAGCCATTGACTGCATTTTACGCCCCAGAAATAAAAAATGAAACGCAAAAATCAGACTAAACACCAACAAAGGAGCTGCATAGAAAGTCTCCTCCTGAAGAAGGGTATAAATACCTTCTACAAAAACAACTAAGAATAAAATAAAAATAATCAGATTACTAATTAAACGTGGAGTCTGCTGCTCAATTTCTGTATTATCATCCTTTTCGTAATTAAGTAATGATAGTATTTTATTTAAAATCTTAATCATGGGTACCTATGCTAATGTGTCTTTTAAATATATCAAAAAAAAACCGCTTTTGGGCATGTGCATACAATTAATTGCACAAAACCATGTTTTAAAGCTAGCAACTTATACCATCATTCCAATAAAAAGTTGCAACGAAAAAGAACAAATTCTATATCTTATTATTCTATAATTGTTCAGATATAGATAGCCGACAAAACTATTTTTTAAATAACTTTGTGGAGCTTAACAATTAAGCTACTTTTCAAGCTTGATTATTCGACTTTACTTAAAAAAGAAACGATATGAAAAGAAAGATTTCCTTAGTATTGGTATTACTTGCTGCTATTGGCGCGTCGCAAGCTAAAGATCATCTTCCTACCAAAGCTGAATACGATGCTTTTCTGAAAACTAAAACACTCGTTGTAATGGATTCAAATCCTATGAGTGATTTTAATTTCAAAATAAAAGAGGTCATGAAAAATGTATGGACATTGACCGAATATGATTTTATCTCAGACTCAGAATTTGAAGATAAACAAAACGATCCGTCCTATTCATTTTTGGTTTCTACGGTTGTTACTTTTGATGCTGACAAAACCAAAGCACGTTATAATTTCCTAAGCCTTCTTATGGGTGAATCAGAAAAAAAGGTAAAGGATCTTCCTGATCTGTGCTCTATTCCTCTGTCATACTTAAGAGTTGAAGATGATAGTTATGCCTATAAAATGGATGCCTTTGTTCGCTTTATTCAAGATCATGTTAAATTAATGATTGATCAGCCCGAATTAATTAAAGCCAATGTGTTTAAATACTACAACAAAAACACAAAGAGCCTGAAAAACAAAACACTACTTCTTACAAAAGAAGATTTGGCAAAAACCATTAACACGCAAAGTAAAGTTCAAAACATATATCCGTACGATATAAAAATTGTTACTCAGGAAGAAGTAACAGCTGCCATCGAGCGCAAAGATGAAAATGTAGTTTTTGTGCACAAAGTAGGTCCGCAGGGAACCAAATATAAGGCTCGCTGCTATAAAATATTAATTGGGGCTGCCGATTCTCGTTTTTATTATTTCGATTATCACATGGTTAGCAAGAAAAATCCTGATGGCCTGCTGCCAAAGGATTTAAAACGAATGAGTTCAAATTAAATTTATAATATATTTAAAACATGTCAGACGACAAGAAAATCATATTTAGTATGGTGGGTGTTAGCAAAACCTTCCCACCTCAGAAAAAAGTACTAAATAATATTTACCTCTCATTCTTTTATGGGGCCAAAATTGGCATCATTGGTTTAAACGGATCGGGTAAATCAACTTTACTTAAAATTATTGCTGGAGTTGAAAAAAACTACCAAGGCGATGTTGTGTTTTCACCTGGTTATTCTGTTGGTTACCTTGAGCAAGAACCTCAACTAGATGAAAATAAAACGGTACGCCAGGTTGTAGAAGAAGGTGTTCAAGAGGTAGTAGACGTACTTAAAGCCTATGAGCAAGTAAACGAGCGTTTTGCTGATCCTGAAGTACTGGAAGATCCTGATAAAATGCAGGCTCTAATGGATGAACAGGCAAAACTTCAAGAAAAGATAGATCAATACGACGCCTGGAATCTTGATACTAAGCTCAACAGAGCGATGGATGCATTGCGCTGTCCTCCTGATGACCAATCGATAAAAGTACTTTCAGGTGGGGAAAAACGCAGGGTTGCACTTTGTCGTTTATTATTGCAAGAGCCTGACATTCTTTTATTAGATGAGCCTACCAACCACTTGGATGCGGAATCGGTACAATGGCTAGAACAACACCTTCAACAATATAAGGGAACAGTGATTGGTATTACTCACGACCGTTACTTCCTTGATAATGTAGCAGGTTGGATTCTTGAACTTGATCGTGGAGAAGGTATTCCATGGCAAGGTAATTATTCATCGTGGCTCGATCAAAAAACAAAACGACTGGCCAGTGAAGAGAAACAGGAGTCGAAACGCCGTAAAACATTAGAACGTGAATTGGAATGGGTACGCATGTCGCCTAAAGCACGCCAAGCCAAAAGCAAAGCAAGACTTAGCGCCTATGATAATTTACTAAAAGAAGGAGTTAAAGAGAAAGAAGAAAAATTAGAGATATTCATTCCTAATGGTCCTCGCCTTGGTGAGAAAGTTATTTTGGCCAATGATGTAGCTAAGGGTTACGAAGATCGTTTATTATTCGAAGATTTAAACTTTACCCTACCACGCAATGGTATTGTTGGTGTAATTGGACCCAATGGCGCTGGTAAAACCACACTGTTTCGTTTAATCATGGGGTTGGAAAAGGCCAATTCTGGTAATTTCGAAGTGGGCGAAACAGTTAAAGTAGCCTACGTTGATCAATCGCACGACGATATCGAAGAAGGTAAAACCGTTTATGAAATCATCTCTCAGGGAGAAGAAACCATTAAGATGGGTGGCAAAGAATTAAATGCACGTGCCTACCTTTCTCGTTTTAACTTTGCAGGAAACGATCAACAAAAAAAGTGTGAAATACTATCGGGTGGAGAACGTAATCGACTTCATTTGGCCATGGCCTTAAAAGAAGAAGGTAATGTTTTATTACTTGATGAGCCAACCAATGATATTGATGTGAATACGCTTCGTGCCCTTGAAGAAGGACTGGAATCATTTGCGGGCTGCGCAGTTGTAATTTCGCATGATAGATGGTTTTTAGATAGAATTGCCACCCACATACTTGCGTTTGAAGGTGACTCTAAAATTTACTCATTCGAAGGATCGTATTCGGATTATGAAGAAAATAAGAAACGCCGATTAGGTGACGATACACCTCATCGAATTAAGTACAAAAAACTAATTAAATAGCATACTATTAGTTAACAGCAAAAAGGGGAATTCTATTTACGGAGTTCTCCTTTTCTTTTTTACTATCATTTGGTTTAATCGGATGATGTAGGTAAAACATTGGCACAACCCCTTTTCCTTTTACAGTTCGCGGAGTACGATCAATGATATGATATTGATCTTCTACCTCTTCTTTAATTCGCTTTGAAATATTAATCTGCATAGGTTCGCACATGTCCTGTAAGCGCGACGCCATATTAACAGTATCACCAAAAATATCAAATGATAAGTTTGTGGTACTTACCGAACTGCAAATTACGTCACCTGCATATAATCCAACCTTCAGCTCCCACTGAATGTGATTTGTTTTATTTCTTTCTACAATAGCTTGGCGGAGCTTTACCGCCGCCGAAACAGCTTCTCTTGCCACATTTTTAGGATGTCGAAACATGCCACACACAGCCATGTAGGCATCACCAATGGTTTTTATACGTGTGCAATGATGGTCGTCGATTACCTTATCAAATTCATTAAATGTTTCGTGTAACTCGCGTAGCAATGTACCAGGCGACATTTGATCTGATTTTGAAGTAAAATCGACCATATCAACAAATATTACCACACAGTTTTGATATTGCTTTGGTGGAATCGAACCATAATCTTTGATTTGATTCAGTATTGGCTCAGGCAAAATTGAGCGCAATATTGAATCGTTCTTATGATTCGTGCGAATTAATTGATTACGTTGTTCTGTTAAGTTTTTAATGGTCGCTGATAAAGTCAATGCTGCGTTTACACGCGCCATTAACTCCGTTTCTTCAATTGGCTTATTTATATAATCGATTGCACCTGCGTTAAGTGCCACCTTTATTTTACTTGTACTCGACGATGCTGAAATAATAATTACCGGAATATCCTTTGTAAAATCATTTCGCTTTAGATTCGTAATAGCCTGTATACCATTCATCTTAGGCATCTCCCAATCCATTAAAATAAGATCAGGGCGATGCTTGATGGCTAATTTACAGCCCTCTATACCATCATCAGCTGTTAAAACTTCGTAGCTCTCATCATTCTTTGTGAGCAACTCGCTTAACAGCTCTTGTATGGCGATAGAATCATCAACGATTAATAATTTCTTTCTCATGGTCATTATTCATCAATTAGGTGATTTAGGTCGTTGGGTAGATATACGACGAATGTATAAAATGTTTATTAATTGTCGTTTAAACACTGAAATCTTTTGATGAAGAGTCGTATTTTTATCATGTAAGAATTTTAACGATGACTAACGTATGATTATTAATGACGAACTGATCAGGCCAATTATCGAAAAATCGAAAACAGCTCAGCGGAAAAGGCAAAACTATAACTTTCATAACGAAGCAAGCGATCCATTGCATCGGATGTTAAACGTTCTGCAGCCCGAAAGTTATGTGCATCCACACAAGCATGAGAACCCGGATAAAAGAGAAGCTTTCATTCTTATTTCCGGAAAGCTTTTAGTTATTCTCTTTGATAATAATGGAAAAATCGATCAACACCTTATTCTTGATCGTACTACTCATACCTATGGCATTGAAATACAACCAGGAGTTTACCACACCATAATGGCACTTGAAGCAGATACTGTCATCTACGAAGTAAAAGATGGACCATACAATTCGGATGATGATAAACAATTTGCAAGCTGGGCACCGAGGGAAGAAGATAAGATGGATGCTAACAAATATCTTAAGCAACTAATAAAAGAAACCATATTATAATTTCGCATTATTTTATATCGAACAAATAATACTTAAAGGAATTCAGGCTCTTGTTTTTAGGGTTGAATAAGCTTTAGTATCTTTGCGCCGATTTAGTAGAATCGATTTTATAAAAAAGCAAAACAAAATATTACAGATGGCTCAAAAACCAAGCATTCCAAAAGGAACCAGAGATTTTTCTCCTGTAGAAATGGTTAAGCGCAATTACATTTTTGACACCGTAAAGTCGGTATTCCAAAAGTATGGCTACCTCCCTATTGAAACGCCTGCAATGGAGAATCTATCAACCTTGCTTGGTAAATATGGTGAAGAAGGTGATAAGTTACTTTTCAAAATACTTAATTCGGGCGATTACTTAAAAAAGGCAGATACTGGTTTATTAGCCGAAAAAGCCTCCAACAAATTAATCACTCAAGTGAGTGAAAAAGGCCTTCGTTACGACCTGACAGTTCCATTTGCACGTTTTGTTGTGCAACACCAAAACGACATAACATTCCCATTCAAACGTTATCAGATACAACCAGTTTGGCGCGCTGACCGTCCTCAGAAAGGGCGTTATCGCGAATTTTTTCAGTGCGATGTAGATGTGGTTGGTAGTAATTCGCTTTTAAACGAAGTTGAATTAATACAAATCGTTGATGAAGTTTATCGTCTTTTAAACATCAATGTTGTTTTGAAGCTGAATAACCGAAAGGTGCTTTCGGGAATAGCGGAGATAATTGGCGCAGCTGATCAGATTGTTGATATTACAGTAGCCATCGACAAATTGGATAAGATTGGTTTAGATAAGGTAAACGAAGAATTGGCATCTAAAGGCTTATCGCAAGAAGCCATTGATACCATTCAGCCAATCATCATGCTAAGTGGAACTAATTCTGAAAAGATTGTTAAGTTGCGCGAAGTACTTGCTCAATCGGAAATTGGCCTAAAAGGAGTTGATGAATTAGAAACAGTACTTACTTATCTTGATGCCTTAAACCTTGGGTTGGAAGTTGAATTGGATTTAACTTTAGCGCGAGGCCTTAATTATTATACAGGCGCTATTTTTGAAGTTAAAGCCAAAGATGTTGAAATAGGAAGTATTACTGGTGGTGGACGTTACGATGATTTAACTAGCATATTCGGTTTAAAAGATGTATCGGGTGTAGGTATTTCCTTTGGAGCTGATCGTATCTACGATGTGATGAATCAACTGGATTTATATCCAAAAGAAGACGGTGCTAAAACCAGAGCTTTATTTGTAAATTTTGGTGGTGAGGATGAGCTTTATGCTCTTAGAGCACTTACTCTACTTCGCAAGGCAGGCATCAACGCAGAGCTTTTCCCTGATTCAGTGAAAATGAAAAAGCAAATGAATTATGCTAACCGTAAAGAAATTCCATATGTCGTTTTATCCGGTGAAGATGAGCGACAAGCCGGGAATTTTACCTTGAAAAACATGGAGACTGGTGAGCAAACAAAAGTTTCAATCGACGAATTGATTAAAGTCATCAGCATCTAATCTAGAAAATACATATTTTTGCGGGTAAGGTATTATTTACTTTACCCGCTTTTTTATGGGCAGAATATTAAAAAACAGACATCATCTTTTTATCTCATTTGGTGGCGACATTCGTTGTCCATGATGTTTTTGACTTCACCTTGTTGATTCCAGAAGCTGGGATCAAATACGTGTGGCATTCAACAACCTGAGTTGAATAATTAATTTCATTCATTTATCTTATTACAAAAACAGCATGGAAAAAATATATCATATATCACCAAATCCGCTTTCGTTCGAAATAATCGAAACCATATTAAACGAAAACTATCAATTAGCCATTTCGGAAGAAGCAACTGCTTTAATTTTAAAGTGTAAAAAATACCTTGATGATAAAGTGGCCAAAGAAGATGGTCCTGTTTATGGGATCAATACTGGATTTGGTGCACTGCATAACATTTCTATCTCGAAAGATGATTTGAGCAAACTACAGGAAAATCTGGTAATGAGCCATGCTTGTGGTATCGGACGCGAAGTTCCTCGTGATGTGGTAAAGCTAATGTTGATGTTAAAAATACATGCATTAAGCTTGGGGAATTCTGGCGTACAGCTTAAAACCGTTCAGCGCCTGTGCGATTTCTTTAACAATGGTGTTTACCCAATTGTATTTGAACAAGGATCATTGGGAGCATCAGGTGATTTAGCACCTTTAGCACACCTTTTCCTACCATTATTAGGACATGGTGAGGTTCATTACAAGGGCGAAAAAATGCTTGCTTCTGACATGTTAAAAGAAAATGGTTGGGAACCAATCAAACTTGAAGCCAAAGAAGGCCTGGCCTTATTGAATGGTACACAGTTCATGAGTTCACATGGTGTATACACACTACTAAAAGCATTCCGTTTATCGAAGTATGCTGATATTATTGCCGCTACGTCATTAGATGCATTTGATGGACGTATTGAACCATTCTTCCCACAATTGCATACAGTTCGCCCTCACAAAGGACAGATTGAAACAGCTAGAAATGTTAAAGCCATTTTAGAAGGTAGTGAAATAATCACCCGTGAAAAGAAACACGTTCAAGATCCTTATTCGTTCCGTTGCGTACCTCAGGTACATGGTGCTATTAAAGATGCCATTAACTATGTGGCTGGTGTTGTATTAACAGAGATCAACTCTGTTACCGATAATCCAATGGTTTTTCCTGATGACGACATGATTGTATCAGGCGGTAACTTCCACGGTGAGCCTTTAGCTTTAGCCATGGATTTCTTATCAATAGCCATGAGTGAAATTGGTAGCATCTCCGAAAGAAGAACCTATCGTCTAATTTCAGGTGAAAGAGGCCTACCTGAATTCTTGGTAGCCAATCCAGGTTTGAATAGTGGTTTCATGATTCCACAATACTCAGCTGCTTCAATCGTAAGTTTGAATAAACAAATGGCAACACCATCGTCAGTTGATAGTATTCCATCTTCAAACGAACAGGAAGACCATGTAAGTATGGGAGGTAATGCTGCAACCAAAGCCTTGAAAATTTCTGATAATGTCGAACGCGTTTTGGCCATTGAGTTATTTAATGCTGCTCAAGCTATGGAGTTCCGCAAGCCAGCTAAAACATCGCCTTACTTGGAGAACTTCCTATCTCAATATCGCGAGTTTGTTGATTTTATTAATGAAGATAAAATCATGTATAAGGAAATTGAAAAAAGTGTTGAGTTTTTACAAACCGGTACTTTTGACGAATTCAGCAGCTAGTAATTTTAAAATTATATATTCAAAAGGGAGCTTAATGGCTCCCTTTTTTCATGCCCATAAGTTAATAAGCATTAACAAGTTTTCAGACTGTTGAAAAATGGATTACTTTTGTGCCTGAATTTTTGGCAAGTAAAATAATTAGAAAAATATATGGCCTTACAGTGTGGAATTGTTGGTTTACCAAATGTTGGAAAATCAACGCTATTTAATTGTTTGTCGAATGCTAAGGCGCAATCGGCTAATTTTCCTTTTTGTACAATCGAACCTAATGTAGGTGTAATTACCGTACCAGATGATCGATTGGTTAAGTTGGAAGAATTGGTACAACCTCAACGAGTGGTACCTACAACAGTGGAAATTGTTGATATTGCTGGTTTAGTTAAAGGAGCAAGCAAGGGTGAAGGATTAGGCAATAAGTTTTTGGCTAATATTCGTGAAACCGATGCTATCATACACGTACTGCGTTGTTTCGACGACGATAACGTAACCCATGTTGACGGCTCTGTTGATCCGGTTAGAGATAAGGAAATAATCGACATGGAACTTCAGTTTAAAGACTTGGAGACAGTTGAGGCCAGACTTCAGAAGACAGAGAAAGCATCAAGAACTTCGAAAGATTTAGATGCAAAGAAACTTGTAGAAGTTTTGAAACGCTATAAAGATGCGCTTGAAAATGGCAAATCAGCTCGTACGGTTGAACTAAATGAGCAAGAAGAAAAAGTAAGTAATGATTTATATCTGCTAACAAACAAACCCGTAATGTATGTTTGTAACGTAGATGAAGATTCGGTTACTTCAGGCAATGCGCATGTTGAATCTTTGAAAGATGCGGTTAAAGATGAGAATGCTGAAATTTTAATGATCGCAGCAAAAACCGAATCTGAAATTGCTGAACTCGAAACCTTCGAAGAACGTCAGGAGTTTTTGGAAGATTTAGGATTGACAGAATCAGGTGTTGCTAAACTTATTCGTTCTGCCTACAAACTTTTACAGTTACAAACGTATTTTACGGCTGGTGAAAAAGAAGTGCGTGCCTGGACATTTTTAAAAGGATACGTTGCTCCGCAAGCTGCAGGTGTTATTCATACCGACTTTGAAAAAGGCTTCATTAGAGCTGAAGTAATAAAGTATAACGACTTTGTATCTTTAGGTTCTGAACTTGCCTGCAAGGAAGCTGGGAAGATGAATGTGGAAGGAAAGGAATATGTTGTAGCAGATGGCGACATTATGCATTTCCGCTTCAACGTTTAATATTCGTTAACTTATTATATTTAAAGCCTCGCAAATGCGGGGCTTTTTTGTGACTACATGATCATTAAGAGGTTAAAAAATGTCAATCGCATGTTAATTACTGTTAATTGACCTGTTTTTTCAAAATTTGCCCCTTAAGTTTGTAGGCTAATACTGACCATGAAAGAGAGAAAACCTGTGAAAAAAGAAAGTGATTTAACCCTAAAGCTAAAAAGGAAGATATTTATCTATTCCATTATTGAGGTTGTACTTGTTGCTGCTTTATTGGGATTTATAATGTTTCTGATAATGGTATTAATGAACTAATACTACAAACGCAAGATCAACTGCTTGTAAGCTATTAGTTCATCATCCATCCAGGTAGATAATTTCCATTCTCCTGCCTTATCTTCGTACGGTTCCCATACCGTATCTCCCAGAAAAAATTCATAATCATTTGAATTAACATACACTTCGCCAACGAACGGAGCTTCGATATTGCCATGTTTATCCTTAAACAGAGGGTGATCAATTTCATATACAAGTTTCTTCCCCTTTGCGCCCTTAATTTTAATTACATAACCAAATTCAATATCGGGTTTTATCGTAATCTGTGTTGTTATCTCCACCAACTTTGGCAGTTGTTTCGATTCGCGTTCCCAACGGCTATAAATACCGTAGCTATATAACTCGTAACTAATCTTCTTTTTCGCCATACTAATCTTCTAGTGAATACCTGATCTGATCCAACATCAATGGTATATCCTGCGCATCTATACCATGCTTCTTTAAATAAGGTAAATCTTCACTGAAAGTATCCAAAAATTCAGAAAAGGAATGATCGGGTAACTTTATGCTTTTTTGATAATTTGCCAAAGCATCCTTTCTCAGCTTCTTACACCACAAGGTATGCCCCAGGTTAATCAAATCATGTTTATTTTTTTCAGCTACCAATAACTTGTGATAATACTTCTCAGCCTGATCAAACTTACCCAACACAAATGAACACCACGCTATTGGTCGCCCTACCTTACTATTACCCAGCGCAAGGTATTCCACCTTGAAATAATACTTCAAGGCTTCCTCAAAATTTTCCAGCTCAAGATAACAATGTCCAATCGACGCTTGTGTTTGCAAATTCTCTGGGTCGATATTTTCGGCCTCCTTATAATATTGCAATGCTTTTTCTGGTTGTTTCAGATTACGATAACAGAGCGCTACTTTCTTTTTATTCCAAACACTTTCATCACCTAACAAGTCCGCCTTTAAATACATATTAAGCGCCTTGTCGTATTGCTTCAACTTCTGGTAACAGAAAGCAAGCTTTTGACTGATAGCCTCACTATTGCTATCTTTTGACAGTAACAATTGAAAGATATCGATAGCATCGTCATAATATTCCTTCTTAAAATAGTATTCACCTATCTCTCTCAGAGAATTAATATCCCCAAGCAACTGTTTAAAAAACCACTTATTATGGATATCCATCCGCTCACTAAACACATCTTCCAACTGATGCCTTTGAGGATGCACCTTAAGCAAACGATACAAATCTTGAATAAACTGATTAGAAGCAACCAATTTTCCTTGATTTGCTTTTAAAGCTTCTTCATCTTTTGCTATTTCAGCCATTTGTTCCAGTTCGGCCGAAAACATTTGTCCCATCAAGTCCTTCTGCATACCAGGCATATGTGGAATACTCAAGATTAAAGAGTATTTATCGGAATTACATAAAAAACGAGAATCGCCCAAGCCATCTAATAATGAACCGTTCTTAAACACGTCATCCTCATTTTCGATTGCCTTTTGTATCTCGGGATGTTTAGAATAAAACGGCAATAACCAATTGGAGATATTATTAAAAAATGAAAAATGCTTTAGGTGCTGAAAGGTAGATAAAAACACATCGGCTCCTTCCATCTGCCATTCAGTCAGCTCTTCCATTTTTGAAATCAGATTAGGCGAATCTTTAAAAAGCTCATCCCACTCTGGATTTTTATCATCCATCATATTTTCACTCAACATGTTCTCAAGATCCAGCTTCTCTTTCAGTTTTGGCTGCATTTTCACAACCTCAGGCAAAATTTCATCATGTAGTTTTTGTGAAATCTTTTCAGTTTCCTGGGTACGAATTAATTGAATGACTATACTCTGCACCAAGGTTTCCATTTCATACTCTTCAATCAACATGAAAAAACGCGTATACAAATCAGGATATAAAGGCAAGCGGTCGTCGTACTTCGAAAATGCAATTAACAAACTTGTAATGGCTCTGGCACTTATCTGGTCATCCTTACTAACCATCAAATCCATTAATAAGCGAAGGTATTCAGGCGAGAAACGGTGCATTAGAGACAAGTTGATTGCAGCAACCATCAAAGATTTCGTATGCCAAGGGTAACTTTCATTCTTGAAATAGCTGTGCAGCGAATCAATCTCTATGCTAACCTTGGACTCACTGCTCCAAAGGAATTGAAACATTTTGTATCCCCACTCTTGCAGTTCACTGTTATTCTCAGCATTTGCGTCAAGCACTTTCTGGAGTTCAATACTTCCCCACAATTCACTAAACTCGTTTAGCAAACTACTTAATTCAACATCCTTAAACTCTCGTTGCAACTCACTTACCATATCACTCGAATACTTATCAAGTAGGTGCGTGAATATTTTATCAGACAACTGATAAACATCTTTAACAAGGTGGTTATATATTTTTTGGCGTTCAGGGTCGGAGATGCCCTCTACTGTGTAACGTAAAATATTTTTATAAGTGAATTCAAGATTATAATGCGCATCAATTATATCTCCGTTGTGTGTTTCTTTAGCCAACGATTGAATCAGATCCAAAGCATCTTTTACTTTCTTGCCAGCTAATGTTGTACAAATAGCCTTATGTTTCGATTTTAACTCTTTTACATTCATCATTGCTTCAATCTTTTTTCGATTCAAACTTCAAAATTACATCAAAACCTGAATCTTTGGAACTCCCACTTTGTAATCGGAAGAATAAAATTCGGTTTAATTCATATTCTAAGGTAACCGTTTCCGGTGTTATTTCATCACCTTCGGTTTCACCAAAGCCTCGTTGATAAATTACAAATAAATCATTTGTAATGTATTTACCCACTACAAATGCAGCGCTCTGCCAGTTTTCAGTAGCATTCACCTCAATCATATCCAATTGAAATCGTGTACCAATTGTTTTGCTTAGTTGCGATGTCACCATCTGAGCCACCATATTTGTACCCATCGATCCAACAATACCATTTTGCCCGGCATAACTCATCTCATCCATTGTTTTGCCAAACAGCAATATTGAAACTGCATCGGCCTCGGGCAATGCAATGCCATCCAAGGTGAAATTAATTTTAGGTTCAGACAAGCGCTCTGTAACTAAAAGCTCCAAATCACGCTTTTGTTTATCGGCCCCGCGGTATGTGTAAATTGCCTTAAAATCTAATATTGGATCTATAGTCTCGCCCCCTTGAAAATTTATCTTTCCGTCCTGTATATTTAATTTCTTTCCATACAATATATAGTGGCCTCGGTTAATTCCTACTTCGCCAAACAACTCAAAATACGTACTACTTTTCTCTATTTCTAAATCACCCCATATTTCTATCTTCATCTCCTCACTTTTCAACCAAGTATTTCTTGGTATTTCAAGACTTAATCGTCCTGTAAGTGATTTCATGAAGTTCGATTGTTTGCTTTTCTTCTTTTTTGGTGAAAGGTTAATAACATTTTCATCAATACTATCTTTTACCATTGTAGCCTGAACAAGCAGTGGGATATCCTCGTAATCTGTTTCTTCGTCATCAACAATAAAAGCAGGCAAATAGAAATCAGACCGTAGCACTTTTATCTTCCCTCCAAACTCCTGTTTCTTATTTACACTTTGAATAAAAGTATTAGCATCAATCTGAATTTCATAATCTTTGTGCCGTGCTAAAAAGAACTTATCAGCATCCGCCTTAAGGGTTGAACTTACAATTCTGCCAGTAATCATACTGGAGTCGAATGCAGCTTCACCACTCACCGACAGATACCCATCTTCTCGTTTAACAATGAATGTATCAATGTTCATGGCATTTCCATCAAAGCTGAGACTCATGTTAGCATTGGAGAAATCAAAGCCATACTTTTCATCAAGATATAGACCATCACGCAGCCCGAGGTTACCATAAAATTGTGGCTCTGAAAACTTACCACTCACCTCCAAATCAGCCCACACACTTCCTCCTGCCGAAACATTTATCTGTTCCTTTTCAAGCGGTTGGGTAATATCAACTGAATCAATTCGCAGTTGTGCATTAAATGTTTCCGGTGCTTGAAAATCTAATCCACTACTATCGAGTACAAAAACGAGTGGCGATGAATAATTTAATTCAAAATCATTGCCCAAAGCAGGCACTAATAATTGCGTATTTAGTTTTTGCTCTTTAAACATCACAATCCCTTCAAAAGCAGGCGTTTGCCACTCTCCGTAACTACCTGGTGTTAGTTGAAAATCCATTACTAAATTGGGTGATGAAGGTTGGCCACTCAACATCAGGTTAGTACTTAAGAAACCATGAATAGCTTCAGGTATAATATTAAAACGATTGATTCTTTGTAAGTCAAGGTTTTTAATACTTAATGAGAAATCCTGTGCCCCAATATTATTTATCTGACCATCTGCTTTCAGCAGAAATTGATCATTAAGTTTACTCTTAAACAACAAATTATCTACCTCAATTTTATGATCGCTGTAATGAATTGCATTTATTGAGTCGGCAATGTAATAATGAAGGAAAGGTGCAAGCACCTCCATTTCCGGAATGTTTACACTGATGGTATCACCTATGGCCAAGGCACTTCTCATAAACACGTTTACACTATCCGTCATCAAATTCAATTCACTTTTCAATCGCGAATCTTGGTAGTTTAAATTGGCTTCAACAGTATCCACGAGCACCCCTCCAGACACAAACTTCTCCGCTAATACATTGGCACTACTTGAAAATTGTCCGTTCAATAGATTAAAAGTATAATCCGCCCCAACTCTGTTACTTTCAATTGAAAACCCTTTAAAACTTTGCACCAACACCTCGCCATTAACCACAAGTGAATCAACATTTCCTGATGCTTTTGCCGTAGTTGTTACGGAGTGAAAATCAAATTCCGGTAGTTTAAATTCATCTAAAAATTGTAATGAATCACTTTCAATGATCGCTTTCATATCAATTCCACGATTCTTCAGGCCATAATTACCCGACACATCAACCTTGGCACCCGGTAAAAAAAGATGACCAAGTGAAACGCCTAATTCACTAGCAAGCAAACTTAGTTCAATATTGGCCGAATCAATTGGCACATTATAAATAACACTGCGTTTCAAGTCAATCGATGACGATGCATTTATATCCTTAAGTGAGAAACCTCTTCCTCGTAATCGTACATATCCTCTAATCCCGGAACTATCAATGCTCGGTATAATTTCAGAGAGAAGAATATTTTCAATATCCAATGCGGTTTCATATTCAGGATTATCAAACAAACTATTTATAACAATTGAACCACGGGCAGAACCTAAACGAGACCGCAACTTCAATTGAGATTTAATTCTATCCCCTTTCTGATCGGCATTAATTAGCAGACTATCAAACTTAAAATCCTGGTAAGATGAATTTGACAAATTAGTAAAAAGCTTGGCCCCATCCTTGTAATTAAATAAATCATTCCCTGCGATGGATACAACACCATTAATGGTGCTTTTTGTATTGGGCATTTCCCACCACTTTTCGGGATGCACGTTTACAAACTTCACGTCTGCCACATAAGGCACTTTAACTTTTTCCTTATTCAGCACCTTGCTCAGACTTAAGAACTGAGCCTTTAAATGAATCTGTTCACCATCAATACCTAGGTTAAAATCAACAAAACTACTATCATTGGAACTGTAAAAATCCGTTTCAATAACTGGCGCGCACAGCAAGCGAATGCTCGGAATAAAAATCTTTAATTCCTCATTACTCAAAGGATTACTTTCTAAGTCAAGCCTATTTTCACTCAAGCCCTCATAGGAAGCATTTGCTCCAATGCTAGAGTATCGTGTTTGCAAGACCAAACTATCCAACTGCATTTCCTTTTTTTGTTTTTGGAAAATGGCACTTAATTGATCAATTCGTATATCAGGCTCTGAAGCTACTAAACTAAATGCTTTCAATTGTGTTTTTATCAGGGTTGAATCGTAATAGAAACTTGTTTCCAGGTTAATATCATTAATCGCATTTGGAAGGATATTAATATATGACTGAGCCTTCAGTTGCATGTTTCGAATAATGATATTATCAGCGTTAATGGCAAAAGGAAAACTTGCCTTTACCGTATCCTTCTTTTCCTTACGTGTAGGTAAAACATGAGCAATGTTCCAGGTACTATCCTCCAATTGCATCAACTCAACATCCAAACCGGTTAGCACAATAGAATCAAGCTGAATTTTATTTCTTAGCAGTTTAAATAAGCTGTAGCGAATCCTCAAGGCCTCAAGAGAAGCCATCTCTGTTGAATCGGCATCACCAGTAAGTGCAAGCTGATGCACACTCAATTTATTAAAGAAATTACCTTCAATTTCACCAATACTCACGCTTGCATTTAATTGTTCGCTTACAAGCCTCTCAAGCTGATCTTTTGCGATACTTTTAAACCAAGCTGTTTGAGTAAATGCCAGCAAGAGTAGCATGGTTAATAAAATTAAACCAAGCGCATAAGTAAGGTATTTTAATGCTTTCATTACCATGCTTAAAACGGATGACCAATATTAAAATGTATTTGCCAGGTATTACCTTCGCCAAAAAGCGGACGCGCAAAATCAAGACCTGCAGGGCCAATTGGTGTAGAATACCGCACACCAACACCAGCTGCATATTTCAGTTCCTTTAATCGATAAGTAAATGAATCGAGCCACACGTTTCCTCCATCCATAAAGGCGGCAAAAATTAAACTGTGCGTAATATTTAATCTCGCCTCAATACTACCTTCCAATAAGCTCTTACCACCTATTGGCCTTCCATTATGATCTTTTGGCCCCAAATCAGCTCTTGACCAACCTCGCACAGAATGCCCACCCCCGGCATAAAATCGCTCTTCGGGTGGCAGATAGCCGGAACCATCCGTGGCGCTTGCGCCTCCAACCTTGCCTTTGAAAGCTAAAGTTAGTCCATAACTAATCCCCAGGTATTTTTTATATTCCAACAAGCTTCGGTAAAAAGGCATGTCGCGCGTTACATAAAGACCATTGGTTTTTACATTTAGTGCTAAGGAAAAGCCGCGTACAGGATCTAATTTAGGCTGCCCATTTAAATAATTAAATCCTAAAGATATACCCGACTTAGTATAAATTGACTCATCGAACTCACGCTCAATCAAACTAGCAATATCAGTTGTATCCTGCTGAACATCCTCATAAAACAAAGTAATAGACGTATTGAAGTTATCCGTGAAGTTTTGCAAAAAAGAAAAGTTAAAACCATTCTTCTCAACAGAATAACCAGGTTCATTCTCTTTTTTAATAAAAGGATAAATCATCATTGTATTAATGGGAAAGAAAACTGCCGGTTGCGTATAGCGAAGGTAAATATTATAAGGCTCGAGCGCTGAGTGTTTTGCATATAAACTAACACGCCCTGTGCTAGTAATAAACCCAAGCTTCTGCAATTCTCCAAAAACCCTAAATTTATCCTCTCTGCCATAACCAGCACCAAAACGGGTTGTCCAACGTGGCGCTTCCTTTAAATTAATTTGAATAGGCAAAGTATCGCGCTGCTCTTCTGTTGCAATTGTTTTTAAAGAACTCACGCGAAACATACCAAGGTTATAAATACGTTTCTGTGTCAAATCAATTTCCTCTTTCGACCAAACATCACCTTTTTCAAATGTCATCTGACGCCTAACCTTTTTTTCTGGCACCTTATCATTACCAGTCACGAAGGTTTCTCCAAAATGCGTCAACTTGCCTCTTACTATTTGCCAATTCAAGCTTGCTTCCGAGGCAGTGGTATCAACATCAATAGCAAAAAGAGCTTGCGAATAGGCATAACCCATGTTATTAAACTGCTCATTAATCAATTGCTGATCCTGTCGGCAAAAATCATCTTTAAAAATAGTATTCTCGCGCAACTTTGAGCGCAATCGAATATTCTTTAATTCTTTACGAGATAAACTTTGGTCTATCGAATGCAGCGAATCAACCATGTAATTGACCTTTGTAACAACTACTGGCCTGCCCTCATCCACATTGAACGTGACGATCACTTTTCTATTTTTCCGAATTTCAATCGTTGGTTTTAAACAAGTAAAGTTCAGATAACCTTCTTTCTGATAAAACAAGGTCAAACGATTTGCATCATCTTCGTACAAAGCTTTTGAGTAATTAACTACGTCTTTCTTAAAAACTTTTTCTCCTAAATATGATGTTGAGCGTAATGAAACCTGTTCTTTTAATTTCAGATTATTAAAAACCTTGTTCCCCTTAAACTTAACCTTCTTTATTCGATAATTCTCCTGTGAATAAACGTAGGAACCAAGGCTTAATAGTAATATGAGGATTATGCGTGTATTCAATGGCTTTGTTTAGATATCCTCCAAATATAGTTAATAAACACATGATAGAGCATAGCCTTTTTTGATGAGATGGTACAAAATAAAAATCACGATTAAATACAGTCAATAATTCTGCACTACAGATAGCCGTAAAACTTAAAAGAACAAAGAGGATGTCCAAAAACTAAGCTCGCTCATCGAGCATAGTCGAGATGAAATTTGATTAATACTGATTATCAACCAATAATCACTTCGACTTCGCTCAGTGAACGGATACTTTCAGAGTTTTTGGACACCCTCTTTTAACTCGCAATATGCAATAGAAGATCTATTCCATATTGAAACTACTTCAATACACGTCTCTTCGCTAACTTGCTTCAATTCACCATAGCGGTGCTATGATTCATCTCAGTAAGTTCTTGTATTTTTTTATTCTCCAATATTCATGATAATATTCTAATACATAATCCGGGTTTTATCTTTCTTCACTCCGATTATTAGTTTATTTGTCATGCCCTTCGTCAGAGGCGTCCTCTTCATCTTTATTGTGCTTACGCGTCTTTCTAGCTTTTACTGCAGCCATAACGCTGACTATCAGCACATTAATTAATAACATAACAATTGAATATTCTAAAATATATGGAAATGGTGAAGTATTATATGCATCCACAATCTCAAATTCTCTCCTAGCAATTGCACTTTTATTTACCCCTTGCTCTAAACATGTAAATTGATCCAAAAATAATTAAGCTCGGAAGTGAAAAAAAATCAAGTTTTAATAAAATATCATCATTTAACCTTTACCATTTAATTCACAATAACTTGACGAACAAACACAGTTTCTCCAAGCCTACGGAAGAAAAAAAAGATTGAAAAAAAGTCACTTTTTTTTGGGTAAGATTTGCAATTAAAAGAAAAGGATCTATCTTTGCACCGCAATTGAGAAAAACAAGGATGACTTAGTAGCTCAGCTGGTAGAGCAACGCCCTTTTAAGGCGTGGGTCCAGGGTTCGAATCCCTGCTGAGTCACCACTAAAAGCTTCGGTATTTACCGGAGCTTTTTTCATTTAAAAGCACATCTCCGACAAGATCTACAATAGTATGGATCAAAAAAAAATTACCTACAAACTAGCATCTTATTAAAACTATTAGTATTTTACCTTAAAATGACAAACGCTATTAGTTGGTTATGAGAACCGACAAGGTTTTTTCACTAATAGTACTGATAGAAATGATTATTTATGTAACAAAAACAAAGTGGATTCGTATTAACGTCTCCAAGCCCAACTTGATAATAAGAATTGAAATTTAATTAAACAATTATGAAGCAACTAATTAAAATCGCTCTTTTCGCAGTCTTGTTTATGGGTATGTCTCAAATTTCAAAGGCGCAACTCTCAGATGAAGAGTACAATTACGTAACAATGGATTTAAGAGGAATTTTAAATTTAACAATGACAACTAATCCCCAAGTGGATTTTGCATTTAAGAACATCACCGACTACCAGCAGGGTATTACGCGTTTTAATGCTACACAGCTAGAAGTTGATGCTACTTTATCGTGGGATTTGTTTGTTTATGCTAATTCAGATACATGGACTCAGGTTGAGGCCTACTCAACAAACGGTAATGCTGCTTTACCTGCGGAGATATTAGAGATTCGCTCTTCAGTTGCTAATCCTATGACTACTGAAAACTTTGATAATTTCATATCACTAAAAGGTCTTGGTAACTCTGGCGTTGTTGCTGGAGCTCCTGCTGCTGCTACACAGTTCTTGGCAGGTGCCATTGGCACTACTGCTCCAGGTACTGATTCGCAATTTCCTGGCACTGCAGCTGGAAACCCTACTACACACCGCTTTAGATTAGACATGAGAATGGTACCAGCTATTCCGGCTACCTTCCCTAACTCAACAGTAGCTATGGTTGGTCCAGATTATGCACAGGCTGGATATTACTACCTTGAGGTAGTTTATTCATTGGTTGAAGATTTATAGAACAACAATACTTTTATTTATTTACAACAAAAAGAAGGTGAATCACCTTCTTTTTGTTATTTTAACAGGCAGTTAATCAAACAAAGAGCAATGCTAAAGCGCTGTTTACTGAAAAATACCATTCTTATTCTGCTTGTTTTTACCTCTACAACATTGGTTAGTGCTCAATCAGTTAGTTTCGATTTGAAAACATCACCAACCGTTAATTTCGATTTTAATACCGTACAGAAGTACATTTCAGGAGTTACCATTATGAATGCCTGTGAGCTAAACATTGAGGCCATAGGAACACAATGGGATTTGTATGTTGGGGCTACTACTACGGTAGCTGGCGAGTGGGATGTATCTGCTGTTTATTCTCCTAGCGGAACCGTACCAACCATCGATATCTTACAAATGCAATTTCGTAACGCATCCAATACCAGTTTAGTGCCTGGTTTTTTTCCAATTCAAGATATTCTAACGCCAATATATATAATTGGTTCGCCCGCAGCACCAGATCCTGCAATTAATTGCCCTGCAACAGGGGTGAATACAGCAGGTAATTATTTGGTATCGCCCGGGTGTTATAAATTTAATGTGGATTTAAGAGTTATTCCAGGTTTTGGTTTGCAGCCCGGAGCATATAGTATGCGCATTGATTATATTTTATCTCAAGATTTATAATTTATTCTGATAGATGCCGCAAAACTTTGTATACCGTATAATAAGCTTATTAACTGCCATAACAGTTAGTACGATGGTATATGTAAATGCTCAAAACTCCGGCAATGTTTCCATGAGTTTTGTAAAAGGCGATGTAGAATCGAAAGTTGGTGAGTTTGCTAGCAATGTACTTAAAGTTTATAACGGAACTGCTTCTGAGCAAACCATGACCTTAATGGTTAATCCTCCAGCCGGCTGGAAACTACTTGGCCAGTCGATGAAAGAAATTATCGTTTCATCCAATGATACGCTTTTTATCCCAGTTCGCTTAAAACCCGTAACTAGGTTACAGGGCGACATGACCTATGTTACCAATGCATTTTTGTCGATGAATGGTTTTTCTGTGGGCAATGCTATTTGGAACATACAAATTAAAAAAACCTCGGCTTGGAATGCGTCGCTTTCATCCAATACCATCTATTTTCCAGCAGGTGCCGATTCTTCTTCATTTTACTTACAACTCGTTAACGGTGGCAATGCCGATGAAGACTTGGTCATTAAAGCCAATACTGAGTCGGGGATTCAATTTAAAGGAAGTAAGGAGAATAGCTCTGAACAAAGAAAAAACATTCGATTAAAAGTAGGACAAGACACCTTATTATTCTTTGATGTAGTAAGAGTTGCCGAAGATTACCGCCCTGATTTTAGAAGCTCTGCTGAGCAAGAAAAGCGCTACCGACTAAAGGTAGAGGTGAAAAATCAAAAATCATACAATGCTAGTGGTGGCAGGTGGACAGGCAATGTAAACTTTCTAAAACTATCAGACTCACGAAAGGTTGAAGAATCGATATTTAGTTCATTTCCTTTAACTGTTGAGTGGAATAGCTTTAATGTACTTAGCGACAACACCTTTGGTTCGCTAGGTTTATACGGCTATAAAAGCTTAAGCAATAGTCGCAATTTCACGTATTACTATCAGTCCACTTTCGTGCAAAACGAAGTGAATTGGAATTCTTTATTGGGGAATTATTTTTACGTCGGCTACTTTAGTCCTCTGTACAATGTCGAGGTAGGAGATATTACAGCAGGTCGAAGTGGTAGCCTATTAATTGGTCAGGGCTTAAAAGCAAGCTATAAATACAAACAACACCGCTTAGGTGGTTTATACATTGGCAATCCATCGCCCTTTGATACGCCCTTTTTAAGTGGCTACGGGGCTTTTTATAAATATAGCGGAAATGGCATTAGAGGAGAAGCTTATTTTGAATCGACTAATCATACCGTGCGTCAATTAGCCACTAATTACGCAACAGCCGATGTCTCTTACCGCATTAACAACCAACATAACATTCAGTTGGGTGGAGGTTACAGCATTGAGAACTATAGCATTTTGGACACCACTGCTATCACAGGTTATCGTGCGATGCTCGGATACCAGGGCGTTGTAAAGGGTATCAACATAAGTGCCAATGGACAATACAATACTGAAGCTTATGCGCCCCGAAGAGGTGTCGTTAATGGGGCCTTGACCTTAGCTTATCAGCTAAAACCATCTATGCGATTGCGTGGAGGAGCCTCTTTCTTTTCAAATCAGCCCAGTTTTATAGCTACCAACGGAACTGTTTCGGATACTGTATTTACCCGCCGATCAAAATATTTTGCCCAACTGATGTACACAAGCCAAGGGCATAGCTATGTGATAAAGCCTGAATACATCACCTACGCTACCAATCAAATTGAAACCAATACAGGGGGCTTGGGCTTTGAGTATCGAACACGCTTACGCACCAATACCAGTTTTTTTGCTAATGTATTTGCTGGTCAAAACAGCTTTCAAAGTCATCCCGATGTAGACCCCATCTTTGTTTCAAACATACGTCTGTCGTTAAGGTACAAGCGTTTTAATACGAATATTAGGTATTATTATGGCCCATTCTTTTTAAATGAACAGCTTATATATGTTAATACCCTTGATAATCCGCAACGTTTATTTCTCATGGCCAACTACGAAGCTTGGTTGGCTAAAAACAAAATGCGCTTAAACCTTAACCTAAATTACAACTACACCACTATTCAAGGACGTCATCAATTGGTAACACGCCCCGAGTTATTTTATTATTTGCAGGATCGTTTTCAAGTTAGTGTATATGCCAACTTCCTATTATACGCCAATGATCAGTATGAACGTACGAGCATAAACTCGAATACCTCTCCTGTACTAAACGACGATTACATAGTGCCATCAGACGTATCGAGTCGTATAGAATTTGGATTTGGTCTTAAGTTTAACATCAATGTACCTGCGGGTATCGACCGCAACTACAGAGCTACCTTAGTCGTATTTCGCGATTTAAACGGCAATGGTGTCAAGGATAGGGATGAGATTGGCTTTGAAAACATGCTCGTTCGTTTAACGCCAACTACAACTAATTTTACCGAAGATGATTTGATGTTGCAGCAAAACATATACGAACTCATATCGAATGAGGAAGGCAAGGTAGAATACCAGCATTTACCAAAGGGCAATTACAAAGTAGAAACCATTTCATTAATGGCAACCGAAGGCTGGTTTGGTGGAAGTGAGTTCTACAAATACATTGATGGAAACCAAATCATATCCATTCCATTATCAAAGGGGGCTCGTTTGAGCGGAGGTATTTTTGTTGAGCGCGGCGAACACTCCGATGATAAACCGATTCAATTGGGAGGTATTCGCGTGAGCGCAATTAATCAACTATCGGGCGAACCACAAACTACACTTACCGACCAGTACGGCAACTACAGCCTTTACCTACCAAATGGCGATTACATTATAAGCATCAATGAAGGAGCCGTAGGAACGCGTTATCAATTTGTAGAAAACAATATTCCATTAACAGTTACCCGTTCGGGTCAAAATTACAATGTTGGCTTTCATCTAACGGAGCGTAGTCGAACCATTAACTTTGGTCGTAAATCAGGGTCGAATGCCATCTTACGTACAGGTCGTGTGAAAGACAATAGAGATGAAAACAATGGCAGAGACCCCAACTTAATGCCTATTAGTACCATAAGTGAACTTGGACAGGGCCATGCCGTACGCTTGTTTAATTCAACACAGCAAGAAATGATGCGATCGGAATTTGACACCCTACAGACTGTTACCGCTATTTATTGCATCGTAGCCGACGGTGGCGACTACTGGTATCAAACAGCTGGCTTATCAAAGAAATCAGCTGCTAAAAAATTATTGAAGAAAATAAAGAATTTGGGTTTTATGGAGGCCAATATAGTAGAGCTGACAGTTAAAGAAGAAGAGACTACGGTTAATGAACGCTCTACTACAGAGGTATCAAGCGAAACAATCACTACCGATAAGGCTTTTAGAACCATAAGCTCCGATGATGATAGAAATAAGTACAGGGTACAAATTGAATCTACGGCCATAGAGTATTCGCCCATCGACTTTGAAGAAGCACTGCCGGATATTGCCATTATCTATAAGTATCAAGAGGGCGACATGTATTATTATTCGGTTGGTGAGTTTGCGAGCGAAAAGGAGGCCAAAAAATATTTAAAATCTTTTAAGAAAAAATACAAAACTTCGGAAGCGGAAGTTCGTAATTATGCTAATTAATAACGTCAGAAAGTAAAAAATAAAATATGAAGATCGCATATACACTAATTTGTTTATTGTTCCCCTTAGGTTTGGCAGCTCAAAGCGTTTCAGTTACACCATCACGTTTATACTATAAAGAATCACTTGGTGGCTATAAAGGTCAAAAGATTAGGGTAACAAACAATGGAAGCACACCGCAAACTTTTCAAGTAACATTTAATAATTTTGCCTCTGATGGTAATAAGGGCAAAACCCAATTGATAACCGACACCGAATATGAACACGGATGTTCGCAATGGTTATCAGCATCTCCAGCCTTTTTTGAGATAGCTCCGGGAGTAACACAAGATGTAGAAATCATGATGCAAGTACCCAACGTTCCTGAGGCGAACAATGCCAGGTGGGCCGTAGCTGCCGTGAAACTTTCTAAAGAAAAAACAGGATCTGGTGGAGGCGCCGAGAATGAAACTGGTATGCAGATATTGCAGACCTTCCAGTTTTTGATTCATATATTCCAAACGCCACCAACGGTCACCTATAAAGAAGCAAGCATCGTTAGTTTTACGCAGAACACAATGGCATCAGACACGTTGCAAATTCTTAGTATGGAGGTTGAAAACTCAGGAGAGACAATACTAGATTGTGCGCCGTACTTAGACATTGTTAATTTAGGTACTGGCGATAGTCAACGTGTAAAAACAAAAGCATTTACAGTTTTACCAGGAGGTAAAAGAGCCATAAAGTTTCATTTACCAACTGATTTGCCGAAAGCTAAGTACAGTATATTAGGTGTTATTGACTATGGAAGTGATTCTGATCTGGCAGGAGCTGAACTCAATATTGAAATTAAGTAGCTGTGCCCTCTGTTAAATAAAAATGAGCTGACATCACACAATTTATTGTTGAAATAAAAACGATTACGTGCCATTGTGTTTAAAAACTAACATGCATTTAGATCTTGCATTGCCAATTACTATATTTTTTTCTCCAACCATCTTAATATTTCAAACCTGAATTAATGGATAGATGAGGATCTGAAAGTAAAACTTTACAATATCAGTTTTGATTGTAAGTAAGCCTAACATTCGTTGCCTTATTAACTGATAAGCATGCTAGTATATCTTGTAAATACTCTATTTTTGTCACCGTAGAATTACGGTATATGAAAGGATTTATCAAACCAAACAGAAAAGTAAGTTACGGCCTCGATTTAAACAAGGTATTTATTGGTCAGGAAATTGTAAGTCATTTTAACATTACAGTTGACGAATCAATTCATAGCTCGTGGAGTGGACTTATGCCTACTTCTTCATATCCCGAAAACAGTCGTGAGTTTGCTGGCATATTGGGCTTTCACGAAATGTTTTTACCTTACGGATTCCTGTTAAATCTAACATTGAGTCTGGGCGTTGAAAACTTTGCACATTCAAGCTTACTGCATCTCGAGGTTCGAAATGCTTTATACCTCAATCCGGCTTTTGCAGGAGATACCTTTTCATGTACTATTCGAATTAAAGCCATAAATGCCACTTCTGACAAAAAGTATTCTACTATTGTATCGGAGCATGTGCTTTCCAACCAAAAAGGAGATCCTGTATTTGCTCTCGAACGCGTAACGCTGTTTCCATACATTGAATGCTCAAATAATCAATTAGAAGATTCGGAGAGCACTATGCGTAACCATCATTTTAAAGAAAAAATACTGGCACGTGTAAGAGGCATCAACATCGAGAATAAGATTAATGATTTTGCATCAGGAGATTTAATACTACATCCCTTTGTTCGACCTGTGGGTAAAAGTGAGAACTTATTTTGGGCCACCTATTTCAAAAATACACACCCCATTCACTTTAACTACCAGCGTTACAAACCAGGTGAAATAGTTATTTCGGGTGGCATTGTTGTATCTATGGTATTGGGCATTTCAGGCCGGGAGTTTCGCCAGTTATTATTACCTCAGGTCGAAAGAGCTTTCCATGTTGTACCTGTTGTAGCCGAAGATCGTGTTGGTGCATTCAGTTATGTTATAGATGTTAATCAGATAATGCCGGGCTTCGAAGAGATTCATGTTCGCACATTTGGTCTACGCAATGTTGATACAGAATTAGAACTAAGTGATACTGAATTCCCATCAGAGCTCTTCAATGGCATCTCAAAACCTTCTGATGTAGAAAGTATTTTAGAAAGCAAATGCCCTGTACTTAAAGGAAAAGTGTGTTGCATTGCTGAGTGGAAGGCATTGAGAAAGGTGGAGTAAACATTTACATCAGACACCTCCTGTCGTTAGCACACTGAAGCTATCTTCGTATTAACACTACCTGTTTGTTAATTTAATCTAACAAAGTAGCTCTATAATCAAAAAGCATTGGCTGTTAAGTAGTTTTTTATTTTCTTTGTCAACCACAAATTGAATCGACAAACGTTAACTATATTAAGGACTGATAATCGACAAATTTGTGACACTCGTAAAGGTTTTTGATTATTTTGTCCAAATTAGCAAAACTATTCTTAAACATTACGTACAACGCCTTATAACAAGTTTAAACAGACAAAATGAAAAGATTATCTTCTTTGTTATTAATGCTTTCCATCGCATCACTTAGTATTAGCAAAGCACAAACGGCAAAATTTTGGACCGAAGGATTTGAGGAAGCTGGTAACGAAACCTATACAACGAGTACTGATCCTATTCCTGTCTTAACTAATACATGGACTTATTCAGAAGATAACAGAGGAAGATTGCGTTTAGCAGCGGGTAATAACTTTTATCATACAGGGAGCAATGCTGCAACACTTGACACAGAAAGGGATAACAACCAAACTATTAATTATTTAACAGCATTGGTTGATATTTCCGCATTTCCAGATCTAAAAGAGTTTTACCTTTCATTCGCATTTACGCATCATGGCGAAGAAGACAACCCGAACGATAGAGTTTGGGTTCGAACAGGTAATGATGACTCTCAAACATGGGTTGAAGTATATGACATTAATGCAAACATGGGCAGTGCAAGTAATTGGATTAGTGTTGAAGGTCTTGATCTATTATCTGCACTAAGTAGTCAATTACCCGCTTCATACTTACAAATACGTTTTGGACAAGAAGATAACTATAGAGCAACTAGCACAACAAGGAATGATGGAATTACATATGATGACATTGAACTGGTTGCAACAAACATCGAAGCACCATCTAATTTCACAGCGTCAAACCTAACAAGTAATTCAGTTGATTTAACTTGGAATCTTAACACCTTATCCGAACCTGTCATAATTACAATGGCTAGTTCTGAGCTAAGTGGTATGCCAACCATTGGCACAGAATACAACTTAAATGATGATATTGGTGATGGATCTACAATTGTTTACAAAGGATCACTAGAAAACCATACACAATCTGGAATAACCCCAGGCACAACAACATACTTTCGTATTTGGTCTTATAATGCAACAACTTTTGAATATTCTCTTCAACGTTCTGTTGAGGTAAAAAGCCTTAGTTCTGCAACGATATTCTATGAAGATTTTGAAAATGGGAATGCGCAAAGTTGGACTTTAGGTGGTCCATCAAGAGGAAATGAATGGGTTATTGGTAATGCTGAATCTTATTTGGGTGTCGGTTCAGCGTACATTTCTAATGACGGAGGAGCAACAGCAGCCTACAATCATGATGTTACAAATAACGTTACAATTTACTTAGAAAAAAGAGTCGCAATTCCTTCAAACTACAAGAGTGCGGAATTGGTTTTTTACTGGAAGGGAATAGCAGAAGATGGCTACGACGGAGGATCTGTTCGCGAAAATAGAAATACTCAATTAATCCCTAATATTGAGTTAGCTAATCAGGCAACTTGGGTTGAACGGGCAGTGGATATTACCGCATACATAGGAACAAATTTTGACCTTGGATATAGATGGTATAATGATAGACGATCTGGACAAGACCCAGCATTCTGTATTGATGAAGTAAGAATCATTGGAAGTGAAGTAGCACGTCCACAAAGTTTTTCAGGCTCATCTAATTCGGCCACAGAAGTAGACTTAACTTGGCAAAAAAGTGTCGATAATGATAATGTAATAATTGCTTATTCATCACATGGATCAATTGGAAGACCTGAAAGTGGAACAACCTACACAGTGGGAGACTACCTTTCTGGGGGTGGAGAAGTAATTTATGTTGGTTCTTTAGAAGCATTTACGCACACTGGTCAATTCTCTGGAAAGTTAAACTATTCTATATGGTCCGTTAACTTAGGTACTTATTCAAGTGCATTAACTACAGAAGTAAGCTTGCCTGTTTCTTTACCATTCAACGAAGGGTTTGAAGGAGATGTTTCTGCATGGAACTTTAATTCAGGCTATGAAAACGCTTGGGTAAGAGGTAAAGCATTGGCCAATACAGGCACACAATCCGCATATATATCAGGCGATAATGGTATTACTGCAGGTTACGACATAAATTATTCTTCGGATACCTATATGGAATTAAAAGTTGATTTGAGAGGATTCACTTCTGCTCAAATGACCTTCGAATGGATGCTAAATGGAAACAATAGTGCATTTGGCGAATTATATGTAGATGGTAATAGAGTATCAAACAGTGAAGAATATAAAAATTCTTCAACTTGGAATACCGAAACCTATAATTTTGCAAATGGTTACCTTAATGATATAGTTACAGTTGGATTTAGATGGCGCAATTATACGGGTGGCACTGCCGAAAATCCGGGTTTCTGCGTTGATGATGTGCATATAACTGGAACAATTGAAGATCCTGCTTCATTTTCTGCAACTAACCCAAATGACCTGTTAAATAATTTGAGTTGGACAAAAAATTCTTACGATGATGACGTACTAGTGGTATGGTCATCTGATGGAACATTTGGTATTCCGGTAGAAGGCGTAAGTTATGATGAAGGTGATGTATTACCAGGAGGAGGAACTGTACTTTATAGAGGTGACTTATTGTTAATTGATCATTCGCCACTTAATTACAGTACCATTTACTACTACAAGGCATTTTCTTCACGTAATGGTATTTACTCATCTGGTATCGAAAGCAATGCCAATACACCTGCAAAAGTACCAGTTCTTAGCGAAGATTGGGAAGATAATGCAGATGGGTATCCTGAATGGAGTACAAACAATACTGGTAATAACAATTGGCTTCTAGGAGGTACAAATGTATTTGCTGGAGGTAATCGCTCCACTTACGTTAGAGACGGAGCAAGTACCGTTGCTGATTACGATGAAGACAGTGAATCCGAATCTTGGATTGAAGTAAATATAGATCTAACTGATTTGCAATCGGCAAGTTTGTCATTCGATTGGCAATGCGAAGGTGAAATATGGAGTGGAACCGTATATGATTACGGAGAAGTTTATATTAATACAGGAGGTGGTGATCAACGGATAAGTGATCCTAAAGAATTCTATGGAAGCAATGCTTGGACAAATAAAGTAATAGATTTATCTTCTCACACAGGATCAATGGCAACATTGAAATTCGCTTGGTTTAATGACGATAATACTTCTGATGGACCATTGGCTTTTTGCATCGACAACATAGAGGTTGGCGGCATTTACGCTGCAACCTCTCAGATAGCTGACGGAACAGACACTGAACCAAGTACGATTAGCTCTATCGCAAATTCACAAGCTAACTCTGTTCAAGTGATGGATGTACTCATTACTGATAACACTTCACTGTACAATGATGTAACACGATTGCAACAATTAGTGATAAGCAAAGGTGCAAGTAACACAATTGATAACTGGACAGAGGCCATAGCCGGTGCATTACTATTTGGACCCGATCTTAATGTAGCTGGTTTAGCAGGCAGCATTACCAGTTCTACAATTACATTTACAGGCACTGATATAATAACCATTGCCAATCTTGCTTCAGAAACATATCAACTTAAGATCTGGTTAAATACTGACCTTATTGGTCTCGTGGAAGGTGATAGTTTCGATTTTGAAATTAAAAGTAATGATATTGTTACCGGACTTGGTGATGATTTTATAAAGAATCAAACTGTGAGCAGTGGAGCTATTGCCATTGATGTGATTGCCACTGAACTTACATATGATCAGCAACCATCTGCTTATGCAACTGTAGATGTTGCTTTAGCAAACGTACCCGTTGTTGCTGCAAGCGATGTTAATGGGAACATCGACACCGATTATTCAGGTATTGTATCAATCACAAATAGCGTAAGTATTGTGATGAATCCTGGAGCAAGTACTACAGTTAACTCAACAGCTACAAATGGACTTGCTACATTTACTAATTTATCATTTACTTCCTCCAACATAGTTACCTTAACAGCAACTGCTACTGGCCTTACCAATATTGAATCAGAGGAAGTAAATATTGGCTTGTATTGCCCATCGGCACATACTTCAAATGGCAATCGCTATTTAACCAATGTCATCGTTAATACAGTCAACAATACAAGTGGCGATGATGCAGGATACGGCGATTATTTATCACAATCATCAGAAATGATCGTGAATGAATCTTATGATATTGACCTGGGAGCTTATAATGCTGGAGGCAGAGCTTACGCCTATGTATGGATAGATTGGAACGGTGATGGTGATTTTGAAGATACAAATGAAAAAATTGATCTTGGAAATACGACATCAACAGGTGTAATTGTATTTAATGGATCAATAACGGTGCCTGCATCAGCAAGTAATGGGGCTACACGAATGCGAGTCCAAATTACGGATCAAAACAATCCTGCTACTCCTTGCGGAGCAGGTACAGGTGAAATAGAAGACTACACTATCAATATAGCTACAGAAGGATGGTTAGGAGCTTCAAATGTATGGAATGTACCTCAAAATTGGTCAACTGGAGTTGTTCCAGATAATTCTACAGATATCTTTATTCCTGAACATCCTTATCATGGTGATGTTTTCCCAGTTATAACATCCACTAATGTAGAAATGAAAAATCTTGAGATCGCTAATAACGCTAGCTTAACAATTAAACCTGGAGCTACAGTTCGCATAAATAGTGATGCCACCCTAAACGGCGACCTTATTGTTGAAAACACAGACTCTAAACCAAGTTCGCTTATTGTAGAAGGTAACGTAATAGGTGATGTAACCCTTAACTGGAATTACGAATTAAATCGTTACTGGTATGTTGGGCATTCTATTTCAAATGCAAAAATGAGTTCTTATGATGCCACAGGCAGTTATAATGTTTATGGTTATAGTGGTGGATGGAATAACTTAACTGGTGGTAGTCTTGACACTGATCCATTAACGGGCTATGCCATAGGCCTGAAAGGAACTATTCAAGATGTCCGACATAAAGGAACACTGAATAATACTGATTTATCTAAAACGCTTATTGCAGGAATGCAATTAATTGCTAATCCCTATCCATCGTATTACAAGTTAGTAGCTGAAGATCCAAGTACTGGTGACTTCAGAAACACAACTGGATCAGTATATGTGCGAACTGGAAGTGATCCTGCAAACCGGACATTGGCAACATTTAATGTTACTACAGGTATATCAACTCCATCCGACACATTTGATGGAACTATAGCTCCAGGTCAATGCTTCTGGGTATCTCGTCAAACGGCGGGAGATGTTTATATGAAAATAAGCAAACGTGTTCATGGAACCGCTTCTCTAAAATCTGGAAAAATAGAAAAGGACATATTACGTCTTCATCTGCAAAACCAATATGCGGTAGCTGAAGCTGTAATTGCGATTAACGATAATGGCCAAGAAGACATTAGTCGTTTGGATTCAAAAATACGTATGGAGAGCGGAAATAAACTTTCCTATATCTACTCTTTAAAATCAGATGCAAATACTGTTATTAATGTGTTACCATCAAGCATTATAAAATATGAAGTAGCACT